>NZ_QGTU01000006.1:0-237231 GCF_003182295.1 Pantoea sp. AG702 | reverse complement strand
TTCGTCGGAAAATCGCTTCTTCATGGGGATGTCCTCATGTGGCTTATGAAGACATTACTAACATCACGGTGTATTAATCAACGGGGAGCAGGTCATGACGGCTGAACCCGTGGCCTACACCGATGCGGAAGAATTAGAAACTCTTCGCAAGGGAACATTTGCGGATATGTTTACGCCGCATGAATCCTATAAAGCAGACCAGTTATGGATTCCACTCTACACCACCCCGCCCGCTCAGCTTTTGCGCCCGGTGGAGTTGCCTGCAAGGGCTACAGCTGAAACATTTGGCGGGCTGTCTCTTGCCAAAGCTTATGGATGGAACGCATGCCTCGCTGAAGTCCAGCGCCTTGACGCCACCGCACAGCCTGTAAGCGATGGCTTGTATCGAATCGCCAATCACATAGCAGGAGCCAAAAACTCATTGCCTCAGGAGTGGCAGGATTGGGCCGAAGAGATTGAGTCTGATTTGCGCAAGCTGGCAGCAGCGTCGGGAGGTCAGGATGATTAGTGATGAGCGATTGGATAGGATTTTAGGGCTTAACGATTGCTACTCGCCGGAAGAAATGAAGGAGATGGCAAAAGAGATTCTGGCTTATCGGCAGGCGTTTAGTGAGCCATATGCGTACGAGGTTAAGGGCATCCTTTGTCACACGCTTGAAGAAGCAGAAATATACGTCGGCAAGCCAGATCCTCTATTCACAAAGCCAACCATCCCCGAATAACCAACCTGCTCCGGCAGGTTTTTTTACGACTTCATTCAGGAGTAACCACTATGTGCGCAGATATTCTCGACGAAGCTGCCGAGCACACGCAGCACATGATTGACCTGGCATTAGCCAACCGCAATAAGCCTCAGATGCAATTCACCGGCACCTGCCATTACTGCGAAGAGAAGGTATTGACCGGATTCTTCTGCTCACCAGAGTGCTGTGAGGATTTTGAGAAGGTTGAACGCGCTAAGCAGCATAGGAGGGTGGCATGAGCTTACTTGAGCTGTTAGTGAAAGAATTGCCAAAACTTGGAGGATGGCCTGGCGACCGAACTGTAGCCTCCAATGGTATCAATGGCACTGTAGTTTTCCATTCTAAAGGCCGAGCGCCATTTCTTATGGGCGGATTGAATTTCAGCGGTATAGGATGCGTTTCATACGAGGAATACGAAGCCGCCCTTGCAGCATCAAAGCAGCCTGAATGGAATGGAGAGGGTCTGCCACTGGTTGGCACTAAGTGTGATTGGCAGGATAAGAACACAAAAGCATGGCTCCCAGTGATTATTGTTTACGCATCCGAATGGGTTACGGTGATTCGAGAGGGTGATAAAAGTGATGCGGTTGAAATAGCAATTGAAAACTACGGCGATGAAGCGCGACGCCAGTTCCGACCAACCCTCAACGAAATGGATATCAAGCGTGAAGAGGCTATTGCTGCAATGAGGAATTTCGCCACGAACTACAATAACACTGCGGTGATTCACGCGATTGAAAAAGTTTACGACTCGATAGCCGCTGGCAAAATCCCTCACATCACCCTGAAGTGACCCCACCCCAATTAACCTTTATCGCGCTCTGCGTGAGGAGTTGTTATGTCTGAATATAAGTGCTGCCGCTGCAAAGCCGAACTTGATGGCTACAGCGCATATGAGTACCGGGGATTTGTTGCCTGCGAGGAGCATTTCGATGAGGTAATCAAGTTGGTAGGTGATAAGCGGGCCGATCTGATTTATAGGGAACAATCCAGGCTGGCTCCGCTAAAAGGAATGGATATTCACCCTAACTCACCAATAGGCCAGGTAAACAGGAAAATCCTGGGAGGAGTAATTGAAACCTCATCAAAGGAAAGCTTTGTAGAGGCCGAATATCGCAAAGGCATTCTGTGAACATCAACATCACCGCCGACCCGGGCGACTTAATCTCAATCGCCCTTCTCATCGCTCTGATTTACGCATTCAAACGCAGCAAGCCACCTGAGGAGTAGATATGGAAAACGACGAGCCATTGACGCTTGCCGAGGCCGCGCTTTACCTGAAAGTTTCAGCAAGAACCGTAAGCAACCTGATTCGCCGCGGAGAGTTGCCGGCGCGCAGAACAGGTGGAGACAGCGGCAAGTACCTGGTACTTCGCTCCGCCTGTATTGATTATGTTCGCAATCCATCACAGAATCGCCCGGCGAGCATGGGTGATGGCACAAACGGAGGTCCATCATGTCAATCACCCTCAGAGGCGGGGTATGGCACTGTCATTTCTTTACCCCGAATGGCAAAAGAGTTAGGCGATCGCTTAACACAGCGGACAAAAAGCAAGCGCAGGAGCTGCACGACCGGTTGAAAGCGGAGGCATGGCGGGTTGAGGAGTTAGGCGACCTGCCTGTCAGGTCTTTCGAAGAGGCCTGCATGCGCTGGCTTGATGAGAAAGAGCACAAGCGAAGCCTGGATGATGACAAGGTAAAGATTGAGTTCTTTCTTTACCATTTCTCAGGACGGGATATTTCCTCTATTACCGGCGAGGAGGTGCAAAAGATTGTTGGCAGGATGATCAACCGCAACCATCGCCGGAAATGGGAAATTCAGCGCGACGCGGCCATAAGGGACAGCAAGCCAGTACCTGAATACAAAGATCGGCCCGTCAGCGTAGGGACCAAAAGCCATTACCTTTCTTTTATGCGCTCACTTCTTCGTGCCGCGGCTAACGAATGGGGATGGATAAAGACAGCGCCGGTTATCAAGACCAAGAAGCCCGTAAGCAAAAGGATTCGCTGGCTGACCAGAGAGGAAGCAAACAGGCTCATCGACTGCATGCCAGACAGCATCAGACCGGTTGTGGTGTTTGCGCTGTCCACCGGGTTACGCCGTTCAAACATTTTGGATCTGGAATGGACTCAGGTTGATATGCAAAGGAAGGTGGCATGGATAAATCCGGAAAACGCCAAAGCGGGCAAGGCTATTGGCGTGGCGCTGAATGATACCGCATGCCGGGTGCTGAAGGAGCAGATAGGAAAGCATTCACGATGGGTTTTTGTTCACACCAAAGAGGCGACCAGGCCAGACGGCACCAGGACGCCATCAGTCAGGAAAATGCGGTGTGATGATAACACGGCGTGGCGGATAGGACTCAAGCGGGCAGGCATTGAGGATTTCCGTTTTCATGACTTACGGCATACCTGGGCAAGCTGGCTGATTCAGGCGGGTGTTCCACTCTCTGCATTGCAGGAAATGGGAGGATGGGAAAGCATCGAAATGGTACGCAGGTATGCACACCTGGCACCTAACCACCTGACCGAACATGCGCGCAAAATTGACTCACTTTTGGGTGATAACGACACAAATACGACACAAGGAGGAAATCAGGTAGGCTTGAAGCTTGCTTAAGTCATTGAAATATATTGGCGCGCCCTACAGGATTCGAACCTGTGACCTACGGCTTAGAAGGCCGGTGCTCTATCCAGCTGAGCTAAGGGCGCGGAGAGGTTGGGTCGAATTATACGGTTGAACGCTGTTACGTCAACGTTTTTGCCGCTGAGGCGCGGCGAGTGCCCAGGTAATAACCAATTTGCGCTAATGACGGTCGCGCCAGGCGCTGAGCGAGACCAGATTGCTTGCTTCTGTCGTTTCCCCTTCCAGCTCAACGCCCTGCTGCGTGACGCGCGCGTTGTATTGCTCGCGAAGCGCATTCAGCTCCTGGCTGTCGGGCTCTAACTGGCGCAAAAAGCCCAGTGCCAGCAACAGTTGCTGTCGGGTAAGCGTGGCAGAGAAACCGGCTCGGGTTAGCACGCTGTGCCAGCGCCAGGTATTTTCATCGCTGCCATCTACAATCAGCACCTGCCAAATCAGCAAAACCGCCGCGCCGTTGTTTAAGTGCGCTTCGTTATCACCCGCGATGTAATCAGTAAACTCTTTCGCCGCCTCTTTACCCATCTGCGACAGCATCGATTCAACATGGACCGGCGGCAGTTGCAGGCGCTTGCTGAGTGCCTGTGCGGCATGGCGTGAACCGGCGGTCAGCAACTGAAATCCTACAACAAATACAACAGCCAGAGTGGCAAGCATTAACCAAATCATCACGTCATCCAGTAAGGTCCCTGTCTGGCATCATAAGCGTTAACCCACACTTTCGTCACGGCGAAATATCGTAAACCACCCTGCTGCAAGAATCTCTACCTGACAGCCGGACGTGCTTCTGACAAAATAGGCGCCATCCCCGACTTAAACTCAACACAGTGGATTTACGCTCTGATGGCAGCAAAAATTATTGACGGTAAAACGATTGCGCAGCAGGTACGGCTTGAGGTTGCAGAAAAAGTGAAGCAACGTCTGGCAGCCGGTAAACGTGCTCCGGGTCTGGCAGTCGTTCTGGTGGGTGAAAACCCTGCATCGCAGATCTACGTCGGCAGTAAGCGTCGTGCCTGTGAAGAAGTGGGCTTTATCTCCCGCTCTTACGATCTGCCCGCCACCACCAGCGAAGCCGAGTTGCTGCAGCTGATCGATAAACTTAACAGCGACAACGAGATTGACGGCATTCTGGTGCAGCTGCCGCTCCCGGCAGGCATTGATAACGTCAAAATCCTGGAGCGCATTACGCCCGATAAAGACGTAGACGGCTTCCATCCCTATAACGTCGGTCGCCTGTGCCAGCGCGCACCTAAGCTGCGCCCTTGTACACCACGCGGCATCGTCACGCTGCTGGAGCGCTACAACATTGATGCCTACGGCCTGAATGCCGTCGTGGTGGGCGCCTCGAACATTGTGGGGCGTCCAATGAGCATGGAGCTGCTGTTAGCGGGCTGCACCACGACCGTAACGCACCGCTTTACTCGCGATCTGCGCCATCACGTTGAGCACGCCGATCTGCTGATCGTCGCGGTAGGCAAGCCCAACTTTATTCCAGGTGACTGGATTAAGCCGGGCGCTATTGTTATCGACGTCGGGATTAACCGTCTGGAAAGCGGCAAAGTCGTCGGTGATGTGGATTTTGATGCCGCTGCTGAGCGTGCCGCTTATATCACGCCCGTTCCCGGCGGCGTTGGGCCGATGACGGTCGCAACCTTAATCGAAAATACCTTACAGGCATGTGAAGAGTTTCACGATGGAGAGCAGGCATAATGGCGACGTTTTCTTTAGGTAAATTCCCACACGTTGATCTCTGCGACCTGCTGAAACTGGAAG
Source organism: Pantoea sp. AG702 (assembly GCF_003182295.1). Taxonomy (NCBI): domain Bacteria; kingdom Pseudomonadati; phylum Pseudomonadota; class Gammaproteobacteria; order Enterobacterales; family Erwiniaceae; genus Pantoea; species Pantoea sp. AG702. The sequence continues at coordinate 232,074 of NZ_QGTU01000006.1, read as the reverse complement.
GTTGGGTGGAAAGCGGCGCGCAGGCCAAAGTCGTGATTAGTGAAGGTGAAGTGCGGGTGGATGGGGAAGTTGAAACCCGTAAGCGCTGCAAAATCGTTCAGGGGCAAACGGTGGAGTTTGCCGGACAGCGCATCACTGTCGTTGCCTGATCGTCAGGTGCCCTGTGCCCGGGGCACCTTAAATCCTTTCTTCCTCAACTATCCGCGTTTCCCCGTTAATCTGCTCCAGCTCAATGTGATTCACTTCTGCATGCTGCGCGATCAGTGCGGCCAGCTTCGGTGAGTGACTGGTGATCCACAGCTGACTAAACTGGCTGGCTTCAGCAATCAGCGCTGCCAGCGCCGGGAGCAAATCCTCATGCAGGCTGTTCTCGGGTTCGTTGAGCGCCATAAAGGCAGGCGGGCGGGGGCTGAGCAGTGCGACCACGAGGCACAGAAAGCGCAGCGTCCCGTCAGAGAACTCGGCGCTTTCCAGCGGGCGCATAATGCCCTGTCGCCGCATCAGCATCTGGAAACGGCCGTTCTGGACATCCACCTGAAATTCGGTATCAGGGAAGGCTTTCGCTGTCACCTTGTAGAGCAGCTCATGATGACCCCGCTCGACAATGGTTGCCCATGCCGCCGCGAGGTTAGCGCCATCGTGCGCCAGAATGGGCGCGCGCACGCCAATCTGCGGCGCACGAATCGGCGAACCGGGCCAGACGGCAAACTCGTGATAGAAGCGCCACTGGCGCAGACGTTCACGCATCTGAGAAAGCTCAGGATAGCGGTGCGGCTCACCGAGCTGACCAAACAGGGACTCTTCGGGATGCAATACGGCGGGATAGCTTACGCGCTCCCCTTCTACATTATGCAAAAAGGCGGTCTGGTTCGTGCGCTGCATGATGCAGGAAGAGGGACGCCGCTGCTGACCACTCAGCCAGATACGTTCTTCTTTGACCAGCGGATCGAGGTTAAACAGGCTGGTCTCAAGCTTCTGAGGAAACCCCACCGCAAGCTCAAAATCCATGTCGTCCATCAGGACCGAGAGGATGAGTCGGCTGGCATCCTGACGACGAGCGCTGCGATGCAGTTCCCCTGCCCACATGACTTTTTGGATACCGCCCTCTTCTGCCAGCGCTAACGCCAGGCGACCATTGGCGGCCTCGTGCAGCAGGCGCACGGCCTTATACAGGTTGGATTTACCACAGCCATTAGGTCCGCTTACCACGTTCAGTTGCTGAAGCGGCAGGGTCAGATCGCGTACAGAGCGGAAACCGCGAAGGTGAATCTGTTTTATCGTCATAAACAAAAAAGGGCGATGACTCGCCCTCTCCTGTGTTGCCCGTTATTTACGTCGCCAGCTGGAGCCCAGAGGGCCATCTTCGACAATCACGCCAAGCGCGTTCAGCTTGTCGCGGGCTACATCAGCCTGCGCCCAGTCTTTTGCCGCACGTGCGTCGGCACGGGCTTTCACCCAGCGTTCGATTTCTGCCACTTCTTCATCGTTGCCCTGCGCACTGCTTTGCAGAAACACTTCTGGCTCCTGCTGCAGAATGCCCAGCACGTTGGCAATTTCACGTAGCTTTGCCGCCAGCGCATTGGCTGCCGTCATGTCTTCGCCTTTGAGACGGTTCACTTCACGCGCCATGTCGAACAGCACGGAATAGGCTTCCGGAGTGTTAAAATCATCGTCCATCGCCTCGCGGAAACGGGCCTCGAAGGCTTCACCGCCGTGGGCCACCGCGTTGCGATCGGTGTGTCGCAGCGCAGTATAAAGACGTTCCAGCGCCGCACGTGCCTGGTTCAGGTTATCTTCGCCATAGTTAAGCTGGCTACGATAGTGGCCGGACATCAGGAAATAGCGCACGGTTTCGGCATCATAATGCTGCAGTACGTCGCGCACGGTGAAAAAGTTATTCAGCGACTTCGACATCTTCTCACGATCGATCATCACCATGCCTGAATGCATCCAGTAGTTCACATAGGGACCATCATGGGCGCAGGTAGACTGGGCGATTTCGTTTTCGTGATGTGGGAACATCAGGTCAGATCCGCCGCCGTGGATGTCGAAATGCGCGCCAAGCTGTTTGCAGTTCATGGCTGAACACTCAATATGCCAGCCCGGGCGCCCCTGGCCCCACGGTGAAGGCCATGAGGGTTCGTCCGCTTTAGACATCTTCCACAGCACGAAATCCATGGGATTACGCTTCACATCCGCCACTTCAACGCGGGCGCCGGCCTGAAGCTGGTCCAGATCCTGACGCGACAGTGCACCGTAATCCACATCGCTCAGCACATCAAACATGACATCGCCGTTTTCCGCCACATAGGCATGACCGCGGGCAATCAGCTTTTCCACCAGCTCGACGATTTCCGGAATATGGCGCGTCGCGCGCGGTTCCCGATCTGGCGGCAAAATGCCCAGCGCATCAAAATCGCTGTGCATCTCGGCAATCATGCGATTGGTCAGGGTTTCGATGCTCTCGCCGTTCTCGTTGGCACGCTTGATAATTTTGTCGTCGATATCGGTAATGTTGCGCACGTAATTTACGTCAAAACCGACGTAACGCAGATAGCGCGATACCACATCAAACGCCACAAACGTGCGCCCGTGCCCAATGTGACAGAGGTCATACACCGTGATGCCGCAGACATACATGCCGATTTTGCCAGCATGAATAGGGGTAAATTCCTCTTTTTGTCGACTCAGGGTGTTATAAATCTTCAGCATTGGGGTTTCCGTAGTAAGCGTGCGTAACGCACCGTTTTAAGTATCCTGATATTGTGCCGTATTTTTATCTGTCACGCGATGCAAAGCAAGCCAACTGCGCAGCCTGGCTGACGTATTATCGGAAATTATGATATAAGAACGTTCGAGAAAAAGGCGTGTGCACCCTAACCGCGCACCCTATGCTACTGACGACAACCTTTACAGGACGAAAAAAATGGTAACTTTCCAGACTAACCATGGCGATATCGTGATCAAGACCTTCGATGACAAAGCGCCCGCAACCGTAAAGAACTTCCTGGATTACTGCCGTGAAGGTTTCTACGACAACACCATTTTTCACCGTGTGATTAACGGCTTTATGATTCAGGGTGGCGGTTTTGAACCCGGCATGAAGCAGAAAGCCACCAAAGAAGAGATCCGTAACGAAGCCAACAACGGTCTGAAAAACACCAAAGGTACGCTGGCGATGGCGCGGACTTCTGCCCCGCACTCTGCGACCGCACAGTTTTTCATTAACGTGGCTGACAATGACTTCCTGAACTTTCGTGACGAAAGCCTGCAGGGCTGGGGTTACTGTGTGTTTGCAGAAGTGGTTGAAGGTATGGATGTGGTTGAGAAAATCAAAGCCGTTTCAACCGGCCGCAGCGGTATGCATCAGGACGTGCCGAAAGACGACGTTGTGATCCAGAAAGTGACCGTCAGCGAGTAATGCCGCGCACGCTGTTTATCGCAGATCTTCATCTGTGTCAGGAAGAACCGGCGATCACCGCCGGTTTTCTGCATTTTCTACAGCGCGAAGCCCCACACTGCGACGCGCTCTATATTCTCGGCGATCTGTTTGAAACCTGGATAGGCGATGACGATCCCAATCCCCTGCATCAACAGGTTGCTGATGCCCTGCGAGCCGTGCCTGTTCCGGTGTACTTTATTCATGGCAATCGCGATTTCTTAATCGGTCAACGTTTCGCCCGCGCCAGCGGCATGACGCTGTTGCCTGAAGCGCGCGTGCTGACGCTTTACGGCCATCGAGTGCTGATTATGCACGGCGATACGCTGTGTACCGACGATGTGGGTTACCTGCAGTTCCGCGCTAAAGTCCACAACCCCTGGATTCAACGTCTGTTCCTGGCGTTGCCGCTGTTTATTCGCAAACGCATCGCAGAACGTATGCGTGCCAACAGTAAACAGGCCAATCAGCATAAGTCGCTGGAGATTATGGATGTGAATCAACAGGCCGTGATCGATGCCCTGCTTCTGCATAAGGCGCCACTGCTGATTCATGGGCACACGCACCGTCCCGCGATACACGATCTGTCGCTCAATGGCGTAAACGCTCAGCGTGCCGTATTAGGGGCCTGGCACAGTCGGGGATCCATGATTCAACTCGATGCCAGCGGCATTCAGCTGATTGATTTCGACTTCTGACAGGGCGAATCGGTTAGCTTCTCATCCAGGAAGGGATGGGGATAGTCTGCGCCAAATTGTTCACGCCATGTGCGCTCAATTCGTGCTCTGTCCGTCTGGATGATCGCTTCCCGCGCCAGGTATGCCATGGCTTCATGCGCATGACGCAACGCTGCAGCCTGGTACGCATCCGGCCAGGCGACAGACAACATGCCCAGCGCCTTAAGTAACCGTAACTGCACTTCTTTTATCGCCGCGCCGTCTCGCGCGACAGGTGAGAAAAAATCATCGAATAATGCGTCTACTGACAAGGGCGCGACGTGAATGGCGGGATAGATCACCGTTGGCGCCGCACATTCGCGTGCAAAGCAGGAGAGTATTCTGACGGCTCGCCCGATCACATCGATGGCGGTGCCAGGGTCATTAGTCGCAGGCGACAGCGCACGCGAGGCGATTTCTGCCATCACACACAGGCAAAAACGTGGATCTTGGGCGAAAGTGCGAGACGCGGCTATTGTCAGGGCAGACAACATCAGTTTGCGTTGCTCCGCAGGCAGGGCGTGGGTGACATACATGACCGGGCGGGCGGGATGAACAAAAAATCCGGGTTGCGCGACCAGGTAAACATGTACAGGACTGTCTGTGATCGCCTTATGTAGCCTGTCCATATCAATATGCTGAACATAGCCAATAGCGTCCGAATAAACAGCAAACGTGCCCGCAGGTTGACGATCGCTTTCCCGCCAGGGCCTGGCGCCGAAACAAGGGGATTGAGCACGCGCGCTAAAAACATCAAGCGCCATGCGTTCCACACGTGAGGTCGTTTCATCTACGCTGCCAAGCGAGGTGAGATGGTGAATCCAGCGCAGAAGCGTCACCAGAATTAATGCAATGACCACCAGCGTGACCGCAAACAGGATCACTCGCCCCTGTTCACCATAAGCCCCCATATTCAGGGCGATGATGCCGACCAGACTAAACAGGAAAGAGCCAATAAAGGTCGCGAGAACATTTTGTGTTGTACTGTCTTCAACGACCAGTTTCGTGGCGCGCGGCGTAACATGGGTAGTTGCTGAACCAAACGCCGTTACCATCGTACTCAAGGAAAACGTGGTGACCGCCAGCATGCTGGACGCCAGAATATTCAGGATATTGTCCACTGCGTCAGCACCCACCTTTACCGAAACCGAGGGGGGAATTGCAGATTTAAAGACAATGGAGGCCAGGGCGCTGACAACCGCAGCAAGGGCAAATAAAGTTGCCCTGAACCACAGTTTTCTGCCTGCTTGTCTGAAAATAAGTTGCCAGCGTGAAATCATCCTGTTCCTCTTTCTGTCAGTTAACGTCATCCCTTACCAACCGGGTGCAGCGCGGCTTATCATGTCAGTCACCTTGCAACTCTGTTAACTAAAGTTCAGCGTTTCTTGCGCGTCAACGTCAGAGAACAGAATGTCGATAAAACCCTGCCAGCGCGACGTGTAATCCCGACGCAACCGTTTTCCTTGCGCCCTTCTCATGCTATTCTCTTTGCCCTTCAAAACCTGTCCGCCTGGTCAGGTGTGTTTTCATTCACAGGAGTTGACCGCATGTCGTCGAATGCCGCCCCGGCCCGCATCGCTGTTGTTATGGGTTCCAAAAGTGACTGGTCCACCATGCAGTTCGCTGCGGAAATCCTCTCCAGCCTGGACGTGCCCTTCCATGTGGAAGTGGTCTCAGCGCACCGTACCCCGGACAAGCTGTTTAGCTTTGCCGAAACGGCTGCAGATAACGGCTTTCAGGTCATCATTGCCGGTGCCGGTGGCGCGGCGCACCTGCCTGGCATGCTGGCGGCAAAAACCCTGCTGCCGGTGCTGGGCGTGCCGGTGCAGAGCGCAGCGCTGAGCGGCGTTGACAGCCTCTACTCTATTGTGCAAATGCCGCGCGGTATTCCGGTCGGCACGCTGGCAATCGGTAAAGCCGGTGCCGCCAATGCGGCACTGCTGGCCGCGCAGATTCTGGCGATTCACGACGGCGCGCTGTCATCTCGTCTGGCCGCCTGGCGTCAGGCACAGACCGATGAGGTGCTGGATAATCCGGATCCGCGGGAGGACGCATGAAGCCGGTTTGCGTACTGGGTAACGGTCAGCTTGGCCGCATGTTGCGCCAGGCGGGCGAGCCGATGGGCATTGCCGTTCATCCCGTGGGGCTGGATGCCGATCCCGCCGCCCTGCCTATCGCCGAAAGCGTGATTACGGCCGAAATCGAGCGTTGGCCCGAAACCGCTCTGACGCGCGAGCTGGCGAATCATCCGGCCTTTGTGAACCGCGATATTTTTCCGCGTCTGGCCGATCGCCTGACGCAAAAGCAACTGCTGGACGAGCTTAATCTGGCGACTGCGCCCTGGCAGTTGCTGGCGGATAAAAGCGAGTGGCCTGCGGTTTTCTCTCGGCTGGGTGAACTGGCGATTGTTAAACGCCGCACCGGGGGTTACGACGGTCGCGGTCAGTGGCGTTTACGGGCCAGCGAAACGGCCACGTTACCCGACGACTGCTATGGCGAGTGTATCGTCGAACAGGGCATTCACTTTTCAGGTGAAGTGTCGCTGGTCGGCGCGCGCGGCCACGACGGCAGCACCGTGTTTTATCCCCTGACACATAATCTGCACGAAGAAGGCATTCTGCGGACCAGCGTCGCTTTTCCCCAGGCAGATGTGGAACAGCAGCAGCAGGCCGAAGGAATGCTGGGCGCGATCCTTCACGCGCTTGACTACGTTGGCGTGATGGCGATGGAATGTTTTGTGACGCCACAGGGTCTGTTGATTAATGAGCTGGCGCCGCGGGTGCATAACAGTGGACACTGGACGCAGAACGGCGCCTCGATTAGCCAGTTCGAACTGCATCTGCGCGCGATTTTGGGGCTGGCGTTGCCCCAGCCGGTCGTCATTGCGCCCTCGGTCATGATCAACCTGATTGGCACCGATGTGAACCCAGACTGGCTACAGCAGCCGCTTGTCCATCTGCACTGGTATGACAAAGCGGTTCGGCAAGGTCGCAAGGTGGGCCATCTGAACCTGACCGACAGCGATCAGCCCCGACTCAAAGCTGCACTGCATGCGCTGTTGCCCCTGCTGCCGGCTGAATATGCCAGTGGTATTCGCTGGGCCACAGACAAGCTTTAAGACGGACTGACGCCGTGCGCAGCCTTGCCGCGCACGGCGTTTTTTATGCGCCGTCGAACGTCCTGAACAGCGCTTTGCCCTTGAGCAAACGCACGCCCAGCCAGCCTCCGCACAGCGACAACAACAACGCGCCACACAACGGTAACGCCAGCCACAAGGCCCAGTCGGGCTGCCACGGGAAATCGAAGATTTTACGCTGCAGCGCCCAGAGCGCCGCTTCAGCCCCCACTGCGGCCGCAACGCCGGACACCACGCCAATCAGCGCAAACTCACACCACAAGGTCGTCCGCAGCAGTCGCTTGCCTGCACCCAACGTGCGGTACACTACCAGTTCCTGACGGCGCTGACGCATGCCCACCTGAATCTGGGCCATCAGCAGCAATATGCCACAGGCAGTCACCAGCACCACCATAATCTCCAGGGCCTGGCTGACCTGGGTCAGCACCTGTCCGATCTGACGCATGATGCTGCCAATATCCAGCAGGCTCAGGGTCGGGAACTCACGGTTTAGCTGCGCCAGCAGTGTGGGGTTATTGTCCAGCCGAAAGCTGGTGAGCCAGGTCAGCGGCTGGCTGTCGAGCGCACCGGGTGGAAAGATAAAGAAGAAGTTTGGCTTCAGGCTTTCCCAGTCAACCTTGCGCAGACTGGTAATTTTGGCACTGAACTGTTGCGTATCCCCCTCAAACGTTAAGCTGTCTCCCAGCTTCACCCCCAGCCGCTCCGCCAGCTCGGCCTCCATAGACACTTCCCCCACGGCAGGCGGCCAGTTGCCCGCCACCAGCGGATTATGCGCAGGGAGGGCCGCCAGCGAAGTCAGGTTGAGCTCACGGTTAAGGGCATTATCCCGTTCAGGATCGGCGGCTTGGCCGTTCAACTCGCTCAGCCGCATCCGTGCGATGGGATAAAAGGTTTCTGGTTTAATCTGATGCGTCTGCAGGAAATCACGCACCTGCGGCACCTGATCGGCCGTCATGTTAAGCAGGAAAAAGTTCGGGCTGTCTGCGGGTAACTGCTGCTGCCAGCGATCCAGCAGATCGCCTCGCATCACCAGCAGCAGGGCCAGCAACATAAACGACAGTGAGAACGCGGCAAGCTGGCTCAGTGTCATCGCGGGCTGTCGCAGTAGCCGATTAATCGCCAGACGCAGCGCCAGATTTAGCACTGTCAGACGGCGCAGAAGCAGTAACGTGCCCCAGCCAAGCAGCGCCAGTAGCCCCGCCAGCACCACCACGCCCGCCAGCAGCGCCCACAGCATGTTACTGCCGCCCACCAGCGCCGCCAGCAGCCCCACCACCACCACGACCATCGCCGGCAGGTAGATTTTCAGCGGCCAGACGGTGGCGACGGCATCGCGCCGAAATACGCGCAAAGGCTGCGTCGCCAGCAGCAGGCGATAAGGACGCAATCCCACCAGCAGGGAAATGACAAACAGCGACCCTGTGGCCCATAGCCACGGCCACAGGCTCGCATCAGGCAGGGATGCGGGCAGAACGGGTTTAAGCATTCTCATCAACAGGGCTTCGACGCCCAGCCCGACTGCCCCGCCCGCTACGGCCGCCAGCAGCAATACCGCCAGCCACTGTCCAATAATCAGCTTTTGCAGCGCGCCGCGCGTAGCACCCAGCGTTTTCAGCACCGCCACCAGGTCGTAACGACTTCGGCAATAATGGCTCATTGCCACGGCCACGGCAGCGATCGCCAGCATCAGCGTTAACAACGCCGATAACAGCAAAAACTGCTGCGCGCGCTGCATTGAACGGCCCAGCGCATCTTCGGTGTTCTCAATACTGATCCAGCGTTGACCGGTTTTTATTTGCGGCGTTATCCAGCGGTCGTAGTTTTCCAGCTGCTGAGGGGTGCCAGCAAACTTGTAGCGCCAGGTGATGCGACTGCCGGGCTGGATCGCGCCGGTCTTATCGGCATCGGCCAGATTAATCAGTAAACGCGGCGCCATTTCGAACGGATTGAAACCGCCATCCGGCTCCTGTATCACCTCTCCGGCAATACGCAGCGTGGTATCTCCCACATCGAGTTCATCGCCCACGTGGAGGTTAAGCAGCGCCATTAAGCGCGGAGCGGCCAGCGCCGTGCCGGGCTGAGGTTTCAGGCCCGGCGGGCGGGTTTGCAGCTCGCCAAACATCGGGTAGTGGTTATCGACGGCTTTGACCGACGCCAGCTGCGGCGTCTGGCCGGCAAAGGTCATGGTCATAAAGCTCAGCTGACGGCTAACCGATAATCCCACTTGCTGCGCTTTCGCCAGCCAGTCGGGCGGTGCCGCCGTGCTGGTGCGCAGGGTACGATCGCCCGCCATAAAGTCGCGACTCTGCTGACTCAGCCCTTTTTCCATCCGGTCGCTGATTGATCCCAGCGCCAGCACGCAGGCCACCGCCAGAGTGAGTGCCAGCCAGACGATTAACAGTGAGGGCGAACGCCACTCACGCCAGAACCAGCGCCAGATCATTGCTCCTCCCACAGTTTGCCGTCACGCAGACGCAAGCGTCGGTTACAGCGCGCCGCCAGCTGCTCGTCATGGGTAACCAGAATTAACGTCGTGGCAAAATCGCGGTTGAGGGAAAACAGCAGATCGACAATACGCTCGCCGGTTTTACGATCCAGATTCCCCGTGGGCTCATCGGCGAACAGCAGGCCCGGACGACCGCTGAAGGCCCGGGCAAGCGCGACGCGTTGCTGCTCACCACCGGATAACTGCGCGGGCAGATGCAGCAAACGCTCACCCAGGCCTAACTGCGTGAGCAGCTCCCGTGCCTGGTCACGGCTCTGACGGTCGCTCTCACCGCGCAGCAGTGCAGGCAACTGAACATTTTCCAGCGCATTTAACGTTGGCACCAGCATAAAAGACTGGAACACGAATCCTACCTGCTGCGCACGTAATGCCGCCCGCTGCTCTTCATTCATCTGATGCAAAGGCTGGCCCAGCAGATGCACCTCCCCCTGGCTGCCGTCATCCAGACCGGCCAGAATCCCCAACAGCGTGGATTTACCCGATCCTGACTCGCCAATCAGGGCGATTGTTTCAGCTGGTTTGACAACTAACTCAACTCCGGTAAGGATGGTTAACTGATGCTCTCCCTGACCCACGGACTTAGTAAGATGATGAACTTCAAGAATGTTTTCCGCTGGCATTATCCTTTCCTGTTATTGTGCTGTCTGTTGGTGTCCCGTCTTGCTGCGGCCGATACGTTGCTGGTGCTGGGCGACAGCCTGAGTGCAGGCTATCAAATGTCGGCCAGTAAAGCCTGGCCCAGCCTGCTCGATAAAAACTGGCAGCAGCAGCCCAGAGTGATTAATGCCAGTATTAGCGGCGATACCGCCGCACAAGGACTGGCACGCTTACCTGCCCTATTAAAACAGCACCAACCGCAGTGGGTGTTAATCGAATTGGGCGGTAACGACGGCTTACGTGGCTTTCCGCCAAAGGATATTGAGCAAACGTTAAGCACCATCATCGAGCAGGTAAAAACCGCCAGGGCTAAACCGATCCTGATGCAGGTACGTTTACCCGCCAACTACGGCCGCCGTTATACGGATGCGTTCCGCGCGATTTATCCGCAGTTGGCGAAACAGCACGATATTCCTTTACTGCCCTTTTTCATGGAGCAGGTTTATTTAAAACCCGAATGGATGCAGCAGGATGGTATTCATCCCAATCCTGACGCCCAACCCTTTATCGCTGAACTGATGGCGAAAGAACTGGCCCCATTAGTTAAGCAGTAGTTGTGCAAAAAAGGTAACACATGCAAAAAACCATTTTGATCACGGGCTGTTCGAGCGGTATTGGCCTGGTTGCAGCCAATGACCTGCTGGCTCGCGGCTATCACGTTATTGCAACCTGCCGAAAAGCCGACGACGTGGCGCGCATGCAAAGCCTCGGCTTTACGGGGCTGATGCTGGATTTGGACGACGCAGAGAGCGTTGACCGCGCAGCCGATGAGGTGTTGGCGCTGACCGGTAACCGGCTGTTTGCCCTGTTTAATAACGCCGGCTTCGGCACCTATGGTCCGTTAAACACCATCACGCGTCAGCAATTTGAACAGCAATTTTCCAGCAATGTGTTTGGCACCCACCAACTCACTATGCGGCTGCTTCCGGCGTTGAAGGCTTTTGGCAATGCCCGGATCGTGAATACCAGTTCGGTGTTAGGCCTGATTTCCACGCCGGGTCGGGGCGTTTATGCCGCCAGTAAATATGCGCTGGAAGCCTGGAGCGATGCATTACGCATGGAGCTGCACGCAAGCGGCGTGCGCGTCAGCCTCATTGAGCCGGGTCCAATCCAGACCCGATTCACCGATAATGTAACGCAGGGTGAGCAGGATAATCCGGTGCTGAATCCCGGTCTGGCCGCGCGGTTTACGCTGCCGCCTGAGGCCATTTTACCTAAGCTGCGCCATGCGCTCGAAAGCAAACATCCGCGTTTGCGTTATCCGGTGACGCTGGTCGCACACGCGATGGGCCTGTTGAAACGCGCGCTGCCAGGCTGGATACTGGATCGCATAATTCGCAGTCAGTAAAGGTATTGCGCGAATACAGCTTGAAGCAGGGCCAGTCGGCCCCATATTCTTTAAACATTTTCTGCAAAGAGACTTAGTCATGTCACCACACGCTTCGATTATCGACATTAACGAATCCAACCTGCAACAGACCCTTGAGCAGTCAATGCAGATACCGGTGCTGTTCTACTTTTGGTCGGATCGCAGCCAACATTGCCAGGAACTGACGCCGTTGCTGGAGCGACTGGCTCAGGAATACGCAGGCCAGTTTATTCTTGCCAAACTGGATTGTGACAAAGAGCAAAGGGTGGCATCGCAATTTGGGTTACGCTCCATTCCCACCGTCTACCTGTTCCAGAACGGCCAGCCTGTTGACGGTTTCCAGGGGCCACAGCCGGAAGACGCCGTGCGCGCCCTGCTGGAAAAAGTGCTGCCGCGTGAGGAAGAGTTAAAAGCCCAGCAGGCGATGGCGCTGATGCAGGAAGGCAAACCGCTGGACGCATTACCGCTGCTGAAAGAGGCATGGCAGCTCAGTAATAAAGACAGCGAAATTGGTTTTCTGCTGGCGGACGTGCTGATTACCCTGAACCGTAGCGATGAAGCAGAAACGGTACTCAACGCCGTGCCGTTGCAGGATCAGGACACCCGTTATCAAAGCCTGATCGCCCAGATCGATTTACTGAAACAGGCGGCCGATACGCCTGAAATTCAGCAGCTGCAATCACAGCTGGAAAGCGCCCCGGATAACGCTGAACTGGCGACCAAACTGTCACTGCAGCTGCATCAGGTCGGGCGTAATGAAGAAGCGCTGGAACTGCTGTTTAACGTCATTAAACGCGATTTGAACGCCGCTGACGGCCAGGCGCGTAAAATGTTGCAGGAGATCCTGGCGGCATTGGGCACGGGCGATGCGCTTGCCGCACGCTATCGCCGCCAGCTCTATTCCCTGCTTTACTGATGTAAGCAGAAAACGGGCCGAACGATTTGGCCCGTTCATCTGACAACCTGGAGGTTATATGCTCACCGTGATTCCTGTTCTCATCCTGGTCGCCCTGGTCACCGTATGGTCCGGCGTGAAAATCGTTCCGCAAGGCTATCAGTGGACGGTCGAACGCTTTGGCCGCTACACCCGCACGCTTCAGCCCGGCCTGAGTCTGGTTGTTCCCTTTATGGATCGTATCGGTCATAAGATCAATATGATGGAACGGGTGCTGGATATTCCCTCTCAGGAGATCATCTCCAAAGATAACGCCAACGTCACGATTGATGCGGTCTGTTTTGTCCAGGCCATCGATCCGGCGCGGGCCGCCTATGAAGTCAGCAATCTGGAGCTGGCGATTCTTAACCTCACTATGACCAATATGCGCACCGTGTTGGGCAGCATGGAACTGGATGAGATGCTGTCTCAGCGAGACAGCATTAATACCCGCTTACTGCATATCGTTGATGAAGCCACCAATCCCTGGGGCGTAAAAATCACCCGTATTGAAATTCGTGACGTTCGTCCGCCACAGGAGCTGATTGGCGCCATGAACGCCCAGATGAAAGCGGAGCGTACTAAACGAGCCGATATTCTGACGGCGGAAGGTGTGCGGCAGGCGGAAATTCTGCGGGCCGAAGGGGAAAAACAGGCGCAGATTTTAAAAGCGGAAGGGGAACGAACGTCGGCTTTCCTGCAGGCTGAAGCCCGTGAACGTCAGGCGGAAGCGGAAGCCCGCGCCACGAAAATGGTGTCGGAAGCGATAGCCGCCGGCGATATTCAGGCCGTAAATTACTTTGTGGCGCAGAAATACACGGATGCGCTGCAGAAAATTGGTGAGTCCAGTAACAGTAAAGTGGTGATGATGCCGCTGGAAGCCAGCAGCCTGCTGGGTGCGATCGGCGGAATTGGTGAGCTGTTAAAAGAAACCCGCAGCGAGTCGAAACGCTGATGGTGAGTGAGATTGTTGCCCATCCGCACTGGTTCTGGCTGACGCTGGGCGGGCTGCTACTGGCGGCTGAGATGCTCGGCACAAATGGCTACCTGCTCTGGAGCGGGCTCGCAGCCATGCTGGTCGGTATCACAGAATGGGCTTTGCCGCTTAGTTGGACCGCCCAGGGCTCTTTGTTTGCCGCATTAACGCTGGCGAGCGTATTTATCTGGCATCGCGTCATGCGCTATCGCGAGCGCAACCAGCAGCCAAATTCCCTTAATCAGCGCGGCAACCAGATGATCGGCCTGCAGTTGACCCTGGACAGTGCGTTGCAAAACGGTATCGGTCACGTCCGCGTTGGCGACAGCAGCTGGCGCGTTCAGGCAGACCAGAATCTTCCTGCCGGTACGTTGGTTGAAGTGGTAGCAGTGGAAGGTATTACTCTGCGCATTCAGTCACGCTTGCCGCCAACCTGACTGCAGCAGCCTGCCAGGTTATTAATGATCGGGCAGTCCGCGCTGTCATTACCCGGACAGGCCGCCGCCAGCGCCAACAGGCGTGCGCGCATGGCGTGCAGTTCTTCAATATGCGCAGCAATTTCGTCAGCTTTCTGCAGCGTACGCGCCTTAACGTCCGCGCTGTGGCGTTCAGGGTCGTTAAACAGCCCGACCAGCTCGCGGCACTCATCAAGGGTAAAACCCACCTGCCGTGCCTGGCGTAATAAATTTAGCTCATCAAGATGGTGTGAATTGTAATGCCGGTAGCCGTTATCGCCGCGCAGCGGGGGCGTGACTACGCCCTTTTCTTCATAGAAACGAATAGCCTTACTGGTTAGCCCGGTCTTTTTCGCCACGGTACTAATATTCATAACAGTTTTCCTGATCTTCCCCTATACGGGGCGCTTCTAAAAGGCCCAGCCCGTGAGCTGCCGGGCTAAATCAGTGTTTGATTCTACGTCACTCGTGCCCGACTCTGTCGTTTTGCACCCGAGAACAGGTGGAAAACAAGGCATTTCATGTAGGAGATTATAGATCACCCTGCCAGGTAAAAGGGTTCTCGTCCCGGTATCTGAGTCAACGCGGTCGCTGCAGAGGCCTTCGGCTGACTCTTCCGGTTAACCTGAGTAATGCCAAAACGCGCCTGAGTGCAGAACAAACTGGCCAGCCGGTCAATCTGTCATCAACCTCATCAAAAATAAGATGATAGCGCTTGTCAACGCAGAAAATTCCGATAAAATCCCGCCAGTTTGTAACAAATCATTATCATCATTAAAGTATAGGGGATTGGATTATGGCTTTAGTCAGCTGTCCAGAATGTCATAAGGAAGTGAGTGATTCAGCATTACGTTGTCCATCATGTGCCAGGCAGCTCAGAAAGCCGCGTCGCTCTTTTTTTGGCAAAATGGTTAAGTGGACTTTCATTCTGTTTAACATTCTTATGGTGTACTGCTTGTTCGCAGGAATAGGTGGAAGTGGCGACGTTATCAATAACGCGGCTTCCGATGCGGAAAAAGCCGGTGCTGCGCTTGGGGCAGGTTTAGGTTTAATGGCGATCGGCACCCTTTGGGTTATTGGCGACATCATTATCGGGACGCTGGTCTTCTTTACCAGACCCAAAGGGTAATTGACTCATCCTGCGCGCCTGCAAAGGGTTTAGCATGCCTGGCGAAAACCGTTGCACAGCAGGGAACAGCGAAATGTCGATCCCGTTAACGCGGATAGCAGGTAAATCAGTCCCGCTTATCTGACGAAGCACGGAACTGTGTTTATCTTGAGCGACAGGCATGATCGAACAGGATGAAGCCTCGGCAGTAAGCGCAGGGCTGGCCGTCATTTCGTCACCCCTTTTCATCAGCGGGCTTGCACGCCTTTAAGCCGGATGAAAGTCAAAAAAAGCCCTGCTTATCTGGACTGCCGCAAAAGTTGGACAGTTCAGGTTACGCGGGGCTTTCTTCTTGTGGCGTCCTGAGTCATGTCAACGCCAGCAAGCCGGGTACACCACCGGTGAATAAACTTCCTTTATCTGGCCATTCAGGATTTGACCTTCCCCTTGAGGGAAGGTTTAACCTGAATAACAGTCACATCTGAACGATCAACCCCGCACATCTGATAAAGGAGTCAACCATGTCAAACACGATTGTTCTGGCGCTGGACGGATTGTCCTGCGGCCACTGCGTAAAACGCGTCAAAGATGCGCTCGAACAGCGCGACGATGTCGAGCAGGCTGAGGTTACTCAACAGGAAGCCAGCGTGTCAGGCCGTGCAGACGCTACCGCGCTGATCGCTACCGTTGAACAAGCGGGCTATCATGCAACATTAAAAGCTGCGGGTTCCAGCCCAAAGCCTGAGCCGTTGACAGCAGCAGAGCCGCCGCCGGAGGCGCTGACAACGGAGTCTTCTCCTCTTCCGGCAACTGAAAATCAGCCCGCTCACGTGCTGTTAATCGACGGGATGAGCTGCGCCAGCTGTGTCAGCCGGGTTGAGAAAGCCCTTGAGCAGGTAAGTGGTGTGCAACAGGCCCGCGTGAATCTGGCCGAACGCAGCGCGCTGGTGATGGGCAATGTGGCACCCCATCTGCTGGTCGCCGCCGTGGATGCGGCCGGCTATGGGGCGGAAGTGGTCGAAGACGAACAGCAACGCCGTGAAAAGCAGCAGCGCAGCGCCCGACGCGCCATGCGACGTTTTAGCTGGCAGGCGGGACTTGCACTGCTGTTTGGCGTGCCGTTAATGATCTGGGGCATGCTGGGCGACAACATGATGCTCACCGAGGACAATCATACCGCCTGGCTGGTGTTGGGCACGGTTACGCTGTTGGTGATGGTCGCCACGGGCGGTCACTTCTACCGCAGTGCCTGGCGCAGCCTGCTCAACCGCAGCGCGACAATGGATACCTTAGTCTCGCTGGGCACCGCCGCCGCCTGGATCTACTCCTTTAGTGTGGTGATTTGGCCGGCGTTCTTCCCTCTGCAGGCGCGTCATCTCTACTTCGAAGCCAGCGTAATGATTCTCGGCCTGATCAATCTGGGTCATGCGCTTGAACAACGCGCGCGTCAGCGTTCCTCGCGAGCCCTGGAACACCTGCTCGATCTGACGCCGGAACAGGCAAGAGTCGTAACGGAACAGGGTGAAACCTCAATGCCGGTTAGCGCGGTACAGCCCGGCATGATCCTGCGGCTGGTCGCGGGCGATCGCGTGCCGGTCGATGGCGAAGTCCAGGACGGTGAAGCCTGGTGTGATGAGGCCATGCTGACCGGTGAGGCGGTGCCGCAAAGCAAAACGCAGGGCGATCGTCTGTTTGCCGGCACCCTGGTGCAGGACGGGACAGTACGCTTCATTGCCCGCGCGACCGGCGGCAATACGACGCTGGCGCGCATCATTCAGTTAGTCCGTAAAGCCCAGAGCAGTAAGCCAGATGTGGGTCGCCTGGCCGATCGTATTTCTGCCGTGTTTGTGCCGGTGGTGGTGCTTATCGCCCTGATAAGCGCCGCAGTCTGGTATACCGCCGGTCCGGCGCCTCAGATTGCCTACGCGCTGGTGGTGGCCACCACAGTGCTGATTATTGCCTGCCCCTGCGCGCTGGGCCTGGCCACGCCCATGTCGATTATCGCCGGAACCGGCCGCGCCGCCGAATACGGCGTGCTGGTACGCGATGCCGATGCACTGCAGCGCGCCAGCCGTATCGATACGCTGGTGTTTGATAAAACCGGCACGCTGACAAGGGGCACACCGCAGGTGACCGAGGTGATGAGCTGGAACGGCAGCACGCGCGATTCGGTCCTGTCTTCGGCGGCGGCGCTGGAACAGACATCGGGTCACCCACTGGCGAAAGCGATCCTGGCGGAAGCGGGTACCGCAGCAACGCCCGCGATTGCGCAATTTCGTACAATACGCGGCAAAGGCGTAAGCGGCATACTCAATGGCAGACAGCTGTTACTGGGTAATGTCAGTCTGTTACACGATTACGGCGTGGATTGCCAACCGGCGCGGGCTGAAATTGACAGGCTTACCCGGCAAGGGGCAACCCCGGTGTTACTGGCACAGGATGGACAGCTTACCGGTCTGATTGGCTTGCGGGATACGCTGCGCCCCGAAGCGAAAGCAGCACTGCAGCGGCTGCATGAAGCGGGTTACCGACTGGTTATGCTGACCGGGGATCATGAAAATACGGCCCGGGCTGTTGCGCATGAAGTCGGCATTGATGAGGTGATTGCAGGTGTACTGCCCGAAGGTAAAGCCGATGCGATAAGTCAACTACAGCAGCAAGGAAGGCAGGTTGCCATGGTGGGCGATGGTATCAATGATGCTCCTGCACTGGCGCAGGCTGATGTCGGTATTGCGATGGGCGGCGGCAGCGATGTGGCGGTAGAAACCGCAGCGATTACGCTCATGCGGGCCGATCTGCATGGCGTGGTGGATGCCTTAAAGATTGCCTCCGCCACCCTGGGCAATATCCGGCAGAATCTGTTTGGCGCGTTTATTTACAACGTTATCGGTATTCCGCTGGCGGCAGGCGTGCTCTTTCCTTTTACCGGCCTGTTGCTTAGCCCGGTTTTTGCCGGTGCCGCCATGGCGCTGTCGTCAATAACCGTGGTGAGCAATGCTAACCGCCTGTTGCGCTATAAGCCGCGCGTTTAGCAATAACTGCCCTGCTCTGTCTTTCGCAACGGGATCCCGCTAGCATGGTGGCTTTCAAACAGTGAAGGACAGGGAATGACAGCGCGCCTTTTGCAACGTTTACGTAACTGGATTAATCCGCTTTTTCCAGCCAGCTATCGTTGGCCCGCCGTGGATATTCAGTCGGGCGAATGCCGGTTTCATCTGGTGGGTAGCATTCATATGGGCACCCGTGACATGCAGCCCCTGCCGGTCCGGCTGCTACAGCAGTTGCAAAAAGCCGATGCGCTGGTGGTTGAAGCGGATATTACCCAGGGAGGATCGCCATTTGAAAACACGGAAGAGCGTCCGCCACTGATCGCCAGAATGGATGATGATGCGCTGGCGAAGCTTGAAACACTGTGCAACGAAACCGGTCTGTCCCTGAGCCGGTTTGATACGTTACCGGCCTGGCAGATTGCGCTGATGCTACAGGCCCAGCAGGCCCAGCGGCTGGGGTTACGTCCTGATTTCGGTATTGATTATCAGCTGCTACAGGCCGCGCGGGCGATGGATAAACCCGTGATTGAACTGGAAGGTGCGCAGGCGCAAATCACCCTGCTGAAATCCTTGCCCGACGATGGCATGGCGCTGCTGGCGGATACGCTGACCCACTGGCACACCAACGCACGCATGTTGCAAACGATGGTGAGCTGGTGGCTGGAAAGCCCGCCACGCGATCCCCAGATTGCGTTGCCAGCGACATTCAGTCAGACCCTGAACGACACGCTGATTAGCCAGCGTAACAGCCAGTGGTGTGATCATTTACGTCGCCTGCCTTCGGGCCGATATGTCGTCGCGGTCGGCGCTCTGCATTTATATGGCGAGAATAACCTGCCGGGAATGATGCGCGTCAGATAACTCACGGCAAAAAAAAGAGAGCCGACAGTCATATCGGCTCTTCAAAGAGGAATGTGTTAATGATTTTAGTTGTCGCCAACAACAGGATTGCTGGCGCGTGGCAATTCTCGCCTAAAGCACATTATTTCGCCACATTTATTGTTCATTAATACGTAATAAGATTTTTCTGAATATGAGGCAACAATGACGCCCGCGGTAAAACTACTGGAAAAACAAAAGGTCAGCTTCACACTGCATCCTTATGAGCATGACAGTAACGAAACCAGTTTTGGCGACGAAGCGGTTCGTAAGCTCAACCTGGACGCCCGGCAGGTGTATAAAACCCTGCTGGTGGCGTTGAACGGCGAGGCGAAACACCTTGCCGTGGCCGTTACGCCCGTCGCTACTCAGCTCGACCTCAAGAAAGTGGCAAAAGCGTTCAATGTCAAAAAAGCCGAGATGGCCGATCCCATGCTGGCCCAGCGCATCACCGGTTATCTGGTGGGCGGTATCAGCCCGCTGGGCCAAAAAAAGCGCCTGCCTACGGTGATCGACAGCTCGGCAAACGCCTTTGCGACGCTGTTTATTTCCGGCGGTAAGCGCGGGCTGGATATCGAGTTAAGCCCACAGGATCTGTCACGGCTGCTGGAGGCACCCTTAGCGGATATTGCCCGACGCGACTAAGCCGGTTGCAGTGCGCAGAGTTCATCAATCATCCAGCGCCCGGCAGGGCCGGGCGGATTGCGGCGCGACCAGACGACGTCAACCGCGATGCGCTGCGGCCATCCTGGTAAGGGCAACTCCTTTAAAACACCATGTCCAAACTGTTTCACCAGCCAACGGGGTAAAATACTCCAGCCAAAGCCCTGTTCCGCCATCTCCAGCAGCACATAATAGGTTTGAGCAGACCAGGCTCTCCCCTGGAAAGTCGGAGCACGACGATCGGTCCAGGTATTGAGGCGCAGGTGACGAAGAGGTTCGAGCTGACTTTCGCTGATCGTGGTTTCCCGCGCCAGGGGATGATCACGATGCAGATAAACTCCTAATTCAGCATCAACCTGCAGGCGCGCGATCGCAATGTCAGCCGGCAGCGTTGGCTGAGCACGAATCACCCCAATATGCGCACGCCCGGTTTGCAACAGCTCAACGACATCATCATCTTCCGCCGCAATGCCTTCCAGCTCGACATCAGGATAATGCTGATCAAATTGCTTAAGCAGTCGCTGATGGTAATGCGTTTGCCAAAAATCTGAGACTGCGACGCTGAGCCGCGGCTCTGTTCCCTCGGACAAGCGCGTCGCCAGCGCATCCAGTCGCTCGCTGGCGGCGAGGATTTGCTGCACCTGAGGCAGCACGCGTCGCCCCTGCTCGGTGAGCTGTGGCTGGCGGCCGCGCCGGTCAAACAGGGCGAAACCGAGATCGGCTTCCAGATTAACCACAGCCACGCTGACGGTAGACTGGCTTTTTTTTAACGCCCGCGCGGCGGCTGAGAACGAGCCGCTGGCAACGGTCTGGACAAAGGCTTCCAGAGATTCCGGTGAGTAACGCATGAGAACCATCGCTTTTATCGATAGATGATCATTTTATCTTAGCATTTTGTCGTGGGAGAATGCGCAGCCTGAATAAAGGAGATTGAAATGCAAATCCGTTCACTCACAGAACGCATCTTCCATGCCACCCTGTTTGAAGGCCTGGCCATCGTGACGATTGCTCCGCTGGCAGCATGGTTTATGAATAAACCCCTGTTTCAGATGGGAGCGCTGGCGATCGTGCTGTCTACGGTGGCAATGCTATGGAATATGATTTACAACAGCGTGTTTGATCGGTTTTATCCGCCAGGGCAGAAACGTCGCGCCCTGCTTCGAGCGCTGCACGCATTGGGTTTTGAGGGCGGTTTTATCCTGATAGGCCTGCCGCTGGCGGCCTGGATGCTGGAGATTTCACTGTGGCAGGCATTTTTAATTGAAGTCGCGTTTTTTCTGTTCTTTCTGCCCTACACCTTCGTCTACAACCTGGTGTGGGACAAACTGCGTCCACACTGGTTCGGCCGCAAATCCTGCCGCGCCTGAAAAAAAGCAGGGAGGCGTTCTCCCTGCCTGGACTTAATGCAGCGTTGCACTCTCTCCATTCCAGTGCCGGATCCACGTCAGTACCATTTTGGGATAGCGCCGCAACGGCGTCGCGTCTTTCGCTTCATCCTTTGGTGGTGCTGCCTGCTCAGCCTGATAAATAACCGCTTCACGTGGCTGGTAATCGCTGGCGTTCACCGGAGAATGGGCGCTTAGCCAGTCCCGCAGGACCTGCGCATCCACCTTGCCGCTGTTCACATAACCCGGGTGCGTGTCGATGCGCGGATAGCCATCCCCGCCTGCGGCATTAAAACTGTTTGTCGCCATACGATAGGTTTTTTCATCTGCCAGCGGCTGTCCGTTGATCCTGACCTGGCTGACGCTGCTGCCGTTGGCGATCAGACTGACGTTGGCCAACTGGGCAAAACCGCCTGAATCAGGTTTGATGTTTGCCACAACCGCCAGATAGCGTTTGATTTCTGCGCCGGTCAGCGTGACGGAAACGACCTGATTACCGAAGGGTTGTACCTGTAACAGATCGCGCCAGGCAACCGGGCCGGATGTCAGCGAGGTACGGATCCCGCCCCCGCTCATCACGGCGAAGTCAGCCTGCGTTGCGGCCATCTGCGCACGCAGTATTAACTGCCCAATGGCGCTTTGTTTAAACCGCACGGTTTCTTTTTCGCCGGGAAAATCCCCTTTAATGCTTCCCACGTTGACCCGTAGCTTCGCGTCTGCGCGCTTTTGAAAAGGCGTCAGTAGTTTCATCATTGCGGTGTTAGCCGGGATGGCTTCCTGCCAGGTCAGTGAGGATTCACTGCCATCAAGATTTTTGATTTTGTGTTTGAGGTTGACCGGTATCAGCTGGTAGGCCTCCAGCGTCACCTCTCCATTGCGGTAGGTAAAATCGCCGCGCCCTACGTATTTACCCCATTTTTCCGCCTGCATGATCCAGACGCCGTTCTGCCGATCGGGCTCACAGGGTTGGCCTGGCTGATAGTCTTTACGGCTGACATTCTCTTTTTCCATACATACCGCATCGTGAGAATGCCCCCCGACGATCATATTGAGGGTTCCCTTTGGCAGACTGCGGGCCAGCGTCACGTCATCAACACCGTTACTGCCGTGTTGACCGTCGTCATAATGGCCAAGATGGGTTAACGCGACGATAACGTCGGGCTTCTCAGTAGCACGCAGCTCGGCGACGGCCTTTTCGGCCTCGGCAATGGGATCGCGGAATTCGATATCGCTTAACTGCGCAGGATTTGTCAGCCGGGCGGTATCGGGGGTAATCAATCCGAGCACGGCGATTTTTAACCCCATGCGCTGAAATACAGCCCAGGGCTTAAACAGGCGCTTACCACTGCTTTTTTGATAGACGTTGGCGGCCAGGAACGGAAATTTGGCCCATTTTTCCTGCTTACGCAGGACGGCGAGCGGTTTATCGAACTCGTGATTGCCCAGCGTCATGGCGTCGTAGCCAATCAGGTTCATGCCGCGAATGTCGGGTTCCGCGTCCAGCTCATCCGACTCAGGCACGCCGCTGTTAACATCGCCAGCAGACAAGATTAACGCCCCACCGCCTTTGGCCTGAATATCGTAACGCTGCGTATCCATTAGCGTTTTTTGCGCCGCCAGCCCGTATTCACCCTGATCATTAGTCCAAAAATGCCCATGTTGATCGTTGGTATGCAGAATGCTGAAACGGTAACTGCGGTCAGGCACTGCAGCATGGGTAAACAGCGACGATAACATCACGAGCAGTGCCAGACCTGCTCCTGCCCCTCGAAATATCAACACAGCCCTTCTCCTTTGATTGTTATCCGTTTCACCCGCCGGCCATCGGCGCCCTTCTGTGTCGCACAGAAACGGCCGTAACTCAAGATGAATACGGCTCCGTCTGGCCATTATGGCAGGCCAGGCGACCTGACAGGAAACGCCAACCGTCTGATTTATCCGCTCTCTTCTCTCTGACGCGCTGTTAAAAGGCTAAATGTTGACGGGATATGAAGGTGTTGTTCATTAAACCTGCAACATTGTTAACCGCTGCGACATCAACTCGACAAAGTGGGTCTTTGCGCTTTTTCCGGCATGACTGCTGTTTTCAGCTCAACCTGACAGCCAGACTTTTTTCATGAGTGCTGTCAGCTTTGCGCTGTAGCTTCGGCACAATAGTCTGTTTTCACGATGTTTTTACCCGACATCCAGCACAGCGATGGTACCGCTGCTTCAATCTGAAAAAACCGCTATTACGCTTGTGAGGCTGACTGGCCTTAGCAAATCTCACGCTGGTTCCGGTTGGTGACGGTTTATAGCGCATTCGCGCATCATTGGCGTCACGTCTGTGTCATTTAACGGGCGTAAACTTATTCCGTTCTGTTCCTGATGAAGCGTTAAACCAGCCGGTGATAGGGATAAGTGATAAAAACAGCCTTCCGATTGCATTTTTCTCGTATTTGCATAATTTTTTCTGTTAATCCCACAAATTATTCAGCGATCCTTTTCGATATGCATTAGACTCATTTGTTACAAGCGGACACATTTATACCCATGGAGACTGGCATGCATCACACCACACCGTTGATTACGACTATCGTCGGGGCTCTGGTCCTGGCTTTTCTCCTTGGAATGCTGGCAAATCGGTTACGCATTTCGCCGCTAGTGGGTTATTTAGTCGCGGGCGTACTGGCTGGCCCTTTTACGCCGGGGTTTGTGGCTGATACCAATCTGGCACCGGAACTCGCAGAGCTGGGCGTTATCCTGCTGATGTTCGGCGTCGGTCTGCACTTCTCACTCAAGGATCTGATGTCGGTAAAGCGGATAGCCATTCCCGGCGCTATCGCACAGATCGCTGTGGCGACCTTACTGGGAATGCTGATGTCGTGGGCGATGGGCTGGTCCTGGATGACGGGCTTAGTGTTCGGTTTGTGTCTTTCTACCGCCAGTACCGTGGTGTTGCTGCGCGCATTAGAAGAGCGTCAGCTTATTGAAAGCCAGCGCGGCCAGATTGCTATTGGCTGGTTGATTGTTGAAGATTTGGTCATGGTGCTTACGCTGGTCCTGCTGCCCGCGATTGCCGGCATGATGGAACAGGGTAACGCCAGCGCCAGCCTGGTGATATGGGACCTGCTCTGGACCATCGGTAAAGTCGCCGCCTTTATGGTGTTAATGATGGTCGTCGGTCGCCGTGCCGTGCCCTGGATCCTCGCGAAAAGTGCCGCAACGGGTTCACGTGAGCTGTTTACGCTGGCCGTATTAGCCCTGGCGCTGGGCATTGCGTTTGGCGCCGTCGAGTTCTTTGACGTCTCTTTTGCCCTCGGGGCCTTCTTTGCCGGTATGGTGCTGAACGAGTCCGAGTTAAGCCAGCGCGCCGCCCGCGACACGCTGCCGCTGCGTGATGCCTTTGCGGTGCTGTTCTTTGTGTCTGTCGGAATGCTGTTCGACCCGATGATCCTGGTGAAAGAACCGCTGGCGGTGCTGGGGGCGCTGGTGATCGTCGTGATAGGAAAATCTGCCGCGGCGTGGCTTCTGGTCTCGCTGCTGGGTCATTCACGCCGCACCGCGATGACCATTTCGGTCAGCCTGGCGCAAATCGGCGAGTTTGCCTTTATTCTTGCCGGGCTGGGGATCTCCCTGGGGCTGCTGGATGAAGAGGGCCGTAATCTGGTGCTGGCTGCCGCCATTCTTTCTATCATGCTCAACCCGGTGCTGTTTACCCTGCTGGGGCGCTATCTGTCTAAGAACGAAACGATGGAGCAGCAGACGCTCGAAGAGGCGCTGGAAGAAGAAGAACAACAGATTCCAGTGGATATCTGCCATCACGCGGTAATCGTTGGCTATGGTCGCGTCGGCAACCTGCTGTGTGAGCAACTGATGGCGCTCAATATTCCGGTGGTGGTGGTCGAGAGTTCGATTCCTCGCGTCAAAGCACTACGCGATCAGGGCATTCGGGCCGTGCTGGCCAACGCTGCCCGCGCAAACACGCTGGAGTTAGCCCGTGTGGACTGTGCAGCCTGGCTGCTCATCACCATTCCCAACGGATATGAGGTGGGGGAAATCGTTACCGCCGCCCGCCAGAAAAAAGCGGACATCAACATCATTGTGCATGCCCATTATGATGATGAGGTGGAGTACATTCTGGAACGTGGCGCAAACCATGTCGTGATGGGCGAACGCGAGATTGCCGCCAGCATCATTCAGAAACTGCAGGAAAACCTTGAGCAGGATCACACCAGGCTCGCCTGTGAAGGCAACAGCTAATGCCCTGCCCCTCAGCAGCGGCAGCGTTGCTGAGGGGCAGTTTGTGTTTCCGGCTTAACGATCCCAGTAGGACTCTTCCAGGCTGTCTTCCCGCTCGGGCAGGCCGCGCGTCAGTCGGGGAGAATGCTGGTTCAGCACCTGATAGCTTACCCGGTTCGCATATTTGCAAACCTGCGCCAGGGACGAATAGGTGAGATAAGCGCGCGCATGCTTACTGGAATTAGGCACGTTGCGGCGATGATAATTGTTTGCCGTAATATCGTGCAGCAATGCGGCCAGTGCGCCGTCCCCTGCCCCGTTGGTATTCATGATCTTTTCCGGACCGCCCATATAAGGGGCGATGTGAGAAAAAATGCGTAGCGGCTGCTGGCAGTCCTGTTTACGCATCGCCCGGCTAAATTCGTACAGGTTGAACTCCGCAATCGCGCCAGGCAGCAGCGGATGATTCGTTTTGCGCTTGAACGCCTCTTCCGTATAACCCGCCATATACAATCCGGTCGGCCCTGCGGTACACAACACCAGGTCAACCCATTCCAGCGCCATATCCGATGCCAGCAGAGGATCGGCTTCGCCGGTCAGCGCCAGGGCTTCTTCTTCGTTCATTGCCACAATTGAAACGTGATCGCGCAGAAAATCGCGCCAGAACTGCGGGTTGTCGCCGATGACGTGTTTGGTGCCCAGCGTCAGGACCACGGGCACGTTGTGGCGTTTGGCGTATTCAATGGCCTTTAATGTTGCCTCAGGCATGGGCTCGCCCGCCTCGCAGCGGATTAGATAGGAGGTCAGCACCAGCGCAGAGGCGCCCGCAATAACGTCTTCAGGGACGTTTTCCGCCCTGAGCTGATTCATTTGCCCCGGGCTGATAGCAAAGGTGCGGTCGCCCTGATCGCCAATCAGCGTAAAGCAGCGGCCAATCGCACCGTCAACGCCCTGCAGATAGTTCAGGTCCATTCGGCTGGAGGTATTACACAGATAGCGGTAGGCATAACCGCCAATCTGGATATTGTTGCACATCACCCCCAGCAGTACGGAACGATCGTCCGCCAGCACCGAGAAATTATGCAGCGTATTACCAATTGTGCCGCCCGCAAACTGGTGGGTCACCAGTTCGTCACGCATCAGTTCCGCATACAGCGCTTCCGCCACGGCATCGTCGATAACCAGCGAATGGCCAGCGCTCAGGCCGTAGCGAACAAGAAAGGCGTCATCGACTTTGGCTTCGATATCGACCAGCGTCTGATCGATGCCGACCACCCAACTGCCGTCTTCACTATCAAATTGGGAGGACTGTAACAGCGGATCGCGGGCGCTAACGGGGAAGTAATGTTTGGATTTACGTTTGCCGGGAAATTTCATGGTAACTGCCGTGAGAAAAAACAGGCAGAGAAGCATATCACATTCTGTGTCGTGACTTTACTGTCGCAAGTGAACCCACTGCATACTCATCTCAGTATGTTCTGCCATTGTATTTAGCACCAGGCGAACCTCGGCCTTCTGTCCAACAGCATGCAGGAAGAGGAGAGAAACAGACACAGAGGGGGAGTCAACGCGTTGAGGGCAAAAGGGGCCAGCCTGGCCAGCCCCAATCCGCTTAGCCGAGAATCTTAGCCAGCTCTGCGCTCACGTCGGACACGTTGCGCGTACCGTCGATCTTGTGATACGCGGTGTGCCCCGCTTCCGCTTCTTTGCTGTAGTAAGCAATCAGCGGCGCAGTCAGCTGATGGTATTCCACCAGACGTTTGCGCACCGTTTCTTCCTGATCGTCTTTGCGCGTGGTCAGCTCTTCACCGGTCACGTCATCCTTGCCTTCCACTTTCGGTGGATTGAATTTGACGTGGTAGACGCGGCCTGATGGCGCGTGAACACGGCGGCCTACGATACGCTCAACAATCAGCTCGTCCGGTACGGCGAACTCCAGCACGTAGTCCACTTTAATACCGGCTTCTTTCATTGCGTCAGCCTGAGGAATGGTGCGTGGGAAACCATCAAGCAGGAAACCGTTTTTGCAATCTTCCTGGGTGATGCGCTCTTTAACCAGCGCAATGACCAGCTCATCAGTAACCAACTTACCGGCATCCATAATGGCTTTCGCCTGGTTGCCAAGTTCGGTGCCAGCTTTAACCGCTGCACGCAGCATGTCGCCAGTGGAGATCTGCGGAATGCCGTATTTCTCCATGATGAATTGGGCTTGAGTCCCCTTACCTGCGCCCGGAGCTCCGAGCAGAATAATACGCATTGCGTAAATCCCCTTGCGAATCGCATTGATGAATCTGAGAAGCGGAAGAACATACCATTATGACCCGCCCACCACAAGGAAGCGGCGGGTCAGGAAAGTTTAGTGTACTGGCTTTAGCGCGTGATAGCAGTGCGTCAGGTCAGCGAAAGGGCATTTTCGGACTGGCGGCTTATGCTGAATGCATTTCATGGCGTTTGCGCAACAAAACGGCTCGCTGAAATCAGGCGATGCACTTAAGCAAAAAAAACCGGTGGACCTTGCCACCGGTTTTGATTGGCTTACGCCGTCAGTAACTGATTCATACGGCGGATAAACTGGTTAGGATCGTCCAGCGTGCCGCGCTCGGCCAGCAGCGCCTGATCCAGTAACAGCTCTATCCACTCACCGAAGCGGGTTTCATCCTGGGTATCCGCCACGCGTTTCACCAGTTGGTGATCGGGGTTGATTTCAAAGATGTATTTCACTTCCGGCACGTCCTGACCTGCCGCAGCAAACAGTTTGGCCATTTGCGTGGTCATCTCGTTCGCATCCGTGGTCACAATCGCCGGCGTATCGGTCAGGCGGTGCGTCAGACGCACTTCTTTCACGCGCTCACCCAGCAGCGTTTTCACGCGTTCAACAAACGGCTCCAGCGCTTTTTCAGCTTCTTTCTGCTCTTCCGTCTCTTCGTCGGCCAGCTTATCCAGTGCGTCATCGGCTTTGCTGACAGACTGGAAGACTTTACCGTCGAACTCGGTCAGGTAGCTCATCATCCATTCGTCGATGCGATCGGACAACAGCAGCACTTCGATGCCTTTCTTACGGAACAGCTCCAGATGCGGGCTGCTGTTGGCGGCGGCATAGCTGTCGGCCGTGATGTAGTAGATCTTCTCCTGACCTTCTACCATGCGGCTGACGTACTCTTCCAGCGAAACGGTTTGCGCCGCGCCTTCGCTTTGGGTACTGGCAAAGCGCAACAGTTTAGCAATCGCTTCTTTATTCGCGTGATCTTCCGCCGGGCCTTCTTTCAGTACCAGACCGAACTCTTTCCAGAAGGTCTGGTATTTTTCGCTGTCGTCTTTTGCCAATTTCTCCAGCATCTGCAGCACACGCTTGGTCAGCGCGCCACGCAGGCTCTGGGTTACCCGGCTGTCCTGCAGGATTTCACGCGATACGTTAAGCGGCAGATCGTTTGAGTCAATCAGACCGCGCACGAAGCGCAGGTAATTCGGCATGAACTGCTCGGCATCATCCATGATAAACACGCGCTGTACGTACAGTTTCAGGCCATGTTTATGATCGCGGTTCCACATGTCGAACGGCGCACGCGCCGGGATATAAAGCAGGCTGGTGTACTCCTGTTTACCTTCAACACGGTTGTGGCTCCAGATTGCCGGATCGCTGAAATCGTGGGCGATGTGTTTGTAAAACTCGTTGTACTCTTCATCGCTGATGTCAGCTTTGTTGCGCGTCCACAGCGCCTGGGCCTTGTTGATTTTCTCCCAGGTGGTGGTGCCGGTCTCTTCGTCTTTGCTTTCGATTTCTACCGGCAGGGCAATGTGATCGGAGTACTTACTGATAATGTTGCGTACGCGCCAGCTATCAAGGAACTCATCTTCGCCCTCGCGCAGGTGCAGGGTAATTTCGGTACCGCGTTCGGCTTTGCTGATATCCGCGATGGTGTAATCCCCTTCACCCGCGGATTCCCAGAAGACAGCTTCGTCTTCTGCCGCGCCCGCTGCACGGGTGCGCACAGAGACCTTGTCGGCCACGATAAACGCCGAATAGAAGCCTACGCCAAACTGACCGATCAGCTGGCTGTCTTTCGCCTGGTCTGAGCCCAGAGACGCCAGGAAGGATTTGGTGCCTGATTTAGCAATGGTGCCCAGGTTTTCAATCACTTCATCACGACGCATGCCGATACCGTTATCGCTCAGCGTAATGGTACGGTTGTCCTTATCCACAGAGAGACGCACGCGCAGGTCGCCATCGCCTTCATACAGGCTGGCATCAGACAGCGCGCGGAAGCGCAGTTTATCTGCCGCATCCGAAGCATTGGAAATCAGCTCACGCAGGAAAATCTCTTTGTTTGAATAGAGAGAATGGATCATCAGGTGCAGAAGTTGTTTTACCTCTGACTGAAAGCCACGAGTCTCTTGTCCTTTCATGGTCATTGCTACCTCAACAGAATCAGATTTAACGAACGTTGAGGAGGATGTGGGGATAAATGAGAGGTTTTCAAGCCGGTGTCTTTCACAACACCGGCAAGCGTTTAAAATTTAATCTTTTGACGACCGGCCAGGGAGTGGGACAGCGTGGTGCCATCGACCATTTCCAGTTCACCGCCCATCGGAACCCCATGCGCAATACGGCTCGCGTCGACGCCATACTGTCCGCACAATTCAGCGATGTAGTTCGCGGTAGCTTCACCTTCAACCGTGGGATTGGTCGCCAGAATCACTTCGTGAAGCGTTTCTTTTTCCAGCCGTTGTTCCAGTCGGTCAAGACCAATATCGGCTGGACCAATGCCGTCCAGCGGCGAAAGATGCCCCATCAACACGAAATAGCGGCCGGCAAATTGCCCGGTTTGCTCAATAGCATGGATGTCTGCCGGGCTTTCAACCACGCAGATTTGACCATTTTGCTGTCGCCGGGGATTGGCGCAAATGGTGCAAATTTCCTGCTCGGTGAAGGTGCGGCAATCGGCACAGTGGCCGATTTCCGACATCGCCCGGGTCAGAGCCTGCGCCAGCCGCATTCCGCCACTCCGATCGCGCTGTAGCAGTTGAAACGCCATACGCTGGGCCGATTTAGGCCCAACGCCCGGCAAACAGCGCAGCGACTCCATTAAAGACTCTAGCAGGGGGCTGGTTTGCATCAGAACGGCATCTTGAAGCCTGGTGGCAGCTGCATGCCTGAAGAGACAGAGGCCATTTTCTCTTTCTGCACTTCGTCAATGCGACGAGCGGCATCGTTGAATGCGGCGGCAATCAGATCTTCCAGCATGTCTTTGTCGTCCTCAAGCAGGCTCGGATCGACTTCTACCCGGCGGCAGTTGTGAGCACCGTTGATCGTGACTTTGACCATGCCAGCACCTGATTCACCCGTGACTTCCAGGGCGGCAATTTCTTCCTGAACCTGGGCCATTTTGTCTTGCATCTGCTGGGCCTGCTTCATCAGGTTGCCCAATCCGCCTTTACCAAACATAGTTTTCTCTCTCTGCTGAGGCTACAACGCGGTTTATTCAGACCGTTGCAGCGTGTTCAAACGGGTCGAATGCTTTCCTCATCCAAATCGGCATCAAAAAAGCGACGAAGGGTTTGAATGTGGGTGTCACTCAAGATTGACTGACGCGCCTGCGCCAGCTTCTCTTCATAAATGGCCTGACGCCACTCCAGTGGCGTCAATACCGAAGAATTATCGTCTTCAATAACCGACAGTTCAACCTGATGGCCTGCTGCCTGACTTAACGCGGCGCTCAGGGCCTGCTGCGCCGACGCGGAATTCAGGTGGCGCTGACTGGAACGTAAATGCAGGCAAATGCCGTTATCCGTGGTTTCTTTCCATGCATTCAGGGCCAGTTGCTGAACCAGTTTAGGCAGCGGTAAGCCCGCGACCTCTGCCGCCCATGCATCGCGCTGCTGGGCTTCTTCCGCCAGTCGCGCGGCCAGCTCAGGATTTTTCTCATGCTCCAGCGCAGAACGCAAGGCTTTTGGCGTCGCGACCGGCTCAGCGACCTCTGTCACTGGCGTCTGTGCTTTCCAGCGGTAAGCCTCTTTTTTTACCGGTGCCGCAGGCGCGCTGTCTCGGACTCGCTGCTGGCTGCGTTCGGTAACAGAGGCCAGTCGTTCCAGCGCAGAGTTGGCCGGCCGCGCACCTGGCGCTGCCGGCTCACTCTTTTTTGCTTTGTTTGCTCCCTGGCGCAGCAACTGGGTGCGCGCCTGCAGGAGCTGGCTGGTGGAGCTGGACAGTGACGGATCGGGCGAAGCCGGCGGCACGGCCTGCTGACTGACAGCCGGTTCCGGCGCGGCCATTTGCGGCTGCGCCGCGGGCGCCTTTTGAGCGGGCTGGGCAGCGACATTCTGCACCGGTGCCGGTGCCGACTGCGCCGTCAGCGTTGGCCGCGCGATCGGTTCGGCGATGGCTGCCTTGGGATGGAACGCCAGGGCGCGCAGCAATGTCATTTCAATCCCCATGCGGCGATCGGGCGCAAGCGGTAAATCTTTACGCCCCATGAGCAGGGTTTGGTAGTACAGCTGGAGATCGGCCGGTGGCACCGCGCGCGCCAGCTCACGCAGGCGTAGCGCATTGCTCTCTTCATCGTCATTGAGCGACGTGGGCAGGAGCTGCACCATGGCAATCCGGTGCAGCAGGCGCAGCATCTCAACCAACAGCGCTTCCCACTCAACGCCGCGTGAAGCCGCGTGGGCTAGCAGCGTCATCATCTGTTCGCCATTGCCCTCAACCACGGCTTCGAGCAGGCCAAGCGGCTGTTCATCATCAAGCGTTCCGAGCATCGTGCCCACGGTGGCGCTGGTCACGCTGCCCTCGCCCATTGCAATGGCCTGATCGGTAAGGCTTAACGCGTCACGCATGCTGCCATCGGCGGCTCTGGCGAGCAGTTGCAGGGCGCGTGGCTCACGCGCGATCTGCTCCTGCTCTAAAACATGATCCAACTGCTGGCGGATCTGATCGACCTCAAGCGCTTTTAGATGAAACTGCAGGCAGCGCGACAGAATCGTCACCGGCAGTTTTTGCGGATCGGTCGTGGCCAGCAAGAATTTTACATGCGAAGGCGGTTCTTCCAGCGTTTTCAGCAGGGCGTTGAAGCTGTGACGCGACAGCATGTGCACTTCATCGATCAGGTAGACTTTAAACCGGCCGCGCGCGGGCGCGTACTGCACGTTATCGAGCAGATCGCGTGTGTCTTCCACTTTGGTGCGCGAGGCCGCGTCAATCTCAATAAGATCGACAAAGCGCCCCTGCTCAATCTCACGACAGTTGTCGCACTGACCGCAGGGTGTTGCGGTAATACCGGTTTCGCAGTTAAGCCCTTTTGCCAGCAGACGGGCAATCGTGGTTTTCCCTACGCCCCGCGTGCCGGAGAAGAGATAAGCATGATGGATGCGTCCCAGAGACAATCCATTCGCCAGCGCCGTCAGAACATGTTCCTGACCGACAACATCAGCAAACGCCTGTGGACGCCATTTTCGGGCAAGTACCTGATAGCTCATGTGGTTTCGACGAATTTGGATGGAAATGTGAGCGCAGACGCACTGCAACCCCTGTATATGATTGCAGTAGTCTAACAGCTACGCTTTCACCTATCACTCGTTATCTTGAACAGGGAAAGATGTGCGGCCTGCGGAGCACGAGGCCGCAAGCGAGGGTTAGTGGCCGGGAAAATTGACCAGGCTGTAGCTGTCAACGCCCAGCGCCTTGAGACGCGCTTCACCTGCCAGATCGAACAGGTTGATAATAAATGCCGCATCCTTAACTTCGCCGCCTGCACGACGAATCAGTTTGATGGTCGCTTCGAGCGTGCCCCCCGTTGCCAGCAGGTCGTCGACCACCAGCACCACATCGCCTGGCTGAATAGCATCTTTGTGCAATTCCAGTCGGTCGGTACCGTATTCCAGCTCGTAAGCTTCGCTGAAGGTTTCACGTGGCAGTTTGCCCGGCTTGCGCACCGGAACAAAGCCCAGCCCCAGTCCGAGGGCGACAGGTGCCCCGAACAGGAAACCCCGCGCTTCCGTGCCCACCACTTTGGTGATGCCTTTATTGCGATAACGCTCTACCAGCAGCGAGATGGACGCGGCATAGGCTTTTGGGTCTTCCAACAGGCTGGTGACGTCACGGAAAAGAATACCCGGCTTCGGGTAATCAGGAATACTTTTGATACTGTTTTTAATCAGTTCAAGCTGCTGCGCAGTGTCGGTCATAATCTTAAGCCTGGTAAAAAAAAAATTCTGTTCTGTTTTGCGCAGCTTCAATAGCGCCAACACCGGGTTAAAGGCTCAGCGAAGAGGCATGAATAATGGGAAGCTACACACGAAGAGGCCCAAATCTAAGCAAATGGTCGGCTAATTGCAACTTTATCGCGGCGGTAAACGTTCATCCGCTGTTTCTGCCACCACCGGCATGCGCCCGATAAACAGCAGTAGCACAGCCAGCATAATAAGTAACATGACGCGTACCCACCACAGCGGAACCAGCCAGAGAGACACCGCAAAGGTTATTACAATCACGATCATCGCCCGGCTTTTTGCACCGGGGGGCATGCCACGGTGCTGCTGCCAGTGGCGGATATAACGGCCAAAAGGCGATCTCCAGAGCAGCCAGTAGTGGAATCGGGGAGAAGAGCGGGCAAAACACCAGGCCGCCAGTAGCATAAATGGCGTGGTGGGTAATAAAGGTAATACAATACCCAGTATGCCAAGCACAATCGCCAGCCAGCCAAGGGTCAATAATACAATGCGTTGCATAACGATCGCTCAGCGCGTTTCCAGTCACGTAACCTTAGCATACCTGAGTCTCGGGCGATGAGTTACGTCACTGCACACCAACGCCTGCTTAACTGCATGCTTGATTTACGACAGGATATTGCCAGCCATCCTGATGGATACTGCCGTTCCCCCCGCTTTGACAGCCAGCTTTTTACCACCAAAGGCACCCGGCTGGCGGATTATTTGCAGGAGATTGAACACAATTATCAGCGTTTGTGCCAGCCCAACGGTGACGTGGCCCGCAGCCAGTGGCTGGCCAGCCATCTGGTCGATCAGATTGCTGCTCTGCAACGTGAGGCCCGCACCCAACAGTTGCGTAGCCCACAGGAGCGCGCTCAGCCCTCTTCCCGGCAGCGAAAATATCAGGAATACCGCGAGTATGAACGTCGACTGCAGGCTATGATCGACCAGCGTGAACAGCGAATGGCGCTGGCGGAAACGCTGGCCGTGCAGCAGCAGTTGAAGAAAGACCTGGAGGTGCTCGAAGGTCGTATGGCACGCTGTCGACAGGCCATACGTTCGGTGGAGTGGGCAATGTCGCTGGCAAACAGCGCCTTTAACACTTAATGCGCTATCCGTGCTGGAGGGGATTCACGGATGGCACGCTTATCTGGCCCATGATACAACTGCTCAGGAGGAAAGATGTCCCTGGAAACGGCGCCTGAAGAGGTAAAACTGGCCGTCGATCTCATTCAGCTGCTTGAAGAGAATCAGATCGCGGTAGAAACCGTGCTGTCTGCACTGGCCATCGTTCAGCGCGACTTTGAAAGAAAGCGCGACACGCAGCGTAAAGATTAGGCCTTTTTAGCCAGCGTTGGGCTGAAGCGCAGCATATCAATCAGCGCATCAACCAGCACAGGCGCATCGGTAACCAGATCAAACTTATCGGGTGTAAACAGCCAGCTTTCCATCATGCCGTTCACGTAGCCGCGCATAATCAGCGCGGCCTGACGCGTCTGGAAGGTTTCCGGGAGCTGCCCGGCATCAATGCACTGGCGCAAAACGTCTTCTATTTCATTGTAACGCTCCAGCAACAGGCTTTGCTGAATGCTTTTTACCGCCGCCATTTCCCCCACAAACTCGCATTTGTGGAAGATAATTTCCATTAGCGCGCGGCGCTGAGGATCTCTAGCCGTCGCCTGAAAGATATACACCAGCATCGCTCGCAGAATGGAAAGTGGATCACCGGGGTATTTTGTCTGATACTCAAGTTTCACATCATCCAGCCCTGCATCACTGCGAAGCCATATTTCGTTTAACAAATCGGCTTTGTTTTTGAAATGCCAGTAGATTGCCCCCCGTGTTACGCTGGCTGCGGATGCGACATCCGCCAGGGAAGTGGCTGAAACCCCCTCTTTAGAAAAAAGGGCAAGTGCAGCGTCAAGAATTTGATGCCGGGTTTCAAGAGCTTGCGCTTTGGTTTTTCGTGCCATAGGGGACTTTTTTTACAATCGAGTAAGTTTACATACATTTGTGAATGTATGTACCATAGCACGACCTAAACTCTTACGCAGCAATGGGTTCCTGGCTTTGTGATCCATTGATCATTCGATATCGGACTCTAGAGGTTTATTTATGACTAAATTCAGAGGGTTAACGCCTCTGGCGGCCGTCCTGATGCTATCAGGCAGCTTCGTGTTAACAGGATGTGACGGAAATAAATCCGACCAGGCCGCCCAGCAGCAGCAGCCACCTGAGGTGGGTGTTGTTACGGTTAAAAGTGAACCCCTTAAAATTTCGACTGAATTACCCGGCCGCACTTTGGCTTTTCGTATTGCTGAAGTTCGCCCGCAGGTTTCCGGTATCATCCTGAAGCGTAACTTCATTGAAGGCGGAGAGATCAAAGCAGGGGAATCGCTGTATCAGATCGATCCGGCGACCTATCAGGCGTCCTACGACAGTGCTAAAGCCGATTTAGCGAAGGCGGAAGCTAACGCACGCATTGCGCAGCTTACCGTGAATCGCTATAAGCCGCTGCTCGGCACTAAATACATCAGTCAGCAGGATTATGATACGGCTGTGGCCACCGCCGCGCAGAACAATGCCGCGGTTCAGTCAGCCAAAGCCAATGTGGAAACCGCCCGTATTAATCTTGCCTACACCAAAGTCACCTCGCCCATCAGCGGCCGTATCGGTAAGTCTTCCGTAACGGAAGGTGCGCTGGTGCAGAGCGGGCAAACTACGGCGCTGGCAACCGTGCAGCAGCTTGATCCGATGTATGTCGATGTCACCCAGTCGAGTGAAGATTTCCTGCGTTTACGTTCAGAACTCGAATCGGGTCAGCTGAAACAGAACGATGGCAAAGCGAATGTCACCCTGCTGATGCAAAACGGCAAAGACTATGCTCAGCCGGGTACGCTGGAATTTTCCGACGTGACCGTTGACCAGACCACCGGATCCATCACCCTGCGTGCGATCTTCCCGAACCCTGACAAAGCGTTGCTGCCTGGCATGTTTGTCCGTGCTCGTCTGGAGGAAGGCACCAACCCGAACGCCCTTTTAGTGCCACAGCAGGCGGTGAGCCGTACGCCAACCGGCGATGCCTCTGTCATGGTGGTGGGCGCGGATAACAAGGTTGAAGCACGTAAGATTAAAGCGGCCCAGGCTATTGGCGACAAATGGCTGGTGACTGATGGGCTTAAAGCGGGTGAGCGCGTGATCTTTACCGGTCTGCAACGCGCAAAACCAGGTGCGCAGGTTACGCCTAAAGAAGTCACCGATGATGCCAAAGCCGCCAGCGGCGATCCGTCCAAAGCGCAGTCTGCTAAAACATCGTCATAACAGGAGCCGTTGATACATGGCTAAGTTCTTTATCGATCGCCCCATCTTTGCGTGGGTTCTTGCTATTATCGTGATGCTAGCGGGCGCGTTATCGATTCTTAAATTACCGATCGAGCAATATCCCAATGTTGCGCCGCCGGCAATTGAGATTCAGGCCAACTACCCAGGTGCTGACGCCAAAACGCTGCAAGACTCGGTGACTCAGGTCATCGAACAGAACATGAATGGTATTGATGGCCTGATGTATATGTCATCAAGCAGTGACTCATCGGGCGCACTGACGCTGACGATTTCGTTTGAGTCAGGTACCGATGCCGATATCGCCCAGGTTCAGGTGCAGAACAAACTGCAACTGGCCATGCCGTTGCTGCCTCAGGAAGTGCAACAACAGGGGATTCAGGTTAAAAAATCCTCCAGTAGCTTCCTGATGGTCGCCGGTTTTATCAGCGATGACGGCAGTATGAATCAGAACGATATTTCTGATTACGTTGCCTCAAACATCAAAGATCCGATCAGCCGTACGCCTGGCGTCGGTGATACCCAGGTATTCGGGGCACAGTATGCCATGCGTATCTGGATGGATCCCAGCAAGCTTAATAACTATCAGTTAACCCCTGTTGACGTTATCAACGCGCTGAAAACCCAGAACGCCCAGGTCGCTGCCGGTCAGTTAGGCGGCACGCCACCGGTGCCGGGACAGCAGTTGAACGCCTCTATCATTGCACAAACCCGTCTGACCTCGACCAAAGAGTTCGGCAACATTCTGCTTAAGGTGAATGCTGACGGTTCTCAGGTTCGTCTGCGCGATGTGGCTCAGATTGAACTGGGTGGGGAAAACTACGAAATCATCGCACGTTATAACGGTAAACCCGCTTCCGGTATTGGTATCAAACTGGCGACCGGCGCTAACGCCCTGAACACGGCGGAGGCGGTGAAGGCAGAGCTGGCTAAACTGCAGCCCACTTTCCCGGCGGGTATGAAGGTCGTTTACCCTTATGACACGACACCTTTCGTAAAAATCTCGATTTTCGAAGTAGTGAAGACACTGATGGAAGCCATTCTGTTGGTGTTCCTGGTGATGTATCTGTTCCTGCAAAACTTCCGTGCCACGCTGATTCCGACCATCGCCGTGCCTGTTGTTCTGCTGGGTACCTTTGCCATTATCAGCGCCTTTGGCTACTCGATAAACACCCTGACGATGTTTGGGATGGTGCTGGCCATCGGCTTGCTGGTCGATGATGCCATCGTAGTGGTCGAGAACGTCGAACGCGTAATGGCGGAAGAAGGGCTGCCGCCCAAAGAGGCCACCAAGCGATCGATGGAACAGATTCAGGGCGCGCTGGTCGGTATTGCCCTGGTGCTGTCGGCAGTATTCATTCCTATGGCCTTCTTCGGCGGATCTACCGGGGTCATTTACCGTCAGTTCTCTATCACTATTGTTTCAGCGATGGCGCTGTCGGTACTGGTTGCGTTAATTCTGACGCCGGCGCTCTGCGCCACCATGCTCAAGCCGGTGAAAAAAGGCGATCATGGCAAAACCACCGGTTTCTTTGGCTGGTTTAATCGCCTGTTCGACAAGAGCACGCATCACTATGTCGACAGCGTGGGCCATATCGTTCGCGGTACCGGTCGCTATCTGCTGCTTTACCTGCTGATTGTGCTGGGCATGGCGTTTCTGTTCCTGCGCCTCCCCTCTTCCTTCCTGCCGGAAGAAGATCAGGGCCTGTTGCTGGCTCAGGCACAGTTGCCTGCGGGTGCAACCCAGGAACGCACGCAGAAGGTGCTGGATCAGGTTTCTGACTACTTCCTTACAAAAGAGAAGGACTCGGTTAAGTCGGTCTTTACCGTTGCCGGTTTTGGTTTTGCCGGACGGGGCCAGAACACCGGTATCGCCTTCGTCAGCCTCAAACCCTGGGATGAGCGTACCAGCAGCGATATGAAAGTCCCGGCTATCCAGGGACGTGCCATGCAGGCATTAGGGCAAATCAAAGACGGTATGGTCTTTGCGTTTAACCTGCCGGCCATTATTGAATTAGGGAACGCGACAGGCTTTGACTTTGAGCTGATCGATCAGGCAAACCTGGGCCATGACAAGCTAACGCAGGCGCGTAACCAGCTGTTTGGCATGATTGCCCAGCATCCGGATACGCTGGTCGGTGTTCGCCCTAATGGCCTGGAAGATACGCCGCAGTTCAAGCTGGATATCGACCAGGAGAAAGCGCAGGCGTTGGGCGTGTCACTCAGTGACATCAACACCACGCTCGCAGCCTCGTGGGGCGGCTCTTACGTCAATGACTTTATTGACCGCGGTCGTGTGAAGAAAGTGTACGTGATGGGTAAAGCCGACGCGCGTATGCTGCCGGACGACATCAATAAGTGGTTTGTCCGTAACAGCAACGGCGAGATGGTGCCCTTCTCTGCCTTCTCTTCGGCACACTGGCAGTATGGTTCGCCGCGTCTGGAACGCTATAACGGTCTGCCTGCCATGGAGATCCTGGGTCAGGCCGGACCGGGCAAGAGTTCCGGTGAAGCCATGAATCTGATGGAAGAACTGGCCTCTAAACTGCCAACCGGCATCGGTTTTGACTGGACGGGAATGTCCTATCAGGAACGTCTGTCAGGCAACCAGGCACCGGCTCTTTATGCCATTTCACTGATTGTGGTGTTCCTGTGTCTTGCTGCCCTGTATGAAAGCTGGTCCATCCCGTTCTCTGTCATGCTGGTCGTTCCGCTCGGTGTGGTCGGTGCATTACTCTTCACCACCTTACGTGGCCTGAGTAACGACGTTTACTTTGTCGTGGGGTTACTGACAACCGTTGGCCTCTCGGCGAAGAACGCCATCCTGATCGTGGAATTTGCGAAGGATCTGATGGAGAAAGAAGGTAAAGGCCTGGTGGAAGCGACGCTTGAAGCCTGTCGTATGCGTCTGCGTCCGATCCTGATGACCTCGCTGGCCTTTATTCTTGGCGTACTGCCCCTGGCCATCAGCACCGGCGCAGGCTCAGGTGCCCAGAATGCGGTCGGTACGGGCGTAATGGGCGGTATGGTGACCGCCACCGCGCTGGCCATCTTCTTTGTACCGGTATTCTTTGTGGTGGTGCGCCGTCGCTTCGGTAAGAAAGCGGACATCGAAAAGGATCATCCTGTCGATAACCACTCGCATTAATCCGTAAACATAAAGGCCGCGTCAGCGGCCTTTTTTTTTGTCCTCATCGTGCCTTCTCATACCTGACTGCTCACATTCTCTGTCTGCCACGCCGATGGGCCCGATGCCCGCTCAACTCTGACTGCACCTCGCCCTCTCCGCTATGGATTTCTTTTCCGCCTGTCTCACGCGCATCGCCACCGGGCTGTATTGTTACTGCCCCTGTTTTTCCCTGCTTTTTGGAGGGTTGCAATCGAATCGGCTGCGGCGCATAATATTGTTATAGTATAACATTACATTAGTGAGAATCATGAAAGCGAATATTCATCCTACCTATCGTGCAGTGGTGTTCCACGACACTTCTGCTGACGTGTATTTCAAAATCGGTTCCACCATCAAAACCGATCGTACCGTTGAGTTTGAAGGCGAAACCCTGCCTTACGTTACGCTCGACGTCTCGTCGGCATCTCATGTGTTTTATACCGGTAAGCAGAAAGACTTTGCTAAAGAAGGCAGCACTGCCCGCTTCAACCAGCGCTTTGGCCGCTTTCTGGGTCGCCGATAAGAGAGGACATGATGCAGGTATTAAGTTCGCTGCGCTCGGCGAAGAATCGCCATCGGGATTGCAAGGTTGTGCGCCGTAAAGGCCGCATCTATATCATCTGTAAAACGAATCCGCGCTTTAAAGCCGTACAGGGAAGAAAGAAAAAACGTTGATGTGTGTCGTGAACCTTAGCCGGAATGTCGCTCACCCGCCATTCCGGCTTTTTTTATGCTCAGCGCATGCTGTTCAGCATCGCCTCTACGTTATGTTTAAAAGCGGCCTCGTAGGTGGGTGCAGGGCCGGAAGCCGTTGACAGCGCTTCAGGATAAAGCTCTCCCCCCGGCTTCGCGCCCGTGGCGCTGGCAATCTGCTTCACCAGACGAGGATCGGTCTGGTTTTCCATAAAGTACGTTTTAATATGCTGCTGCTTAAGCTGCGTGATCAGGCTGGCGACATCGCTGGCACTGGCTTCCGCTTCCGTTGAGAAACCGACAGGTGCCAGGAACGAGACGCCATAACGTTGCCCAAAATAGCCAAAGGCATCGTGGCTGGTCAGCACTTTGCGTTTTTGCTGCGGGATAGCCGCAAAAGACGTTTTGGCCCAGCTGTCCAGCTTCTGGAGCTGCTGAATATACTTTTCGCCGCGCTTACGGATATCATCGGCATCCTGCGGATCGGCCTTGATTAGCGCATCCATCACGTTTTTGGCATAAATCGTGCCGTTATACATGCTGTTCCACGCATGAGGATCGGTGATGGTTTTGCCATCTTCTTCCATCGTCCGCGTTTCGATGCCCGTTGACGCCACTACGGGTTGACCTTTATAGCCCGAGGCACTCACCAGACGATTCATCCAGCCTTCCAGCCCCAGCCCGCTGACGAAGACCACATCCGCTTTCGCCAGCGCTTCGCTGTCTTGTGGTGTCGGTTCAAAGGTGTGCGGATCGCCATTTGGCCCGACAAGACTCTTCACGTGGACGTGATCGCCACCAATTTGCTTCACAATATCGGCCAGGACGGTAAAACTCGCTACCGCATCGACCGTTTTTGCCATAGAGAATGGACTGATGACTAACGCACCGACTGCCAGACTAATGGGGAATATCTTCATAGCTACCTCTGATTAATGGCGGCGCAAAATCCCACCGCACGGCCCTGTTAAGATGGAGAGAAAGAACAGCATTGCGGCACTCAACACCACCGCCGGTCCTGCCGGCAGTGAAAAGTGCCAGGAAAGCACCAGCCCGGCAAACGCCGACAGCACGGCCATCAGCATGGCCGAGCCCAGCATGATGACGAGGTGACGACTCCAGAAACGGGCGCTGGCGGCGGGCAACATCATCAGCCCCACCGACATCAAGGTTCCCAGTACCTGAAAACCTGCGACCAGGTTGAGCACCACCAGCGTCAGAAAAATACCGTGCACCAGCGGCGCGCTCCATTTGCCCTGTGCGCGCAGAAAGTCGGAATCGAATGCATCAATGACCAGAGGACGGTAAATGACGGCCAGCATCAGCAGCGTAAACGCGGCGATACCACCGACCACCGCCAGCGCAGGATTATCCACTGCCAGCAGGGAGCCAAACAGAACGTGCAGCAGATCAACGCTGGATCCGCGAAGTGAGACGAGCGTGACGCCCAGCGCCAGCGAGCCCAGGTAAAAGCCAGCAAAACTGGCATCTTCTTTGAGCGGCGTGTAACGACTCACGGCACCCGACAGCAGTGCCACCGCCAGGCCGGCAATCAGCCCGCCCACGCCCATCGCAACCAGGGACAAGCCGGAGAGTAAATAGCCGATAGCGGCACCGGGCAGTACGGCATGGGATAAGGCATCCCCAATCAGACTCATGCGGCGCAAAGAGAGAAAAACGCCTAGCGGGGTGGCGCTAAATGCAAGCGCGACACAGGCCACCAGCGCCCGTCGCATAAAGCTGAACTCAATAAACGGCTGAATAATTGTCACGGCGCCACGCTCCGTAAGGGCGCGGCATCGAACACACTGCGGCGGTGAGCACCATCATCCATAGACAAGACATCGCTAAAATAACGCTCAACCAGCGGGCGATCGTGGAGCACCACCATGAGCGTGGTGCCAGCCTGCTGCTGCTGCTGCAAGATGGACATCAGTAGCGTTACCGTCTTGCTGTCAATGCCGTTAAAAGGCTCATCAAGCAACCACAGGCGACTACGTTGCAGCATCAGCCGGGCAAACAGCACACGCTGCAGCTGTCCGCCGGATAAAGTGGCAGGTTGAGCATCGGCATAGTCGCTCATCTGCACCGCCTCCAGGGCCTCGCTAATTTCTTTACGCAAGCGCCGGTTGATTCCGCCAAACCAGCCACAGCGCGGCCAGCAACCTATTGAAACCAGCTCGTACACGGTTAAAGGAAAACGTGTTTCCAGCTCGCTTCGCTGAGGCAGCCAGCCAACTTCCCGGCGCGGAAGATGCAGTTCACACTGCCCCTGCACTGGCGGCAATAAGCCAGCGATGGTTTTAATCAGTGTGGATTTTCCGCTTCCGTTCGCACCAATCAGCGCGGTCATG
This sequence comes from Pantoea sp. AG702, assembly GCF_003182295.1. NCBI lineage: Bacteria > Pseudomonadati > Pseudomonadota > Gammaproteobacteria > Enterobacterales > Erwiniaceae > Pantoea > Pantoea sp. AG702. Next base: position 188,823 of record NZ_QGTU01000006.1, on the reverse strand, counting down.
CTGCCCTGGGGCAACTGGGTGGTCAGAACGGGTGAGACAGATTGCCCCTGATAACCCACCTGTAGATTTCTCAACGCTATCACGGCTGCATTCCCCACCACATCGCTGTTGCCAGAACAGCGATTAACAGGAGAGCCACCACTAACCGTCCTCCGAGTGACATTAACAGTCCACTTTGATTCATCACTGCACCAAAAAATGTTATAACATAACAACTATGATATCCGATGTTGTCGCGTTATCACCACGGCAATGTGTTTCAAAAAATAAACCAGCGCACGATTTGCCATAAAAAGGGCTATAGAGAAGCAGCAACGAATCAACCACTTGCTTAAATTTGCCCTCAACGAGACCTTATTATGTGTGGAGGACTACTTGCAAACCGCCAGAAGAACATCAATGATGGGTTTATAAGTTGTTATTCATGAGCAGACTATGTCAGTAAGAATTGAATGCGATGTCGCGCAGGATGAAACGGATTGCGCAAAATTAGCCACAATTATAGAGCGGAATATTCTCAAAATAACAGATTCACTTGTTGGCGATTTACAGTGGTATTCAGCCAATGCCATCTTAGTGCCAGGCAGTTTACGCGTTATTGCTGTTGAGATGACAGAGACGAATAGATTTAAGTTACTTTACGATTTTCAGTGGAATTTATTTAATCCGTGTCTGGATTTAAATGAAATCGTTACGCAAGATGAACAAGTCAGCTTCCGTATCTGCCCTGCCGCGCTTGTATTTGAGCCGATTGAGAATCAGCGCCCCTCACCTGGCGATGAATTGTAATATTTAGTAATGGAGGTGAGCAGAACTAATGATTCTACACTATTCTTAACTCAGTCCGTTATTTACAAACCCGATAACCACTTCCTGGCCGCTTCACCTAATCGCGCCGCTTTGCGGTAACTTTGCTCGCTACGGAGGGGAAAAAGATGGACGAATACTCACCGAAACGGCATGATATTGCCCAGCTTAAATACTTGTGTGAGAATCTGTTTGACGACAGCATGGCGACATTAACTGACAGTCATCACGGCTGGGTTAATGACCCCACTGCCGAAAGCAATTTACAGCTAAACGATTTGATTGAGCACATCGCCTCTTTCACCATGAATTACAAAATTAAGCACGTTGAAGACGAAGCACTGATTACCCAAATCGATGAATATCTTGATGATACCTTTATGCTGTTTAGCAACTACAGTGTAAATACTCAGGATCTTCAGCGCTGGCAACGCTCAGCGAAACGTTTATTTAATGTGTTTACTGAAGAGTGCGCTTTTCTTCAACAGCCAAGCCATTCATTATAGTACTGACGTGAGAACGGTTTATTTATGAACAAAACCCTAACTAAAACTGATTATTTGATGCGACTGAGGCGCTGTCGTTCTATTGACACGCTAGAACGCGTAATTGAAAAAAATAAGTACGAATTACCCGATGAAGAATTAGCAGTATTTTACTCAGCAGCCGATCACCGCCTGGCTGAACTGACGATGAACAAGCTCTATGACAAAGTCCCGGTGTCAGTCTGGAAATTTGTACGCTAACCTATTTTGTATTACGTTTGATCTGATTTCACCAGCCTGTTTTTGCACAACTCGCCTGCCGGCAATGGAACGGCCCAGGCGAGATTCGCCTGTTTATCATCTGGGAAGAGGGATGTTTACGAGATGAAATGGTGGAGGCCCCGCCAGCTACATCCCGGCACACACGTCACCTGCTGCGGCTGCTTCCTTCCGGACCTGACCGAGTTCACAAGCTAGCATTGCGGGAGAACCAACAGGGCCCCCATTGACTAGCCCTCATTTCGAGAGCGCAGGCATTATCGGGGATGCCCCCGGCAATTGCAAGCCTGGTCGGGATGACCGTTGGTTTCTTGTACGATCGCCGATAATTAACCCTCAATGTGATAAAATTATCGCCTTTTCTCGGGCAGGTAAGTTTATGGACAGCTCTGACAGCTTCAAACAGCGAATCTGGCAAATCGTTGCCGCAATTCCTCCCGGCCGCGTCACGACCTATGGTGACGTCGCCCTGCTGGCGGGCTCGCCCAGAGCAGCGCGCCAGGTCGGTGGCGTCTTAAGCCGCTTACCTGAGGGCAGTACGCTTCCCTGGCACCGGGTGATTAATCGCCACGGTACTATTTCGCTGCAGGGCGATCGGTTATTTCGTCAGCGAGATGCGCTGGAGGCGGAAGGCGTTGAGGTGAGTGACGCCGGTGAGATTGATTTAGACCAATATCGCTGGCGATTTTAAGGCGTCAGGGCGGCGGCAATGCCGCCCTGATAGGGTTGCCCTGAGGCCTTACATGGTCGTCGGTGCCGGGACAGCGGCTGACGGTGTAACCTGCGTCGGTGACGTTGGCGGTACGCTCGTGGCTGCGCCTGGCTGCGTTGGCATCGCCATAGAGGGGACCGGTACTAACACCAGATCGGTTTTTGTTCCGCCCTGATTGATCACCGGTTTAACCTCTTCGGTAATGAAGGCCATCTTGCCATCAACCGTAATGGCAGCGCTTAACAGGATGCGTGCATTAGGCTGAATGTCGGCCGGGTTGAAAGGCAGCACAAAATGGAATGGCGCCTGCTTCCCTTCCGTGCGCACGACGCGCTGGGACAGCACTTTCGACGGAGCATCCGCAACCGATGCATCTGACAGCGTCACGGTCAGTGCAGCATTCGGCGGCAGCGCAATGCGCTGACGAATATAGACGGATCCACTGACGTTAGGCTGAGCAATCGTTGCTGTTTGTCCTGCAACCGCTGACCCTAAAGTCGGGGTTGGAACCGGTTTGCCTTTGTGTGCACAACCCGCGAGAGCCATCGCCATCGCTACGCCACTTAACACATGCCAGAATTTCATTGATGTCGTCTCCTTTTGATCAAAATGATTTTTAGCAGTGAATCTTCATTACAGCGTTTCACTCGCCGTATGTCTTTAATGTTGGCACAAAATCAAAAGTTTGCCTGGTCGGATGAAAGACCGAAAGTCTGATTGACGGAAACTGGTCGGATCTTTCACACTTAGGCAAATACTTATTATCAGGAAAGCGTCATGAGTCAGGCACTCGAAAATCTGCTTAATTTAATCCATCTGGAAAAAATCGAAGAAGGCCTCTTTCGCGGCCAGAGCGAAGATCTTGGCCTTCGTCAGGTCTTTGGCGGTCAGGTAGTGGGACAGGCACTTTTTGCGGCCAAACAGACCGTGCCGGAAGATCGCGTCATTCACTCATTCCACAGCTATTTTCTCCGGCCCGGCGACAGCCAGAAACCGATTATTTACGACGTGGAAAGCCTGCGTGACGGTAAAAGTTTTAGCGCCCGCCGGGTCAGCGCCATTCAAAATGGTCAGCCTATTTTTTATATGACGGCCTCTTTCCAGTCGCCGGAAAGCGGCTTTGAACATCAGAAACCCATGCCGCAGGTGAAAGGGCCTGATAATCTCCCCAACGAGCAGCAGATGGCGCAAAAAATGGCCCATATGCTGCCAGAAAAGCTGCGCGAGAAATTTATCGCCGAGCGTCCGCTGGAAATCCGCCCGGTACAGATCCACAACCCGTTACGAGGCCACGTTGATAAACCGCAGCGTCAGGTGTGGATTCGGGCTAACGGCACCCTGCCCGACGATTTACGCATCCATCAGTATCTACTGGGCTACGCTTCCGACCTTAACTTTTTGCCCGTGGCGCTGCAGCCCCATGGCAAAGGCTTTCTGGAATCCGATATGCAGGTGGCAACGATTGACCACTCTATGTGGTTTCACCGTGAGCTGAATTTTAACGACTGGCTGCTCTACAGCGTGGAGAGCACCTCTGCATCGGGCGCGCGGGGCTTTGTACGCGGTGAGTTTTACAACCAGCAAGGGGAACTGGTGGCGTCAACGGTTCAGGAAGGTGTGATGCGCCAGCGCAGCGAATAGTAAAAAGGGGCGAAATCGCCCCTTTTCTCTTATCGTTACAGATGAATTAATGGTTGTATGCGTTCTCGCCATGGCTGTTGACGTCCAGGCCTTCGCGCTCCTGCTCTTCCGGCACGCGCAACCCTACAATCATATCCGCCAGTTTAAAGCCAATGAAGGCCACCACGGCAGACCAGACGATAGTCACCCCTACGCTGAACAGCTGAACGGCAACCTGATGCCCCATAGTGACGCCTGGTGCATAGCCTACGCCGCCCAGAGAAGAGGACGCGAACACGCCCGTCAGGATACAGCCGATGATGCCACAGACGCCGTGAACGCCGAATACGTCACAAGGATCGTCAACCCGCAGCCATCTTTTCAGCGTTGTTACGCCCCAGATGCCCGCCAGACCACCGGCTAAACCGATAATTAACGCGCCACCGACGCCGACATAACCACAGGCTGGCGTAATGGCAACCAGACCCGCAATAAAACCAGAACAGGCACCTAACAGAGAAGGTTTACCGCGCAGCGCCCACTCGCCGAAGGTCCATGCCAGCACAGCAGCGGCAGTCGCCACAACGGTATTCAGGAAAGCCAGTGCGGCAATTTCGTTAGCTGCCGACGCCGAACCTGCGTTGAAGCCAAACCAGCCGACATACAGAATCGCGGTACCGGTAAAGACCATTGGCAGGTTGTGAGGTTTAAATGCCTCTTTGCCGAAGCCTGCACGTTTGCCCACCAGGTAAGCACCGACCAGTCCGGCAACCGCCGCGTTAATGTGCACAACCGTGCCGCCAGCAAAGTCCAGCGCGCCATCCTGAGCCAGTAAGCCGCCTGCCCAGACCATATGCGCGATAGGCAGATAAGCCAGCGTCAGCCATACCGCCACGAAAATCAGCACGGCTGAGAAACGAATACGTTCCGCAATGGCACCGACGATCAGCCCCACGGTAATACAGGCAAAGGACGCCTGGAAAGCCACATGGATGTATTGATAAAAGCTGCCCATTACCGCTGTCAGCGCAATGTTTTTCAGCATCACCCAGTTGAAGCTGCCAAAGAAAGCATTGCCTTCGCTAAAGGCCAGTGAGTAGCCATAAATCACCCACAGCACACATACCAGCGAAAAGGTGACCGCCACCTGAGTGAGCATAGAGAGCACGTTTTTACCGCGGATCAAGCCGCCGTAAAACAGCGCAATCCCGGGAATTGACATAAACAGCACCAGCGCAGTGCAAATCATCATAAAGGCGTTATCGGCTTTGTCTGCAACGGCAGGCGCAGCAGCCATTGCCAGCGACGGTAACAGTGCCAGGCTGGTGAGGCCCAACTTGGTCAGCATTTTATTCATTTTTTTTCCATCCCATCACATTACTGAGTCTTGTTTACAGTGCGGCTTCGTCGGTTTCGCCGGTACGTATGCGAATCACGCGCTGCAGTTCAGCAACGAAAATCTTGCCGTCGCCAATTTTTCCGGTGTAAGCCGATTTACTGATTACGTCCACCACTTCGTCCAGTTGGTCGTCTGCAATGGCGATATCAATTTTGACCTTGGGCAGAAAGTTCACGCTGTATTCCGCACCACGGTACAGTTCGGCGTGCCCTTTCTGACGTCCAAAACCTTTCACTTCGGAGACGGTCAGTCCCTGAATACCAATGGAGGATAATGCCTCTCGCACATCTTCCAGCTTGAACGGCTTAATTACGACGGTAACCAGCTTCATAGCCTCTCCTTAAGGAATTGAAATAAGTAAGTCTCATGGACACGCAGAGACTTAAGCAAAGGCTGTGCCAGATGTAAGTATTGTGCGAAATCCGTTATCAGGCCGCGACGGAATAAGGCTCAGGAAATGCTGAATATCGGTCTGGGAAAAACTGGGGGATTAATAAACGAAGCGGATGCACTCCTTTGGTGCTGTTACGCTCAAAGGTGTGCATCCTGACGGAACAATGGAGAAAAAGATGCGCAAAAAAGGTGCAATCACCCTGCGCTGACTAACGGTGCTGCCGATTCCAGTTCATCGCCAACCTGTTGCAACTGATACATTTGCCAGTAGCGCCCTTCCTCTGCCAGCAGCTGCTGATGCGTGCCCTGCTCGACAACATGACCACGGTGCAGCACCAGTATGTTGTCTGCTTCGGTAATGGTGGAAAGACGGTGGGCGATAACCACCAGCGTCGTATGCTGACGCAGGGTGCGCAGCGTGTGCTGGATGGCCTGCTCTGTACCGGAATCGATATTTGCGGTGGCTTCATCAAGGATGAGAATCTGCGGCAGTTGTACCAGTACGCGTGCCAGCGCCAGTAATTGCTTTTGCCCCACCGACAGGTTATTCCCCTGTTCGCCCAGTCGGGTATGAATACCTGCAGGCAATGCCCGGGCCAGCGGCGCCAGCTGTACCTGCTCCAGCGCCGTCCACACGGCTTCTTCGCTGATATCCCGACCCAGCCGCACGTTGGCCAGCAGCGTGTCGGCCAGTACGACCGGATCCTGCTGTACCATCGCGATGCTGCGTCGTAGCGCCTCGTGGGAATATTGCCCCAACGGACGATCGTCCAGACGGACTTCACCGCGCGTCACCGGATAGTAGCCCATTAACAGGTTTGCCAGCGTGCTCTTGCCGCTGCCGGTATGACCGACCAGAGCGACAAAGCCGCGTGAAGGCACATCCAGCGAGATGTTGCTTAGCACGTCACGATCATCGCGATAGGCAAAGCTCAGGTTATCCAGCGTAATGCGTCCGGACGCCATGGGTCGATCGCTGTCACCATAGTGCTGCTGGGGCGCATCCATCAGTTCAAAAATACGCTCGCCCGCGACAACCGCCTGCTGCAACATCGACTGCTGCGTAGTGAGTTCGATTAAGGGCTCGTTAAGCCGTCCCAGATAGGTGATAAACGCGTACAGCACCCCGACTTCGAAAACGCCGGGCATTGAGAAACTGAATAACAGCAGCAGCCCGCACAGCACCAGCGCCGAAAACAGGCTTAAAAGCGGCCGTAACAGGAAGCCATCGAGCCGCAGGGTTTCCATGCGCGCCAGATAGTGAGAGCGGCTGGCTTCCCCCATGCGTTCGCCAAAACGTGCCTGCTGGCGGAACTGCTGAATCACGCTCATCCCGCTAATCACTTCGTTAAAACCGTTGTTGATATCGGCCAGATAGCTGCGAACGCGACGCGCTATCGGTGTACTGAAGCGCTGATAAATCAGCATGACGATGAGCACCATAGGGAAAATCAACATCGCCACCAGCGCCATGCGCCAGTCCAGGCTGAACATGGCCACCATCATTGCGCCCACCAGCGCGGCGCTGCGCAGGACCGTCGCGACAACGGTCACATACAGATCCCGGACGACTTCCGTGTCGTTGGTGACCCGGGAAATCAACTGCCCCACCGGCTGGGTATCAAACGCAGCGAGTGGCTGACGCAGCGCCGCGTTCATGGCATCGGTGCGTAAACGCTGCACCACGCCAATCGCGGCCTGGTTAAACAGTAACGCCTGCCCGTAATGCAGGGCGGCGGCCAGCAGCTGCAGCAGAATAAAACTCACGACCAGTCCTGCCACGATGCCCCAGGGCATTTGATGCTTCGCCACCAGATTATCGATGAAATAACTCACGAGAACCGGGCCGGTGACTTCGGCGGCGGCGGCAATCCAGAGCATCAACACGGCCAGCGACAGCGATTTGCGCCACGGTTTACCGTAGCTCAGCAGGCGTTTAAGTGTTGGCCACATACGTTGTGACTTAGCCATGCGGCACTCCTTTTTCCGTTTCATCATCATCCAGTGCGGCTTCCAGTTGCTGATAGCGATACATATCCCGATACCAGCCCGCCGCGTTGGTCAGGGCAGCGTGGTCGCCTCGCTGCGCCACGGTGCCCTGATGCAGCACCAGAATCTCGCTGGCTTCCGTGAGTGCCGACAGGCGGTGGGCGCTGATGATCAACGTGCGCCCTTTGCCCCACAGGCGCAGATTATGCAAAATTTCGTGTTCTGTGCGTCCGTCCACGGCCGACAGCGCATCGTCCAGAACCAGGATCTCCGCATCAAGCAGCAGGGCACGGGCGATTGAAATACGCTGTTTCTGACCGCCGGACAGCATGACTCCGCGCTCCCCGACTTCGGTTTCGTAGCCTTGCGGCAGGCGTAAGATATCGTCATGGACGCAGGCCATTTTTGCCGCCTGCTCAATATCCTCCTGACTGGCATCCGGCCTGCCCAGCGCAATGTTATTGGCCACGCTGTCGGAAAACAGAAACGGCGTCTGGCTGACGACGGCGAGACGGCTGCGCCAGCTGTCCAGCCGCAGCTGTGGCAGCGGGATGGAATGGTAGCAGATATCCCCCTGCTGAATATCGAAGTGACGCTGAATCAAACTCAGCAAGGTCGTTTTACCACTGCCGGTCGGGCCGCACAGGCCCAGCATATCGCCCGGCTTGAGTTGAAATTCAACCTGGCTCAGTATCGCACCTGAACTGGCGGGATAGCTGAATTCGCGAATCGAGACCTGTAACGTTCCGGCCCTGTCAGGCAAGGTTTTATCACCGTCCTCAACGACCGGTGCCTCAGAAAGCAGCGCACGAATTCGGCTCCAGGCAGCACTGCCACGCTCAACAATGTTAAACATCCATGCCAGCGCCAGCATCGGCCAGATCATCAATCCCAGGTACATGACAAAGCTGGTGAGCTGCCCCAGCGTCATTTGATCATGCCACACCAGCCAGCTTCCGCCGCCAATCGCAAGCAGGTTGGCAAAGCCAATCGCGATATAAATGGTGGGATCAAAACGCGCATCCACTCGCGCAACGCGCAGGTTTTTCTCTCCGGTATCACGTGCAATATCGGCGAACTGCGCCGACTGATGTTGCTCCAGCCCAAATGCCTTAATCATTCGGATGCTGGTAAGGCTCTCTTGCGTCTGATCGTTCAGGCTGGAAAAGGCCGCCTGCGCCAGTTTGAAACGGTTATGCAGCTGCTCGCCATAGCGGTGAATGACCAACGCCATGAATGGCATCGGTATTAGCGATATCAGCGTCAGCTGCCAGCTGATTTGTGTACTCATGGCAATTAACACAACGCATCCCATGACCAGAGAATCCACCAGCGTCAGCACGCCTTCACCGGCAGCAAAAACCACCCGATCGACGTCGTTGGTGGCGCGGGCAATGAGATCGCCGGTTCGGTGACGCAGGTAAAACGCCGGCTGCTGACGGCTGAGCTGACGATAAAAATCCTCTCGCAGCTCAACGGCCAGTTGGTAGGATGCGCCAAACAGCAGCACGCGCCAGACATAGCGCAGCAGATAAACCACCACGGCGGTCAGCAGCATAATGCCAATCCACATCAGGATGCGCCGGGCATCCATGTTTTGGTGGGTCACGCCGTCCACAATCACCCCGACAATCCACGGCGGCAGCAACTGCAGAACGGCAATAACGATCAGTAAGGTGACGGCGCCCAGATAACGCCGCCACTCACGGATAAAATACCAACTTAACTGGCTGAATAATCGCACAAGGCTGCTCTCAATCTCAGATACTCAGGGGCCAACAGGCAGGGCTGTCGTGTATTTAATCTCTTCCATCGCGAAGCTGGAGGTCACATCGATCAGGCCTGTTACACCATTAACTAAACGCTTATAAAAGGCATCATAACTTTTCATGTCGGCAACCTGAATACGCAGTAAATAATCGTACTCACCGGCCATACGGTAAAAGCCCATCACTTCCGGCATGCTCTGCACCACCGAGACGAACTCCTGATACCAGGCTTTGCTGTGCTGGGTGGTTTTGACAAACATAAAGGCCGTGAGAGAGAGGCCAAGCTTTTCATTATCCAGCAGAGCGACCCGTCCGCGAATAATGCCGTCTTCTTCCAGCTTTTTAAGGCGCTTCCAACAGGGCGTCGTGGTGAGATTAACCGCATCTGCCAGTACCTGGAGTGAAGTGGTGCAGTCCTGCTGCAGCATAGCCAACAGTTTAAGGTCAATTTTATCTGGCATACGGCCCTCCGGTAGAAATATTTTCTCCATTACCGCCATTTTAACGCAAAACCAGTAAGCTCTTTTTCCTACACGTGCCTTAAAATAATGACTTTCATCCGACCGGAAATGAACGCCATGTCAACATGCTGGGTACGCCACGCGATTAACGAAATTAACGCTGATTTTCAACGCTCAGCGGACACACACTTAATTCGCTTCAGTTTGCCGGATTTTCCGGGCATCAGGTTCTATCTCAAAGATGAAAGCACGCATCCCAGCGGAAGTCTGAAACATCGTCTGGCGCGCTCTCTGTTTCTGTACGCGTTGGCCAACGGTTGGATTAAACAAGATACGCCGGTTATTGAGGCATCTTCGGGCAGTACGGCCGTGTCTGAAGCCTATTTTGCCCGCCTGCTGGGCTTGCCTTTTATTGCCGTCATGCCCGCCAGCACCGCGAAGCGTAAAATTGAGCAGATCACCTTTTACGGCGGTCAGTGTCACTTTGTCAGCGATCCCTGTCAGCTCTATGCAGAATCCGAGCGCCTCGCTCGGGAACTGAACGGCCATTTTATGGATCAGTTTACCTACGCGGAACGGGCCACCGACTGGCGCGGCAACAACAACATTGCTGAAAGCATCTTCCGTCAGATGGCAAACGAACCCTTTCCCGTTCCTCACACCCTGATTATGAGTGCCGGCACTGGCGGTACCTCGGCCACGCTGGGACGCTATATTCGCTATCAGGGATGCGATACGCGATTACTGGTCGTTGATCCGCAGCATTCCGTTTTTTATGACTACTGGCACAACCGTGACGCCACCCTGACCAGCAATCGTGGCAGCATGATTGAAGGCATTGGTCGTCCACGCGTCGAGCCTTCCTTTATGCCCGATGTGATTGACGAAATGCTTCGCGTACCGGATGGCGCATCAATTGCCGCCATGCTGAAGCTGGAAACGCTACTGGGACGCAAACCGGGCCCGTCTACCGGCACCAACTTCTGGGGCATGATGCAGGTGGCAAAACGCTTACGCGATAACCACGAGCAGGGCTCGCTGGTGACACTGCTGTGCGACAGCGGAGAACGTTATCCTGATACTTACTATCAACCTGAGTGGGTTGCCGAGCACATTGGCGATATTACGCCCTGGCAGCGCGAACTGGGCTAGTGCGCTATCAGACCTTGACTAACGGGGTTAAGAAGCGCCAGATCGGGCCAGTTATTGCCCCTGCAGCTGTTCAGCCGCGCGTTCAGGTATTACCATAAGCACCAATTTTTATTATTGGGACGTGCCATGAAACGCGCCGTTGTCGTATTTAGCGGTGGACAAGACTCCACCACCTGCCTGGTTCAGGCCCTACAGCATTACGATGAAGTGCACTGTGTGACCTTCGACTATGGTCAACGTCATCGTGAAGAGATTGACGTGGCCCGGGATCTTTCCTTAAGACTGGGCGCCCGAGCGCACAAGGTACTCGATGTGACCATGCTGAATGAACTGGCCGTCAGCAGCCTGACGCGCGACAGCATTCCGGTTCCCGCTTATGATCCCGAGGCTAGCGGCCTGCCGAGCACTTTTGTACCGGGCCGCAATATTCTGTTTCTGACCCTGGCCTCGGTTTACGCGTATCAGGTTGAAGCGGAAGCCGTCATCACCGGCGTTTGCGAAACCGACTTCTCCGGTTATCCCGACTGTCGCGACGAGTTCGTCAAAGCGCTTAACCACGCGATCGGCCTTGGCATGGCGCGCGATGTTCGTTTTGAAACCCCGTTGATGTGGCTTAATAAAGCCGAAACCTGGGCGCTGGCCGATTACTGGCAGCAGCTTACGTTGATCCGCGAAGAGACGCTCACCTGTTATAACGGCATCAAAGGTGACGGCTGTGGCGAATGTGCCGCCTGTCATCTGCGCTCAAACGGCCTGAATGCTTATCTGCAGGATCGCCCCGGTATTATGGCAGCCATGAAGGCAAAAACCGGTTTGCCGTAACCTCGGGCGCGGCGGCGACAGATAGCCGCCGCCCTGATGACATGAGTTATGACATCAGTTAAGACATCAGTCTTTCCAGTCGCTGCCGCAGTTCGCCTTCCAGCGGGACGGCTTTCTGGGAACGCAGGTCGATGCACACGAAGGTCAGTGCCGCATCTGCAACAACAGTCTCACCACCCGCTAAAAGAACCCGCTGAGAAATGATGCCGCTTTTTCCATTAAGCTGCGTGATGTCGCTGCTGATCTCCAGTACATCGCCCAGCACCGCCGGGCGACGATAATTGATGTTGATGTTGACCACCACAAAGGCCAGTTTCTGCTCAAGCAACCAATTAAAGGCGTCCGCTTCTTCCAGCCATTGCCAGCGCGCTTCTTCTAAAAACTCCAGATAACGAGCATTGTTAACATGCTGATAGACATCCAGATGATAGCCGCGCACTTTTATCGTGGTCTGCATTCCTGTTCTCCTGCTGCTATAGATTAACTGGTTGGACCTGTTCACTTTAGCAGAGTCCGCCCGTAACAGCAGGTTAAGCATCAGAGTTGCGCATCACTTCACAATTTCAGACGCGACAGGTTTCTCTCAACCAGGGCATTGCCAAAGCCGGGCACCTCTTTCAGTTGATCGATAGCCGTAAACGGCCCGTACTCTTCACGATAGCTGACGATAGACTGCGCCTTCTTGAGGCCCACCCCGTTCATCGCCTTTGATAGCTGCTCTGCCGTCGCGTCGTTTATGCTGACCAGCTCCTGCTGCGGCATGGAAACCTGCGCGGCCTGGGTTTCACTTGGGGTTTCTGCCGCTGAAAGAGGCATTTGATACAGCGCGCCACACAGGGCGAGGGAAAGATAAAAGGCGTGTAAGTTGGGTTTAGCCATGCTGTGTTTCTCCTTGTGTTAAACAGCAGGCTCAGGTTGTCACGACAATAACCTGCCCTCAAACGGCAAAGGTTAAAAATGGAAAAGGCCGCATAAGCGGCCTTGGGTTGTTTCAGTCATTATCTGAAATTTGCGAGGATCACTGCATCTGCTGGGCAGCGGCACCGTATTTGATTTTGGCCTCTTTACGCAGATTTTGCAGCAATGCTTCAAAGGCAAGCTGCGCGTTGTTCTGCGTGACGCCTTTGACCATTTCATTAATCTGCGCCTGTGGCATCGTACCGGTGCTGACCTTATCCACCGCCACCAGAACCACATTGCCCTGCATATCTTCGCTGACGCCCCAGGAGGGTTTGTTATCCTCAGGCTGTGGCAGGTTAAAGGCAGCCTGTGCCACCGGATCCTGCGTATTTCGATCAACCGTTTTACTGGCGCTCAGGGTCAGGCCTGCCGCTTTAAGCACATCTTGTTTTCCGGCTTTGAGGTCGGCTAACAGTTTATCGGCCTGGGCTTTAGCCTGCTGCGTCGCTTTGTCGTGTTTCAACGTGTCGATAATCTGTGCTTTAACCTTCTCCAGCGGTTCAACCGCTTCAGGTTTGTGCTCACTGATACGCAACACGAAGGCACGATCGCCATCCACACTGATGATGTCAGAGTTATTACCTGGCGCGCCATTTTGTCCAACAAGCCCGCCGTTGAAAATTGCCTGTTTCACCGCGTCAAAATCGAGATCTTTCGGCACGTCGTCACGGCTAAACCAGCCCGTTTCTGTGGCTTTCATGCCCGACGCCTGCTCCGCGCCCGCAAGAGACTCATTATCATTGCTGGCCGCTTCACTCACCTTCTGCTGCAGCTTATAGAAGGCATCCACTGCTTTTTCCTGCTTGACCTCATCCGCCACCTCACTGCGCACGTCAGCCAGCGGCTTGACCTGCTCAGGGATGATATCGTCGAGGCGCGCGATCAGGAAGCCAACGGAAGACTTGATCACGCCTGACAGCTGGCCTTTCTCTTTCAGTCCGGCATTTTTCAGCTCATCCGGCGTGGTAGAAGGTTCCAGCCAGCCCATATCGCCGCCTTTGCGGGCAGAAATCGGGTCAATGGATTTGGTTTTCGCCAGTTCGGCAAAATCAGCACCGCTTTTCAGCTGAGCCAGAATGGCGTTGGCATCGGCTTCCGTTTTGGTCTGAATGACGCTGTAGCGATCGCGCTGTGGCTGGGTGTAATCCGCTTTATGCTGATCGTACCAGGCCTGAATATCCGCATCGCTGGCGTTTTCCTGCATGCCTGCCGCATCCAGTTTGATATAGCTGACCCGGAACTGTTCAGGCGCCATAAAGCTGTTTTTATGCTGCTGATAATACTGGTTGATCTCGTCATCGTTGACGGTCTGCTTCGCCGCAAGTGCATTCACGTCCAGGGTTGCGGTCTGAATATCGCGCTTCTGCGCCACCAAATCCACCAGCTTGCTGGTTTCATTTTTCAGCATAAAGTCGGTGTTGGCGATGGCGTTGATGAGCTGCTGTGTCGCCAGCTGCTTGCGCAGCGCTTCCGCATACTGGTCGGCAGTAAAGCCCATGTTGCCGATCATCGCGTTATATTTGGCGTTATCAAACTTACCGTTCGTCTGGAAAGCAGCCTGATTGAAAATCGCCTGCTTAACCTGATCGTCACTGATGGCAATGTGCAGATCTTTGATGTAGCTGTCCAGTAAGGCCTGATCGATCAGCTGCGACAGCGCCTGCTGGCGCATCTGCTGCATGTAACCATCGTTACCTGCAAGCTGCGAGAACTGGTCGCCCAGCATCTGCTGCTGGCGGTTACGTTCGCTGTTAAATGCCTGATCTAACTGCGCCCGGCTGATCTCCTGACCGTTCACTTTGGCCGCATAATCATTGTTGCCGCCAATCAGATAGTTGCCAACGCCGGTCAGCACAAAGGAGAGAATGATCAACCCCAAAATAATCTTGAGCACGACATGGTTCGACGCCGCGCGTAAATTGTCCATCATGGTATGACAACACTCCGCTGTAGTGTGAATGTAAAGCCCTGTCGCAATAACGCCCTCTTCCCGGCGCATTACTCAGCTGCAAATCTTGCTGGCAGCAATAATCCTGTTGAGACAAGCCTTGCGACCTTTACTGCCTCTCTGGATATAAAAAAAGGCACATCTTATCGATGTGCCCGTATGTTACATGAGAACGCGTTAACCGTCCTCTAATCCACTCAAGAAAATGTGTTAATGAGTGGTGGCGTTGTCATTAGTTGACAGCGTCTTTCAGTGCTTTACCTGCACGGAAACCCGGTACTTTACCTGCCGGGATAGTGATCTCTTTACCGGTTTGTGGGTTACGGCCTGTGCGCGCTGCGCGCTCACGTACTGAGAAAGTGCCGAATCCCACCAGCGCCACTTCATCTCCGCCTTTCAGCGCATCAGAAACAGAGCCCATAAATGCATCTAACACACGTCCTGCTGCTGCTTTAGAAATATCGGCATCGGCAGCAATTTTATCGATCAGTTGTGACTTATTCACTCTATTCATCCCCTCTTTATTATTTCACATCGTACCCACGCTTCCTGTCGGGTACGAACGCGCAGCAAGTTATATCAAGCCTTATAAGCTGAAACAACGGTAATCCTCTTATAACGATGGTTCAGCAGCCACCTAAATTAGCGGCACAAAAAAAAGCTGGCAAGCACCAATTGGTGTTGCCAGCTCTGCTTTTTAACGGTTTATGCCATTAATCACTATTTTGCGGTAGCGACCTGCATGCCGTAAGGCGCGTTTTCCAGTGCAAGGTTCAATACTTCTTCGATGCGCTTAACCGGATGGATTTCCAAATCGGCAATCACGTTCTGTGGAATTTCTTCCAGATCGCGCTTGTTCTCGTCCGGAATCAGGACCACTTTAATGCCACCACGGTGCGCTGCCAGCAGCTTCTCTTTCAGTCCACCAATCGGCAGCACCTGACCACGCAGCGTGATCTCGCCGGTCATCGCCACATTTGACCGCACCGGGTTACCCGTCAGACAGGACACCAGCGCCGTACACATCGCAATACCGGCACTCGGTCCATCCTTCGGTGTTGCCCCTTCTGGTACGTGCACGTGGATATCACGTTTTTCGTAAAAGTCACCGTTGATACCCAGTTTCTCTGCACGTGCGCGCACGACGGTCAGGGCGGCCTGAATCGACTCCTGCATCACTTCACCCAGTGAACCGGTATAGGTCAGTTTCCCTTTACCCGGTACACAGGCGGTTTCGATTGTCAGCAAATCCCCGCCCACTTCTGTCCAGGCAAGACCGGTTACCTGGCCTACACGGTTTTCGCTGTCCGCACGACCATAGTCAAAACGCTGAACGCCAAGGAAATCCTTGAGGTTCTCACCATTGATGGTGATGTGCTTTTTGGTTTTATCCATCAGCAGCGTCTTCACGGCTTTACGGCACAGTTTGGACAGTTCACGTTCCAGGCTACGTACGCCGGCTTCACGCGTGTAATAACGAATGATGCCCACAATCGCGCTGTCTTCAACGCTGATCTCAGCGGCTTTCAAGGCATTGCGCTCAATCTGCTTCGGCAGCAAATGCTGTTTCGCGATGTTGAGCTTTTCGTCTTCGGTATAACCCGACAGGCGAATCACCTCCATACGATCCAGCAGCGGTGCCGGAATATTCATGGAGTTTGACGTTGCCACGAACATCACATCGGAGAGATCGTAATCCACTTCCAGATAGTGATCGTTAAACGCGATATTCTGTTCCGGATCCAGCACTTCCAGCAATGCGGATGCCGGATCGCCGCGCATATCCGAGGACATTTTGTCGATTTCATCCAACAGGAACAGCGGGTTTTTCACCCCCACTTTCGCCATTTTCTGGATCAACTTGCCCGGCATTGAGCCAATATAGGTGCGGCGGTGACCACGGATTTCCGCTTCATCGCGCACGCCGCCCAAGGCCATACGAACGTATTTACGGCCAGTCGCTTTTGCGATGGACTGCCCCAGCGAGGTTTTACCCACGCCCGGCGGTCCGACCAGGCAAAGAATCGGCCCTTTGATTTTGCTGACGCGACTTTGCACCGCAAGGTACTCAAGGATACGGTCTTTCACGCGTTCCAGACCATAGTGGTCCGTGTCCAGCGTTTCCTGGGCTTTGCGCAGGTCTTTCTTCACTTTGCTGCGCGCGTTCCACGGAACCTGCACCATCCAGTCGATGTAGCCGCGCACCACTGTTGCCTCTGCAGACATAGGCGACATCATTTTCAGCTTCTGCAGTTCGGCTTCGGCTTTTTCACGCGCTTCCTGCGGCATTTTAGCCGCATCGATTTTGCGTTTT
This sequence comes from Pantoea sp. AG702, assembly GCF_003182295.1. Classification (NCBI taxonomy): domain Bacteria; kingdom Pseudomonadati; phylum Pseudomonadota; class Gammaproteobacteria; order Enterobacterales; family Erwiniaceae; genus Pantoea; species Pantoea sp. AG702. Next base: position 171,713 of record NZ_QGTU01000006.1, on the reverse strand, counting down.
AACGCTTCGTACTCGTCAGGCGTATCATCCATCTCGCCTAACTCTTTCTGAATGGCCTTCATCTGCTCATTCAGGTAGTACTCACGCTGGCTCTTTTCCATCTGCTTTTTCACGCGGTTGCGTATGCGTTTTTCAACCTGCAGCAGATCGATCTCAGACTCCATCATCGCCATCAGATATTCCAGACGCTCGTTAACGTCTGACATCTCCAGCACGGACTGTTTGTCCGCGAGTTTCAATGGCATATGCGCCGCAACCGTATCCGCCAGGCGCGCCGCATCATCAATATTGTTCAGGGAGGTTAAGACCTCAGGCGGGATCTTTTTATTCAGCTTGATGTAACCTTCAAACTGATTGATCGCCGTGCGCACCAGCACTTCCTGCTCACGCTCTTCGATCTCTGGTGAAACCAGATATTCAGCCTGGGCTACAAAGTGATCGCCGTTGTCGGCAAGCGTCGTGATGTTGGCACGCTGCAAGCCTTCAACCAGCACTTTCACCGTACCGTCTGGCAGTTTTAGCATCTGCAAAACGGAGGCGATGGTACCCACTGAAAAAAGATCGTTTATGCCAGGTTCATCCGTTGAAGCCTCTTTCTGTGCGACCAGCATGATCTTTTTATCATGATCCATTGCGGCTTCGAGGCACCGAATTGATTTTTCCCGGCCAACAAACAACGGAATTACCATGTGCGGATAAACTACCACGTCGCGCAAAGGCAAGACGGGGATTTCAATGCGTTCAGAACGCTCAGGATTCATAGAGCTCTCTCTTAGTTTCGTGTCCGCCAGGTGATGGGTACCGCAAAGGCAGGTATGCGGTTAAACCCACAGGTGTCTGAGTATATGGGGATGATTGTCAGACATTCAATGTCACAACGGTGAGAAATGCAAAAGGGGAAAGATTTTCCCCTTTATAGATGGCACAATGTGGACGATTTGTTTACTTATTCGCCAGAAGCCTGAGCTTCATGCTTGCCATAAATCAGCATGGGTTCGGACTGACCCTCAATGACTGACTCATCAATCACGACTTTCTCGACGTCGTCCATAGAAGGCAGATCGTACATCGTTTCCAGTAGTGCACCTTCCACGATAGAACGCAGACCGCGCGCGCCAGTTTTACGTGACATCGCCTTTTTCGCAATCGCCGTCAGGGCTTCATCACGGAATTCCAGATCAACGCCTTCCAGGTTAAACAACGCCTGGTACTGCTTGGTAAGCGCATTTTTTGGCTCGCGCAGAATCTGAATCAGCGCCTCTTCACTCAGCTCATTAAGCGTCGCGACGACAGGAAGACGGCCAATGAATTCCGGGATCAGACCAAACTTGATCAAATCTTCCGGCTCACACTGTGACAGCAGCTCGCCTTCCGTTGCTTTCTGCGATTTGCCTTTCACGGTGGCGCCAAAGCCAATGCCTGACCCGGTTTCAACGCGTTGTGAGATAACCTTATCCAGCCCGGCAAACGCACCGCCACAGATAAACAGAATTTTCGAGGTATCAACCTGCAAAAATTCCTGCTGCGGGTGCTTACGGCCGCCCTGCGGAGGAACCGCAGCCACCGTACCTTCAATCAGTTTCAACAACGCCTGCTGCACACCCTCACCTGAGACGTCACGGGTGATTGATGGGTTGTCTGACTTACGTGAAATTTTGTCAATTTCATCGATGTAGACAATACCACGCTGCGCTTTTTGCACATCGTAGTCACATTTTTGCAGCAGTTTCTGAATGATGTTTTCGACGTCTTCCCCCACATAACCGGCTTCGGTCAGGGTGGTGGCGTCCGCCATGGTGAAAGGCACATCCAGTAAACGGGCAAGGGTTTCTGCCAGCAGCGTTTTACCGCTCCCGGTAGGACCAATGAGCAGGATATTACTTTTACCCAGCTCGATACCGTTGCTGGTATCACCGTTGCGTAAACGTTTGTAGTGGTTGTACACCGCCACGGCCAGCACTTTCTTGGCCCTTTCCTGACCAATAACGTAATCGTCGAGGTGATGGCGGATCTCATGCGGCGTAGGCAGGGCGCTACGTTCGCGATGCGGGGCAACCTCTTTTATCTCTTCGCGAATAATGTCGTTACACAGATCAACGCACTCATCGCAGATATACACTGACGGCCCGGCAATCAGCTTACGCACTTCATGCTGGCTTTTGCCGCAAAAAGAGCAGTACAGCAACTTTCCTGAACCGTCTTTGCGCTTATCTGTCATCAGTTAACCTCTTCTTATTCTCAGGCCGTACCAGAAGTACAGCACTGGCCGTGGGTACACGGCCGATGTTCATTCAACCCATTATCACCTTGTCCTGTTAACTATAGACCAGAGACAAGGCGAAGTTAGGGCTTATTGGCGATGCGTCAGGATGGAATCGACCAATCCATACTCTACCGCTTCGCTGGCGGAGAGGAAACGGTCACGCTCGGTGTCACGCTCAATTTCTTCCAGTGACTTGCCGGTGTGCTCCGCCATCAGTTCGTTCATGCGCTGCTTCACCTTCAGGATTTCGCGCGCGTGGATCTCAATGTCAGTTGCCTGTCCCTGATAGCCACCCAGCGGTTGGTGAATCATCACGCGTGAGTTTGGCAGGCAGAAACGCTTGCCCTTCGTCCCGGCAGTCAACAGGAAAGCCCCCATTGAACAGGCCTGGCCCATACAAATGGTACTGACGTCCGGCTTGATAAACTTCATGGTGTCATAAATTGACATCCCGGCAGTAATCACGCCACCCGGTGAGTTGATATAAAGGTAAATATCTTTTTCCGGATTCTCTGCTTCCAGAAACAGCATCTGGGCCACAATCAGGTTAGCCATGTGATCTTCCACCTGACCGGTAAGGAAGATTACGCGTTCTTTAAGCAGACGGGAATAGATGTCGTATGAACGCTCGCCGCGCGAGGTTTGCTCGACCACCATTGGCACCAACGCATTGTGCGGTGCAGTAAACTCACGATCGCCACTGTATGACATTACCGTCTCCTGGATAAATTTCGTTGGCAACATTCTGTACCGATTTTACGTAAGACGAGCGACAAAAACTATGCTCTGCCTCTTACCGACAACTTCAGGACGGTTAATCAGTCAGCCGAACTGTTTTTGCATACTCCCTGTATCTTGGGATGCTGCTCAGTTGTTTCAAGCATAACAACCTTTTCATCAATCGCTAACCAGGAAAAAGCGATGCGTGAACAATTTGCCTAAAAATTAGCCAAATAGCGACAAACCAACTGGCAGCAAGCGTAATACAGAAAAAAGCCCGCGACTTTTCAGGCGCGGGCTTTAGCACAACCGGTTAAAAAGATGATTAGGCCTGAGCGGTCTGATTCATCAGTTCCTGGAAGTTAGTTTCTTTCTCAGAAACCTTCGCTTTCGCCAGCACGGCTTCAACAGCCTGCTCTTCCAGCGCAACGTTGCGCATGTTGTTCATCAGCTCGTTATTCTTGCTGTAGAACTCGATCACTTCCTGCGGATCCTCGTAGGCAGAAGCCATCTCTTCGATCAGCACTTTCACGCGGTCTTCGTCAGCTTTCAGCTCATGGGTGCGGATCACTTCGCCCAGCAGCAGACCGACAACAACGCGACGTTTTGCCTGCTCTTCGAACAGCTCACGTGGCAGTTCCAGCGCCTGCTTCTCGTCACCACCAAAGCGCTGTGCAGCCTGACGACGCAGAACGTCGATTTCGCTGTCGATCAGCGCAGCTGGCACGTCAATTGGGTTTGCGTCAACCAGACCGTCGATAGCCTGGGTTTTCACGCGGTTACGAATAGCGCCTTTCAGCTCACGTTCCATGTTCTTGCGCACTTCGGCACGCAGACCGTCAACTGAACCCTCTTCCACGCCGAAACGTTTAATGAATTCTTCAGTCAGTTCTGGCAGTTCACGCGTTTCAACTTTCTTCAACACGATCTCGAACTTCGCGTCTTTCCCTTTCAGGTTTTCCGCATGGTAGTCATCAGGGAATTTCACGTCGATAGTGAAGGTTTCGCCTGCTTTATGACCGACAACGCCCTCTTCAAAACCTGGGATCATGCGGCCCTGGCCCATCGCCAGAACGAAATCAGAGGCTTTGCCGCCTTCGAATTCTTCACCGTCAACAGAACCGGTGAAATCGATAGTCGCGCGGTCTTCTGCGCCGGCTGCTGCATCGGTTTCAATCCAGTTAGCCTGCTGCTTACGCAGGGTTTCCAGCATGGTATCCACATCCGCGTCAGTCACCTGAACCTGTGGCTTCTCGACTTCGATGTTTTCCAGGCCTTTCAGCTCAACTTCTGGATACACTTCGAATTCTACCGCATAGGTAAAGTCCTGACCTTCGGTGTATTCGCCTGGCACGTAGTTCGGTGCGCCAGCCGGATTAATTTTCTCTTTAATGATGGCGTCAACAAAGTTACGCGTCATCAGATCGCCCAGCACGTCCTGGCGCACAGAAGCACCATAGCGCTGTGCCACGATGTTCATTGGCACTTTGCCTTTACGGAAACCATCGATACGGACTTTCTTCGCCACATCCACCAGTTCTTTTTTAACGGCGCTCTCGATGCTGTCAGAAGCGACAGTAATCGTAATGCGACGGCCCAGGCCCTGAGTGGTTTCTACAGAAACTTGCATCTTGTTACCTCAAAAAATCACGTGCTCGGTCAACTTCAGACACCACACATTGGTTAATGCGCCGTATCCAACAACCGGGACGGCTTCCGTGAAGAGAACCTGATCCCTGTTACCAGAAGCGTCCCGAAGACATTCCGGAAAAATAGACGCAGCATTATAGCGGCATCGCTGAGATGAGTCGAGGATGCTAAGTCACCACTTTTCAGGGAGTTTGCTGTTTTTTTGAGCCACAGATCGCGTTTAGCCACCCTTAAACGCAAAAAACGGCCCGAAGGCCGTTTAAAACGCGGGCAATCAGGCTAGCGTTCCGGCGCCCCGGCAGTGAGGTGAAGCCAGTACCGTATCCTGCAATCCTTCCCACTCTTTCAAGGTGTAAGTGTGCAACGCAAGGGCATGGACGCTTCCCGCCAGCTCCGCGCTGAGTTCGCTGTAAATTGCGCGATGGCGCGCCAGGAAACGCTGGCCGGTAAAACGGTCACTGACGATCACGACTTTAAAGTGACTTTCCGAACCGGCAGGCACGTTGTGTCGGTAGCTTTCATCGTGGACCTCCAGATGAGCCGGCTCAAAAGCCAGGCGCAGCTTCTCTTCTATCTGTTCTCGAATCATGGTTTTACCCTCAATGGCGAGCGCTGTGCCCCATCTGTTTAAATATTAGTTGGTTTTCAGCCACTCTACGCGGTGACGGGCGGAATATTATCATTCCGCTGGGCGTATCGCGCGCCTTATCAGCCTGCTGTTTATGCCAGAAAGCGGGGGCGAAAAGCCGCAGCGCTCACTTTACCTCTTGCAGGGGGCTTTAATCACTGCACCGCTTTGCTATGATGGCCGCAGTTTTTGCACACCAACCCATGACACTAACGAGAAAGCGTATGTTGAAAAAACTGTTATTCCCACTGCTGGCTGCCTTTATTCTGGCCGGCTGTGCTTCCAGCAACAACACACTGACAATCCAACCCAAGATTCAGCTGCCGCAGCGCGATCCCAGCCTGATGGGCATCACCGTCAGCATTAACGGCGCAGACCAGCGCCGCGATCAGGCGCTGGCAAAAGTGAACCGTGATGGCCAACTGGTCAGTCTGACCCCTTCACGCGACCTGCGTTTCTTACTGCAGGAAGTGCTGGAAAAACAGATGACCGCACGCGGCTATATGGTAGGGCCTAATGGCGCAGTGGATCTGCAAATCATTGTTAATAATCTGTATGCCGACGTCACCCAGGGCGACGTGCGTTACAGCATTACGACCAAGGCGGACATTTCTATTATTGCTACCGCGAAAAACGGCAATAAGCAGATCAAAAACTACCGTCAGACCTACAGCGTAGAAGGTGCATTCAGCGCAAGTAACCAGAAAATCACCAATGCGGTTAACTCAACGCTGAGTGACGTGATTGCGGATATGGCGCAGGACACCAGCGTCAACGAATTTATCAAGCAGAACGCCCGCTAATTTTGTCCCCTGCCCGGCATGACGCCGGGCCCTTCTCAAGGTCAGTATGAATCACTACTTCCGCGTCTTCCGTCAAAAAAATGCCGCTGTTTTACTCCTGCTGGGATTTGCATCCGGATTGCCACTGGCATTAACGGGTGGAACGTTACAGGCGTGGATGACTGTGGATAATATCGATCTGAAAACCATTGGTTTCTTTTCGCTGGTTGGCCAGGCCTACGTATTTAAGTTTCTCTGGTCACCCATGATGGATCGCTACACGCCACCTTTTCTTGGTCGCCGCAAAGGATGGTTGCTGATCACCCAACTGGCGCTAGTGGCCAGCATCATCACGATGGGGTTCATGCAGCCCAGCCGGGATTTGACCCTGATGGCGGCGCTGGCGGTGTTAATCGCGTTCTGTTCTGCGTCACAGGATATTGTATTTGATGCGTGGAAGACGGACGTGTTGCCGCCGGAAGAGCGCGGAAGCGGCGCGGCCATTACGGTTCTCGGTTATCGGCTGGCCATGCTGATATCGGGAGGTCTGGCGTTATGGCTGGCCGATCGCTACCTCGGCTGGCGAGCCACTTACTGGCTGATGGCGCTGTTACTGGTGCCCTGCATCGTAGCAACGTTTATGGCTGACGAGCCGGATGACCGCCAGTCCGCGCCCCGCTCATTACGTCAGGCCGTGGTTGATCCGCTGCGGGACTTTTTTAACCGCAACAACGCCTGGCTGCTGATTACCCTGATCATTCTTTACAAGCTGGGCGATGCGTTTGCCGCCTCGCTCACCACCACGTTTTTAATCCGTGGCGTGGGCTTCAATCCGGGCGATGTTGGCCTGGTGAATAAGACGCTTGGCCTGCTGGCCACCATTATCGGGGCGCTCTATGGTGGCGTGCTGATGCAGCGCCTGAGCCTGTTTCGCGCCCTGATGATTTTTGGCCTGTTGCAGGCGGTGTCCAATTTTGGCTACTGGCTGCTGGCCGTCACCGACAAACATCTGTGGAGCATGGCGAGCGCGGTGTTTATCGAAAACCTGTGTGGCGGGATGGGCACGGCGGCTTTCGTCGCGCTACTGATGACGCTGTGTAATAAATCCTTTTCCGCCACGCAGTTCGCGCTGCTGTCCGCGTTGTCAGCGGTCGGCCGCGTTTACGTCGGCCCTGTGGCGGGTTTTTTAGTGGAATGGTGGGGCTGGCCAACCTTTTATGCCTTTACCGTACTGGCTGGCCTACCCGGCCTGGCGCTGTTAGCATTTTGTCGCAGCACGCTGGATTTCACACAAAAAACCGGGCAGTTTTTGCCGCGTACCCGCTTTGCATCGGGCTACCGCTGGACAAACCGCCTGTTTGCCGGCGGCTGTGGATTGCTGGCTTTATGGCTGCTGGCGCTGGCGCTGGACGCCGCGGGCCTGACTCGCCTGTCGGCCGTGCTGATTCCCTTGTTTGAGGCCGGTATGACGCTGGCGCTTTGTGGTGTACTATTCGGTGTGGTGCTGGATTATCGTGCGCTGCAGAAAGCAGAGGACTCCGCCGTTATCCGATAACGGCTCGTGATTTCGCCGCAATTTCGTACAGTCGATTAAGCGCGCCTAATTTGTCTTTGCGTGTCAATTTACAAAAAATTATTTCACTCACCGGGGGGATTACCCCCTGATATTTAAAACCGGTGCGCAATTAATTTGGTTAAAAATAATCGAATAAATGATGCAACATTGTTAAATAATTGGGTGATTAAAGTCAGGGTTATTCCTTTACCACTTTTGTTTAACCCTGTATCCATCTCTTTTTGTTATATTGCCGCCAACTGCTTGTCCACGTTAATAATTTGTCACCGAGAACAACATCTGTGACACCCTTAGCAAAAGGTGTCAACATGGTTCTGACACATCCTTAAGCTGGTTTACACTGCATAAACCTTCCCGTAAAATGCGCGCACACTTAAACGACAATAGAGCCCTTTGTCATTGAGGTCGTTAAATGAGACTCAGTAAATACAATAAAAGTTTGGGGATTTTGTCATTAATCGCAGGCACTTTATTAATGAGTGGCTGCGATAATGCATTGTTAAATCCCAAAGGACAGATTGCGCTGGAGCAACGTTCGCTGATCCTGACCGCTTTTGGTCTGATGATGATCGTCGTGATACCTGCAGTCTTGATGGCCATCGTGTTTGCCTGGAAATATCGGGCTTCAAACACGAATGCCAAATACAGCCCTAACTGGTCACACTCTAACAAAGTGGAAGCCGTGGTCTGGACCATTCCGATCCTGATCATTGTTTTCCTTGGTGTGCTGACCTGGAAATCAACCCACGCCCTGGAGCCGAGCAAACCGCTGGTGTCAGACGTGAAACCGGTTGAAATTGATGTGATTGCCCTGGACTGGAAATGGCTGTTTATTTATCCAGAACAAGGTATTGCGACCGTTAACCAGATCGCTTTCCCGGCGAATACACCGGTTAACTTCAAAATCACCTCTAATTCCGTTATGAACTCCTTCTTTATTCCTACGCTCGGTAGCCAGATCTACGCGATGGCAGGCATGCAGACTAAACTGCATCTGATTGCCAACGAGCCAGGAACTTTCGACGGTATTTCCGCCAACTTCAGTGGTCGCGGTTTCTCTGGTATGAAGTTTAAAGCCATTGCCACCAAAGACGACGCGGAGTTCCAGCAGTGGGTTGCCAAAGTTAAAGCGGCACCTAACACGCTGACAACGATGGATGATTTCGAAAAAGTAGCGGTACCAAGCGAAAATCACCCGGTGGAATATTTCTCTTCTGCTAATCCTGAACTGTTCTTGCAGGTCATCAACAAGTTCATGCATAGCCACGGGAAGATGGACATGCCTGAGCATAAAGGCATGGACATGAGTCACACCGCTACCGCGGGAGCCGAGGAATAATACGATGTTCGGAAAATTAACACTGGATGCTATACCGTTCCATGAGCCGATTGTCATGGTCACGGTCGCCGGTATCATCATCGCAGGTCTGGCGCTTGTCGCCGCCATCACTTATTTCGGTAAGTGGAAATATCTGTGGTCAGAATGGTTCACCTCCATCGACCACAAAAAACTGGGTATCATGTATATCATCATGGCCTTCGTCATGCTGCTGCGCGGCTTTGCCGATGCGGTAATGATGCGTACCCAGCAGGTTCTGGCTTCGGCCGGGGAAGCAGGCATACTGCCGCCGCATCACTACGACCAGATCTTCACCGCGCACGGCGTGATCATGATCTTCTTCGTGGCGATGCCGTTCGTTGTGGGCCTGATGAACATCGCAGTACCTTTGCAAATTGGTGCACGTGACGTTGCCTTCCCGTTCCTGAACAACCTGAGCTTCTGGTTTACCGCGATTGGTGTAATCCTGGTTAACCTGTCTCTGGGTGTCGGTGAATTCGCACAAACAGGCTGGCTGGCCTATCCACCGCTGTCGGGGGCAGAGTACAGTCCTGGCGTGGGGGTTGATTACTGGATCTGGAGTCTTCAGCTTTCCGGTATTGGTACCACGCTGACCGGTATTAACTTCTTCGTTACCATTCTGAAGATGCGTGCACCGGGCATGGACCTGTTCAAAATGCCAGTATTTACCTGGGCATCACTGTGCACCAACGTCCTGATCATCGCTGCGTTCCCGGTTCTGACCGTTACGCTGGCACTGTTGACACTTGATCGTTACCTCGGCTTCCATTTCTTTACCAATGATATGGGCGGTAACATGATGATGTACGTCAACCTGATCTGGGTTTGGGGTCATCCAGAGGTGTACATTCTTGTTCTGCCGGTCTTTGGTGTCTTCTCTGAAGTCACTGCGACCTTCTCGAAAAAGCGTCTGTTCGGTTACACCTCGCTGGTATGGGCAACCATCGCCATCACCGTGTTGTCGTTCATCGTTTGGCTGCACCACTTCTTCACCATGGGTGCGGGCGCGAACGTCAACGCCTTCTTCGGTATCATGACGATGATTATCGCCATTCCTACCGGGGTTAAAATCTTTAACTGGCTGTTTACCATGTACCAGGGCCGCATTCAGATGCACTCTGCGATGCTGTGGACCGTAGGCTTCCTGGTCACCTTCTCTGTCGGTGGTATGACCGGTGTTCTGCTGGCGGTGCCAGGTGCGGACTTCGTCCTGCACAACAGTCTGTTCCTGATTGCTCACTTCCATAACGTGATTATCGGTGGTGTGGTATTCGGTTGTATGGCCGGTGTGACTTACTGGTTCCCGAAAGCGTTCGGCTTTACGCTGAACGAAACCTGGGGCAAGCGCGCCTTCTGGTTCTGGATTATCGGTTTCTTCGTTGCCTTTATGCCGCTGTACGTACTGGGCTTTATGGGCATGACCCGTCGTCTGAGCCAGGACATCGACCCGCAGTTCCACTCGCTGTTAGTGGTAGCGGCAGGCGGTGCGGCACTGATTGCCTGCGGTATCCTTTGCCAGATCATTATGTTCTACGTTTCTGTGCGTGACCGCGACCAGAACCGCGATCTGACCGGTGACCCATGGGGCGCGCGTACGCTGGAGTGGGCAACCTCTTCACCACCGCCGTTCTATAACTTTGCTGTTATCCCGCATGTGCATGAGCGTGACGCTTTCTGGGAAATGAAAGAGAAAGGCGAAGCGTACAAGCAACCGGCTAAATATGAAGAAATTCATATGCCGAAAAACAGCGGTGCTGCGATTGTTATTGCCGCGTTTGCGACCATCTTCGGTTTTGCGATGATCTGGCATATCTGGTGGCTGGCTGGTCTTTCTTTCCTCGGCATGATCGTAAGCTGGATCGTGAAGAGCTTCGACGAAGACGTGGATTACTACGTTCCGGTTGCCGAAGTAGAGAAGATTGAAAAGCAGCACTTTGACGAAATCAGCAAAGCAGGTCTGAAATAATGTCAACTGAAACCGTAAAACACCACCACGACGCCCATGCGGAGCATGGGCATCACGATGCAGGAGCCAATAAAGTCTTTGGCTTCTGGATCTACCTGATGAGTGACTGCATTATCTTCGCAACCCTGTTTGCGACCTATGCAGTTATGGTTAACAGCACCGCCGGTGGTCCGGCAGGCAAAGATATCTTTGAACTGCCGTTCGTGCTGGTTGAAACCGCGCTGCTGTTATTGAGCTCTATCACCTACGGCATGGCCGTTATCGCCATGAACAAGGAAAACAAAGGCGCCGTTATCGGCTGGCTGGCGTTGACCTTCCTGTTTGGTGCTGGATTCATCGGGATGGAAATCTATGAATTCCATCATCTGATTGTTGAGGGCTTCGGTCCTGACCGCAGCGGCTTCCTGTCTGGCTTCTTCACGCTGGTCGGTACTCACGGTCTGCACGTTACCTCTGGTTTAATCTGGATGGCCGTGCTGATGTTCCAGATCGCTAAACGCGGTCTGAACGCCACCAACCGTACGCGTATCATGTGTCTGAGCCTGTTCTGGCACTTCCTGGATGTGGTCTGGATTTGCGTGTTCACCGTAGTTTATCTGATGGGAGCCATGTAATGAGTCATTCTGTTAACGAACATGGTGCATCACACGGTAGCGTGAAGTCTTACATGATCGGCTTCATCCTTTCTATCATCCTGACGGGAATCCCGTTCTGGATGGTAATGGATGGTAGCGCTTCTCATGGAACCATCCTCGGCGTTGTGCTGGTCTGTGCAGTGGTTCAGGTGCTGGTTCACCTGGTTTACTTCCTGCACCTGGACAGCAAGTCTGAAGGTGGCTGGAACATGGTGGCCATTGTCTTCTCAGCAATCATTATCCTGATTGTTGTCGTTGGCTCACTGTGGATCATGTGGAACCTCAACTACAACATGATGCCCCACTAAAGAGTCTGTGTAATGTTTAAGCAATACCTGCAAGTTACAAAGCCAGGAATTATTTTCGGGAATTTAATTTCTGTGATTGGCGGATTTTTGCTGGCCTCTAAGGGCAGCATTGATTACGCCCTGTTTCTCACCTCGCTGGTTGGTGTGTCACTGGTGGTTGCCTCAGGTTGTGTTTTCAACAACGTGATCGACCGCGACATCGATATCAAGATGGAGAGAACCAGGAATCGGGTGCTGGTTAAAGGCCTTATCTCCGCGAAAGTTAGCCTGGTTTACGCCACTGTGCTGGGTATTGCTGGCTTTGCACTGCTGTATTTTGGTGCTAATCCGCTGGCCATGTGGCTGGCGGTGATGGGCTTCGTGGTATACGTTGGCGTTTACAGCCTGTATATGAAGCGTCACTCTGTCTACGGTACGCTGATTGGCAGCCTGTCCGGTGCTGCGCCGCCGGTCATTGGCTACTGCGCCGTGACCAACGAGTTTGATGCCGGTGCCTTAATCCTGCTGGCTATCTTTAGCCTGTGGCAGATGCCGCACTCCTATGCGATTGCCATCTTCCGCTTTAAAGATTACCAGGCAGCCAACATCCCGGTGTTACCGGTGGTGAAAGGTATCTCGGTGGCGAAGAATCATATTACGCTCTATATCCTGGCGTTTATGATTGCCACGCTGATGCTGACGCTGGGTGGCTACGCAGGCTACAAATATCTGGTCGTTGCGTCTGCCGTTAGCGTGTGGTGGCTGGGAATGGCGCTGTCAGGCTACAAAACCTCAAACGATCGGGTTTGGGCGCGTAAGCTGTTCGTTTTCTCGATTGTGGCTATCACGGCCCTGAGCGTCATGATGTCGGTTGACTTTATGACGCCAGCATCGAAAGACCTGCTGACCTACGTGCGCTAATGTGTACTGCAACAGCATGAAACGGGCGCGATTTTCGCGCCCTTTCTTTTTGTTACGACTGCTTAAGAACTATTGTTTTACCCGCCCGCTCTCCCTACCTAAAATAAATGCAGCACATCAACAGAGGTTGGAATGAACGATAACAAAATGACTCCGGTGGAGCTGCGCGCCACATGGGGCCTTGGCACGGTCTTTTCCCTGCGCATGCTGGGAATGTTTATGGTCCTGCCGGTGTTGACCACCTATGGCATGGCACTTCAGGGAGCGAGTGAAACCTTAATCGGCGTGGCAATCGGCATCTACGGTCTGGCTCAGGCCATTTTCCAGATCCCCTTTGGCCTGCTGTCCGATCGCATCGGACGCAAGCCGCTGATCGTCGGCGGCCTGCTGGTCTTCGTCCTTGGCAGCGTTATTGCGGCCAGCACCGATTCAATCTGGGGCATTATTCTGGGGCGTGCGCTGCAGGGCTCCGGTGCAATTGCTGCCGCGGTCATGGCGCTGCTGTCCGATTTAACCCGTGAACAAAACCGCACTAAAGCGATGGCGTTTATCGGTATCAGCTTTGGCGTGACCTTTGCTATCGCAATGGTCTTAGGCCCGATCGTCACCCACAAGCTGGGCCTGAACGCGCTGTTCTGGATGATCGCGATGCTTGCTTCACTGGGCATAGCGATTACGTTATGGGTTGTCCCCTCCTCTTCTCATCACGTGCTAAATCGTGAATCAGGGATGGTACGCGGCAGCTTCAGTAAAGTGCTGGCCAATCCCCGATTGATCAAACTGAACCTGGGCATCTTCTTTTTACATATCTTGCTGATGTCGAGCTTTATCGCCCTGCCCGACCAGTTTGAACAGGCTGGCCTGCCGCCGTCAGAACACTGGAAGGTCTATCTGATCACCATGCTGATTGCGTTTGCCGGTGTGGTGCCCTTTATCATCTACGCCGAAGTGAAGCGAAAGATGAAGCGGGTCTTTGTCGGCTGCGTAGGCATGATGGTCATCGCCGAAATCGTCTTATGGGGCGCCCAGGGGCATTTCTGGACGCTGGTTGTTGGCGTACAGCTGTTCTTCCTCGCCTTTAACCTGATGGAAGCGATTCTGCCATCGCTGGTAAGTAAGGAGTCACCCGCTGGCTATAAAGGCACCGCTATGGGACTTTATTCCACCAGTCAGTTTCTGGGCGTCGCCATTGGGGGGAGCCTGGGCGGCTGGCTGTTTGGTCATTTCGATGCACAAACCGTGTTTATGGTCGGGGCGATTGTGGCCGCAGCCTGGCTGTTTGTCAGCATGACCATGCAGGAACCGCCTTATGTAAGCAGCCTGCGTCTGGTGCTGAGCGATGCCGCGCTGGCCGTGCCCACTCTGGAAAAACGCCTGAAAGCACAGCCCGGCGTTTCATCGGTGCTGATTGTGCCGGAAGAGAAAAGCGCCTACATCAAGATAGACAGTAAGGTCACCAGCCGACCTGAGCTGGAAGCGCTGATCGGCAGCTGCTAGTCGCGAGCGGCGCTTAACTGCGCGCGATCGTGGCGAAAGGTTAAGTCAGTTCGTGTCAGACATGTCGCCACAAACCACGTGAAAAAGGTGCCCTGCTTCAGGCACCTTTTTTCATCCGGCGATTGAGGATGGTTTACAACGACATATCCACCACAATACGGCCTTCAATCTTGCCTGCATGCATCCGGGCAAAGATATCGTTAATATTGCTGAGCGGTTCCACCGCCACGGTGGCTTTCACTTTATGACGGCTGGCAAAATCCAGCGCCTCCTGTAAATCCTTACGCGTTCCGACGATAGAACCCCGCACCGTAATGCCGTCCAGCACCATATCGAAAATAGAAAGATCGAATTTGCCAGGCGGCAAGCCGTTTAGCACCATGGTGCCCCCACGACGTAACGTGCCGATCGCCTGCTCAAAGGCTTTAGGCGACACCGCCGTGACCAGCACGCCGTGCGCGCCGCCAAAGTGCTCATGAAACACCCTGGCCGGATCGACGTTTCTGGCATTCGCCACCACGCTGGCGCCCAGGCGCTGGGCAAAGGCCAGCTTATCGTCATCGATATCGACAGCCGCCACGTTCAGCCCCATCGCGACGGCATACTGTATAGCCATGTGCCCTAACCCACCGATGCCGGAAATCACCACCCAGTCACCGGGTTTGGTATCGGTCATTTTTAACCCTTTATAGACCGTCACGCCCGCACAGAGCACCGGTGCCACCTCGTTGAACGCCAGGTTTTCGGGGATGATGCCGACATAGTTGGCGTCCGCCACGCAGTATTCGGCAAAACTGCCGTTAACCGAATAGCCGGTATTTTGCTGGCTGTGGCACAGCGTTTCCCAGTTATCGAGACAGTGCTCGCAGTGACCGCAGGCGGAGTAGAGCCAGGGCACGCCGACCCGATCGCCCACCTTCAGGTGATGTACGTTATCCCCCACCGCGACCACCTGCCCGACGCCCTCATGTCCCGGGATAAAAGGCGGAACCGGCTTCACCGGCCAGTCGCCCTCTGCCGCATGCAGATCGGTGTGACACACGCCGGTTGCCGCGATTTTTACCAGAATCTGCCCCGACCCAGGCTGGGGTACGGGCACCTGCTCAATCACCAAGGGTTCGCCGAACGCTTTAACAACTGCTGCCTTCATCATCGTGTTGATTGTCATCGTCATGATTTACGCTCCAGGGATAGGTTACGGACTTAAAACAGCCCCAGCGGTGCCGTGTCATAGCTGACTAACAGGTTTTTGGTCTGCTGGTACTGGTTGAGTGCCATTTTGTGTGTTTCGCGACCCACGCCGGACTGTTTGTAACCCCCAAAGGCAGCATGGGCCGGGTAGATGTGGTAACAGTTGGTCCAGACGCGCCCGGCTTTGATGGCCCGCCCCATGCGATAGGCTAAATTGCTGTCCCGCGTCCAGACGCCCGCCCCCAATCCAAACTGGGTTTCATTGGCAATACGCAAGGCTTCAGCCTCATCTTTGAAGGTGGTGATGCCGATAACCGGGCCAAAGATTTCCTCCTGAAAGCAGCGCATGCTGTTGCTGCCTTTAATCAGCGTGGGCTGAATATAGAAACCGTTATCCAGTTCGGACGATATCAAGGCCCGCTCACCCCCGGTCAGGATCTCGCCCCCTTCGTTGCGGGCAATCTCAATATACGACAAAATTTTATCGAACTGCTGACGCGAAGCCTGGGCGCCAATCATCGTGTCGGTATCGAGCGGATCGCCGCGACGAATGGTGGCGACTTTGGCCATCACCCGCTCCATGAAAGGCGCGTAAACGGACTCATGGATTAGCGCACGTGACGGACAGGTACACACCTCGCCCTGATTAAAGAAGCCCAGCACCAGCCCTTCCACCGCCTTGTCAATAAAGTCCGGCTCGCCATTCATGATGTCGGCGAAGTAGATGTTCGGCGATTTCCCGCCCAGCTCCACGGTACAGGGAATAATATTTTCTGCGGCACAGGCCATGATATGACGTCCCACCGGCGTAGAACCGGTGAAGGCGATTTTGGCAATGCGTTTACTGGTTGCCAACGCTTCGCCCGCCTCGCGGCCGAAACCCTGTACCACGTTTAGCACGCCTGCAGGAAACAGGTCGCCGATCATCTCCATCAGCAGCGTAATGCCCAGCGGAGTTTGCTCCGCAGGCTTAAGCACCACGCAGTTACCGGCAGCCAGGGCCGGCGCCAGCTTCCATGCGGCCATCAGCAACGGAAAATTCCAGGGAATAATTTGCCCCACCACGCCCAGCGGCTCATGAAAATGGTAGGCCACGGTTTTTTCATCGATCTCGCCCGTGCTGCCCTCCTGCGCGCGCAGGCATCCTGCGAAGTAACGAAAATGGTCGGCCGCCAGCGGCAGATCGGCATTGAGCGTTTCCCGAATCGGTTTGCCGTTGTCCCAGCTTTCCGCCACGGCCAGGGTTTCGAGATTGGCATCAATGCGATCAGCCACCTGGAGCAGCAGATTAGATCGGGTTTGTACGGAGGTTTTTCCCCAGGCTTCTGCAGCCCGGTGCGCGGCATCCAGCGCTAAATCAATATCGCGCGCATCGGAACGAGGAAACCGGGCAATGTCACTGCCGTTGACGGGTGAGGTATTCATGAAGTACTCACCACTCAGCGGCTCGATAAATTTGCCATCAATGTAGTTGCCGTAGGCAGATTTAAACGTCACTAACGCACCAGGTGTGCCGGGATGGGCATAACGCATCGCAAACTCCTTCTGTAGGGTAGACAGGCAGCGGCATGTTGATTTTTAACGGATAGCGCGCTGTCACCTGATGTTTGCAGGGCCTGTGCCAACTTCCCTTACGCGCTGAAAATCCAGATAAAAATAATAAAAATCAATCACCTGAATAGTAATCTCACAGGCATGCGTTGAGGACTAACCGGCTTTGATCCCGCTTTGTGTTGCAAATCGCAACACCGCTAAAACCAAAACGCTACAATCCCGCTACACTTTTCCGAGCCCACGAGGTCATTCATGCAGCACAAGGTTTCCGATGCTCTATTGCCCGCTATCGATAACAACCCCCTGCTGAGTGATTCCTGGCTACGCAGCCAGCTCTACGGACTGGATCGTTCGGCCGATGATTTTCCTCGCGTACGTCAGGCCGAGCTGACAGAGCTGGTGGCCAGTAATACTGACCTCCAGCAGTTTGCTCAGCCCATCATGCACAAGCTGGCCCAGAAGGTGACGCAGATGCAGTCGGTGGTCATTCTGTCTGACGCGGCAGGCCGGGTGCTGCACACCTTTGGCGAGATGCAGGCGATGCAAAAAGCACAGCGTTTCGCCCTTGCCCCCGGCAACATCTGGAGCGAATGTGGCCGTGGCACCAACGCCATTGGTACGGCGCTGGCGATAGACGACGGTTGTGAAATCGAGGGTAATCAACACTTCCTGACCCGCAACCAGGGGCTTTACTGTGCCGCCATGCCGCTGCAAATGCCTAACGGGCAGATTGCGGGGGTACTGGATGTCTCCGGCCCTGCGCATTTTTCCCATGCCCATACGTTTGCCTGGGTCAAACAGGCGGCACGGCACATTGAGTATCTGTGGGTTAAGCAGAGCCTGCATCCCC
Organism: Pantoea sp. AG702; assembly: GCF_003182295.1. Taxonomy (NCBI): domain Bacteria; kingdom Pseudomonadati; phylum Pseudomonadota; class Gammaproteobacteria; order Enterobacterales; family Erwiniaceae; genus Pantoea; species Pantoea sp. AG702. The sequence goes on along the minus strand of NZ_QGTU01000006.1, from coordinate 153,833 downwards.
AACAATGGCTGATGAGCCTGCACAGCAACGCACACCGGCTAGACAGCCCGGATGAGCTGCTGCTGGTGTTTTCAGACAACGTGCTGACTGCCGCAAATCGGCTGGCCCTGCGTGGGCTTGGCCTGCACGCCGAACAGCTTGGCGTCATCACATTTCAGCAGCTGTTTCCTCACGGCGATCTGCGGGCCACCGCACTGCCAACGCCGGTGATGATCGGACCCCAGCCTTATTATTTTCGTCTGCGTGCGCCCACCCGAACCCGCTTCAGCGTAGCAGCAGGCCCTGCGCGTCCGCTGCCTTTCTCACTGCAACATGAGGGAGATAAAATGGTGCGGCTGCTGAATGCCGGCGTTTCATTGTGCATTCGCGGGGAAACCGGCAGCGGAAAAGAGTACGTCAGCCGCGCGTTACATCAGCAAAGCCGCTGGCGGGAAGGAAAGTTTGTGGCGATTAACTGCGCCGCGATTCCGGAATCCTTGATCGAATCTGAACTCTTTGGCTACCAGCCGGGGGCATTTACCGGTGCCAGCAAAAATGGCTACATCGGTAAAATCCGTGAGGCCGATGGCGGCGTCCTGTTTCTGGATGAGATCGGCGATATGCCACTGGCGCTGCAAACCCGGCTCTTACGCGTGCTACAGGAAAAAGAGGTCGCGCCGCTGGGATCCAGTCAGAGCTGGCCGGTTAACCTGGCCGTGATCAGCGCGACACATCGGGATCTGGCGCAACGCGTCTCACAGGGCGACTTCCGCGAGGATCTCCTGTACCGGCTGCAGGAATTTTCATTCACGATCCCGCCGCTGCGTGACTGGTCTTCTCTTCCGGCGTTTATCACGCAACTCTGGGACGCGCTGGGCGGCGGCGCGCGTCAGATCGGCTTGTCTTCCGAAGTGCTGGCGACATTAACGCGCTATTCCTGGCCGGGCAACGTGCGCCAGCTACGCAGCCTGATGAAAGTCTTGCTGGCGCTGGCGGAAGATGGCGATAGCGTGGAGATCACGCATTTACCTGAGGAGTACCGCAGCGGCAACGCCGCGGCATCACCCGCGCGCCAGCAGCATGACGATCGTCTGATAAAAGCGACGTTGCAGCAGTTTAACGGCAACATCAGCAAAACGGCGCAGGCGCTCGGCGTTGCGCGCAGCACGCTGTATCGCCGCGCTGCACGCGAGAAGTGAGCTTAATCGCGGAAGTTTTTAAACTGGAATGGCTGGCCCAGATTTCCCCCGCGCACCAGCGCCATCGCCCCCTGCAGATCGTCACGTGACTTACCAGTGACGCGCAGGGATTCACCCTGAATCTGGGTCTGCACTTTCAGCTTGCTGTCTTTGATCAACTTCACCAGCTTCTTCGCCACATCGGCTTCAATGCCTTTTTTCATTTTGGCATCCAGGCTCCAGCTCTTGCCGCTGTGCTCAATTTCTTCCGGCACGTCCAGGGCCGCGCCTTCAATGCCGCGCTTAAGCATTTTTTCACGCAGAATATCGACCAGTTGCTTTACCTGAAAGTCAGATTCACTGATGACTTTAATGGTTTCATTTTTTTCATTGAGTTCGTAACTGGCGGTGACGTTACGAAAATCGAAACGGGTGGACAGTTCGCGGTTAGCGTTATCTACCGCATTGCGAACTTCCTGCATGTCGACTTCTGAAACGATATCGAAAGATGGCATCTCTTCTTCTCCTGAGGCTAAACTGGCATGCATAATACGCGTCTTAGGCCACTAAATAAAATCACGCTGTGCAGCGCTATACTTAACCCATTGTCACAGCGCATAAATAATACGCCCGCGAGCGGGAGGCAGCATGAAAATAACCGTATTAGGATGCGGCGCGCTAGGCCAGGTCTGGCTTACCGCCCTTGCCCATTCTGGACATGATGTACAGGGATGGCTGCGTGTTCCCCAGCCCTACTGTTCAGCCAACGTGATTGATCCTCTGGGTCGCGTGTCGAACCGGACCTTTATTGCCAACGATCCGCTGTTTCTGGCCCAGAGTCAGCTGCTGCTGGTCACGCTGAAAGCCCCCCAGGTTTCGACAGCCGTTAAAAATCTGGAGAGCGTGATGGCGGAAAACTGTCCCGTGCTGCTGCTGCATAACGGAATGGGGACGCTGGGGGAATTAAAGGGCCTGCGACAGCCGCTGTTGCGCGGCATTACCACGCACGCCGCCATGCGGGACGGAACGGTGATTAAACATGTCGCCAGCGGCGTCACGCATATTGGCCCCGGCAACCGTAAAAGCGAAGGCTGGAGCGCGATTGCCGACGTTCTACATGATGCACTGCCCGACGTCGCCTGGCATGACAATATCCGGGCCGCCTGCTGGCGCAAACTGGCGGTTAACTGCGTAATAAACCCGCTGAGCGTGGAGCACGATTGTCAAAACGGCGCGCTCCGCCAGTACAGCCGTGAAATACAAACCCTGTGCGATGAAATCAGTTGGGTGATGGAACGAGAAGGCCAGTCCGTTGACAGCCAGAGTCTGCAGGATCAGGTATTCGATGTGATAGAAACGACGGCGGCGAATACGTCGTCAATGCTGCAGGATATTCGCGCACAGCGGCTGACGGAGATTGAATACATCACCGGTTTCCTGCTGCGCCGGGCACGCACCCACGGCTTCGTGTTGACAGAAAACACGCGCCTGTATGACATGATTAAACGCAAGGAGTCTTTTTATGGGCGCGAACGCCTCAGTACTGGTCTGTCTGGCTCATGGCAGTGAAGAAATCGAAGCGGTCACCACGCTGGATCTGCTGGTACGTGGCGGGATAAAAACGGTTACCGCCAGCGTGGAAAGCGACGGCAGCCGTGAAATCCTCTGCTCGCGCAGGGTCCGCCTGCTGGCCGATATCCCGCTGGTCGAGGTCGCGGATAACGCCTACGATGCCATTGTACTGCCCGGCGGATTGAAAGGCGCCGAGACGTTTCGCGACAGTCCACTGCTGGTGGAAACCGTGCGGCAGTTTCATCTGACCGGGCGTATTGTTGCCGCCATCTGCGCCGCGCCTGGCACGGTGCTGGTGCCGCATAACCTGTTTCCCGTGGGAAACATGACGGGTTTCCCCGGTTTGAAATCCACCATACCGGATGATAAATGGATGGAGCGGCGCGTGGTGTGGGATCCGCGCGTCAATCTGTTAACCAGCCAGGGGCCGGGCACCGCGATGGATTTTGCGCTGAAGTTAATCGATCTGTTAGTCGGCAGTGATAAAGCGCGGGAGGTTGCCGCTCAACTGGTGATGGCACCCGGCATTTACGATTACCAGGCCAGTTAAGATTCGGCGTCTGAAAAGCGGTACAGGTAGCACTGTGCCCGCTTCCCGGCCGGGTGCGCGGGCACAGCGTACGTTTTAAGGGCGGTAAACTTTGACGTTTTTAAAGCCCTGCTCATGCAGATACAGCGCCTGAAGTTTACTCATCACGCCGCGATCGCAGTACAACAGCCAGGTTTTATTCTGATCGAGGTCGCCAAACTGGGTGCTGAGTTTGTAGAAAGGCATCGACTTCACCTCTGTTCCCACCAACTCAAGCGGTTTGTCTTCCTGCTCATCCACCGAACGGATATCCAGTACGCTGTCGTTTTCGTTCAGCAAGCCGACCGTTTCAACCTCGACCACTTCGTCCTGCGTTTGCTCAGCAATTTCGCGGATATCCACGTTGGTCGCTTCGGCCACCATGCGTTCCAGAATCGAGAAGTCAAAATGGCTTTCTTCAGCGTCGATTTTGCCCTTCACCGCTTTGACGGTTGGGCTTTTGGAAATCACACCGCAATATTCCGGCATGGTACTGGCAAAATCTTCGGTGCCGATCTCACGCGCGACCTTGATGATGTGCTCTTTATCATGGGAGATCAGCGGGCGCAGAATCAGCGTATCCGATGCATTGTCGATCAAACGCAGGTTGGTCAGGGTCTGACTGGAAACCTGTCCCAGCGCTTCACCGGTCACCAGCGCCTGAACGCCATAGCGTTCAGCGACCATTGACGCGGCGCGAACCATCATGCGCTTCAGTACCACGCCCATCTGGCCATCGTCGACTTTTTCTAAAATTTCGCCCACGACCGGTTCGAAGTTTATCGCGACAAAACGGACCCGATGCGAACGACCGAAACGGTTCCAGATATAATGCGCCACCTGACGCACGCCGATTTCGTGTGCGGCACCGCCAAGATTAAAGAAGCAGTAATGCACCCGGCAGCCGCGACGCATCAGCATGTAGCTCGACACGCCAGAGTCAAAGCCGCCCGAGATTAGCGACAGCACATCTTCCTGCGTGCCAATCGGGAAACCGCCCAGCCCCTCATAGCGTGCGGTCACCAGCGTTAAGCGGTTCTCTTCCACTTCGAGATTGACCGTCACCTCTGGCTTTTTAAGCTGCACCGTGGCGCTCTCGATGTGCTGATTCAGGCCACCGCCGACGTAGCGTTCCACATCCTGCGAACTAAAGCTGTGTTTGCCCCGGCGCTTAACACGCACGCAAAACGTTTTGTTTTCAAGAGCATCGCGGTACTGCGCCAGCGTCTGCTCAAAAATATGATGAATATCGGTATATTCACGCTCTTCCACCGCAAGGACATGGTGGATACCGGGAATGCGCATGAGCTCATCAGGAATAACCGTGCGCATGGCTTCATCTTTGCAGCGCACTTCAATATGATCCCAGTAACGGACGACCGCGATCTCGTCGCTGACGGTTTTAAGCACGTTGCGAATATTGCTGGCAAGAATCTTAATAAAGCGCAGGCGCACCGACTGACTCTTGATGGTGATTTCGGGAAATAACTTGACGATAAACTTCATGGCGATACAGCTTCGTTGGGCAAATAAGTGCTAAAACAGGCTGCACTTAGCTGGTAAGATCATAAAATTGCGGGCTGCCAGGCGCATCCGCATCCGAGGCGAGGAAGTATATCACCTTTACCTGGTGACTGCTTCTGCAACAGCATGCACATTGATTATTTTGCTAATCATTCTCTCTCAGCTACCATGACCGATTGCATGATAACGTTCCAACCGTGAGTCGATCCTAACTATGCCGAAAAAAGCCGAACAGCCAGCCAGCTTTGAAACGTCATTGCAGCAGCTGGAACAGATTGTCAGTCGTCTGGAAAGTGGTGAACTGCCGTTGGAAGAGGCCCTCAATGAATTTGAGCGCGGCGTGCAGCTGGCACGCAATGGCCAACAGACGCTGCAACAGGCCGAGCAGCGCGTTCGTATTTTACTCAGCGATGATAAAGACGCCGACCTCTCCTCTTTTACGCCGGAAAACAACTAATGGATTTTCCTGAACTGCTCGACGCTTATCACAGGCAAGTGAATCGTGCGTTGACGGGCTTATTAGACGCCCTGCCTTTTCAGAGTTCTCCTCTGGTGAATGCCATGCAGTATGGGGCATTATTAGGCGGCAAACGCCTGCGCCCGTTTCTGGTCTACGCCACCGGCGAGATGCTTCACGCCGACAAAGCGAGTCTGGATGCGCCCGCTGCAGCAGTTGAGTGTATTCATGCCTATTCACTGATTCATGACGATCTTCCTGCCATGGACGATGACGCTCTGCGTCGTGGGCAACCGACCTGCCATATTAAATATGGTGAAGATACCGCCATCCTTGCAGGCGATGCGCTGCAAACGCTGGCATTTTCTATCCTTGCCGACCAGCCCATGCCGGGCGTGAGCGCGGAATATCGGCTGGCCATGTTGTCAGAACTGGCAAAAGCCAGCGGCGTCGCGGGGATGTGCGGCGGTCAGGCACTGGATCTGGCGGCGGAGGGTCAGTCGGTGGGGCTTGCTCAACTTGAACAAATTCATCGTCATAAAACCGGTGCGTTGATCCGCGCGGCCGTTCGGCTTGGCGCGTTTGCCGCTGGCGAAAAAGGCCGCGAGGCGCTTCCGTATCTTGATCGCTATGCAGACGCTATCGGTCTGGCTTTTCAGGTGCAGGATGACATCCTGGATGTGACGGGTGACACAGCTGTCATCGGAAAACGCCAGGGTGCCGATCAAGATCTTGGAAAAAGCACCTATCCTTCACTGATGGGTCTGGATGATGCCCGCACTAAGGCACTGGATTTATATCAGGAAGCCGTCGATGCTTTGCACATGCTCTCTGCCAAATCCTATAACACCACAGCCTTGAAGGCGCTGGCGAGCTTCGTAATTGAACGCGATAAATAACTTCCATGATGAGTCACTGATGAGTTTTGATATTACAAAATACCCGACACTGGCGCAGGCAGAAACGGTTCAGGCGCTGCGAGCCCTGCCAAAAGAGAAATTGCCTGCGCTCTGCAGCGAGCTGCGCCAGTATTTATTAGACAGCGTGAGCCGCTCAAGCGGCCATTTTGCGTCGGGCCTGGGCGTGGTCGAGCTGACCGTGGCGCTGCATTACGTCTATAACACGCCGTTCGATCACCTGGTGTGGGACGTCGGTCATCAGGCTTATCCGCACAAAATTTTAACGGGACGCCGCGATCGCATTGGCTCTATTCGCCAAAAGAACGGTGTGCATCCGTTTCCCTGGCGCGGCGAGAGTGAATACGATGTGCTGAGCGTGGGCCACTCTTCGACCTCCATCAGTGCCGGACTGGGCATGGCTGCGGCGGCCGAACGTGAAGGCAAAGGCCGCCGCACGGCCTGCGTTATCGGTGATGGTGCCATTACTGCGGGCATGGCGTTTGAAGCCATGAACCATGCAGGCGATATCAAATCGGATATGCTCGTGATTCTGAATGACAATGAAATGTCGATTTCAGAGAACGTCGGGGCGCTGAACAACCGGCTGGCGCAGATCCTCTCGGGCAAAACCTATGCGCGTCTGCGTGAAGGCGGCAAGCGTGTTCTGACCGGCCTGCCGCCGATTAAAGAATTAGTGAAGCGTACCGAAGAGCATCTGAAAGGCATGGTTGTGCCCGGAACTCTGTTTGAAGAGCTGGGTTTTAACTATATCGGCCCGGTGGACGGCCATGATGTGCTGACGCTGGTAAATACGCTGAGTAATATGCGCAGCCTGAAAGGGCCACAGTTCCTGCATATTATGACCAAAAAGGGCAAAGGCTACGCGCCGGCAGAACAGGATCCTATTACCTGGCATGCTGTGCCGAAATTTGACGTCGCCAGCGGTGAGCTGCCAAAAAGCGCCGAAGGTTTGCCGAGCTACTCCAAAATTTTCGGCAACTGGCTGTGTGAGATGGCCGCTCACGATACGAAGCTGATGGCAATTACGCCTGCCATGCGTGAAGGTTCAGGCATGGTCGGTTTCTCTCGCAAATACCCCAACCAGTATTTTGACGTTGCCATTGCCGAACAGCACGCGGTGACCTTCGCCGCTGGCCTGGCGATTGGGGGCTACAAACCGGTGGTGGCCATCTACTCCACCTTCCTGCAGCGCGCCTACGATCAGGTCATCCACGACGTGGCAATTCAGAAACTGCCGGTGTTGTTTGCCATCGATCGCGGCGGCATCGTCGGCGCTGACGGGCAGACGCACCAGGGCGCGTTCGATCTCGCCTATCTGCGCTGCGTGCCGGACATGGTGATTATGACGCCAAGCGACGAGAATGAATGTCGCCAGATGCTGTATACCGGTTATCACTATCAGGATGGCCCGGCCGCGGTACGTTATCCGCGCGGTACCGGTACCGGTGCTGCGCTGACACCGCTGCAAAGCCAGCCGCTGGGTAAAGGCGTGGTAAAACGTCAGGGCGAAAAACTGGCCATCCTCAACTTCGGTACGCTGTTGCCGGAAGCGAGCAAGGTGGCGGAAGCGCTGAACGCAACGCTTGTGGACATGCGCTTCGTGAAACCGCTGGATACGTCACTGATCGCCGAACTGGCGGCCAGTCATGAGTCCCTGATTACGCTGGAAGAAGGCGCGATTAAAGGCGGCGCAGGCAGCGGCGTGAATGAGTTTGTCATGGCTAAACGCCTGGGCGTGCCCGTGCTGAATATCGGCCTGCCTGATGAGTTTATTCCGCCTGGTACTCAGGAAGAAATGCGCCACGACTACCAACTGGACATTGACGGTATTCAACAGCAGATCAGCCGCTGGCTGGCGCAGTAGGTCCCCTGCCCGCGCACTGTGGAGCGCGTCATTCCTGCTATGCTTAATCCCCTGGGTTAGACATAGCAGGAGTCTTCATGAAAACCATTCAATTAGCGAACACTGACTTAACGGTTTCCCGGCTTTGCCTGGGTTGTATGACCTTTGGGGAACCCGATCGCGGCAAGCACGCCTGGACACTTCCGGAAGAGAGCAGCCGTCCGCTCATCCAGCAGGCGCTGGAAGCAGGGATCAATTTTTTTGATACCGCGAACAGCTATTCTGACGGCAGTAGCGAGGAGATTGTGGGCCGGGCGCTCAAAGATTTTGCCCGACGTGATGAGGTGGTCGTTGCCACCAAAGTTTTCTTTCCCATGAGCAATCTCTCGCAGGGCTTATCTCGCCAGAACATTCTGCAATCTATCGACGACAGCCTGCAACGGCTGGATATGGAGTATGTCGATCTTCTGCAAATTCATCGCTGGGACTATGACACCCCGCTGGAAGAGACGCTGGAAGCCCTTGACGCAGTGGTGAAGTCTGGTAAAGCGCGCTACATCGGCGCCTCCTCAATGCATAGCCACCAGTTTGCTCAGGCCTTAGCCCTGCAGGACCAACAGGGCTGGGCACGCTTTGTCAGCATGCAGGATCAGTACAACCTGATTCAACGTGAAGAAGAGCGGGAGATGCACCCTTTGTGTCTGCGGGAAAACATTGCGGTATTGCCCTGGAGCCCCCTGGCACGCGGCAAACTGACCCGCCCCTGGGGAGAAACCACCGCACGATCCGTATCGGATGACGTCATTCCCTCGCTCTATGCCACAACCGAGGAGAACGACGCGATGATAGCCGAGCGCCTGGCACAGGTTGCGGCGGACAAAGGCGTGACGCGTGCGCAGGTGGCGCTGGCATGGTTACTCAGCAAACCCGCCGTCACCGCCCCAATCATCGGTGCTTCGCGCGCCGGGCAGTTCGCCGAGCTGGCTAACGCCGTCAACGTGGAACTGACCGGGGACGAGATCGCCCATCTGGAAGAGGCCTATCAACCGCACCCGGCAACGGGTTATCAGTAAGCGGGTTGTGAAGCGTTTTGCATGCGGCGCTATGCGCTGTCCGACAGGCAAAGCGGCAGACCGTTCCCGCAGGGGAACGGCCATCATGCTGAACGACGAAAGAGGGAGAACAGGCGGGGTTTTTCGCTGTAGAGGCCCGGTGTGGCAAGCTTAAGCGGCCAAAAAGACGCCCGTCGCGTACAGCATCGCCGCCGCGATAATACCGGCGATAATATCATCTACCATGATGCCCATACCGCCATGCACGTTACGATCGAACCAGCGAATCGGCCAGGGTTTCCAGATATCCAGCACGCGGAACAGAACAAAACCACTCACCACCCATTGCCAGCTGTTGACCGGAATCGCCATCAGGGTAATCCACATCCCGATAAACTCATCCCAGACAATGCTGCCGTGGTCATGCACGCCCATGTCCTTGGCGGTGCGATGGCAAAGGTAAACGCCCACACTAATGCCCAGCAAGACCACCAGCGAGTAGAGATCATGGGGGAGCAAGGTCATGAGCCACCAAAACGGAATGGCGGCCAGCGATCCTACCGTTCCGGGCATAAACGGGCTCAGGCCGCTGCCGAAGCCGGTCGCCAGCAAATGCCAGGGATTGCGCAGGCGCAGGCGGCTTTTCGCGAGGGTTTTATCTGAGGTCAAAATGGTCGAATCCTTTATGGCGGAATTCCGTGGGTTTACCGTTTTCCAGCAGTGACAGCCCTTCTGACTCCGGTGCCATCTGGCCAATGCAGGTATAAGGCACGCCAAGATGCCCCAGCGCCACATCCAGCGCGCCACGATTGACTTCCGGCACGCTAAAGCACAGCTCGTAATCTTCTCCGCCGCTGAGCGCCCAGCGCAGCACCTGTTCGGCATCAAAGTTTTCACGCAGTGCAGAAGAGAGCGGCAGCGCATCCAGATTCAACCGTGCACCACAGCCGCTGGCTTTCAGTACATGGCCAAGATCGGAGATGAGTCCATCCGATAAATCAATGGCGGACGACGCCAGGGAACGCAGCGACTGTCCCTGTAAAATGCGCGGCATTGGGCGCAGGTGGCGCTTGATCAGGGCTTCGTGTATCGCCGGATCGTCAATGCGGCAGTGATGCTGTAATAACGCCAGCCCGGCAGCGCTGTCGCCCAGCGTACCGGTCACGTAGATCCAGTCACCCGGCCTGGCGCCCGAGCGTTTCAGCGCCTTGCCGTGGGGAATCAAGCCATGAATCCCCAACGTGAGGCTGAGGGGGCCACGCGTGGTATCGCCGCCCACCAGCTGCATGTCGTAGTATTCCAGCAGGTCAAACAGGCTTTCGCTAAAGCTGCTGAGCCAGGTTTCATTCACGTCAGGCAAGGTCATGGCCAGCGTCAGCCAGGCAGGATCGGCTCCCATCGCGGCCAAATCGCTCAGGTTTACCGCCAGAGATTTATACGCTAAATCCGCAGGATGGATGGAAGACAGGAAATGGACGCCGGAAACCAGCGTATCGGTGCTGACCGCCAGCGTCTGTTTTTCGGGCACGCTAAGCAACGCGCAATCGTCGCCAATGCCGAGTTCGACATCACGGCGGCTACGCGTTCTGCGATTGAAGTAGCGTGCGATGAGTTCAAATTCACCACATGACATAATTGCGTTCCGCTTAACCATTAATGAAAAAGGCCGGCAAGCCGGCCTTATTGATTATTTGCGTTGGGGTCTGATTTGTGGACCGGCTTTATCCAGTACGCCGTTGACAAATTTATGGCTGTCTTCGGCACCAAACACTTTCGCCAGCTCAATACCTTCGTTGATGGCCACTTTATAGGGCACATCAGAACGCTTGCTCAATTCATACAGCGAAACACGCAGAATGGCTTTTTCAACCTGTCCCAGCTCTTCGAGCTGACGCGACAGATACGGCTTCATCAGGCCATCCAGGTACGCGCTGTTGGTCGCCACACCGGACAGCAGTTCGCGGAAATAGGTAATGTCGACGTCTTTGACGTCTTGTTCCGCCAGAAACTGGTATTCCACATCGGCAATGTCGTTGTTGGACAACTGCCAGGAGTAAAGCGCCTGGACAGCGCACTCACGGGCGCGACGACGAGCAGCAGGTTTCACAAAATTCCCCTTACAAAAATCAGGCTTTAATGGCTTTCAATACGTTGATCATTTCAAGCGCGGTCAGGGCCGCTTCGGCACCTTTATTACCCGCTTTCGTTCCAGCACGCTCAATGGCCTGCTCGATATTTTCAGTCGTCAGTACGCCGAATGCCACCGGAATATCACTGTCCATGGCAACGCTGGCAATACCGGAGCTGGCTTCACCTGCGACATATTCGAAGTGAGCAGTGCCACCACGAATTACGGTACCCAGCGCGATCACGGCGTCGTACTTGCCGGTTTTGGTCAGCGCACGGGCTGCCAGCGGCAGTTCATAAGCGCCTGGAACCCAGACAACGGTGATATTGTCATCGCTGACCTGGCCAATGCGCTTCAGGGCATCAACCGCGCCGTCTAACAGGCTGTCATTGATAAAGTTGTTAAAACGCGCGATAACGATGGCAATGTTTGCCTCAGGCGTTGCAACGGCAGCTTCGATAACTTTCATACATATCCTTTCAGGGGTTTGTTTGGCCCCGCGCAGGGGGGCGGATTCTAACATACTCTTTGGCGGCGTGCTCTCGCTTTTCCGCCTCCGTTATTGCGGTGTCAGCGTCAGGCGCACATCATCGCCGACCTGACGGATATCGCGAAAGGCAAAGACCGGTGCATCGGCCAACTGCGTTAACCCCGCAAGCTGGCACAGGCCACGCGCGTCATTGCCCAGTAATTTCGGCGCAACATACACAATCAGCTCATCCACCAGCCCGGCCTGAATGAGCGCGCCCGCTAGCGTCGCACCGGCTTCCACCCAGACGCTGTTAATCTGCCGCTGGCCCAGCACCATCATCAGCGCCACTAAATCCAGCTGGCTGTCGCGCAGTGGAACAGGAATCTGCGTCACCGTTTCCGGCCAGTGCCGATCGTCGACCTGCTGGCGCATCAGCCAGGTTTCGCCTAATTGTTCAATAAGTTTGTGGTCCGGCGTTACGCGATTCTGGCTATCGACGATCACTCTTACCGGCTGACGTAGCTCGGCTTCATCCACCAGGCGCTGACTTTCGCTGTCCAGTTCTGACCAGCGCACCGTTAACGAGGGATTATCCGCCAGTACGGTTGCACTGCTGCTGAGGATGGCGGAACTCTGGGCGCGCAGCCGCTGCACGTCGCGCCGGGCCGCCGGCGAGGTGATCCACTGGCTTTCCCCACTGGCCATGGCGGTGCGGCCGTCCAGCGAGGCACCCAGTTTTAACTGTATCCAGGGAAAGCCGGTACGCATGCGTTTCAGAAAACCACGGTTCAGGGCTTCCGCTTCCTGCATCATCAGCCCGTGGCTGACCTCAATGCCCGCCTGATGCAGGCGGTGTAATCCCCGTCCGGCTACCTGCGGATTGGGATCCTGCATGGCCGCCACCACGCGGGTTACACCTGCGGCAATTAATGCATCACAACAGGGCGGCGTGCGCCCGTGGTGACTGCAGGGTTCCAGCGTCACATAGGCGGTTGCGCCACGTGCGCGATCCCCCGCCATACGTAACGCGTGCACTTCCGCATGCGGTTCCCCGGCGCGCTGATGCCAGCCTTCCCCAACAATCTGACCGTCACGCACAATGACGCAGCCTACATTGGGATTGGGTGTGGTGGTAAAACGGCCGCGGCGCGCCAACTCCAGCGCGCGCGCCATATAGCGTTCATCGGTCATGATTTAATCCTGTAATCTGGCAATCTCTTCGCCAAAATCACGCACGTCCTCAAAGCTGCGGTAAACAGAAGCAAAGCGGATATAGGCTACCTTATCGAGCTTCTTCAGCTCGTCCATCACCAGGTTGCCAATCAGCTTGCTGGGGATTTCACGTTCTCCTGTCGCCCGCAGTTGGGTTTTAATATGGCTTACCGCACTCTCAACGGCATCCGCACTGACCGGACGCTTCTCCAGCGCTTTCATCATGCCGCTGGCCAGCTTGTCTTCATTGAAAGGCTCACGCACGTCGTTGCTTTTCACCACGCGCGGCATCACCAGTTCAGCCACTTCAAACGTAGTGAAACGCTCATGGCACACCAGACATTGACGACGGCGCCGCACTGACGAACCCTCACTAACCAGACGAGAATCAATCACTTTAGTGTCTACAGCGGAGCAGAATGGGCAATGCATGACGTTTCCTGACACGAGATAAATGGGTTATACAGTGTAGCGCGAACTGCAGGTCAACAAAATCGATTCCCGTGCTTTCCCCTGCCTGCCTCACAGCCTGAGCGGGCAACAGGCCAGCGACGTTAAACAGTACGACACTTACAGAGCCGCAGGCGGGATGTGGTGAGCAGACCGCCAGCCTCCCTCACCGGAGACACCGGCACACACGCAGGAACGCGTGAACGGGCCGTAACAGCTTCAGCGCATTACGGCAGCAGCCTTTGCCTGAGCGGGACAACGGGAGAAGGCTGACTCGGCTCCCCTGCCGTTCAGACAATTCCGTTAACGAACAAACCGCCGTCTGGCCGCTCAGGACAGGCTTGACGACATCGCTAACCTGGAAGATAACGTGCTGTTGGCCCTTTCAGGTTACCCAGGCGAAACCGGACAGAGCCATGCCATGAATATTAATGAAACACAGAAGCCACACCGGATAACCTTCACCCGGACAGTTTCTGGCCATTTCTTTATAACGGATAAGGATAAATAATGATCAGGATGGTTTGGGCCCCCGCCGCCCTCTCACTGATGCTGTTGAGCGGTTGCAGCACAACGGCCGGGCAGCCACAGGTTAAACAACTTCATCAGGAAGTTAGTCAGTTGAACCAGCAGATGCAGCGGCTTACCAGCCAGGCAAGCGCGGTGGAGATTCAGGGGCAGCTTAACGGACATTCGCAGCAGGGTGCCTGGTTATTACCTCAGGCCAATACGCCCGTTGAATTACAAACCCAGGCCGGCACGCTTCGCTTGTCTTTATCGCGTGTTGAGGCAGAAGCCAACGGCTCACGCGCTAACCTGACCCTACAGACGCGGGATAATACGCCGCTGCCGGGGCTGGAGGCTACCGTAGTCTGGGGCCAGCTCGATCCCGCGACCGGTAAACCGCTTGAGGCCGACAGTCTGACGCAAACCATCCGGGTTCCCGCCTTGCTGACGCCACGCAGTTCGGTCATTGTGCCGTTGCGCCTGGGCGGTATTACGCCGGACCAGCTTGGCTATGTGCGGATTCATCAGGTACTGGCCAAAACGGCTGTACCCACACCATAAAGACAAAAAAAAGCCGCCAGTTGTCTGAACTGGCGGCTTTTTTATCATGCAACGATTACGGCAGGATTGAAGGCTGATCTGCGCCCTCTTTCTCCACTTTTTGTACCAGCATGTGTTCGCGTTTCATGCCCAGCTTCAACGCCAGCGCTGAAGAGACGTAGATCGACGAAATCGTACCAATGGTGACACCGATCAGCATGGTCAGCGAGAAGCCTTTCAGCAGCGCACCACCAAAGATGAACAGGATCAGGATCATCGCCAGCGTCGTCAGCGAGGTGATCAAGGTACGGCTCAACGTCTGGGTCAGGGACACGTTGGTAATGTCGTAAGAAGAGCCGCGACGAATTTTACGGAAGTTCTCACGAATACGGTCCGAAACCACGATTTTATCGTTAAGCGAGTAACCGATAACCGACATCAGCGAGGCCACGATGGTGAGGTCGACTTCAACCCGGAACAGCGACAGCAGTCCACAGGTGATGATCACGTCGTGCGCCAGCGCCAGCACCGTACCCAGCGCCAGGCGCCACTCAAAGCGAATACCGATGTAGATCAGGATCGCAATCAGTGCCGACAGCAGAGCCAACGCTCCGGCCTGCGCCAGATCGCTACCCACGCTCGGTCCAACAAACTCGATACGTTTTATCGTGGCGTTTTGCTGGGTGGTCTGGTTAATCACCGTGACTACTTTGTTGCCTAACTCTGTGCCTGCAGGCCCCGTGACAGGCGGCATACGCACCATCACGTCGCGGCTGCTACCAAAGTTCTGGATCAGCGGCTCCTGAAAGCCCGCCTTGACCAGCTCGGCACGGATCGTGTCAAGGTCAGCGGGTTTTTCCAGGTTGATCTCAATCACCGTACCGCCGGTGAAATCGAGACCCCAGTTAAAACCACGTACGCCAACAATGGCAATCGAGATGATGATTAACAGTCCCGAAATGATAAATGCCAGCGTATCCCAGCGCATAAAGTCGACGACTTTACGGCCATGGTTTAACTGCTCAATGTTATATTCCTGTGCCACAACGCACTCCTCAGATAGACAGCTTTTTGATGCGCTTGCCACCGTACATCAGGTTAATGATGGCGCGGGTACCGACAATCGATGTGAACATTGAGGTCGCAATACCAATAGCCGTTGTAATCGCAAAGCCCTTAATGGAACCCGTACCGATCGCATACAGAATCACCACTTTGATCAGGGTGGTGACGTTAGCATCGACAATACTGGAGAAGGCGCCTTTGTAGCCCTCATGAATTGCCTGCTGCACGCTACGCCCGTTACGCAGTTCTTCTTTAATACGCTCGTTGATCAGTACGTTGGCATCGACCGCCACCGCCAGCGTCAGCACGATACCGGCAATGCCAGGCATCGTCAGCGTGGCGCCCGGCAGCAGTGACATGATACCGACAATCAGTACCAGGTTTGCCAGCAGTGCGCTGGTGGCAATCAGGCCAACTTTCTTGTAGTACAGCACCATAAACAGGATAGAGGCGACCAGGCCCCACAGGCAGGCTTCCAGACCCTGAGTAATGTTCTGCTGCCCCATCGTTGGACCAATAGTCCGCTCTTCCACAATCTGGATAGGCGCAATCAGCGCACCGGCACGCAGCAGCAGCGACAGCTGACGTGCTTCGTTCGGGTTACTGATACCGGTGATGCGGAAGCTGTTACCCAGGCGAGACTGAATATTGGCGACGTTGATCACCTCTTCCTGTTTCACCAGAATGGCACGACCGTTAGCATCTTTCTTGCCGCTGTCTTTGTACTCCACAAACAGGGTCGCCATCGGCTTACCGATGTTGTCCTTGGTGAAGTTAGACATGATATTACCGCCCGCGCCGTCCAGTGAAATGTTCACCTGAGGCTGGTTGTACTCATCCATGCTGGATGTGGAATCGGTAATGTGGTCACCGGTCAGGATCACGCGTTTATAGAGCACCACAGGGCGTCCATCACGCATGTCTTTCACTTCAGAATCACCCGGTACACGGCCGCTGGCAGCGGCGGTAGGATCCACGCTGGTGTTAACCAGACGGAATTCCAGCGTCGCCGTCGCACCTAAAATTTCTTTGGCGCGCGCGGTGTCCTGAATACCTGGCAGTTCAACCACGATGCGGTCAGAACCCTGACGCTGTACCAGCGGTTCTGCAACACCCAGTTGGTTTACACGGTTACGCAGGATAGTAATGTTCTGCTGAACTGCATATTCACGTGCTTCGCTGAGGCGGGCATCGGTCATGGTGGCGCGCAGGGCATCATCGCCACTGCTGTTAATGACGAGATCCTGATGACGCGAGGATAGCCACTTAACCGCAGCATCGCGGCTGGCTGCGTCACGGAAACGAATTTCCACGCCGTAGTTAGCAATCTTGTTGACGTTGGTATAAGGGATATTCTTTTCGCGCAGGTCGCTGCGCAGGCTGTCAGCATTCTGCTCTTGCAGTTTGCTCAGGGCAGTGTCCATATCCACTTCCATCAGGAAGTGCACACCACCACGCAGATCGAGGCCAAGCTTCATGGGCTGTGCCGCCAGCAGCGTCAGCCAGCGCGGCGTGGCCGGTGCAAGGTTAAGCGCGACCACATAGTTTTCGCCCAGCGCTTTCATGATCGCTTCGCGGGCACGCAGTTGCACATCCGTATTGGCAAAACGCGCGGTAATCGCGCCATTTTCCAGCGCAACAGACTTACTTTGAATATTGTCTTGTTTTAATACGTTCTGAATTTGATCCAACGTTTGCTCACTGGCGGCGCTTCCGCGCGCGCCAGTGATCTGAACAGCCGGATCCTCACCATAAAGGTTGGGAAGTGCATACACCAGGCCAATGACAAGCACCACGACCAGCATTATGTACTTCCACAAAGGATAACGATTTAACACGGCAGTTCCCTTAGGGAAGTAAAAATTACAGCGCCTTCATAGAACCTTTCGGCAGGACGGCAGCCACGAAATCACGTTTAATAACCACTTCAGTAGTGTCGTTCAGCGCAATCGCAATGTAGCCGGTTTCTGCCACTTTGGTTACGCGACCCACCAGGCCACCATTCGTCAGGACTTCATCACCTTTGGAGATAGAATCCATCAGCTTCTTATGCTCTTTTGCACGCTTCTGCTGCGGGCGCAGGATCATGAAGTAAAAGATCAGGCCGAAGACGACCAGCATGATCACCAGAGAATACGGACTTCCCTGAGACGGTGCGCCTGCTGCAGCCACAGCGTCAGAAATGAAAAAGCTCATTAAATTTCCCTCATTGATGAATTATCAGACGTTAAAGGCGGAACCGCTTTGCCCGTCCGTTGGTAGAACTCGCTAACAAAGCGCTCTAATTTACCCTCTTCGATAGCCTGGCGTAAACCCGCCATCAGACGCTGGTAGTAGCGCAGGTTATGAATCGTGTTGAGACGCGCGCCCAGTATTTCGTTACAGCGATCAAGATGATGCAAGTACGCGCGGCTGTAATTGCGACAGGTGTAACAATCGCACTCTGCATCCAGCGGCGAAACATCATCTTTATGCTTGGCATTGCGAATTTTTACCACGCCATCGGTCACAAATAAGTGGCCATTGCGCGCATTGCGCGTTGGCATGACGCAGTCAAACATATCCACGCCGCGACGTACGCCCTCAACCAGATCCTCAGGTTTACCCACGCCCATCAGGTAACGCGGTTTATCCGCTGGGATCTGCGGGCAAACATGCTCAAGGATACGGTGCATATCCTCTTTCGGTTCACCGACCGCCAGGCCGCCCACAGCGTACCCATCAAAGCCGATCTCTACCAGACCTTTCACAGAGACATCACGTAAATCTTCGTAAACCGAACCCTGAATAATGCCAAACAGCGCATTTTTGTTACCCAGGCTGTCAAAACGGTCGCGACTGCGTTGTGCCCAGCGCAGAGACATCTCCATGGAGCGCTTGGCATAATCCCAGTCCGCCGGGTACGGCGTGCACTCATCAAAGATCATCACGATGTCCGATCCCAGGTCGTACTGGATCTCCATCGATTTTTCCGGATCGAGGAAGATAGAATCGCCGTTGATCGGGTTGCGGAAATGGACGCCGGCTTCGGTGATCTTACGAATATCGCCCAGGCTGAAGACCTGGAAGCCGCCGGAATCGGTCAGAATAGGGCCTTTCCACTGCATAAAATCATGCAAATCGCCGTGCAGCTTCATGATTTCCTGGCCGGGACGCAGCCAGAGGTGGAAGGTGTTGCCCAAAATAATTTGCGCGCCGGTTTCCTGCACTTCTTCCGGCGTCATGCCCTTCACGGTGCCATAGGTGCCCACGGGCATAAAGGCCGGGGTTTCCACCACGCCACGATCGAAAATCAGACGACCGCGACGCGCGCGACCGTCTGTGGTATCAAGCTCAAATTTCACAAGACCTCCATCGGAGAAACAGTCCGATGTTCAAAGTAAACAGATCAGGCGCCCACTTTTTCCAGCGGCGCCTGGGGGTTTTTGCTGATAAACATCGCGTCGCCGTAGCTGAAGAAACGGTATTCTTCCGCCACCGCCGCACGATAAGCAGCCATCGTGTGCTGATAACCGGCAAAGGCCGAGACCAGCATGATCAACGTCGATTCGGGCAAGTGGAAATTGGTGATCAGCGCATCAATTACCTGATACTCATAGCCCGGATAGATAAAGATTTGGGTGTCATCAAAGAATGGCGCAATCAGCGCATCCTGACTGGCTTTGGCTGCGCTTTCCAGCGAGCGTACCGAGGTGGTGCCTACCGCCACCACCTTGTTGCCGCGCGCTTTGCAGGCCAGCACCGCATCCACCACCTCCTGCGGCACTTCCGCATATTCGGCGTGCATATGGTGCTCTTCAATCGTCTCTACGCGTACCGGCTGGAACGTCCCTGCCCCAACGTGCAAGGTGACAAAAGCCATCTCAACGCCTTTGTCTTTTAGCGCCTGAATTAAGGGTTCGTCAAAGTGCAGGCCGGCGGTCGGTGCCGCCACGGCGCCAGGGCGCGCGCTGTAGACCGTCTGGTAAAGCTCGCGATCCGCTTCTTCATCCGGGCGGTCAATGTACGGCGGCAGCGGCATATGGCCTACGCTGTTGAGAATGTCCAGCACGGCACGATCGTCTTCGAATGCAATCTCGAACAGCGCATCGTGACGCGCGACCATCGTGGCTTTCACGCTCTCATCGTCGCCCAGCAGCAATTCTGCGCCAGGCTTCGGCGCTTTGGACGCCCGAACGTGTGCCAGCACGCGCTTGTCATCAAGCATGCGCTCGACCAGCATTTCAATTTTGCCGCCGCTTGCTTTACGCCCGAACACCCGGGCCGGGATCACGCGCGTGTTGTTAAACACCAGCAGATCGCCAGGCTGAAGCTTGTCCAGTACATCGGTAAAAACGCCATGGGCCAGCGCCCCGCTCGGGCCGTCCAGCGACAGCAAGCGACAACCGCTACGCTGCGCCTGAGGGTAATGGGCGATAAGGGATTCGGGCAATTCAAAAGCAAAATCGGCGACACGCATGAAAGACTTCTTACTCAGAAAAACAGGCGGCACAGTTTAGCGGAAAATCGAACAATTCTGAACAACTGGCTGCGCAAAGCGAGTTGCGCTTATAATAGCGCATGAATTTTCTTGCTCATCTTCACTTAGCCCATCTTGCAGACAGCTCACTCCTCGGCAATCTGATGGCGGATTTTGTTCGCGGTGCGCCGCATCAACACTGGCCCAAACCGGTGGCCGACGGCATTCTGATGCATCGCCGGCTTGATGTCATGACCGATGCCCTGCCGGAAGTGCGTGAGGCACGCCAGCTTTTTCGGGCAGAAACCTACCGCGTTGCGCCCATTACGCTGGATGTCGTTTGGGACCATTTTCTGGCGCGTCACTGGGATCGCTTCCATCAGGCGCACTCGCTACAACAATTTTCGGCCAACGCCGAAAGCGAAATTGTTCCGCAGCTGGCTGCCACACCCGACGAATTTAAAGCGCTCAATGCCGTAATGTGGCGTGAACGCTGGTTCGAACATTACGCCGACCCGGAACGTCTCGAACGGGTACTGAATGGCATGGCGAGCCGTCGCCCCAGGCTGGCCGCCCTGCGCGACTCTTATCACGATTTTACGGCGCATTACTCCGCGTTTGAGGCCTGCTTTTTTCAGTTTTATCCGCGTCTGATGCAGCTGGCAGCCAATCAACAGTTGTAACCTTCCCCTGACGGCGTCAGGTTTGTGAGCGCATTTCATCGCACCACAAACCTGTAACGCTGAAAAAGCGCGCAGTCAGTAGCACGGCCGTATTGCCATTGGTTCCGGTCTGCGGCTTAATAAGTCTTGCTTAACTATGATTCACGATGCTCTCACTGTCAGACCGCCTGTTCAGGCGCTTCCTTTATCCGATATGTTTTAAAAATCATAAGAGGGAAACATGTCATCCGCTTCGCATTCTGAGATTGACGCGCGCTATCATTACGCCTGCGAAATCGCCCGTGCGGCCGCAAGCCGCGCCTGGTCATGGTATCAACAGCGTCAAAAACTGGTGGTGGAACATAAGAGGGACCTTCAGGATGTGGTCAGTGACGCTGACCGCAACGTTGAAGAATTAATTAAGTCACTGATTTCGGAGCGCTATCCTGATGATGCCGTTCTGGGAGAAGAGAGCGGCGGTGACACTCAGGGTGCCCGTATTGTATGGGTGATCGATCCCATCGATGGCACCGCCTGTTTTGTGAACGGGTTGCATAACTGGTGCGTATCGCTGGCAATTGTTTGCGACGGTGAGCCCGTCGTGGGCGTGATTTGCGATCCCAATCATCACGAACTGTTTCATGCCCGCAAAGGCAGTGGTGCCTGGCTCAACGATACCCGACTTGAGGTGCATAAAGCCCAACAGCTTAATGAGGGCCTGCTGGGAATCAGTAATTCCAGTCGGATTCCCGGGGAGCACGTGACGCAGCTCATCGATGCCCTGCTCAGGCAAGGCGGGATGTTTATTCGCATCGGCTCCGGCGCGTTAACCAGTGCCTGGGCCGCTGCAGGTCGCTTGATTGGCTATTATGAAGCGCATATGCATCCGTGGGACGGCCTGCCGGGCATCGTATTGATGCGCGAGGCCGGTGGGGTGACTAACGATTATATGCGCAACGACGGACTGAAAAAGGGCAATCCTGTTTTGCTGGCGAATGCGGTAATCTATCCGCAAATTAAAGCGCTGCTCGCCACGCACGAAATTGAGGATTGATGATGTCTGCCTACCTGCCCCGACATTGGTTTATGCTCTGCACTTTTTGGCTCCTGGCGGGGCCGCTGTACGCCGCCCCCGAGTACCAACTTGAGAAAGTCGTGGAGCTGAGCCGACACGGGGTACGTCCGCCGACGCCGGGTAACCGCACAGAGATTGAAGCGGCAAGCCAGCAGCCGTGGTACGTCTGGAGCACGGCGGACGGCGAACTGACGGGCCATGGCTACAGCGCGGTCGTCAATAAGGCCCGCTGGGAAGGGGAGCACTATCGCCAGTTGGGTTTACTTAATGCAGGTTGCCCTGACGCGAAGGCGATCTATGTCCGCGCCAGCCCGCTGCAGCGCACGCGGGCGACTGCCGAGGCGTTGGTGGATGGCGCGTTTCCCGGCTGTGGCGTGGCGATTCATACCGTCGCCGGCGACATCGATCCTCTCTTTCAAACCGAGAAACTGCCCTTTGCCCATACCGATCCCCAACGTGAACGAGAGGCAAAACGTGACGCGGCCGGGGATTTAGCGCAGCGTCAGCAGCAGCTTCAGCCCGCGATCACGCTGCTTAAACAGTCGGTATGCCCGCCCGGCAGCGATTGCCCCTTTTTCGATCGTCCGTGGGCGTTGAAACAGACGAAAAGCGGAAGCGTCTATGTTGAGGGCCTTAGCGCCATGGCCGCCATGGTCGAGACGTTGCGTTTGGGCTACAGCGAGAACCTCCCTTTCGCGAAACTGGCATGGGGACACATCACCTCTGCCCGGCAGATCACCGCTCTGCTTCCTCTGCTCACCACTAATTATGATCTCAGCAATGACGTGCTCTATATGGCACAACGTCACGGTTCCCTGCTGCTGTCCCAGATGCTTGAGGCCATTAAAGGTAACGACCCTGACGTGCGCTGGCTGCTTCTGGTGGCACATGACACCAACATTGCGATGGTGCGCCGCTTAATGGGATTTGAATGGCAACTGCCTGGTTATACGCGGGGCAATATCCCCCCTGGCAGCAGTCTGGTACTGGAACGCTGGCGCGACAGTAAGACGCATCAGCGCTTCCTGCGCCTCTATTTTCAGGCACAAAGTCTGGACGGCCTGCGTCAGTTACAACCCGTGAACGACAGCCATCCGCTTTTACGTCAGGAGTGGCGGCAGCCCGGATGTCAAATCACCGCAGTTGGGACGCTGTGCCCGTTGCAGGCTGCCCTGACGCAGTTGGGTAAACACCTGGATAACGACGCGATGGCTCCGGTCAGCATGATCTTGCCGCCTTCGGGCTAATGAACCCAGACAGGCCGGGGGTTTACGCTGATGCGCGCGCTGGCATTTGTCTTATTTTACGGCAACTTATTTAACGGGGATGCATTTTGCATTAGCATGATTTTGTCAATCATCCCTCTGTTTGTTTCACTTGCCCTGTCCCGTTTCGGCGAGTCATTTCGCCGATTTTATTTTGTGTTGCCGGTCATTATTGGCTGTCCCAACCCCGCACATATCGGGACCGGGACAGCAAGCGTGGGTTATTTGCGCACCAGCTTATAGCCCAGCAACAGCACCACGATCCATACCATCCCGACATACAGCGAAACGCGGGTATCCGGGAAATAGCCAATCAGCCCAATGATGAAACATAAAAACGCCACGCCTGCGCCTGCCGTCCAGCTTCCACCGGGCAAGGCAAAGGTTAACGTCCGGGCGGCCGCTTTGCCGATCTTGCGTCGAAACGCCATCTGCGACAGCAGAATCATGATCCAGACCCAAACGGTGGCAAAGGTCGCCAGCGAGGCGATGACCAGAAAGACTTTTTCTGGCATCAGGTAGTTGAGATATACCGCAATCAACATGGCGAACATCATCACCACCACCGTCACCCAGGGAATACCGCGTTTGGAGACCTTCATAAACATTTTGGGTGCATGGCCCTGCTGAGCCATGCCGTGCAACATACGCCCCACGCCGAAGACATCGCTGTTTATCGCCGACAGCGAGGCGGTCAGCACAACAAAATTCAGGATAGACGCGGCGGCGGCAATGCCCAGATGCTGGAACGTCAGAACAAACGGGCTGCCGTTAGTGCCGACCTGATTCCACGGGTAAATGGACATGATGACAAACAGCGTGCCCACGTAAAACACCAGGATACGCATCGGAACCGAGTTGATAGCGCGTGGGATAGAGGTTGCCGGATCTTTGGCCTCACCCGCCGTAATACCGATGATTTCAATGCCGCCGTAGGCAAACATCACCATCTGCAGCGACAGCAACATCCCAACGATACCGTGGGCAAAAAAGCCGCCATTGGTCCACAGGTTATGGATACCGGTCGGTTGGCCGCCGTTGCCAATCCCCCAGACGATCATGCCAAACCCGGCCAGAATCATCACAATAATGGTCGCGACCTTAAAGAAAGAGAACCAGAACTCCACCTCACCAAACACCTTCACGCTCATCAGATTGACCGCGCCGATGATCAGCACCACGCTCAGCACCCAGATCCAGTGCGGCACCTCCGGAAACCAGACGCCCATATAGATCCCGAACGCGGTGACATCGGCAATGGCCACGATCAGAATTTCAAAGCAGTAGGTCCAGCCGGTGATGTAACCCGCCATTGGCCCGAGATAATCCTGCGCATAGCGGGAAAAAGAGCTGGCCTGAGGGTTATTGACCGACATCTCCCCCAGCGCGCGCATGATGATGTACGCCACCGCACCGCCAATAATATAGGCCAGCAGCACGCTGGGGCCCGCCATTTTGATGGCGTCCGCCGAGCCGTAGAACAGCCCGGTGCCGATCGCCGATCCCAGCGCCATAAAACGGATGTGGCGCGTGCTCAGTCCGCGTTTGAGCTTGTTGGTTTCTTGCATAACAACCTGTACCTGTGAAATGAAAAAACCACGGGCAAGCCCGTGGTTAAAGAAGAATCAATCTTAGCCGTTACGAGTGAACCGACACCTGTTCAGCCCCTTTTAACCGATCGACCAGCGCCACAATCAGCAACATCACCAGTGATGGCGGCAACCAGGCAAGGCCCTGGTCGGCTAACGGCAGATGCTGACTCAATGCGGGTAACGCTGCTGTAAACCCGGTGGTTTTGATGGCGTCAAGGATACCAAAGAGCAGGCTGACCAGCATAGTCGGCGCGATAATACGGCTGCTTTTATTCCACCAGTTCAGCGTAAAACTCAGCACGACCAGCACGATACAAGGCGGATAAATAGCCGTCAGCACCGGAATCGAAATCTGAATCAGATGGCTCAGCCCCAGGTTCGATACCACCATCGAGAACAGGCCCAGTACAAAGACCAGCGTTTTGTAAGACAAGGGCAAATACTGCGCGAAAAACTCTGCGCAGGCACAGGTCAGGCCGACCGCGGTCACCATACAGGCAATAAAAATCAGGGCGGCAAGGAAGAAGCTGCCCATATCACCAAAGGTCTGCTGAACGTAAGCATGGAGAATTGCCGCACCGTTGGCATTCTGATCCACTAATGCACCACTGCCTGCGCCCAGTTTAAACAGACTAAGGTAAACCAGGGTCAAACCAATGCCGGCGATAACCCCGGCTAAAACCGTGTAACGGGTTAACAGCGCCGCATTATCAATCCCGCGCGAACGTGCTGCGTTAACGATGACAATGCCGAAGACCATTGCGCCCAGCGTATCCATGGTGAGATAGCCGTTAACAAAACCACTGGAAAATGCGGCGCGCTGATAGTCCGCCGTCGCAGGAATCGTTCCTCCCGCCGGCCACAGCAGAGCCGCGACGCCCAGCAGCGTCAGGGCTGCAATTTTTAGCGGTGCCAGAAAATGGCCGACCGTATCCAGCAATTTCCCCGGATAGAGGGAAATCACCATCACCAGCACAAAGTAAATCAGGCTGTAGATAAACAGCGGCAGCTCGCCATCGCCGGTAAGTGGAGCAATGCCCACCTCAAATGAGACCGTGGCGGTACGCGGCGTGGCAAAAAGCGGCCCTACCGCCAGGTAGCAGACCGTGGCCAGAACCACACCCGCAACTTTGCCGATGGGCGTGCTCAGGGCATCAATCCCGCCGCCGACGCGCGCAAGCGCGATCACGGTGATAACGGGCAGACCGACTGCGGTAAGCAGAAAACCAATAGCGGCCACCCAGACATGTTCGCCTGACTGAATACCCACCATGGGAGGAAAGATGATGTTACCCGCACCAACAAACAGGGCAAACGTCATGAAGCCCAGCGCGAGAATGTCTTTAACGGTTAAACGATGTGTCATACGGCCTGTCACTGATGTTGCGATGAAAGATAAGTTTGCGTTGCCCCCTCGCTGCGTTAATACAACGACCGACCAGATGATGACAGCGCATTATGCGCAGCGTCTGGTTTAGCGCAGGTGATTTAAGCTGCTTTTTTTCTGTTCACAGAGGGATAAATCGACAACGGCGGTAAGTAAAACGTTTATAGCGAAGAAAGGCAATACGGGATCGGAAAACCAGAGGGTTATTTCGCAATTTGAATCAATATTAGAGGATCACATCAATATTCTCTGCAACGGCATCAGATGATGTGCTTTAAAAATAAACAAGCGATGGTAAATATCAGCATAAAGGCGGGTTTGTATGCACAAGTGGCGCATTTATTGCGCCACGCTGCACACATTCCGCTATCACCAGACCTGATTCGCGACGTTCACGACCAGTCGAATCTTCTGCCACTGCTCTGCTTCGCTCAGGCTGTTGCCCTCTTCCGTCGAGGCAAAACCACACTGCGGACTGAGGCAAATCTGATCGAGGCTGATGTACTGGGTCGCTTCCTGCAGGCGCGCTTTCACCTGTTCGGCATCTTCCAGTTCACCCACCTTCGTGGTAATTAAGCCAAGCACCGCCTGCTGATGGCCGGGCTTGATGAACCGCAGTGGTTCGAATCCGCCAGAGCGATGATTGTCGTATTCAAGGAAAAACGCATCCACATTCACGGAGCCGAACAGGATCTCGGCCACCGGCTCGTAGCCACCTTCAGAAATCCAGGTGGAGCGGAAATTGCCACGGCACACATGCAGGCCCACGGTCAGGTCGGCCGGTTTCCCTTCTAACGCCTTATTCAGGACGCGCGCGTAGGTGCGGGCCAGCTGGTCTGGATCGTCGCCACGTTCGCGGATCTCCCGCTTTTGATCGTCTGAACAAAGGTAGGCCCAGACGGTATCGTCCAGCTGTAAGTAGCGACAGCCCGCGTCGTAAAAGGCTTTGATCGCCTCTTTGTAGGTCTGTGCCAGATCGTCAAAGTACACATCGAGATCGGGGTAAACGTCAGCGTCGATGACTTTTCGGCCGCCGCGAAAATGCAGCACGCTCGGGCTGGGAATCGTCATTTTGGCTACCGCATCGCCTGCTACGCTTTGCAGGAAACGAAAATGATCCAGCATCGGATGCCCGTCAAAACCCAGTTTGCCGGTGATTTTTACGCCGTGCGCTTTCGTCTGCACGCCGTTGAACTGAATGCCCTGCTCGGCTTCAAAATGCTCAACACCTTTCAGACCGTAGAAAAAGTCAAAATGCCACCAGCCGCGGCGAAATTCGCCATCGGTCACGACCTTAAGGCCATTTTCACGCTGCTTCGCGACCACGTCCCGAATCGCGTCGTTTTCAATATCGCGCAGTTCATCAGCGCCGATCTCACCCGCATGAAATTTTTCTCGGGCATGCTTAATAGCGGCGGGACGAAGAAAGCTGCCAACGGTGTCGGCGCGAAACGGGGCGGTTTGTCTTTGCATGATCACTCCTGGTCACCGGCCAGATAATTTCGGGCGGGAATAGTTACATAATGTTATTTTAGCCTTCCAGATGGCTAAACGTCTGGATGTAGATTCCCACGCGATGTGCTCACGTGCAAACGAATAATATTCACTTGAGATGAAATAATTTCATGTTGCGAGGCCGGATTCTGACTGTGCTCCCCTTGAGGTTTGCACCGAGGCAATCGGCGGGGATTTATGCCCCTGATGCGGCACAGGTCCCTGCCAGACGTGCGGCAGGAACGGGAAAACATAGGCGAAGGCGGTAACCCCTTTGGCTGTGGGCGAGCGGGGAAACTTACCGGAGGGAGGCGCGCGCCAGGTTCATTTGCGTTTCAGACAGCGGCAGATAGCCGGCCTCGATGACGCGCTGCTGCCCTGCACTAGACAGAACCTGTTCCAGAAAGGCGGCTAACAACGGCGGCAAGGGCTTACCTGGCACTTTATTAACGTACAGATAGAGCGGACGTGCCCAGGGATAGCGACCGCTGCGGATAGATTCAGGATCGGGCGCAACGGCTTCCCCCCTTTTTGTGATAACCGGCAGCAGTTTTACCCCACTCAGGTGAAAACCGAAGCTGGCATAACCGATGCTGCGCGGATCCCCGGCGACCGCCTGTACCACCGCCGCCGAGCCGGGAAACTCCGCCACGTCGTTGCGGAAATCGCCCTGACACAGCGCCTGCTGCTTGAAGAATCCCCATGTGCCGGAGGCCGAATTGCGGCCATAGCGCTGGATAGATCGCTGCTGCCACTCAGCCTGATGCAGACCCAAATCGCCCCAGCGTTCGGGCACCTGGTTTGCGCCACACAGACGCGTGACGGAGAACAACGCATCAAGCTGGCGGGGATCGATGGACGTCAGCGGATTGCGCTGGTTGACCACCACCACCAACGCGTCCATCGCCACCGGCACGGCCAACGGAGGATAACCGTATCGCGCCTCAAACGCCTGGCGCTCATCCGCCTGCATGGGACGGCTCATTGCCCCTAACTGGACGGATCCGGCTGTCAGCGCGGTTGGCGCCGTTGAGGAGCCCGATGCCTGAACCTGCACATTTACCCCGGGTGACTGACGGCTAAAGTCATCGCCCCACAGGGTCATCAGATAGCCGAGCGTGTCCGAGCCTGCGCTGCTGAGATTGCCTGAAAGCATCACAGGCTGCGCCTGCACCAAGGCAGGCAAGAGAGAAAAGAACAGCAAAAAAAGAAGGCGCATCGTTCCGGTCCGTCAGCAGTTAATGAACCGCATTCTCCTGCATCCCGTTAGTCACAATCAACCGTGGTGCCAGGGTAAAGGTAAAACAGGTTTCCTGGTGCGGGATGCTGGTGATCTCCAGCCGCGCATTGTGATGGCTGAGCGCATGCTTCACGATGGCCAGCCCAAGACCGCTGCCGCCGGTCGCACGTGAACGCGCTTTATCCACCCGATAAAACCGCTCTGTCAGGCGCGGGATGTGCTCAGGTGGAATGCCGGGGCCGTTATCACAGACTGTAAATACCGCGCCCTGCTTGCTGCGCAGCCAGCTGATATCAATGCGCGTCCCCTCGGGCGTGTGGTTCACCGCGTTGTAGACCAGGTTGGAGATAGCACTGCGTAATTGTTCATCATTGCCAAACACTTTCAGGTGAGGATCGGTATGAAAATGGATGGCGTGACGTCCGCCGCTCAGGGTTTCAGCTTCATGCTGCAGGAGTTTGAGCATAACCGGTACATCAACCTTTTCTTTCAGATTAATGGCCGGAGCCGCCTCAATGCGCGACAGCGTCAGGAGCTGTTTGACCAGGCTATCCATTCGCCGGGTTTGCTCCGACATCGTGTGCAACGCTTTGTCCCGTGAGCGCTGATTCATGACGGAGTCATTCATCATTTCCAGATAGCCCTGAAGCACCGTTAAAGGCGTGCGCAGTTCATGGCTGACGTTGGCAAAGAAGTTTCGCCGTGCCCCTTCAAGCTGATGCATCTGGGTCACGTCGCGAGCCACCATCAGCCACTGGCCTTCGCTGTAGGGCATCACACGGAATTCCATGTGGTGCTGGTTATTCAGCACCAGCGTAAGCGGCTTATCGAAATCACGTTGCCGCAGATAGCGAGAAAATTCAGGATAACGCAGCAGATTAAGGATATTTTGCCCGTTATCTTCTGGCCAGCGCAGCCCCAGGTGCTGCTGGGCCAGGCCATTGCACCAGAAAATAGTGCCCTCTTCGGTCGTGAGTATCACGGCGTCCGGCAGCGACTCCGCGCCGCTGCGAAACCGCTTAATCAGATTACCTAATTCGCGCCGCCGCCGCCGGTTGCGCAGTTGCATTTGATACAACCCGTAAAACAGCGGTTCCCAACTGGCCTGTCCGGACGGTGGCGTCATCGTGCGATCCAGCCACAGCCAGTGAGACAGGCGCATCAGGTTGTAAAAATGCCACAGTAAAATACCGACTACGCTCAGTAACAGCAGCCACGGCAAATAGCCGAACAGCAGGCCGAGCACCAGCGCAGGCAGACACGCCAGCACCAGTTCGGACAGTAATCTCTTCCAGGAGAGGCGTTCCAGCACGGTTAAAGCTCCGTTTAAAAGCGGGCAGAGAAACGATAACCTGTTCCGCGTACGGTTTGTACCATGCGATCGTGGCCGGTCAGTTCCAGCGCCTTACGTAAACGACGAATATGAACGTCAACCGTACGATCTTCAACATAGACGTTAGTGCCCCAGACATGATTGAGTAACTGCTCACGGCTGTAAACACGTTCAGGATGGGTCATAAAGAAATGCAGCAGCTTGTATTCTGTCGGCCCCATTTCCAGCGGTGTGGTTTCTGACATCACGCGATGCGAAGAGGGATCCAGGCTCAGGCCCTGCATTTCGATCACATCTTCTACCGCCATCGGCGAAATACGACGCATAACGGCTTTAATTCGCGCCATCAGCTCTTTCGGGGAAAACGGTTTGGTGATGTAGTCATCGGCACCGACTTCCAGTCCGCGTACCCGATCTTCTTCCTCGCCGCGCGCGGTGAGCATCATGACCGGTATATCACGCGTCATGGCTTCACGCTTAAGATGTTTAATAAATTGTATGCCGCTGCCGCCGGGTAACATCCAGTCCAGCAGGATCAGGTCAGGCCAGGGTTCAATCAGCTTGCTGACGGCGCTGTCATAATCTTCTGCCTCAATCGGCTGATAATCGTTTTGTTCCAGTACGAAACATAACATTTCACGGATTGGAGCTTCATCTTCCACAACTAAAATGCGCTTAGCCATTATTACTCCTGCAGGTAGGACGGCTTTCACTGATATTTGCGGCGCCATTATGCGTCAGTTTTGTGACACTTTTATGAAAAAGTTAGCCATAAAAACCGGCCTGCAACAACCATTTATGACAACATGACGACATGTTTTGTGGCTTTAGTGACTGAGCCAGTATAATTGCCGGGCAAATCGATTTGGCAGGGAGTTTTATGCGCATTATCCACACCGCGGACTGGCACCTGGGGCAGTTCTTCTATAACAAGAGCCGCGCCGCCGAGCACCAGGCCTTTCTTGACTGGCTGTTAATACAGATCGAACAGCATCAGGTCGATGCGCTGATTGTAGCGGGCGACCTGTTTGATACCGGTACGCCGCCCAGCTATGCGCGTGAAATGTTTAACCGCTTCGTGGTGGCGTTACAGCCCAGCGGCTGTCAACTGGTGGTGCTGGCGGGCAATCATGACTCGGTGGCAACGCTGAATGAATCGCGCGAACTGCTGGCCTGTCTGAACACCCGGGTCGTTGCCACGCCGCAGGAGAGTGACGACGTCATGATCCTGACAACCCGTCAGGGTGAACCCGGCGCGCTGCTGTGCGCGATTCCCTATCTGCGCCCGCGCGACATTATGCGCAGCCAGGCCGGTCAGTCTGGACGGGATAAACAGCTCAGCCTGCTGGAGGCCATCAGCGCCCATTATCAGCGCAGCTTCGCGGCGGCACAGGCGCTGAACATGTCCCTGCCGATCGTGGCGACCGGCCACCTTACCGCCCTTGGCGTCAGCAAAAGTGACTCCGTGCGCGATATCTACATCGGCACGCTGGATGCGTTTCCTGCCTCGGCGTTTCCGCCGGCCGATTACATCGCCCTTGGACATATTCATCGCGCTCAGCGCGTCGCGAACAGCGACCATATTCGCTACAGCGGCTCCCCTATTCCGCTGAGCTTTGACGAGCTGGGCAGCGAAAAAAGTGTCTGTCTGCTGACTTTCAGCCCGCACGGCCTGGAAACCCTGACCCTGCCGGTTCCCACCTTCCAGCCGATGCAGATGCTTAAAGGCTCCCTGGCGCAAATCAGTGAGCAGCTCGCTCACCTTTCCCCTCCCAGCGGAGAGAAGCCGGTCTGGCTCGATATAGAAGTCACCACCCAGGAGTACTTAAGCGATCTGCAGCGCCAGGTTGAAGCGCTGACGGCAGATTTACCGGTGGAAGTGCTGCTGTTACGCCGCAGTCGTGAACAGCGCCAGCACAGCCTGGCGCAAACGGATAACGAAACCCTTAGCGAACTTAAGGTCGAAGAGGTTTTTGCCCGACGCCTGGCGCTTAATGAGGAGCTTGATGACAAGCAGATCGCCCAGGTCACGACCCTGTTTAAGCAGACGCTGGCCGACCTGGAGGCGAACCCATGAAGATCCTCACGCTGCGATTCAAAAACCTGAATGCGCTGAAAGGAGAATGGTTTATCGATTTTCGCACCGAACCTTTCGCCAGTAATGGTCTGTTTGCCATTACCGGCGCGACAGGTGCCGGTAAAACCACCTTACTGGACGCTATCTGCCTGGCGCTGTATCACCAGACGCCGCGCCTGGGTGCGATTTCTCAGGGCCACAACCCGCTGATGACGCGCGACTGCGCCGAATGCCTGGCCGAAGTCGAGTTTGAAATCAAAGGCGAGGCCTGGCGGGCATTCTGGAGCCAGAACCGCGCACGAGGCACGGCCGACGGCAAACTGCAGGCTCCCCGCGTCGAGCTGGCTCGCTGCGCAGATAATCAGATCGTTGCAGACAAAGTGGGCGACAAGCTCAAGCTTACCGAAACGCTTAGCGGCCTGGATTTTGAACGTTTTACCCGTTCAATGATGCTGTCACAGGGCCAGTTCGCCGCATTTCTTAACGCCAAAGCGAATGAGCGCGCAGAGCTGCTGGAAGAGCTGACCGGAACGGAAATTTACGGGCTGGTTTCCATGGCCGCGTTTGAGCGCCATAAAGAAGCCAAAAATGCGCTGGAACTGATGCGCAGTCGGGCAGGCGGCATGGCACTGCTTGATGAGGCGACCCGCGCCGGGCTGCAGCAACAGCAGTCAGCCCTGACTGAGGCCGAGCAGCAACTCAGCCGTCAGTTTGACACCGCTCAGCGGCAGCAGCAGTGGCTGCAGCTGGCACAGCAGCTGAGCGCGGATGCTGAACAGGTGAACGCCGCCCGTCAGGCCGCCGACGCGGCGAGTCAGGCGGCAGAGGCCGATCGCCAGCGTCTGGCACGAAGTGAACCGGCAGAAAAACTGCGCGGTGCGCTGCAACAGCGCGACAACCTGCAGACTGAACGCGCGGAGCTG
The DNA here is from genome assembly GCF_003182295.1 of Pantoea sp. AG702. Taxonomy (NCBI): domain Bacteria; kingdom Pseudomonadati; phylum Pseudomonadota; class Gammaproteobacteria; order Enterobacterales; family Erwiniaceae; genus Pantoea; species Pantoea sp. AG702. Next base: position 120,859 of record NZ_QGTU01000006.1, on the reverse strand, counting down.
CAACAGCGTCAGCAGCAGTTAAACCAGCAGATGCAGGCGACCGCCCACGAACAGCAGCAGTTGCAGCAGCGTTATCAGGAAACCGAAGCGGCGCGCGAACAGGTGCGTTTGCAACAGCACCAGCAGGAAACGCTACTGAGCGGACAGGTTATTCCACTCGATCAGGCGCTCTCGGCCCTGCAGCAGCAAATTCAACAGCTGCAGCATGAAACCGCACAGCAGCAGGCGAGCTGTACGCAGCGTGAACAGGCGATGCAAACCGAGCACCATAAGGCCAGCGATCTCCAGCAGGCGCTGGCACAGCAGCAGGCGCGTCGGCAACAGCTGGCGGATATGCCGGTTTGGGGCGAAAATCTTCCGCTGTGGCAGGACCGCTTTGCTCAACTGGCCCGCCATGAAACCGATCAGGCGGCGTCGGCGCAGCAGATTCAGCAACAGGCGTTGCAGCGCCATCAGCGCCAGCAGCAGGTCGAACAGCTGCAACAACAGCTTGCGCCATTGAAGCAGGCCGGGCAGCTCACGCAGCAGGCCTTGTCTGACGCTGAGCAAGCACTAACATCGCTCCATAAGGCGCATCCTCCCGAAGCCTTGCGTCAGGCCTTAAAGCAGTTAACTCAACAGCGTGACGCACGTCAGACGCTGACGTTACTTGCAGCCCAGTGGCAGCCGCTACATCAGCAGCGCGGTCAGTATGAAAAACGGTTACAGGATCTGGAAAAAGCCTGCCAGCAGGCTGAGGCTGAATTACTGACGCTGCGGGAAACATGGAAGCGGGAGAAACAGCAACTCACCGACGTGGAGAAGATTTGCCAGCTTGAAAGCCATATTGCCGATCTGGAAGAACACCGGGCGCGGCTGGAGGCCGGGCAACCCTGCCCTTTGTGCGGTTCCTGCGAACACCCCGCGGTTGAAACCTACCGCACGCTCGAAGTCAGCGCCAACCAACAGCGCAAAGCCGTGCTGCAAAAACAGGTGGAAGCACTGAGCGAAACCGGTACGGCCAAAAATGAGCAGATAAAACACCTGAAGGGCCAGCAGCAGTCTCTGCGCGACGAGCTCGCCAGTGTAGTGCAGCAGCTGGATGCATTGACCCAGCGCTGGCAGGCACTGAGCGGTGAGCTTGCGCTTACCTTCACTCTGAACGACACCGACGCGCTGGACCACTGGCTGCAGGCGCAAAGCCGTCAGGAACAGGCATTAACTTCGCAGACAGAGACGCTGGAACACGCCGAGCGAACGTATCAGGCGGCAAAAGAACAGCATCTGCAACAGCAGCAGACACAGCAGCAACACCAGCAAACGCTGCAGTTGACGCAACAGCAGCTGGAGAACGAACACCAGGCGTTACTGACTTTACAGCGCCATCACCAACAGGCTCAGGCGAATGCTCAGCCGCTCCAGGAGGGGCTGGCGCAACAATTCGCAGGCTTCGGCCTGACGCTGCCTGACAGCGCACAGCGCGACAGCTGGCTGGCTGAACAGCAACAGCGCTGGCAGCAGTGGCAGGAAAGTGAGCGGTTGCTTGCTAACTTGCAGCCTCAGTTGGCGCGCGCGGAAAGCCAGGCTGACGCCCTGCGCCAACAGCTGCAGCTTGAGCAGCAGCGCCTGAATCAGCAGCAACAGCAGCTCGCCGCACTGGACCAGCAATACCGCGAAAAACGTCAGCAGCGTGAGGCGTTGTTTGGCGATCGGGATGTCATTCAGGCCCGTCGGCAGATGCAGGAGAGCGTCGAGCATCATGAGGCGCAGCTGACGCAGCAGCGTGAACGGCTGCAGCAGTCTCAGGCTGAAGCCAGCCGCCTCCACGGCCAACTGACGTTGCTGGAGAGCCAGCTACACAGGTTGGGCACTCGCCTGACGGACGCTGAGCAGCACTTCAACGCCGCGCTGGCTGCGGCGGAATTCCCGGACGAGGCGAGCCTGCGGGCCGCGTTGCTTGACGAGCATGAAGCGCAACAGCTTCGCCAGCGACTGCAGCAGATCGATCAGCATCTGCTCCATCAACAATCCCGCCTGGCAGAGCTGCAGCAACGGCTGGCAACCCATGAGCAGGCTAAACCCGATAAGATGCCTGAGTCCGCCGATGCACTGACCACACTGCTGGAAGCGTTGCGGCATTCTCTGAGGGAGAACGCCAGTCAGCAGGGACAACTGCAGCAGCAGTTGCAAAGCGACGCCAGCCTGCGGACCCAGCAGCAAACGTTGCTGGCTCAGATTGCGCAGGAGGAAACCACGCTGGCGCAGTGGGCGTTGCTTAACGATCTGATCGGCTCGGCGACCGGGGATAAATTCCGGCGCTTTGCCCAGGGACTCACACTCGATCACCTGGTGGCGCTAGCTAACCGCCAGCTGGATCGTCTGCATGGTCGCTACCTTTTACAGCGCCGCGCCATCGATGCGCTGGAACTGGACGTGGTGGATACCTGGCAGGCGGACAGCGCACGCGATACCCGCACGCTGTCAGGTGGAGAAAGCTTTTTGGTGAGCCTTGCGCTGGCGCTGGCGCTGTCCGATTTGGTCAGCCATAAAACGCGCATCGAGTCGTTATTTCTTGATGAGGGTTTCGGCACGCTGGACGCAGAGACGCTGGATACCGCCCTGGATGCGCTGGATGCGCTCAATGCCAGTGGAAAAACCATTGGCGTGATCAGTCACGTCGAGGCGATGAAAGAGCGCATTCCGGTGCAAATTAAGGTCCGCAAAATGAATGGCCTGGGATACAGCAAACTTGAATTGCCAGGTACGTAAGAGGTTAATTATGTTGAGATGTACAGGAATTATGGCGGCCACGATGCTGCTGCTGGCAGGATGCAGTCATCATCCTGAGGCTTCCGAAGCGCAATGCGCGTCAGGCCTGCCCCAGGCGCAGTGCCAGGACGTGAACCGCTATATTCGCGAGGTCAATGCGTCCGTCATGCGCAATTTTCACAATGCGAAAAACTATGTGGGCCAGCGTTGCCTGGTGACGGCACAGCGTCGCCCGGATGGGCGCTATAACGTGATGCGAACGGAAGGAAATGAGTCGCTGTGCCTGAAGGCCTGGCAGAGCGTCAGCAGCGCGCGGGATATGCCTTTGCCTCCACCGCACGCCCCACAGCAGCTCGTCTTTGCCTTCGCGCCGGTTCGCTGAGCCAGCCCTGTGCATCCTCCAGTATGTTGCACAGGGCCGCAGGCCACGGCGGCGTTTATTCCGGCCACAGCCAGGCCGCGCCGCGCACACCACTTGAATCCCCGTGCATCGCTTTCAGCACCGGCGTTTCACACTCGCCGCCAAAAACCCATTTCTTCATCAGCGTGGGCACCGTCTGGTACAGGCGGTCCACGTTGCTCATGCCGCCGCCCAGCACAATCACGTCGGGATCGATCAGGTTGACAACCTGAGCCAGGGATTTTGCCAGACGGATTTCATAGCGGCTCATTGCCAGGGCAGCCACGGGATCCTGCTGCTCCAGCAGTTTGACAATCTCAGCGCCTTTGCGCGCCACACCGCTTAACCGCTGATAGTCGATAGCAAAGCCGGTACCGGAAACAAAGGTTTCAATGCAGCCCTGCTGGCCACAATAACAGGGGACTTCCGCGCGGTAACGCAACTCGTCTTCATCCATCCACGGCAAAGGATTATGACCCCATTCGCCCGCATTGCCGTTGCCGCCAATGCGTGACGCGCCGTTTATCGCTACGCCTGCGCCCGAACCGGTGCCGATGATTACCCCAAACACCAGTGCCTGCCCCGCGCCTGCGCCATCGACCGCTTCGGACACGGCCAGACAATTCGCGTCATTGGCTATGCGGATGTCACGATTCAGCGCCTGCGCCAAATCTTTATCCAGCGGCTGACCGTTTAGCCAGGTGGAGTTCGCGTTTTTCACCCGCTGCGTATAGGGCGAAATCGTGCCCGGAATACCTAAGCCTACCGTCCCGGTTTGGCCGGTTTTTTCTTCGGCGAGGCGGACTAAATCAACGATGGCCTGCACGGTCGCCCGGTAGTCGTCACGGGGCGTGGAAATCCGATGGCGAAACAGCTCTTTTCCCTCGCCGGACAGCGCAATCACTTCTGTTTTGGTGCCGCCCAAATCAATGCCTATGCGCACGGTTTATTCCTCATTATTCGTTAGGGTGTTTTCTACACTAAAAGGCGAATGCCTGAAAGGCAATGAAACCGCTCCGATGTTTCGCTATCATGCGCACACTTAGTGAGATTTGTGCGCCCGATCGCGCCACGGTAAGGAATCCCGATGTTGTGGTTTAAAAATATGATGGTTTATCGTCTGAATCGTGACATTCCGTTGTCCGCAGACGACATGGAAAAACAGCTGGAGGCTTTCACCTTCTCGCCCTGCGGCAGTCAGGACATGAGCAAGACCGGGTGGGTGGCACCGATGGGCAATCGCAGCAATGCCCTGACCCACGTCAACAACGGTCAGATTGTCATTTGCGCGCGCAAAGAAGAAAAAATCCTGCCCTCTCCGGTCGTGAAGCAGGCGCTGGAGGCAAAAATCGACAAGCTTGAGGCAGAGCAGAGCCGCAAGCTAAAAAAGACGGAAAAAGATTCGCTGAAAGATGAAGTGCTGCACAGCCTTTTACCGCGTGCGTTCAGCCGTTTCAGTCAGACCTATATGTGGATCGACACCGTGAACAACCTGATCATGGTGGACTGCGCCAGCGCTAAAAAAGCCGAAGACACGCTGGCTCTGCTGCGTAAAAGCCTGGGTTCGCTGCCGGTTGTGCCCCTGACGCTGGAAAGTCCGATTGAACTTACCCTGACCGAATGGGTGCGTTCCGGGGATGTTCCGGCCGGTTTTGCCCTCATGGACGAAGCCGAGCTCAAGGCCATTCTGGAAGATGGCGGCGTGATTCGCTGCAAGAAACAGGATCTGGTGTGCGATGAAATTGCCAACCATATCGAAGCCGGTAAGCTGGTGACCAAGCTGGCGCTGGACTGGCAGGAGCGTATTCAGTTCGTATTATCCGACGACGGCTCGGTGAAACGCCTGAAGTTCAGCGATACGCTGCGTGACCAGAATGATGATATCGATCGAGAAGATTTTGCGCAGCGTTTTGATGCAGACTTTATTCTGATGACCAGCGAACTGGCAGCCCTGACCAGCAATCTGGTTGAAGCGTTAGGTGGCGAAGCTCAGCGTTAATGCATTTGGCCGCAGATTGCCTGCGGCCGTTCTTCTTAGTCTTTCAGATAGCGGCAAAGATATGCGCTCGGCTCGCCTACCTGCAGATGAAACTCGCTGTGGCCCGGTACGTTAAACACCGATCCCGCCTCAAACCATTTCCACTCTGTCTCACCCGGCAGCAACACTTTCATTGAGCCGCTTACCACGGTCATCTCTTCCGGTTGGGCGGTGCCAAACGTGTATTCACCTTCTGCCATAACACCGACGCTGGCACGGCCGGTGCTCGCACTGTCAAAACCGATGGATTTAACTTTTCCGTCAAAATACTCACTTACATTGAGCATAAACCTTCCTCACAGCACATTAGGGTGACTGGCAGTGTAGAAGGGAACTTGCTGATCTGTCACGCGAAATAGTGAGTGATTGTGATCGCCGCGCGGCAATGGCTGCCGCGGGAACCAGGGGAAATCAATGGCTTCCTTGCCAGAGCAGAGGCTTACTCTTTTTCTACATCTTCATAGCGATCTTTTGCATCATGCGCTTCCTGCTCTGATTCGTGCTCGCTGATTAACGAATCTGGCTTGGGATGGTCGGCCCGCAGTTGCCATGACGTCACTTTTTTGCCTTCGGGGCCTTTTTCCACAGTGACAACGCGCGCTTCTCGGGGGTAAGGAGGTCTTGTCGGCATAATGTGTCCCTCTTCGCTAAATGACATTCCACACGACAGGCGATTGCCTGCCATGGGATAAGTATAGTCAATACGGCGGAAAGGACGGCGAAAGCGGGATAAATCTGAGGGTTAACTGGCACGCGCCAGAGATAACGACTGCAGGATCTGTTCAACGACGCGTTCAGGTGCCAGCATGGCGTTCACCTCGTGATGCGCGGCAGAACGGTACAGGTGCGCACGGGCGCGCAGCACTTCACCCATTTCTTCCGCGATGGGGCGTCCGGTTAACGTGGGGCGCTGAGCATTTTCCGGCTGGCTTTCCAGACGACGGGCCAGGATATCAGGCGGTGCACTTAACCAGATCACCTGACCGTGCTCACGCATATAACGGCGATTACCTTCCGCCAGCACCATTCCGCCACCGGTGGCGATAATGGTTGACGGGGCGGTTACGGCTTTGAGCGAGTCGGTTTCACGCGCACGAAAGCTCTCCCATCCTTCCGCAGCCACAATTTCCGCTACGGTACGCTGCGTCGTGAATTGCAGGTGATGATCGGTATCGCGAAACGCATAACCCAACGCATGAGACAGGGCTTCACCGATAGTGGTTTTTCCGCATCCGCGCGCACCGATCAAAAAAATGGACAAGGACATCAGGGCAGTTCCTCCGCCGCGCAGCCCATCACAGCTGCAGGTTAGGCTCAATAATAGGACGCATCATAGCGGGAATTTATTTCGTCCTCTACCCATTGAGCGTATTTTACGCATGATTGCACCCACTCTTGCAAAAAAACAAAGAAATACAGAAGGTTAACGATGCACATTTTGTGCATTGGGTAAAAAAGTTTACGTCAGCAACATTTGCTTACCGCCACGAATTTACATTGCTGCACGTCGCCCCCATATACTGTTAACAGTCGCAACGGGAGAGTCATCATGCAACGCGAAGAACAAGAACTGATTGAAAATCTGTTTAGCCGTTTGAAACAAGCTGAAAGCCAGACTGCGGCACGCGATGCTGCTGCCGAACAACTGATCAAACAACACCTGCAGGCGCAACCAGGCGCGCCCTACTATATGGCTCAGGCCATTTTGATTCAGGAAGCGGCACTTAAAAAACTGAATGAGCGGGTTCAGGAGCTGGAAAATCATCTGGCTCAGCAACAGGCTCAGCAACAGCAGCAGCCAAAAAGCAGTGGCGGGTTTTTATCCAGCCTGTTTGGCGGCGGCAGTCAGCAGGCCCAACCGGCTCAGCCATCGCCCCAGTGGAACAGCGCACCGCAACAGCCGCCGCAGCAGCCCTATGCCAGCGCACCTGCGCCCCGTGGCAGCGGATTTCTGGGCGGCGCACTGCAAACCGCCGTGGGCGTAGCAGGCGGTGTGGTCATGGCCGATATGCTGACCAGCATGTTCCACCACTCGCAGCCGGAAGAGATCGTTAACATCATTAACGAACCCCAGTCGCTGCCTCAGGTCGATGACAGCCTGAATACCTTTAATGGCGGGAACGATCAGTCGTTTCTCGATCAGGGAACAGGTGCCGACAATCAGTCCTTCCTGGATCAAAGCAACGGCTGGAGTGACACCTATGCCGACAATGGCGATCTGAATGACTTCGGCGGCAATGATTACGATGACGACGACAGTTTTGTTTGATTTAACGTTGTCGCTGTCTGAGCCAGCTGTCTAGTTCATTGGCAAACTGCTGGCGGTCCCGCGGGCTCATGGCGGCGGGACCGCCTGTCTGTACGCCGCTGGCGCGCATCGTGTCCATAAAATCACGCATCGTCAACCGCTCGCGTATGGTGGCAGGTGAATACCGTTCCCCGCGCGGATTCAGCGCCGACGCCCCTTTTTCAATCACCTCTGCGGCCAAGGGAATATCTGCCGTAATCACCAAATCGCCAGCCTGCACACGCTTCACGATTTCATTATCGGCAACATCAAACCCAGCCGGCACCTGTAGCGTGCGCAACCAGGGCGATGGCGGTACGCGTAAAAATTGATTCGCAACAAAGGTGACCATGGTTTGCGTTCTGTCCGCCGCCCGGTACAGCACGTCTTTTATGACGTTTGGGCAGGCGTCCGCATCGACCCAGATAGACATTGGTGTTCCTTATTCTGGAAAATAGCGACGATGTTAACCTGTTTTGCAAAACGGGGTTAAGTAAAATTCCCCGGCTTCCGCTATGGCCAGATCTCGCGTTCAGAACGCACGTCAGCCCCCCGAATATCGTCAACGATGAAGGGAGTGCTCAACGCGCGTTCACCACAAAAACGTGCCGCCATCACTCTCTTTTGCCCTTTGGCACCGGCCGCCGTGCGTTACCGCTAACTTGTTATTAATCCTGTCTGCAGTAAGCTACAGCGTTGATAACGGTGAAAACAGGAAAGGAGACGGTGATGCTGGAAAAGAAAATCGGATTTATTGGCGGTGGCAACATGGCAAAAGCCATCATTGGCGGGCTGATAAACAGCGGGCAAATGACACCGTCAGCTATCTGGATTTACGACCGCAAACCGAGCACCAATCAGCAAATGGCCGAACAGTACGGTATTAACGCCGCGGAGAGTGCGGAAGCGCTGGCCCAGCACGTGGATATTCTGTTTGGTGCGGTCAAACCCAATGTGATCCTCAAAGTGCTGAAAGAACTGGCTAACAGCCTGAAAAAAGAAGCAGTAGTCGTTTCAATTGCCGCGGGCGTGACGCTGGATAACCTGGCTTCCGTGCTGGGGCACGATCGTAAGATCATTCGCGCAATGCCAAACACCCCTTCCCTGGTCGGTGAAGGCATGACCTCCGTTACGCCCAACGTGCTGGTTGAACAGAGCGAGACCGATGAAGTGGTCGCGATATTTGAGAGCTTTGGTCAGGCGGCGGTCGTCGATGAATACCTGATCCACTCGGTGGTTGGCGTCAGTGGTTCAGCTCCGGCTTACGTGTTTATGTTTATTGAAGCCATGGCCGATGCCGCCGTGGCGGGCGGCATGCCGCGCGCGCAGGCTTACCGGTTTGCGGCCCAGGCCGTGAAAGGCTCCGCACAGATGGTGCTGCAAACGGGTAAACATCCCGGTGAGTTGAAAGATATGGTCTGCTCGCCCGGCGGCACCACCATTGAAGCGGTGAAAGTGCTGGAAGAAAAAGGCTTCCGTTCAGCCGTGATCGAAGCCATGCAGCAGTGCATGGCGAAGTCGGACAAGCTGAGCCGCAGTTAACCGATATATCTGGCAAACATGCCGTTTGCCAGACGGTTTTGCGGGCCCATTATTGTGCAGAATGGTGGGCCTGATACCATGCCAGTGCCTGTTCCATCGTCATGGGCTCCTGCATCTTTTCGACCAGCTCGGCGGTCAGCGTGTAGAGTCCACACGAGAAAACCGCAGCCAGCCGCCCTTCCTTGCCGTAAAAGGCCATAAACGTTTTCTCTTCCAGCGATCCCACCTGCTGGTAGTCGTCCCAGTCTGTGGCATGACCAATATATTCATAGCGGGTACCATAATGCGCGGTCCAGAAAAACGGCACGCGGTCATAGTGATGAATATTTCCCAGCATATTCATTGCTGCGGTCTGGCCCTGCTGCTCTGCCACGCGAAAATGCTCGATGCGCAGCGGCCCCTGGGCGGAAGGATAGGTTGCAATATCGCCGGCTACCCAGACGTTTTCTGCCACGCGTAGCTGCTCATCAGTTTGCAGGCTGCCATCTTCAACCCGCGGCAGGTCGTGAATAAACGAGGTGGCCGGTTTAACGCCGGTGGCGAACAGCACCACATCGGCAGCGATCTGCTGACCGGTTTTTAACCGCACGCCCGTCACGTGGTTTTCGCCCTGAAGCGACGCAATCTCACCTTCCACAAATGTTACGCCGTTGGCCTGATGCAGTTGATGGAAATAACGGCCTATAGCCTCACCAAACTGCGCCGCAAACGGCAGCACGTGACGTGCAATGACGGTCACCTCAACGTCACGGTTACGCAGCGACGAGGCCAGCTCCATGCCAATAAAGCTGTTACCGATAATCACAATCTGCTGGCTTCGATCGACGGCCGCTAGCAGGGACGCGGTATGCTGCTTGTTGCGCAGAATATGTACGCCCGCTAAATCAGCGCCAGCAAGCGACGGCTTGACAGGTTCTGCGCCCGTTGCAATTAATAATTTATCGAACTGCAACGTGCTATCGTCGGCAAACACCAGACGGTGCGCCTCATTATCAACTCGCTCAACGCGCTTTTGGATGCGCTCGACGTGATCGAGTATGTCACTGCCAAGCAGCGACGGCACATCATCGATATCCATTTTGCCTGAGGGAACAAATTTCGTCAGCGCCGTGCGGTCGTAAGGGGCTTCCGGTTCACTCTCTACCAGCACCAGGCGGCCCTTAAAGCCGTCGTGGCGTAATCGCCACAGTGCCGCACTCCCGGCCGCGCCCCCGCCCAGTACCACAAAGACCGGGGCGCTGGCACCGCTGCCCACTGGCGAAGCAGGCGACATCGCTTTAGGGTTAACCAGAATCTGGCCATTTTCGATGCGAACGGGATACTGTTTCAGGTCGGCCAGCGCCAGCGGCTCGCACATTTTACCGCTGCTCAGTTCAAACGCCGCTTTATGCCAGGGACAGATGAGCCTGTCGCCGCAGATAGCGCCCTGCTCAAGCGGCGCGCCTGCATGAGGGCATTTTGCCTGGAAAGCCTGGACGCTGTCAGCCTCACGGATGAGTAAAAACTCTGTTTCACCCAGCTTTTTTTTAACCGGCTGACGTTGCGGTAAATCCTTGAGAGCAATAACAAATTGATAGTTCACGACATGGCTCCTTTTCCAACCGTCACGGGTAAAAGCACCGCGCCCGCACGCGCGCGGCGCAATCCCTTATAAACAGTAAGTGTGGCAAAGGATTGGAAAAGTTTGCGCCTCAATGGCGATTTTTTTCGCTAATCATCTGTTTCTTCAGTAATTAAAAGCGTGCTGCAGCGCACTGATGGCAGGCGAAGAGAGGAGGCGGCCACCGAAATGGCCGGCTGAGTCTTAGCTTTTTTTGAGGCACTGACTCATAAAGGTTTTACGTGCATCACCGGTCAGCTTTTTATCTCCGGCCTGGAGATTACAGGTTTTCATTTTTATTTGTTGCGGCGACATGTCCGCGACTTTGCTGTCTTTCTTCAGGCAATCGCTCATAAATTGCTTACGCACATCGCCTTTTAACGATTGGCTGCTGGCATGTTCATTACACATCGCCATTTTTTGCTGCTGCGGCGTTTTATCTGCCGCGCTGGCGTGGCTGCTCATCATTATTCCTGCCAGGACTATCATCAGGATATTGCCTTTCATTGTTTTCACTCCGTTGTGATAAAGACAGTATTTATTCTGGCATGCCAGAAAAGAATCAGACGACTTTTGCTTTGGAATAATACAGAGATCGCAATTTTATTCTGGTGATCAGCGTGATTTTAGCTGTGGGGCCGGTGAAGTAATCGGGTGACAGCGTTTTTTAATAACGCGGCATTGTGATCGTTGTGATCCACTCCGGCATGAATCATGGCCGTATCAATGCTGTTGACGAGGGACTGATGCTGCTCAGGCGGCATCATGCGCAGCATTGCGGTGATCACAAGTTCCAGCGCTTCGATCTGCACGACCTGCTCTTTAGACGCTTCTTCTTTTTCTGCCAGCGTAATTAATAGCTCAGCAATCAGATTTTTCATGCCGGTGCCTCTTCAGCAGGGTGAAGAAAAAAATATCACCCGCCAGAATAAAAAAAAAGGAATTTTTTATTCTGTTTATCAGTACATTAAAATAACAGCGCGGGGGCGGTGTTATCTTATTCTATTTATTGTGAGCGAAACGTTTTTATTCTACTGACAAGCGAGGCGTAACCATTTTGTCATCATGGTAAGCGTCGATAAATGCCTTGTTTTTGTTGCCAGCACGTTCTGCACTTAACTGGCAAAGCGTATCTGACGCTTCTCTGGCCACGGATTTGTCATCATGGTAAGCGTCGATAAATGCCTTATTTTTGCTGCCAGCACGTTCTGCTCTTAACTGGCAAAGCGTATCTGACACTTCTCTGGCCACGGAAAGACAGGGCAGGAAATCTTTCAGCGTCACCGCCTTTCGAAAGGTAAGATCCCGCAGTCCCATGCCACGAACCCTGCAGATTTCCTCTTCACACTACGCGTGTGTCGGGCGACGTTTCCCGAGATAAGCACGATTTTTTTGCCTCTGCCCCAGGTTTTATCTGCGGTAATAATAAACTTATTAATCAGTTAACTACGTGCTAAAAGCCGTCGTAACCTGGCGGCATTATTTGAAAATCACTCATCACATTTGAAAAATATTTCAGGTTGTTACTGACAAGACGTAACGGCAGACCTATGTTTAAAAAACCGCCAGATTCGTGCGGGACGTGGGTCGTTCTGATCGACGTAATGCGCCCGATTAAACCTTGTCGTGCATATCGGGGGCCACTAACTCACCTGACTCTGCCTACTGCGCAATCGCGTACCGGGCGGGCTGTCTGTTTGCGGAGATGGAGAATGAGAGTGCAATCTAACAGCGCCAGCCGTGCTATCACCGATTATTTCAACAGCCCGGACTGGAATGTCCCGCCAGAGTCGGATTTGCTGGCCGTTATTATGCGGGAACTGATGGAAGCCGGACAGCCCACGACCAATAAAGCCGTTATCGCACGCGTGATCAATAAGCTGGAATTTGAAGGGGATGAGCAACGCCTGCAACGCTATCGTGCCCTGTTAGCCCGGCTGATGGAGGCGCGGCCCCACGAGTGAGCCGCTGTTAACTTACTTCGCCAGCCGGTACTGGTTGGCCTCGCTTACGCTGGCCCGACCGCTGCTGCGCTGAAACAGGCAAAGCTCTCGTCCCCGGCGGTTTTTCATGTGCTTCTGCGGATAGAGCCCTTCAAGCAGTAACGCGCTGTAGCCTACGCTGTCATCGTACTCGACAACCTGACCCAGTACTTTTACCTTGCTTAAGGTGCTGGCGTTGATGCACGCCTGCCGCATCACCTGCTGGCTTTTCTGCCATGCCTCCGGGCTTGAAGCCAGAGCAACCGGGCTGACCAGCAGCAAAAATAAGACTGAAATCCTCTGGAAATATTCCATGCGTTGCTCCTTCTTCGGGCTTAACCAGAAAAAAATTCCCGCCTGAGCGGGAATAAACAAGACGAGCATTGCATATTGATGTAACGAGGAAATCCTTACCCTGTTGATTGAACCGATCGATAACGGTTATCGCCTACCCACAGGGTACAGGCGTTATCTTCGCCTGACGCCATGACAACTCTATGACAATGCGCTGTTTATTTGCCACTTAACCGCAATAGACACGGCTGATATTACCGCTTTTGTCGGCCATAAAGTTCAGACGGGTGAAATTAAAGTCCATCGTTACCGCTGAATTCCACGGGATGGCACGCACTTTTTGCGTGAAACGCTGATTATCGATGGCAGACAACGGCTTGCCCACAAAGTGTTGATACTGAGATGCGCCACAGCTGTCCGCCTGCGCATCCAGCGGCACGGCGGCCTTGTCGGATTGTGTGGCCGACTGGCAGCCCGCCAGCAGTAAAAAACCGGCGGCCGCCAGCGCTTTTCCATAATGATTCACGTGTTTTCTCCTCATGGACGTGTAAAACCTGACTCCGAAGAGTAACAAGCCTGTCAGCAGGTATGAACCGCTAAAATCAAACTTACCGCACAATACCAGGGATTAAATGCTAGGGAATGCGGTTATTGACAGATGAATCGCACTTGCTGGCTAAAATTACCGCGAGAAGCCTCTGATAGTATTTGCGGACTCCCCCATGACACGATGAGTTATTGAGGAAGCGCGAGTGGAACTGATCCTTTTTATTAGCTTTGCCCTCTTGTTGACCCTGATCGCGGTAAGCATCCGCTAGCCAGTCATCATGCCCTTGTTGCTGCACGTCTTGTTCTCAGGCTGCGGCGCAGGCGTCTGACAGCCTGTTGCAACCCTCTCTGACAGTGGGTTTGCCCCCTGAATCCATGCACATCAAACCGGCATAACGCCCTGAAGGCGTTGAACAAAAAATATTGTGTCGTACGCTCTCTCGACAGCGATCCGACGCGTTGCTACTATGCGTTTATCATCGCTGGCTGGGTCGCCTATGAACACCAATTCCGACAGAGTGACGCTGACACTGTTTTATGTCGGCAGCTTTGTTGTCTATTACCTCGTTACCATGCTGATTACCCTGTTTCCGAATTACGGTATTCTGCGTAATGACGGTTTGCTGGTGCCTGTACTCTGCCTGTTCGAGTTTGCGGTCATCTATCCGCTGTATCGGTTCTACTGCCAGCGTCGTACGGATATTCCATTGGGCTTTTTACGCTCAGGTCAGACGTTACTTTTTATTGGCGCCCTGTTTATTTTAATGGCGGCGCAAACCCAGTACTTACAGCCTGAAGGCTGGCTGGTCGCGCAAACGCAGCAGGGACGCAGCTCGATGCTTATCCTGTTGCTCACCGCCGTCTTGCTGGCCCCGGTATTTGAAGAAGTGCTGTTTCGCGGCTTTTTGTTGCAGGGCTTTCTGCTCTGGGCACCCAACAGCCGTTTTGCCTGCATGCTACTGACCTCCCTGCTCTTTGCGCTGATGCATACGCAGTATGTTCACTGGGAAACCGTGGTAGCGCTGACGCTCTTCTCTCTGCTGCTTTGCTATGCCCGCTTGCGCAGCAATTCGCTGGCCTTGCCGGTCTTTCTGCATACGCTGAACAACCTGATTGCTATCCTGCCCGCCTGGTATTTCGCCTGACAGGCATCATTTTTTTATTGCCCCTCCGTCAATAACCTGCGAAAAATCAGCTAGTATCCTTTTTTAACCGCAGGGATGGATGGTCTGTAAGCCAATGATTACCATGCTGGATGTGGCCCGCAAGGCCGGAGTTTCTAAAGCCACCGTCTCGCGTGTGCTGGCGGGAAATCGTTACGTCAGTAAAAGTACGCAGCAAAAGGTCTATCAGGCCATTGCCGAAACCGGTTATCGCCCCAATCTGCTGGCGCGCAGCCTGGCCACGCAAAAGTCCCAAAATATTGGCTTAATTGTTACCCACTCGCTTTTTAACGGCCCCTACTTCAGCGAGCTGCTGTTTCAGGCTGCCACCCTGACCAATAACTACGGTCGCCAGTTAATTCTGGCTGATGGCAAAACCTGCGCGGACGACGAGCGCGCCGCAATTGAGTTTCTGCTCGACCTGCGCTGTGACGCGATCATTATCTATCCCCGCTTTCTGGACACCGAGGCACTGGATGCCATTATCGAGCAGCACGATATCCCAATTATGGTGGTGAATCGCCAGCTGCCGCGTCATCCGGCCCACTGTGTCTGGGCTACACATCAGCACAATACCTTTCAGGCGACGCGTTATCTGATCGCGCGCGGGCATCACGACATTGCCTTTATTCGTGGTATGACGGGTTCCCCTACCGCTGCCGCTCGCCTGGCAGGTTATGAGCAGGCCCTGGCTGAGCAGGGGCTTGCGGACAGGGCCTGCATCGTGCAGGGCGCGTGGACGCCGGCCAGTGGGATGGCGGCGGCAAAGCAGCTGCTGGACGCGGGCGTGACATTCAGCGCCCTGATGGCGAGTAACGATGACATGGCAATCGGGGCCGCGCTGGCGCTTCATGCCGCGGGAAAACGGCTGCCACAGGATGTTTCTCTGCTGGGATTTGATGATATCCGTATGGCCGAGTTTTTCCTGCCGCCGCTGACCACCGTGCATGTGCCGGTCGCAGAAATGATTCAGCACACGCTGGCGCAGCTGGTCGCCATGCTGGAAGGTCAGGAGGTGGAAGCCTTGCCGCCCTTTAGCGGCCATCTGATTGAGCGCGCCTCGGTCGCGGACGGGCCTCATAAGCGGTAAGTCGCGGCATCCCTGCCGCGCGGTCTTAGTAGTCCACCGACGCGTTCAGCGTTGCGCCGTTACTGCGAATCAGCTTCTGATACCAAAAGAAGCTTTTTTTGCGGTAGCGTGCCAGGTCCTTTAACGCTTTTTCATCGCGGTTCACATAAATAAATCCGTAACGTTTGCTGATGCCCTGATGGGTACTCACCAGATCAATAGCAGACCACGGGCAATAACCGAACAGCTCGACGCCATCGGCAATGGCCAGCTGCAGCTGAGCGATATGCTCACGCAGATAGTCGATACGGTAATCATCATGCACCTTGTTGTCGGCCGCCAGGGTATCAAACGCCCCTAAGCCATTTTCGGTAACGATGAGCGGCAAGGCATAACGTGCATAAATCTGGCGCGCGGTGATGCGAAAGCCCACCGGATCGATATACCAGCCAAACTGATTTTGCTGCAGATGCGGATTATTACAGCCCACGTAGACGGAGCGGTCGATGCCGGCCATTTGCTGATCGGCATGGGGCCGACTGTCGGGGTCATGATGTTCGCCCTCTGCCCCGACGGTGGCCGAAGCATAATAGTTAAAGGCGATAAAATCGGGCTGACCGGCGGCGATGATGGCCATATCCTCATCCTCGATCGTCGGAAGCCAGCCGCGCTGTTTTAAGAAAGCCCATACCACAGGGTTGTAGCGCCCGTGAACGGCTAAATCCAGATAAAGCCAGTTACGGATTGCAGAGAAATTGTCCGCCGCCAGCACATCCTCTGGCCGCGAGCTTGCCGCATAGACGCAGGAGATATTCGGTGCCGGGCCAATTTTAGCGTCTGGCAAGCGTTCGTGGCAGGCAATCATCGCCTTTGCCTGCGCCAGCATCATGTGGTGATTTTGCTGATACAGGGTTTTCTGTGGATCGGCGGTGCCAGCCGGTAACGTCCCGATCACGTCGCCTTTCAGGATCATCATGTTCTGTTCGTTGATGGTCAGCCAGTATTTGACCTGGCTGCCATACTGCTCAAAACAGGTAATGGCAAAACGTTCAAATGCCGCTACCGTGCGGCGAGAAGACCAGCCTCCGTCCTGCTGCAGGGCCCAGGGCAGATCGAAGTGATAAAGCGTGACCAGCGGTGTAATGTCGTGCCGGCAAATCTCATCAATTAACTGCTGGTAAAAGGCCACGCCCGCCTCGTTTAACGCGCCGTCGCCTTCCGGGTAAAGACGGCTCCAGGCGATGGAGAAGCGGTAGGTTTTTAGTCCCATTTCCGCCAGCAGGGCGATATCCTCTTTAAAGCGGTGGTAGTGGTCACTGCAAACGGTAAAATCCGTAATTGCCTGGCTGAACGTGGCTTTGTCGATAACCGACGGCCCTTTACCATCTGCATCCCATCCGCCCTCCACCTGATATGCCGAGGTCGAGGCGCCCCAGAGAAAACCGTCCGGAAATGCGGTCAGTGTCGAATGTTGCATAAAATCTCCTTTTTTAACGTGCGGCAAGCTCCCGACGCAGTTGAATAATTTCTTCTGCCAGCTCGCGGCAAAGCATCGCGTTCATCAGGTGATCCTGGGCGTGAACCATAATCAGGTTGACCGGGATTTTTCCGCTGCCCTCATCAGCACCGATGAGCCGGGTCTGTATCTGATGCGCCGCCTTTGCCGCCGCCGTCGCGGCGGTCAGCATGCTGTCTGCTCGTTCCCAGTTTTGCTGGCGGGCCGCACGCAACGCTTCCATCGAGCAGGAGCGCGCTTCGCCCGCCTGGATAATCAGTTCGATTACCGTGCTTTCATCGATTTCCATGCATTACTCCTTTACCGGTTGTGCTGCGCTCAGTTCCTGCTGCAGCAGTTGACGCTCGTACATTTTAAAAAACGGGTAGTAAATCAACGTGGCAATCGTCACCAGCACGGCAATCAGCACGATAACGCGCCAGTCCCAGCCGGTTGACCAGGCCGCACCAATTGGGGCGGGCGTGGTCCACGGTGCCAGCGAGATGACGTGGTTAATCAGATTGGTTTTAGTGGCGATCCAGGCAATGACGGCATTGACCAAGGGAGCAAGAACGAAGGGAATAAACAGAATGGGGTTCATCACGACAGGCGAGCCAAAAATAACCGGCTCGTTGATGTTGAACATACTGG
The DNA here is from genome assembly GCF_003182295.1 of Pantoea sp. AG702. Lineage (NCBI taxonomy): Bacteria > Pseudomonadati > Pseudomonadota > Gammaproteobacteria > Enterobacterales > Erwiniaceae > Pantoea > Pantoea sp. AG702. Next base: position 103,041 of record NZ_QGTU01000006.1, on the reverse strand, counting down.
GCACGATGCTGAGTTTGCCAATGGAGCGCAGATGGGCAGACTGGCTTCGCAAATAAAGTAATACCAGCCCCATGGTGGAACCGGAACCGCCAATCACGATAAAAAACTGCCAAAAGGGTTCGATAAACACATGGCTGACAGGCTCACCCGCATTCAGTGCCTGCTGGTTCAGGCCGAGATTGGTCAGCCAGAAGGCCTGCAAAATCCCGCCGACAATCACGGCACCGTGAATGCCTGCGAACCACAACAGGTGGCACAGCAGGACGGCGACCAGCACGGCGGGCAGTGAATCCGAGGCGGAGATGATCGGAGAGAAGATCGCCATGATGGCCTGCGGCAGCAGCATGCCAAACTGTGCCTGTACCCACAGGCTAAGCGGAAATAAGGTAATAAAAATGGTAATGATGGGAATGAGCAGGTCAAAGGACTGACGAATTTTCGGCGGCACCTGTTCGGGTAATTTAAAGCCGATGTTGTGTTTCTGCAAAAAGTGCATCAGCTCCGTGGCAAAAAGCGCGACCAGAATGGCGGTAAAAATCCCCTCCCCGCCCAGCGATCCTACCGGCAGCATTTTGCCCGTTTGCGGTGCGGCCACGACCAGAAACGCCATCAGCGACAGGCTGGCAGCCATAAAGCCGTTCATCTTATAGCTGTTTGCCAGGTTGTAGGCGATAGCACTGGCGATATAGAGCGCCATAATGCCCATCGTCATGTTGTACGGCATCATGATTTTTTCTTCATGTGCCTTGACCATGCCGAGCCACCAATGTGCGAAGGCCCAACTGCTGTCTGCCGAAAAAGGAGGATGCGCAAACAGCAGCATGAAGGAACCCACAATCAGAAACGGCATTGAGGCAATAAATCCATCGCGGATGGCGATGACGTGGCGCTGGCTGGAGAGGCGCCCCGCCAGCGGACTGATGCGGTTTTCGATAACGCCGAATAACGATTCGCTTAAGCGGCTCATCCCTTAACTCCTGCTCAGGAAAACGAGAATAACGCTGCACAGGCAAATACAGGCCTGCGATATATTTTTCAGTTTCTTACTCATCAGGGATGAATAAGCTTAAGTGCATCACTTAATATCTTTTCACCCTTCATCATTCCGTAATCCATGCTGTTAATCACTGCGATGGGTTTACTGTGTTGTTGGGCGACAGGCTCAAAATCCGCCAGCTTATATTTAATTTGCGGCCCCAGCAGGCAGCAGTCATAGTCGGCAATAAGATCAGTAAACTCTTCAATTCCCACAGCTTTTATCTCTACCGCTATGCCTTGTTCTTTAGCGGCTTTTTCCATTTTCTGTACCACCATACTGGTGGACATTCCGGCGGCGCAGCACAGCAAAATCTTTGGCATTGTTAATTCCTCCGTGTGATGAATGATTAACGAATACACAGGGTAAAGATTTTCTGCAACCGGTTTCAGATTTGCATGTCAGAAGTGTGAGAAATATCAAAACGTACCGGCATCGCTGTTGAGCAATAAAACCTACAACAGGCGCGATCATTTTCTGACCCTGAACATCGTCACGGCAGAGATAAAAATCGATGGGGTTGCGGCGTCAGAAATTAACGCGACGGCGTGGCGGCGCGTGCTGTTAACAGTAAGATTTCACTGCTGTTCAGGCGCGCAAGCCTTATAATGCGTCAGAGCAATCCGATACCGTCCAGCGTGATGAGTGCCCCGACGGCAATTAGCTATACTGGTTTTATAAAAAAGGAACACTCATCCATTTCGTGATGTGCGAACCGGGAGAAGGAGTCGGTTATGTTGATTGGTTTTGTATTGTTGGTGAGCGCCTGTGGACATGATGCCTGTGAAGCGTTGCCGGTGTCGGAGCGCATCTATCCAACGAAAGCCGCCTGTGAAGTCATGGCAAACCGCATTCATAAAGTCCGCCCAAACGTGGTGCTGCTTTGTGGTGAAGTGCATCGTTCAGATAACTGAACAGGTGCAAGGACACAAAAACAGGCAGACAACATTGCAAGGATGCCGTTTAGCGTTCAAAATATAAGCTGTTTTACACCAACACAGTCGTGAATCCCATGAAAAGTAGTCGTCCCCGCCGTCCAACTGGGCGTTGGGTTTATTACATTTTGTATGAAGGCATTCTGTGGCCCTGTCCGGTACGCTGGGAATGGGAAAGCGCCTATGGCGGCTGGCTTCCGTTCTACTATTCGCCAACATTTGAATTTGTGGCGGGCGATCCCGGTAAGGCTTACCGTATTGCGCGCAGCGACGTGCGGACTAAGCGTGGAGAAGAGATGTATGCCTGACGTGTCAGGTGGCGTTCCAGGGAAACCAGGATGCGGTAAGCAGAAAGTAGAGTAACTCCAGCAGCAGTACCACCATTAGCAGCACACCAAGCTTGTGGCGAGAAAGCCACGATTTCATGCGCATATTATCGCTGTCCCCTCATTCGACAACAGTACGTCACGCGTTACTGGCAAGACGAACCGCCTTTTTCTCGTGCTTTGCAGAACCGCCTGCCCCTGCGACGATTGGATGCCGCACACGAAGATGCGCCCGCAGGCGCATCTGGATTCGGTACTATCACCGATGACATCACGACCGATTGCATCACGAAAAGTGACGCAGGATCGTCGTCAGTTGTTCAGGGTGTAGTCGAGCGTGATTTCTGCATTCAGCACCTGAGAAACCGGACAGCCTGCTTTGGCTTTATTGATGATTTCATCAAAGGTGTCGTTATCAATGCCAGGCAGAGAAACGGTGCTGGTTAAGGCGATTTTGGTGATCGCGAAGCCTTCACCTTTTTTATCCAGCGAGACGTCTGCAGTGGTATCGATGCTTTCAGGCTTATGGCCTGCGTTACCCAACATCAGCGACAGCGCCATAGAGAAACAGGCCGCATGTGCCGCACCAATCAGCTCTTCTGGGTTAGTGCCTTTTTGTCCTTCAAAGCGGGTGTTGAAGCCGTAGGGCTGTTGGTCCAGTACGCCGCTCTCGGTGCTGACTGTGCCTTTGCCTTTAATATCGCCTTCCCAATGCGCCGAGCCTTTCTTATGAATGGTCATGTCATTCCTCCTGTTGGTAAAGAAGGTAAGTATAGACAACGCATCTGATTTCGCAGCGGGCGACTATGCCGGACGCAGATTGGCTTCCTGCAGGAGCGCATTTGCCTGCACCAGCGAAGCCTGGGTGATATCGGCAATGCGCTTCGCGCCGGTTAAGGTCATCGCGACTTTCATCTCTTTTTCAATCAGCGTCAGTAAATGCTCAACGCCGCGCTGTCCCTGTGTCGCCAGCGCATAGATAAAGGCGCGCCCCAGCAGGACGCTGTCTGCGCCCAACGCAATCATACGCACCACATCCAGTCCATTACGAATGCCGCTGTCGGCAAGGATCGTGATATCGCCTTTGACCGCATCCGCAATCGCAGGTAAGGCACGGGCCGAGGACAGCACGCCGTCCAGCTGGCGACCACCATGGTTAGAAACCACGATACCGTCAGCCCCAAAGCGCACCGCGTCACGGGCATCCTCAGGGTCCAGAATGCCTTTGATCACCATCGGGCCATCCCAGAAATCACGAATCCACTCCAGATCCTGCCAGGAAATGGAAGGATCAAAGTTCTTCGCCAGCCAGCCAATATAGTCCTCCAGGCCGGTAGGCTTGCCGAGATAGGTGGAGATATTCCCCAGATCGTGCGGCCTGCCCTGCAATCCTACATCCAGTGCCCACTTTGGATGGGTGATGGCCTGCCAGTATCGCCGCAGTGCGGCATTTTCACCGCTCATGCCCGAATGCGCATCGCGATAACGCGCGCCCGGCGTCGGCATGTCCACGGTAAACACCAGCGTAGAGCAGCCCGCCGCTTTGGCCCGCTCCAGCGCGTTGCGCATGAAGCCTCTGTCCCGCAGCACATAGAGCTGGAACCACATGGGGCGATTGATCTGCGGTGCCACCTCTTCAATAGGGCACACAGAAACGGTGGACAGCGTGAAAGGAATGCCTTTGCCTGCGGCGGCGCGGGCGGCCTGCACTTCGCCCCGTCGGGCGTACATGCCGCACAGCCCGACCGGTGCCAGCGCCACGGGCATGGACAGCGTTTCATTAAACAGGGTGGTTTCGAGACTGAGTTCGGACATGTTGCGCAGGATGCGCTGGCGCAGCGCCACCTCCGAGAGATCGGCGACGTTGCGCTGGAGTGTGTGCTCCGCATAAGCCCCACCATCCAGATAGTGAAACAGGAAAGGCGGCAAAATACGTTGTGCAGCGGCGCGGTAGTCACTGGCGGCAGAAATGATCATCAGCGTGTCTCCTTGTGGTTGTCCAGGTGATGGCCTGGTAAACGCGTAATACGCGCCTGTCTGGCTTCGTCTTCATCAAGCGTTTTCATCGTGGTATGAACAAAACCAAGATGATCCATCGCCGCTAAGCGGGCGGCCTCGGCATCACCCAGTAAAATGGCGTCAAGCATTGCCCTGTGCTGAACGGTGAGGCGGTCGAAAATCGCCGGGCTGGTGTACATCAACCTGCGGCTGTGCAACATCGAGGACTGCAGCAAATCAAAAAATCCGCGCATGGTTTGTAGCAGCACCACGTTATGCGAGGCTTCCGCGATAGCGAGGTGAAAGCGCAGATCGGCCTGACCGGCCAGATGGGGATCGTCGCTCTCCTTCAACGCCAGCGTGGCGTCAAAAGCGTACTGCAGTCGTTCCTTATCTGACTCTGTTGCCCGAAGTGCCGCATGCCATGCGGTGCTGGCTTCAATCGCGTGGCGCGCTTCCAGAATGTCATAGCGGTAATCCGGATCGTTGGCCAACAGCTGACGAATCGGCTCAACAATGCGCTGTTCAGACCAGGGCTCCTGGGGCTGACGCAGCCAGGTGCCGTCGCCGCGTCGGCTCGTCAATATTCCGCTGCTGATAAGCTGCTGAATAGCTTCGCGCAGCGACGAGCGTGAGACGCCAAGCGCCGCAGCCAACTGGCGCTCGGCAGGCAAACGCATGCCGGGCTCAAGCTGATGGTCGCGAATATACTGTTGGAGCCGAACCCGCAGCGGATCGGCGGACGGCAGTAAGTTTGGTGTCATGGGATCATCCAGGGAAAAACGTAAGCCTGAAGCGTGGTAATGATGCCCACCAGGCAGGTAAATATCAGGCTGTGCTTGACGGTAAAACGGAACAGATCCGACTCCTTGCCTACCAGCCCGACGGCGGCACAGGCAATGGCTATCGACTGCGGCGAGATCATCTTACCGGTCACGCCCCCGGTGGTATTTGCCGCCACCAGCAGGATATCGGAAACGCCGATCTGCTGCGCGGTCGTCGCCTGCAGGGCGGCAAACAGGGCATTCGATGACGTATCCGAGCCGGTCAGAAACACGCCGAGCCAGCCCAGGAAAGGCGAGAAGAAGGTAAACGCATGGCCGGTGTGGGCCAATGCCAGCGCCAGCGTGGCAGAGAGGCCGGAGTAGTTAGAGATAAAAGCAAACGCCAACACCATCCCGATGGAGTAGATGGGCAACATGAGCTCTTTCAGGGTTTCAGCAAAGGTCACTACCGCAGTCCGGGGCTTCATCTTCAGGAAGATGATAGCCACGAGGGCGGCAACCAGAATAGCCGTACCGGTTGCCGAGAGCAGGTCGAGTTTAAAAATGGCCGGCCAGCTACTGGGCTGCGCGACCACCGGCGGCATTCTGGTTACCCAGCCATCAAGGCCGGGCACAGGGAGGCTGAGCACCGATTCCGCTAAGGCCCCGCCTTTTGCGAACAGCGCTTTAAAAGGTGGAATGCTCCACACCGTGACGGTTGCCGTCAGAAACAGGAACGGCATCCAGGCGCGCACCACCTGACCTGTCGTGTATTTTTGCCGGTTCACAGGCTGGCCCGCGTGCGGGCTTTCTGTTTCGCTGAAGCGAAAGATGCGCACCGGCTGCCAGACGCGCAAAAACAGCGTCAGCGAAATGAGTGAGGCGAGCGAGGAGATAATATCGGGCAGCTCCGGCCCCAGAAAGTTGGAGCTGAGGAACTGGGCTATCGCGAACGATCCCCCCGCCACGATCACGGCGGGCCAGGTTTCTTTGACACCGCGCCAGCCATCCATAATCGCCATGATCCAGAACAGCACGACGATCGTCAGTAACGGAAGCTGACGGCCTGCCATCTGACCGATGGCAAAGCTGTCCAGCCCGGTCACCTGGCCCGCCACAATTATCGGGATCCCCATCGCGCCAAACGCCACGGGCGCAGTATTGACGATCAGGCACAAGCCTGCGGCATAGAGCGGATTAAAACCGAGCCCCACGAGCAGCGCGGCCGTGATGGCGACCGGCGCGCCGAAACCTGCCGCACCTTCTAAAAAGGCGCCAAAAGAGAACCCCACAATCAACATCTGTAAGCGCTGATCGGGCGTGATCGATAAGATGGAAGCGCGGATGATGTCGAACTGACCTGTCTTAACCGAGATCTTATAAACAAAAACCGCCGCCACGATGATCCAGGCGATGGGCCACAGGCCATACATAAAACCGTAAACCGCTGACGCCAGCGCCTGCTGTAGCGGCATCCGATACAGCAACAGCGCGACCAGCAGCGCAAGGACGACCGTGAGCGTGGCGGCCTGATAGCCTTTCATCTTTAACCTGATTAACGCAAAGAAGAAAAACAGAACAGGAAGCAAAGCAATCAGGCTGGAGAGCCAGATATTGTTGAGCGGATCGTAATTTTGCTGCCAGATCTGCATGCCATGATCTCCATAAGAGGATGAAAGCGATGCGCGATCGGCAAACCAGGTGGCGCATCTGTCACTTCAGCCGCGCCGATTGGTCCTACCAATCTGGCAATCAGCGCTTGCTTGCTACAGATACTTAACCCGCTGTTAACTCTAGGCAACAGTTACTGCACTATTTTTAACGTTATGTGAGCCGCTGAAAACGTTTTGCTGGTTTGGTAGGACCAATTACCGTTCAGGAAAGGCCTGTTTGTAGCTTTCAGGATGAAAACGCAGGTTCAGGCCGATCAGCATGACCGTTACGCTCCCCTGCAACAGCCAGATAGAGGAAAAGTGGCCTGTAAGTTCATGCAATTGCCCGGCAAGAAACGGCATACTGCCCGCGATAATAAAGCCGACGCCCTGCATGAATGCCACCAGACGCGCCCCGGCCTGAGGATGCGCCAGATGGTCCAGCGCCAGCACCAGGGCAAGGGGAAATGCGCCGCCCAGGCCAACGCCCGCTATCCCTGCCCACAGCCAGGCTGGGTAGAGCGGTGCCACCAGCAGGCCTGTTAATCCGCAGAGCTGAAGTGCCAGCGTCAGCAGAAGCAGCGGTCGCCTGTCCGCCCCCCGCACCAGCAGGGGAAACACCAGGGCACCGGCAACCTGACAGGCAATCATCACGCCCAGCAGGCCGCCGCCCGCCTGCGCGCTCCAGCCCTGTTGATGATAAAAATCCGGCAGCCAGGCCACACAGATGGCGTAGCCGCCGTTTACTAACCCAAAGCTCAGCGCCAGCGTCCATGCGCGCGTATTGCGCCAGACCGAGGGCATAACGGCTGATGTCTGCCGGGACGGGGACGCCGCAGGGATCCTCCACCACAGCATGACGGCCAGCAGCGCAGGCACACTCCAGCTGCTGAGCGCGCCCTGCCAGCCCAGGTGCGCACTGATCCACGGCGTCATCGCCGCGCCCAGCCCACCGCCGCCCATTAACGCCGCCGCCCATAGCCCGGTGATCATGGCGCTGCGCTGCGTAAAGCGCTGACGGATCAACCCCGGCATGGCCATTTGTACAATCCCGATGCCGATACCGCCAGGAACCGTGCTCCACACCAGCCAGGCGCCTTGCGCGATAAAAAACCGGCTGGCCAGCGCCAGTACTAACAGCGCCAGCCCGCTACACAGCAGCCTACGCAGCGGGATACGTTGCAGCAGCGGCGCGCTCACTAAGGCTATTGCCCCCATCATCATCATGGGAATCGCGGGCAGAAGTGAGGCCGCCAGCGAAGATAATCCAATACTTTCCCGCAGCTGCTCCAGCAGCGGACTAACGGATGTCATCAGTGGCCGCATGTTCAGTCCGGCCAGTATCAGGGCGGCAATCATCAAAAAAGGGTCTTTTTTCATAGGGGATCCTGGAATTAAACGTTGTCAGCCTGACAGCAGCGATTACTATTTGGAAATGAAATAACAGGATGACAGGCAGTGGAAAAATGAATCGCCAGCCCATGTTTACGCCCCAACAGCTGTTGAGCTTTGTTGCCGTATGCGAAACCACCAGCTTTACCCGCGCCGCCGACCGGGTGCACCTGTCGCAATCGACGGTCAGCCAACAGGTGCGGCGGCTGGAAGAGATGGTTGGTAAAACGCTGCTGGCACGCTCGTCCCACCAGGTGCAGATCACCGAAGAAGGCGAAAAACTGCTGGGCTATGCCCGCCGGATCATTGCCCTGAACGGTGAAGCCCACGATGTGCTGAGCGATAAGTGGCGCGATGGCATCCTGCGCCTTGGCGTTCCGGAAGACTTCGCCGCCCCCACCGCGGGACTGCTGGCACGGTTTAGCCGCGAACATCCGCACCTGCGGCTGGATGTCATGAGCGGAATGCAGGTGGAACTGCGACGCGCCTGGCAACGGGAAGAGCTGGATATCATGCTGATCAAGCAGCCTTACGGTGAGCGCCCACTGGCTTCGCGACCGGAGCCGCTGCTGTGGCTGGACAGCGCCGCGCATCCCTGCTTCGAGCAGTCGCCGGTTCCGCTGGTGTTGTTTCCGCAACTGGGGCTGTACCGGGAGGAGATCTGCCAGACGCTGGATTTACTCGGTCGCAGCTGGCGAATTGGGTACAGCAGTGCCAGCCTGGTGGCACTCTCCGCCGCCAGCGCCCAGGGCTTAGGGATAACGCTGCTGCCGGCCAGCTGTCGCTTACCTTCGCATCGGGTTCTGGATAGCCAACAGGGGTTACCGGTGATTGATACGTTTGAGCTGGCACTGTTTTGTCGTCAGCCTGAGGATGGGCTGCAGCGCCAGTTGGCCGATGCCCTGGCCGACTTCGCCGGTCTGAACTGGCAGTGATTTTTTAAATAGCAGGCAGTGGAAAACAACCCAGCAGAGAAAGCCGCAGTTTGTCAGATTAAAGACTCACTCACTTTCGCAGGAGTCGCTGATGCAGACCGCTTTGCCCACCAGCCGCCGCCGCTTTCTCCGCCAGGGGGTTCGCCTGACCGCCGCCAGCAGTATGATCATGGCCGGAATGACCGCCCCGGGTATGGCCGCCAACCGCAGCGCACCGCCCGCATCCTCTGGCAAAGCTTTGCCGCAAACCGATCACTACGTTTTACGTAATGTAGTGCTTGAAGAGGGCTTCGGACGTGTCGGTGACGAGATTGTTGAGACGAAAACGGCGCGCTACGACATCACACTTCGCGATGGTCGATTTCATCAGATCAGTCCGGCCGGACAAGGTGACCGTTCACTGCCGTTTTGGGATGCGCAAGGTGCGCTGCTGCTGCCGTCTACGCAGGATATGCACATCCATCTCGACAAAACCTTTTACGGCGGCCCCTGGCAGGCACCGCGGCCGCGTAAAGGCAAAACGATCATGGACATGATTGCCCGCGAACAGGTGCTGATTCCACAGCTGCTGCCCACCTCTCAGGCCCGAGCCGAAGGGCTTATCGCCCTGCTGAACGCCATGGGCACGACCCGGGCGCGCAGCCATTGTAATATCGATCCGGTCAGCGGCCTGCAAAGCCTGGAACATCTGCAGGCCGCGCTGGCAAACCATCCCGATTTCCCCTGTGAGATTGTCGCCTTCCCCCAGCATGGATTGCTGCATTCTCAGGTTGATGGGCTGATGCGCGAGGCCATGCAATCTGGCGTGCAGTATGTTGGCGGACTCGATCCCACCCATGTAGATGGCGCGATGGAAAAATCCCTGGATGCCATGTTTCAAATTGCACTCGACTACCAGCGCGGTGTCGATATCCATCTGCATGAAACCTCTGCTGCTGGCGTGCAGGCGATTCGCTACATGATTAAGACCGTGCAGAATAATCCCTCGTTACGCGGTAAGGTCACCCTCAGTCATGGTTTTGCGCTGGCAACCCTGCAGGGCGCAGAGCTGGACAAGATGATTGCCGATCTGGCCGAGCAGCAGTTCAGCATTGCCTCTACGCTGCCCATCGGCAAGCTGACCATGCCCGTGCCGCAGTTGCAGGCGGCAGGGGTAAACGTCATGACGGGCACCGACAGCGTGATCGATCACTGGTCGCCATTTGGCACCGGCAGCATGCTGGAAAAGGCCAATTTATATGCCCAGCTGTACGGGGGATCGGATGAATTCTCTTTAAGCCGCGCGCTGGCGATTGCGACTGATGGCGTGCTTCCGCTTTCTGCCAGCGGCGAACGCCAGTGGCCGCGCATCGGCGACAGCGCCAACATGATGCTGGTTGAGGCCAGTTGTTCGGCGGAAGCGGTGGCACGGATTTCGCCCGTGATAGCGAGTTTCTCGCGGGGTAAACCGCAGTTTGTGCGACAGCAGGTTTAACGCAGATGCGCCTCACTTTACGCAACGGCGCTAAAGTGAGGCGCGGACATCTCAGGCACAGCGATGTTAAGCCCGGCCAGCCTCCCTCTTTTTCGACATTAACTCCATCGCCAGCGCATAGAGCGGCGCGCCGTCAGGGGCAACAGGATCGTCTTCTGCATAACATCCGATCATAGAGGCAACTTTATCTGCCGATAAGGTTTCGCCATAAAGATGGAGCGTCAGGACAGCACGACCAACGATTTTTAGTACGTCTTCATGCAAGATCTGCGGGATATTATTCAATGAAAAAACCCTCTGCCAGTGTTATATCGATCTATGTCGCTCAATATAAAGGAGTTACTCAATAATTTTTACAGGGGCTGAAGCCAATACTTTTACATTACTAATGCTATTTACCCTGTAAAAAAAACGGGCTTCACCGGTTAACTCAATATTCGCTCTTATAAACAAAAGATTATGAATTTATTAACGTTGTCAGACGGTTATCGGACCCGATCCTGGCGAATGTATTCCGCTGTCATTCATTAAAATAATCCACATAACGCACATCATCTTCAGTTTATTCTTAAAAAAACTCGCGTGAAATGGATATTATTTATTCATAAGGTTAACGTTGCCGTTGCGCACGCTTTCTGACAGACTTGCGCACGCAATGATGCCCCCCACTTTTAGCCGCAGAGGCCGCACCCGTGACCGCTTTTTCCTCGCTTAATTCTCTTCCCGACAGCCAGCTCGATAACCTGCGCGAAATGGGCTATACCAGCATGACGCCGGTTCAGGCCGCCACGCTGCCCGCGATTTTAGACGGACGCGACGTGCGTGCGCAGGCCAAAACCGGCAGCGGTAAAACCGCCGCATTTGGTATTGGGTTGCTGCAGCATATCGACAGCACTCACTTTCAGACGCAGGCGCTGATTTTATGCCCGACCCGGGAACTGGCCGATCAGGTCAGTAACGTCCTGCGGCAGTTAGCCCGCTTCACGCGCAACATTAAGATCTTAACCTTATGTGGCGGCCAGCCTATGAGCGCCCAGCGCGATTCGCTGGTGCATGCGCCTCATATCGTGGTCGGCACACCGGGCCGTATTCTGGATCACATTAAGCGTGAGACGCTGAAGCTGGAGAGCCTGCGTACGCTTGTACTGGACGAAGCCGATCGCATGCTGGAAATGGGCTTCCGCGACGATATGGAAACGATTATCGCTGCCACGCCAGCATCACGTCAGACGCTGCTGTTCTCCGCGACCTGGCCGGAAGGCATTGCCGCCCTGAGCCAGCGCTTTCAGCGTGAGGCGCTGAGCGTGGTCACGGAAGAAGTGAGTGAACTCCCTGCTATCGAGCAGCAGTTTATTGAAGCCAGCCACGGTGAAAAGCTGTCTCTGCTGATCAGTCTGCTCAGCGAACGCCAGCCCTCTTCCTGCGTGGTGTTCTGTAATACCAAGCGGGAGTGCGATGATATTGCGGCTGCGCTCAATGCACGCGATATCAGCGCCCTGCCCCTGCATGGCGATCTGGAACAACGCGATCGCGAACGGGTGCTGATCCGTTTTGCCAACGGCAGCGGCCGCGTATTAGTCGCAACCGATGTTGCGGCCCGTGGGCTGGACATCAAGTTACTGTCGCTGGTGGTAAACTATCAGCTGGCCTGGGATCCGGAAGTGCACCTGCATCGCATTGGCCGCACCGCGCGCGCTGGCGAACAGGGCGCAGCGGTGAGCTTTGTCGCTGCAGACGAAATGGCACGCGCTCATGCTCTTGAAGACTTCCTGCAACAGAAGCTGCCCTGGGTTGCGGCCAGTTCGTTAAAGAAAAGCAGTAAAGCGTTACCGGCCGCCATGATGACGCTCTGCATTGATGGCGGGCGTAAAGCCAAAATCCGCCCCGGCGATATCCTGGGGGCACTGACGGGCGAGGCGGGTTACCGGGCTGACCAAATCGGTAAAATCGATCTCACCGCGACTCATGCATATGTGGCGATAGAAGCGGCCCAGGCTAAGCACGCACTGGTCAAGCTCAAGCAGGGCAAAATTAAAGGCAAGACCTGCCGGGCAGTCCTGTTAAAAGATTAAAAAAAGGGCGAGACTCACTCTCGCCCACGCTTCTATGGCTCATCTATCCGCGTCACGTGCAGCGTTGTTTTATCGCCTTTCCCCTGCACCTTGCCACTCACCCGCACTTTGTCATTAGCGGTATAGGTTTTACCACCAAACGTTTTTTCCGGCGCGATAAGGGTCACATGGCCGGTATCGTCACGAAACTGATAATTATCGCCCTTTAATTTTTTAACGATATAGCCTTCCAGCGTGACGTAACCGCCCTGGCGGAAGTCACGGATCTGATCGATGTGGGTTTGCCCGGTATCTTCAGATCCTTTATAGCCCGCATCCTGTTTGCTCTGCGGCGGCGGCGTATCGCCTGTCTTAAAACCACCTTGCTCTGCATATGCACCAGACGTTGCCATGACTAACAAAGCGGCCAGTAATACTTTTTTCATCTCGTACTCCTTTAAGGGAAGGTGTCCATGTTGAATAGTCACTGTTAAGCCTGGCACAAGAATATGCTGCCGTTAGATTTTCCCCTCTCACCTTTTTGCACTTGCTGCCGATAACTTCATCACAACCCTTTTCACCTGCTGCGCTGATGCTGAGGCAACAATGGATAATTTTCAGAAAGAGATCGACGAGAGAGCAAATCTCGCGTTATCGAACAAATTTGAGCTGCTGCTGTTTCGCCTGGGCTCTGACCAGTTAAAAGGTAAATCAGAGCTGTTTGGTATCAACGTATTTAAACTGCGTGAAATTGTACCGATGCCGCCGATTACCAAAGCCGCAGGCATGCGTTCGCCGTTGCTCGGCATGGCCAGTATCCGCGGACAGTTTATTCCGGTGATTGATTTACCAGCTGTAGCAGGCTGTGTTCCAGAAACGGGACTTAACCTGCTGCTGGTGACCGAGTACGCGCGAAACACCCAGGCGTTTGCCGTCGAGTCTGTCGAAAACATCGTGCGCCTTAACTGGAGCCAGGTGCATACCGCTGAAGCCGGTATCGGTGGCCGTAATATCACCAGTATCGCCTGCCTTGATGACGATGAACAAAAAAGCAATCTGGCCATGGTGCTGGACGTTGAGCAAATTTTGTATGACATCATCCCGTCTGTGCGCGGCGTTGAGCCGGAAGCCCCGAAAGAGCGTCAGTTCAAAATGAAGCCGGGTTCAGTGGCGATTGTGGCGGAAGATTCTAAAGTTGCCCGTCAACTGCTGGAGCAAGGCCTGAAGAGCATGGGTATTCCCGCCATCATGTGCAACACCGGCCTGGAAGCATGGGAAAAAATCAAAGAGATGCATCAGCAGGCTCAGGCCCAGGGTGAATCCATTCACGACAAGATTGCGCTGGTGTTAACCGATCTGGAAATGCCAGAAATGGACGGCTTTACGCTGACACGCAATATCAAGCGTGATACGACGCTGCGCCATATTCCTGTGGTGATCCACTCCTCGCTTTCTGGCAGCGCAAACGAAGATCACGTGCGCAAAGTCGGTGCCGATGGCTATGTGGCGAAGTTCGAACTGAACGAACTGTCTGACGTGATTTTTAAAGCAATGGAAGCCGCGAGCTAAGACGTAACGGGCAGCTTATCCCTGCCCAGTAAGGCTTGATATCCACCACTCGAGAATATAAGAATGCATAGTGAAACGCTTCCCGTCATCCGTAAGTCACTGTTTCGTGGTCGTGGCCGTCAGCTGAGCTGGATTGCAGCGATCGCTTTCTGCCTGCTGTTCTGGGGCGGCGTGCTTGCCCTGATGGTTTAGTCAATAGCAGCGGAACGTTGTCGGAAGGGAAACAAAAAAGGCTGCCAGTGGCAGCCTTTTATTACGGTAAATGCAACAACGCTATAGAACTCTTTAGCCTTTTCAGAGCGCCTGAGGCTGGCTCTGAGCTGCAATCCTTGTCGCGTTAATTTGAACAACGACCGTTTTGCAAAAAATGCATTTCGCTCCATGCGGGTTGGCTCTTGTCACATCGAAATGTGATGTACGGTACTGCGAGCCACTACAGTGAGGACATTTAAAACGCGTAATTTTCAGTCCTTAGAGACCAACAACGTTCGCAGCAGCTGGGCCTTTAGCACCATTTTCTACTGTAAACTCAACTTGTTGACCTTCATCTAATGAACGGAAATCTGTGCCCTGAATTGCAGAGAAATGTACGAATACATCTTTGCTGCCGTCCTGAGGAGAGATGAAACCGAAGCCTTTCTCAGCGTTGAACCATTTAACGGTACCGCGGATTTTGTTAGACATGTTTAATTCCTTAATAATAGAGCCTTCCGGCGTAATGGCCTGAGAACAGATTTTAATCAGAACGTAAGAGAAGACTCAAAAAGAAGGAATGTCTCGCGACAGGCTTAGAGATGAGAACTGCTTTGGTTACTTACTTTGATAGTGTCTGTTAATCAAACCGACGATTCATTAGGTCATATCCTGCTGATGCATGCAAGGGTTATTTTAAAATAGTTGCGAGTGGGCCAGATGAACGTCATGCGCAGAAATCTGGCCCGTTCATCTGTTACGGTTTGCGAATATGCACGTGGTGCCCCTGCTCGCCTGCCGCCAGATCGTCGCGCAAAGTAAGATCCGGTATCCTGTAATCGCCGTCGTTTTGCCGATAATAGGCGACAGGTTCGGTCACAAACAGATTATCCAGACGCTCGCCCAGCTCTGCACACAGTGCTGCAAAGCGCGCGCTGTCGGTGCGGCCGGTGCGATAAAGCGTGAAAGGCGGCAGCACGTCAAAACCGGGATAAAACAAGATGCCATGCTGAATGGGGAACAGAATGTCATCGATATGGCCATTGATGCCGCGTGGGCTGTAGTGGGATTCCCATCCGCCCATCGTGACAACCAGCATCGCACGCTTCCCTGCCAGCGTTCCTTCGCCATAGCGGTCGCCCCAGTGCGTATCTGAGTGCTCCCCCACGCCATAGGCAAAGCCGCAGGCGTAAACACGATCGATCCAGCCTTTCATGATTGCCGGCATGGAAAACCACCAGAGCGGAAACTGTAGAATTACCGCATCGGCCCACAACAGTTTTTCCTGTTCCTGGACAATATCTTCACTCTGGAAGCCGCCTTCAAAAGCCTGGGTGGATTCAAAAGAGGGATCAAAGCGTTCGGCATTCTGGCGATGCTGCGTATCAGCGGGCGATACGCGCGCCTCCCAGTTCATGGCATAGAGATCGGAAACGCGCACCTGATGACCCAACTGCTCCAGGTGGCTGACGGAGAAACGCGCCAGCGCGCCGTTAAGGGAATGGGGTTCAGGATGGGCAACAACGATTAACACATTCATAAAATCACCTGCTTTGATGGGAATCTGAGATGTAGCCTGCATCCGAATGTGCTATCAGTAAAAGTAAATGAATGGATATTCACTATAGGCAAGACTGATACCATGAAACCCGATCTCAACCTGTTAATGACTCTGAATGTGCTGTTACAGGAAAACAGCGTGAGCCGGACCGCGCAGCGGCTAAATCTTTCTCAACCTTCTGTCAGTGCCCGGCTTGAGCGCCTGCGTGAGTGGTTTAACGATCCCCTGCTGATCCCGGTATCTCATGGCATGCGCCCCACCGCGCGCGCCGAGGCGTTACGTCTTTCGCTTGAGCAACTGAGCGGCATGATCGATGAGGTGATTGCTGTGCCAGGCCCGTTTATCCCTGCCGACGCCGTTCAAGAGTGGCGCGTGGCCGCCACGGATTACGGCGCACAGACGGCACTGGTTCCATTAATGGCAGCATTACGTCAGGAAGCACCGGGCACCCGGCTCGCCATTCTGGATATGAAACCCGCGCTGATCGCGCAGCAGCTGGAAAAAGGCACGGTCGATCTGGTGCTTCATTTGCGTGACGGCGTGCCAGACGGGCTGCATATCCGCCCGCTATTTCAGGAGCGTTATGTGGTGGCAGGACGTCAGGGTCATCCCGCCCTGCATTCTGATATCACCGCCGAAGCACTCTGCGCGCTGG
The DNA here is from genome assembly GCF_003182295.1 of Pantoea sp. AG702. NCBI lineage: Bacteria > Pseudomonadati > Pseudomonadota > Gammaproteobacteria > Enterobacterales > Erwiniaceae > Pantoea > Pantoea sp. AG702. The sequence goes on along the minus strand of NZ_QGTU01000006.1, from coordinate 86,501 downwards.
AGCATGTAGTGGTATCGCCCGACGGCGGCGGCTTTCGCGGGGTGACGGATTCGGTACTGGAAACAGCGGGATTGCGTCGTCGTGTCGTACTGTCCGTGCCCCATTTTTTGTTAATGGGCAGCGTACTAAGCACGACCGATCTGGTGGCACTGATGCCGGAGAGAGTGGCGGCGATGATGCCAGGATTAATGACCGTGAAGCCCACGATGGCGATTCCGGGCTTTGAACTGGTGATGCTGTGGCATGAGCGATCGCACCGGGATTTGGGGCATCGGTGGTTGAGGGAAAGGGTGGTGGGGATGTTTTAATGGAAACGGTATGGTGAGGTTCTGAGATACTATTAAAGTAATTGATATCATAAAGGTGAGTGATATGGATAAAGAGTTACACGCCGAAGCGAGTAAGTTCTTAAGCTACATTTTACGGCATAAACCTGAAACGATTGGTTTAACTCTAGATGCGGAGGGGTGGGCAGATATGGATGCATTGATCCGCCTTTCAAAAGTGAAAGGCCATCAATTTGATAAGGACCTCATTCGCACTATTGTTGAAGACAGCGCGAAGAAACGTTTTACCCTCTCTCCTGATGGCTTACATATTCGAGCCGCACAAGGACATTCATCTCAGCAGGTAGATATCCGTTATGAAGAAAAAACACCTCCTGCTCTTTTATATCATGGGACTGCTACACGCTTTCTGGCATATATATTAGGGGAAGGTCTTAAACCCCAAAGTCGTCAATATGTCCACTTATCTGGCGATGAAAATACAGCCGTTCAGGTTGGACTGCGTCACGGTAGGCCTGTCGTTTTGAAGATTCAGGCTCTGGCTATGCATGAACAGGGTTTTACTTTTTTTCAGGCTGATAATGGCGTCTGGTTAACCAAAAATGTCCCATTCAGTTATATTCAACAATAAGTAAGCTATTGTTCTGCCTGTTCAGCTTTGTAACGGGCAGACTCACATTTAGCAATTATTAACCACTCAGTAAAGCTGTCTACATGCCCTCTTCCTTCCCAGCCTGCTGAAGCAAATGCATGAATATAGTAGATTTTTGGCTCTTCTGTTGTATCTTCGCCATCAAAACAGACAATATCATCCAAATAGCGCAAGTTTGCGAAAGGTATCAACTTACGGTCAGGATAAAGCTCTTTGATTTTTTTACACCAAAAATCAACATAATTTTGTGCACAATAAAAAAACCACCATGGTTCTATATCTTCTTTTTGCTCAACTGCAACATAATTGATGAAGCTTTCTGGTAAGGAAAAATTTGGATACAAATAATTTCCATACATTGCTAATACATCGATCATTTATTTATCCTTCCCCGTTACTCTTGGAAATTCAGCCGAACCATTAGGATTGTTTTTACTAAATCCACCTGACTGATTATTAATTCTTCCAGTAATAGCCTCACCCCAGGTTTTAGCTAAACCAAAACGCCCTGAATCCACCATATCTTTTGGTAATGCTTCGTCAAAATCCCTAAGATTAGCTTGAACTTTTATTCCTGCCTCTCTTGCAGCTCTAATCCGCGTGTTATCCATACTGGTCACTTTTCCATCTGGCATTTTGATGGCATCCACTGGTTCTCCTTTCCAGCCATCTTTTTTCATACTAGAAACAAGATCATCGTAAGTATATTTCATACCATTACTTTGTTCTGTTTTGTTATATGAAACGGTATTTTGAGAGAATCGAATATCATTAGCATCAAAGGAGGAGACAATTCCTACTGGTTTAATTGGACCAGATACAGAATAGAGTTTCCCCCCCCTTTGAACGAATCACTGTCTTCTTGGAAAAGATCTGGTTTCGATGGGTTTAAAGGTATAATTTTGACGGGGACATTGCCATGTTGATGTTCTTTTTCTAATTCATCATCGTCAAGCGCGTTATTCTCAGCCGCATTTTCCCCCGCCTGAGCGCCCGCTATTGCTCCTGACGCACTGCCGTCTGCCAGACCGCCAGCAAGCCCCGCTGCCAGCGTTCCGAGTGCGCTGATATTTTGCTTCTGCTCTTCATTCAAATCCGTCCGCGCGATACCCGGATACATCTCCTGAGCGATAAATTCGCCCAGCGCTGCCCCACTGGCACCGGACAGCGCGCTATTGCCCTGCGCCTGTGCAATGACGGCGCCCACAACCGCATGCGCCATCAGATTGGCTGCGGTATTCACCACTTCCTTGCCGTCAGGGCCTGTTGTGGTGGTATTTTTGTGGATCAGTTCGGCGAGGTAAGGGGCGGATGCGCCAGCCAGTGCCGCTTTAAAATCTCCGCCTGCCAGTCCCTGCACTGCTGCGGTGGCCGCCTGAATCCCCCGCTGTAATGAACTTCCGGTACCGGAGTCAGCGATTGCTATTTTGTACTCAGTTGTGGCTTTAAGGCTCTCAATGTAGGCATTACGTACTTTTTCTAACGCTCCTTCAGGTGCGGGGCCTTTTACCTTCTGGGCTTCCTTCAGCGCACCAATCTCGCCCTGCGCACGAGCAATATCCGCCACCTGACTGCCAATCTCGCCAATCATCTGCGCGGTCTGCAGCCGTTGCTGTTCTTTCTCTTTGTTAAAGATCGGGCTGATGCTGTCGTTGGCATGCGCCGTGTCACGACTCAGCGTGGCGGTATCCTGCTTTTGGTTAGCCTGATCGCGCACCACTATCGTACCGTTAGCCACAGCTGACTGGGTAGTGCCTTCAGCATGCCCTTTTCCACCTGCGCCTGCCAGCATGGTGTTAGCCATATTCCCGGTAAACTGACCGCCCAGACTGGCACACGAAATCATGCCAATGCACGCCTTAACCCAAATATGATTTTAAAAATATTCCCTTAACTAAAATGCACTCCCTTGAGCCTTTCCCGAATAAAAATAAACATGAAATCCCAAGGTAGTCCCTGGCGGAAGCCCATTTGTGGGACGCGATTTATTTATGTTTTCTGATTGAAATATCGGGTAATTATTGGATAAAAATGCGTCAAAATGAGAGGAGGTTTGTCGAAAGGTTAAGGGAACAAAAAGAGATTTAACTGAAATTTTGTGTCAGGGCCAAATAAATTAAAGCCCCTGAAAAAGATACCAGAGGCTAATGAACACCAGCGTTATGCGCAACTCACGCGCTGTGCAGCGGAATCAATCAATAGCCTGTCCTCTGGCTGAATGATATCCAGCACTGCGCCCTGCTGACAGATAAAGGCAATACCGGCCTGCTGAGCAATGATTGCGGCATGTGACAGCGTGCTGCCCTCCCGCAGGCAAATGCCTTTTACCAGTTGCGCATCCAGATTAACGACCGCTGACGGAAAGATATCGTCTGCCACGATAATGGCGGGCACGTCTGGTGTCGGCAGCCTGATGTCGCGCCCTTTCAGATGACACAGAGTACGGTACAGTATGTCTTCGATATCAATAAACCGCGCCTGCAAATACGCATCATCCAGGTGCTGATATTGCTGGCTTAATTCCATTAGCACCTGATACCAGGCTGATTCAGCGCAACACGAGTCATTACGGATGACCTTACAGGCAGCGTCAAACAGGTCGGGATCGTCCAGCAACGTGTGATGGCCTGAGAAAATAGCCGCCACCGAAGCACCATATTTCTTCTCTGCCAGGGCAGCCAGCGCATTCAGGTCATTGAGCGTATCTACTATCGCCTGCTGCAGCCGCCGCTCTTCCTGCCCGACATCGCTGCAAGGGTGCCTGGCAGGCTGCGCCAGCGGCAGGGGATAAAACACCGCTTTACCCTGTACCTTCTCGACGGTGGACGCCGATGTTTTTAACGCCATCGACTCGGGATGTTCGCCAAAATCTTCCGCCGCAAGGGATTCAAATGCCGCCAAGGCACGCTCAGCATCGGGCCCACTCGCCGACAAGGTAACGGCGTCATGACAGCGAACCTGAAGCAGAGCAATCTGGTTGAGGCTGTCTGGCTTCACGCACTGCCCCTGTTTCTCTAACACCAGATCAGCGTTCATTCCCGCCAGTGCAGCGACCAGCCGCGAAGCAGGACGAACGTGCAGACCGTGGTGGTTCCTGATGGTGACTGTAACCGAACGCGCGTCAGAATCGGGCGCTTGCGCGGGCAGCGAAGCGGCGTGCGCGGGAGGCGTTATCCCTAACTGGGCCTGTTTCGCCGCCAGCGCATTCATGGCAACGTCAATGACTGTGTCGATGTCCGCCCCCGCCGCCGCGCTAACGGTGGCCGCCAGCGTGCCTTCCACCAACGGTGCTGCACACAGGCGCACTTTTTCAGCAATGACCGGATCGAGCAGATCAAGTGCCGTCTCAGCACTGAGCAGGGCACTTCCCATATCCATCATGACCAGCACATGATCGGTATCCGCGACAGCCTCAATCGCCTCCATCACTTTTATCGGATCCGTGCCGATGGGATGATCAGGATCGTCAATGCCGGCGGCGACCGCGATCCTGCAGTTATCGCCGGTTAACATTTGCCGGGCCAGCATTTCCACGCCCTCGCCTAACATTGCACTGTGTGACACGATCACCAGGTTTACCATTCCTCTCTCCTTACTCCCAGGCGGCGGCGGCCAGCATTTGCATCATGAACATGACCGAGGTTGCACCGGGATCCTGATGACCGATACTGCGCTCACCCAGATAGCTGGCGCGCCCTTTGCGGGCCTGCATGGTGATGGTTGACTGGGCGGCTGACTCCGCCTGTTGGCAGGCGGCATCAAGAGCGGCGATGAGTGAGACATTCTGCTCACTGGACTGACGCAGTGACGCTACGACCGCGAGCCAGACGTCGCACATGGTTTTATCGCCAGGCTCGGCTTTACCGCGGTTAATGACCCCTTCCGCCCCTTCGCGAATCATCTGATACAGCTCTTCCAGCGTCAGGCTCTGGTGCGCCTGGGTAACCTGAGCCGCACGAATAAAGAACGTACCAAACAGCGGCCCGCTGGCTCCGCCTACGTTTGAGAGCAGCGTCATACCGGTATTTTTAAGAATAAAGCCGATATCTTTATCTTCGACAGAAGGCAGCTTCTCGACAACTTTACTGAATCCCCGATGCATATTTAACCCGTGATCGGCATCGCCGATTTCACGATCCAGTCCGGTCAAAAAATCACTTTCACGGGTAAAAACTTCACCACAGCGGTAAAGCCAGCTCACAATTTGGGCGCGGGTCAGTGACATATCGATCTCCTTATTGGCCCCAGTTCAGGGCTGGTGTATGGACCGGCGCATCCCACAGCGCCAGGGAATCATCGTCCACGCTCAGCAACGTGATGGAAAAGCCCACCATATCCAGTGAAGTGCAGTAACTGCCTACCAGACTGCGCTCAAGGGTGATCCCCTGCTCTTCACAACGCTGCGCCAGGCGGTTGTACACGCCATATAATTCTGATAGCGGCGTCGCGCCCAGGTTATTGACCAGCGCAATGACTCTGTCGCCGCGTGTTAAAGCCTGCTTGGTGTGCTGCACTTCTTGCCAGCTACCGGTCTCGACATCCCAGTGACGCAGCGGGCGGCTGTAGGTGCCATTCTCCAGCAGGGTTTCAAACATCTCATCGACCGTGTTATCCAGTGAAGTAAAGGTGCGGCGATCGATACCCGGCTCGCCATGAATCCCGACACCAAACTCCATTTCATTGTCCTGAAGTTCAAACGAGCGCTTTCCTGCAGCGGGAACGGTACAGGCGCCCAGCGCGATGCCAATAGAGTGACCACAGTTATTCAGCTTACGTCCCAGCGCAGCGCAGGCTTCAAGAGAATCGCCCCGCTCTGCGGCAGCGCCAACCAGTTTTTCAATCAGCACGGTATTTGCCACGCCACGACGTCCAGCCGTATACAGGCTGTCTTTTACGGCGACATCATCATCCACGACTATCGTCGTGACCTTCACGCCGCTTTCGTGCAGCAGTTCGGTTGCCGTTTCAAAGTTGAGGATATCGCCGGTGTAGTTTTTAATGATCATCAGTACGCCCTCACCGCCGTCAATTTTCATGGCGCACTCAAACATTTTGTCTGGCGTGGGTGAGGTAAAGATTTCGCCGGGGCAGGCGCCAGACAGCATGCCATGACCAATAAAACCGCAGTGCATCGGCTCATGGCCGCTGCCGCCGCCCGAAAGTAGTGCAACCTTTCCCACTACAGGCGCATCGGCTCGCGTCATGCAGACGGGATCCTGATGAAGCGTCAGTTCAGGATGGGCTTTTGCCAATCCTGCCAGTTGTTCACTCAATACATCTTCCACACGGTTAATCAGCTTTTTCATTCTTTATGCTCCGTTGGATGCGGTTAGCTGTCACTCTGCCTGAGGCAAAGACAACCCGATTACGGGGGGAACGGTAACGGCGGCAGACCGCTCGTCGACGCACTGATTCTCATGGAGTCGACGAGAAAAAAAATGTCAGGATGAAGAGTTTCATAACGGAACATCGTGAGGTTTTTTATGTTCCATAATGAAACATATCACGCGTCTGTTGGGTAAAAATGAGAGGCAAAGCAAGTCATGACAGCGGAAGCGATAAATAAAGGCCGTTGAGCAGGCAGGTTTTTTAGCGGCAGACAGCATCGCGCGTCATGTAGTCAGGAAAATCGTCGCCACATTTTGCCGTTTTACACTGCTGGAGACGATCGCGATCGCAACATAGCTTTCAAACCTGGTTTATTGTTCCAGTATGAAACGTGCGGAGCGGTAAGGTGTTCCATATCAGAACGTTGGCCGCAAAACTTTTTCACCTCCATGTCGCGCGTAAAGTGAAACGCGACGTCGGCCATCATTCGGCTTTCACTGCAAGTCGAGCCAGAGAGATGCCAGCGTTCACTATGCGAACATGTTCTTACTTGAGGGTGAAAGGAATGCCAAAAATTATCCAGTCTCCAGCGAAATATATTCAGGGCCCCAATGCCGCCATGTCCTTCGGCCAGTACGCAAAGAACCTGGCCGATCGTTTTTTTGTGATTGCCGATGACTTTGTAATGAACATGGCGGGCGATAAGGTGTTGAGCGGCCTTGCTGAACATGACGTCACCTGTCATGCAGAACGTTTCAGCGGGGAATGTTGCCGGACTGAAATCAACCGGCTGATGACGTTAACAGAACAAAACGGCTGCCGCGGCGTCATCGGATTAGGGGGCGGTAAAACGCTGGATACGGCCAAGGCGATTGCGTGGTATCTCAAACTGCCAGTGGTGGTTATCCCCACCATCGCCTCCACCGACGCGCCCACCAGCGCATTGTCGGTTATTTACACCGAAACCGGTGAGTTTGCAGAGTATCTGATCTATCCCAAAAACCCCGATATGGTCGTGATGGATACTACGATCATTGCCAAAGCACCGGTACGTTTACTGGTCGCGGGAATGGGCGATGCCCTGTCCACCTGGTTTGAAGCCAAAGCCTGTTACGATTCTGGCGCAACCAGCATGGCAGGCGGCAAGTCGACGGCCGCAGCGTTAAGCCTGGCGCGGCTGTGCTATGAAACACTCCTGGCGGAAGGCGAAAAGGCTCGCTTTGCGGCTCAGGCAGGCGTGGTAACAGATGCGCTGGAACGTATCGTTGAGGCCAACACTTACCTCAGCGGGATTGGCTTTGAAAGCAGTGGTCTTGCCGCCGCGCATGCCATTCATAATGCGTTTACCGTACTGGAAGAGTGCCATCACCTTTATCACGGTGAAAAGGTCGCGTTTGGTACGTTATCCCAGTTAATTTTGCAGAACAGCCCGACAGAAGAGATCGAAACCGTGCTGGCGTTCTGCCAGAAAGTAGGATTGCCTGTCACCCTGGGGCAAATGGGCGTGAAACAGGATATCGAGAAAAAAATTCAGGCGGTTGCCGAGGCGGCCTGTGTGGAAGGCGAAACCATCCACAATATGCCGTTCCCGGTCACACCAGACAGCGTTTATGCGGCGATTATCACTGCCGATCTGCTAGGACAGCAGTGGCTGTCGCGTTAATCTGTCACAGGTAAACCGCTGGCCCGAGTCTCCGGGCAACGACTTCCCCCTGGCTGCGCGGCTGGGGGGATTCTTTATGGTCTTTCAGCGGAAATGGATATGACAGTGTTCGCGCCCGAGAGCGATAAACACGTTTCAGCGGTGATAGCTCAGTCATGGCACCGCTGCAGTAAATACATGCAGCGGGATAACTGGCAAGCACCGCATCAGGCACAGGGATTAACTTACGCGTCGATTTGCCGCCGCAAAACCGCCCTGCTCACCATAGGCCAGGCCACGCTTGAGGATGCGTGGGAATATATGGCGAACCGCCCTTGTGCGCTGTTTATTCTTGATGAATCCGCCTGTATCTTAAACCGTTGTGGCGATGCACAGACGCTGCTGGATCTTGAGAAATTAGGCCTGCAGGAGGGAAGTTACTGTGCGGAAAGTATCATCGGTACCTGCGCCCTGTCGCTGGCCGCGCTTGAAGGCCAGCCATTAAAAACCAGCCGGGAACAGCATTTCAAACGGGCTCTTCATCCCTGGTCTTTCTGCTCTACACCCATATTCGATAATCACGGTCGTTTATTTGGCTCCATCGCGTTGGCCTGTCTTTATCAGGATCAGGCGCCCTCCGATCTCTCGCTTACGCTTTCTGTTGCCCGGGAAATAGGCAATTCACTGTTAACAGACAATTTGTTAGCCGATTCCAACCGCCATCTGAACCAGCTTTATGGCCTGCTGGAGAGCATGGACGACGGCGTCATGGCGTGGAATGAGCAAGGCGTCCTGCAGTTCCTGAATGCTCAGGCAGCCCGACAGTTGCACCTTGATGCCTTAACCAGTCAGGGAAAGAATATCGCTGACCTGATCACGCTGCCGGCTCTGCTGCGCCGGGCGATTAAGCAGGTACAGGGATTAAAACATGTGGAAGTCACCTTCGAGAGCCAGCATCAGTTTGTTGATGCGGTGATTACCCTGAAACCCATTGTTGAAGTTCAGGGCAACAGCTTTATTTTACTGCTCCATCCGGTTGAGCAGGTCCGTCAACTCATGACCAGCCAACTGGGTAAAGTCAGTCACACCTTTGAACAAATGCCAGAAGAGGATGCCGACACGCGTCGTTTAATACATTTTGGTCGTCAGGCAGCCAAAGGCAGCTTTCCTGTCTTACTGTGCGGGGAAGAAGGGGTAGGTAAAGAGTTGCTTAGTCAGGCAATTCATAATGAAAGTGACCGGGCAAGCGGCCCTTACATTGCGGTTAACTGTCAGCTTTATGCCGACAATACACAGGGAGAGGATTTTACAGGCAGTGCACCCGGCGAGGATAGAGATGGCCGTTTAAGCCGTCTGGAACTGGCCAGCGGCGGCACGTTGTTTCTGGAAAAGATTGAATATCTGACACCCGGACAGCAATCTGTCCTGCTTCAGGTCATCAAGCAAGGCGTGCTGACTCGCCTTGATGCGCGGCGGCTGATCCCCGTTGATATTAAAGTGATTGCCACGACTACCGTTAATCTGGCCCATCTTGTGGAACAGAATCGTTTTAGCCGTCAGCTTTATTACGCATTACATTCCTTTGAGATTGCCATTCCGCCCTTGCGCGCGCGGCGTAACAGCATTCCCTATTTAATTAATCACCGCCTACGCAGGCTGGAAAAACGTTTTTCCTCGCGCTTTAAAGTTGATGACGAGGTGATGACGCAATTAATGGGTTATGGCTGGCCCGGTAATGACTTTGAATTAAACAGCGTGATTGAAAATATTGCTATCAGTAGTGAACATGGCCATATCCGATGGAATAACCTACCAGAATCGCTTTTATCTGAGCAACCTGACAATGCCGCAAACGCCTCTCTGCTGCCGGATAATCTGTCATTTAGCGCGATTGAAAAAGAAGCGATCCTCCAGGCTGCCCGCATGACTCAGGGCAAAGTTCAGGCGATGTCTGATCTGCTACACATCGGCCGCACCACGTTGTGGCGAAAAATAAAACGATACGCGATTGATGTAAGGCAGTTTAAACCCAAATAACGGTGTTCACTGCCTGTATTATGGGTTCAGCCAGACGCTGAGTGCTGTTCTGGCTGTCATTCCCTTTCTACATCACGATACTCGGCACGATGATCGCAAGGAATATCAGTACAATCGAGGAGTGCTTAACCCAGTAATAGACTGTCCTGTTCCGTTTTTTTAAATTCTGTCCGGCATCGCGAATCGCATTGACGTATTTAAAAATGCGGTTGATGAAACCCGTTTTGTCATTTTCGTCATTGGGTGAGGCTGCTGCCGACATCAGGGTACTGCCTACCCAGTGATTAATGGCCTGTGCCCAGCGCCACTTCATAGGACGCTCAATATCGCAGAATAAAATGATACGCGTTTGCTCACTTTCATTCTGTGCCCAGTGCACGTAGGTTTCGTCAAAAATAACCGCCTGCCCGTCGCGCCAGCTGTGACGTTGTCGATCCACCTCAATAAAGCAGCGGTCATCGTTGGGCGTCACAAGGCCGAGGTGATAGCGAACCGATCCTGCATAGGGATCGCGGTGTTTACCTAAATGACTGCCCGCCGGCAGCTCTGCAAACATCGCCGCTTTCACTGAGGGGATTTTACTGACCAGAGCCGTGGTAACCGGACAGAGCTGCTGGGCAGACGGATGTGCGTCGCTATACCATTTAAGGTAAAACCGTTTCCAGCCACGCTTAAAAAAGGTATTAAACCCTGCATCATTATGGCTTTTGGCCGCTTTGATATGATCCTGAAGACGTATCGCCTCTTCGCGAATGACCTGCCAGTTATCGGTCAACTCGCGAAGCTCTGGAAATTCCTCTGCCGGAAAATAGGGCTGTTTCGCTGGCAATCTTGAAAAGCCTGTCATGAACATATTAACAGGTGCCATAAATGTCGAGTGATCAAACAACTGACGCGAGAACTTTTGTTTTTCTACACCGCGCGAGTGTGCATAGATTACGCTAATAATAAAAATACCAATAATGATGGCAGCCACCATACAACGTGTTCCTTATGTTGCAAGAATGGATGGTTTCTTGCGGAGATTTAATGGAAGAATAATTTGTAGTATTAAATTGCAAAATTTTTTGTCAAGTAGTGCGCTTTCAGGTGTTACTCCCGCAACCTGATTTGACGTCGTTTAACAATCGTTTAAATAACAAAGACTGGCATCAATGCGTTGCACGAATATATCCGGCAGGCATTCAGATCCCGATAAAACCAAAGAGCGGCGGAAGAGACAGGTACTGCGCTTAAAGCAAAAAAAAGCGAGGCCGAAGCCTCGCGTAGGATTGCCAACGTTAATCGTAATAAGGGACTTTACGATCGGTACCGTTAATATTGATGAGCACAAAACCCGTCGGCGTTGTTTTATTGGTCGGCGACCCCGCCGCCGTGGCGAGGGTTACCACGCCTTTTTCATTGGCGCCCACGCCCGCGACGCCATTATGTAACCCAAAGCGTGCGGCAGGCTTAAGCGTGCCCACTTTCGATACGTCATCCACCAGGGACAGGTCACTCTGAAACAGGGAACAGGAACCCGTATCAAAGCGCGTCGGACCGGTGGTTTTCAGGTTAAACATGGTTTCACCACTGTTGGCTCGCAGCTTAACCCAGATACCGGCATAGGTGGTTCCCACACGGTTATAGCGAATGTCCATCACCGCAGGCTGCCCCATATGGCAGGCATCTGCCCAGACCGTATCCAGCCGCTGCAGGTTGATCCAGGTCTTGCCCGTGCCGGGCATATTGACGGGCGAGCCTGCCGTACCTGAAGGCGTGGTGTTATCCGCTTTACCGATCAACTCAATGACCCACTGTTGATTGGGCGCCGGGAAAAATACCTGCCCAAGACGATACCAGTTATCCGTCTCCGTATTGTTCACCAACTTATAGCCACTAAAGTACCCGGCCCGCAGCGAACCGCTCATGAAAGTGCCGAAGTTCTCGTCACGTCGATAGCCATACTCGAAGGTAGAAAGCCACTTGCCTGCCACAAGGTCCTGGCTGAGCTTTGAACCTGACTGCAGGTTAATATGACGCATTACCACGCGGGCGTTGTTCAGTATTAATGGCGTACTGCAGTTCTCGACGTTGAGCGTATCGATGGTCCAGCCGCCATCAGACAGATCGCCGGGATTGCGCGTATGTTCAATCCAGACGTTACGCATAATCGCCTGCGTCATACGCGGCATATACAGCGTGGCATCACCATAGCCCGTCTGGAAATTCGCATTGCATAACTCAACGGCCGTAGAGTGATCCCAGACGCCTTTGGGGGAACCTGACCAGCCGATATCGAAAACGCGCGAGTAGGTGGTATTGGTATAGATTTGCTCAAACTTACTGTCGAGCGTGTCCTGCAGCTTAAAGATGGTTCCACCGCTGCGCTGCCCGCGAAAGCAGCTGATATTAACGATTTGCCCTGCCATACAACTGTTTTCAAAAAACGGCTGAACATTGCTGCACATTTCAGGGGTAATGGTGGCCGTGTTGGTGACGGTATCCGCCGTGGCCTGTCCGTCCCAGGTAATCCCTCGAATGGTGGTGCGCCGTGCCTGAACTTTGAACAGGGTATTGGCACTTTTATCTGACACGATGGTGGTGCCGGGCAGAGAACCCAGCGCCAGATCGTCCCCGGCCAGGCCAAAGAACGGGATTTCTGCATTGCTCAGATCCATGGGCATAATCAGAAAACGCCCGCCCGGGAAACGTACCGGCAATCCCTTCATATTCTGGCTGTAAGTTTGTGACCAGCCGAGAATACGTTTAAACGCATCGGTGTCATCCGTGACGCCATCGCCCTTGGCCCCAAAATGCAGGATGTTCACTTCTCGCGGATCGTTGATTGAACGCTTCCAGTAGAAGCCGTTTCCTATGGCTACCGTACCGCCATCATCTTTTAAAATCGTGGTGCCGGTAAACCCCACAAAATCGCCGCCGCCACGAAAGCTGGAATCTTTATCGTAGTAGCGTTTCAGTACGGCAATTTCACCTGGTTTTGACGGCATGGTCGTACGAAGCTCAGCAAATGAGTTAACTTCAATCATGATATCCTCCTCAGGATAATAGGCTGTAAATCAGAAGGTTAAAGAATCTTCGGCAGCGGAATGACCACACAGGACATCCCATAAATCGTTATGGCTGTTAATGGCGCGCACGGTGCGAATGTCGGCCTTATTGGCGTCATCGCCATGGGTATAAATCGGGGAAAAGAGGATGCAGGCTGAATCGCGATAAATGATGGGCTCAGGGTTGGTGATATTTGGACTGCTGCAGCTTGTCGCGAGCAGCAGCGTCATCAAGATTAAGGTTATCAGTCGCCACACGCTTCGCCTCCTCACTATTGCGTTGCTGTTGATGAGTAACATTCGCCATGCGATTTGCCTCTTGCCTGGCGCTGTCGGCTTCCGACCGGGCTTGCTGTTGCACCTTGCCGATTTTCTTACCTCCGACGTAGCTGGCAACGACGGCGATGATCAGTGCACCCATCGCCGCCAGCCCGTGCCAGCCGCTGGTAAACAGAGAAAAAAACGTCATGATGCCTCCTCTTTGCTCTGGCGCTTTTCATTCAGCAGGTTTTTCTGGCGAACAAATTGCGCAATGACGCCCATCGCCACCATAAAGGCGCCAATGAGACCAAGGTAATTGTGGGGAAGGATGCTCTTCACATCGTCAGGCAGCGTTTGCCACGCACTGAGAGCAGACGATGGAAATGACTGAACCCAGGCGCTGAGCATTGACCCCAGCGAAGCCAGCCATACAGACCAGGTTTTAAATAACAATTTGGCGTGAGAAACGAACTGCAACGTGGTGAAACGCTGCATCAGCAGCAAAATAATGATGACGGTCAGCACGGCAATGATGAAAAATAACCATCTCATAGCAGCCCCCGGTAGATGTCATAGTTACCGCTACGCATGACTTCAGCATGACGCCTGACGCGCCCGGGGGTTTGCCGGGCCCAGAGACTGTTGAGCATGGCATCGCCCGCCTCCGTAAAATGCTCGCGCGTGATGGCACTGAGCATATTTTTAAACTGCAAAACTCCGTCAACGCCCAGTTGGTATGCCATGCTCATCAACACATCGGTTCGTGCGTCATTGCACTTTGCCAGCGCCTGCTTCAGGGGAGCGCGACTTTGCATATCCGTGATTTTGTTTTCCAGAATGCACTGTTTCCACACATCGCCCACCCGACGCGGCACCCGCAGCACATAGTTACTTAATGACGCCCCTTTTGGTCCGATACGAATCCCTCCGGCAACCGTAGGAAACCCCAGTGAATCGAGATAGGGCATTTCGGCGTAACCTTCTTCGAAATTCAGTATTGCAATAATCTGGCTCATAGAAACTCCTCAGTGATGATGCAGGCAGCCCATCCACCATGAAAAAACATAAAGCAAACTGATTAGTGCCAGCGATAAACGCAGCGGCAGAACGGTTAAAAATGCAGCAGCACTAACGTTTTGCCTAAAAATCAGGCACAGGAAGGGAGGATGGCGCGGCCTGCTACAGGCAGTGGATCGGTGACGGTCGTCGCGTTCAGCGAACCGCGTAAAGGTGAACATGGGGCAGACAGCAGTTATCAAAACCTGAAATCTCTTTGCTTCTCCGCTGTGGCGCGCTTACCGCGCGGTCAACCACAGAAGTAACCTGCCGCTGACAAATTTGTTCAGCGCGTCGCAAAGGTCGGGGTTCGGGTGGGTAGTTAAGCGCATCGTCGATGCTTTGTTTGAGACGGTTGAGAGGTTGACGCCGCTGATGACGGCGGGTACGTGCGTTGCCGATGAAAACGCTTTTGCCATAGTGAATTATCGCCATAACTCCTCCTGTGAATGAGTCTTTGGCGATAGGGTGGCTGGCGAGTGTTTTGGGTCTGAAGAACAGGCTCGAATGTCGCTGAATGCTGTTCGCAGGCGCACCTCCCGGCTGATTAATCAGTCAGGTGGAAGGGTCAGCAAAAGGGAACAGGCGGCATCTGACGACGCTGCATTAGGCGCATCCACCCCATCCCAAAGCTCATTAGCTTTTGGGGGGGGTGATTCGCGCTTGTGCAGCGCCTCAATTGTTTAAGAGCGTTTCATCCATGAGGTAACACGTTGTTTCATCCATGTTCAAATTATTAACAGGTTCTTATGCTTTATCAAATACCACCAGTTAATTTATTTTTAACTGTAAGTTAACTTTTTGAATTTAGGCCGATTATTTTTTTGCAGAGTATGCGGGCGGGCCTGCTGGATGGCCTATCCCAGAATATGATACTGCCGGGCCTGACTCATAATGACTTTAGCCAGTACGTTTAAACTCTCGACATCGTCTCTGTCGAGATACCAGGTTTCGTAACGTTTGTTGTCCGATATGACGGCAATTCTTTTGTGTTGCAGCTGCAGACGCTTGAGATACAGCTGCTCATCCAACGTAAAAATGTAGATACCGTCTCCGTCAAAATTCTGAACGCTTATGTCAACAAACAGCTGATCGCGCGGGCCAAAGGTATCGGACATGGCATCGCTGTTTATGGCAATGAGCCGGATATGGTCGGCAGGACGGCCGCTGAACAGAACCCGGGCCTCATCCTGATCGTATTCAATGGCCTGAATGATTTCGACAAAATCATCGCCTACCGCTGACTTTTGTCCTAAATCAAAACTGTTCACGCGAAAGGTGTTTTTTGGGCCGGGAAATGCGTGAAGGGGATAGGATTCCGGAGGCTGATCCATACCGTGTTGCAGCCACTCAACCCTGACGCCCAGTAACTGGCTGAGCGCGAGTAAATTGCCATTATCGGGTACGGACTGCGCGTTGAACCATTTCCACACGCCCGGTGCTGAAATCTTGCAACCCTGGCGTTGTAACGCACAGGCGACCTGTTTATTGCGTCCGTGTCCAGTAATGCCCGCACTTTCGCAGGCTGCAATCAGCCTGGCGGTGAAAGCTTGTCTGGTACTTTCTTTTTTAACCATTAGTTAATAATTGACCGTGAAAGAGGCGCTGAATGTTCTTTTCATTTTTGCTACCAGTTCATTTTATATTACCGTCAGTTTACTACCTAACAGCATGACTTAGCATTTCTGATTATTTGTCACCCTATCACCGCACAGCGAACCACAAAATGCGTCGGCAAGCCGCGTGCAGTCTCACTTTTCAGTCATTCTTTGTAAAAAAAGCCAGGCTACTGAATCGTCCTGGTCGATCAATATCATTCTGACGGCTTAAAAACGCATCAAAAAACGCAAGACTCTACCATTGAGTGGCGCGGAAAAAGCAGCATAAAAAAAACGGGAGCCTGAACAGGCCCCCGTTTTATTTTAAAAAATGCAGTTATGCACGCAGGGTGTCATCACCCCAGGCAATCCATTTATAGGTGGTCAGCGCTTCAAGCCCCATAGGGCCGCGGGCGTGCAGTTTTTGCGTACTGACGGCAACTTCTGCGCCCAGACCGAACTGTGCGCCGTCGGTAAAACGTGTACTGGCGTTGACGTACACCGCAGAAGAGTCCACCTGCTTCACAAAGCGGGCCGCATTCTTGGTGCTACGCGTCAGGATAGCGTCGGAATGTTGAGTGCCATGCATGCGGATATGCGCAATCGCCTCATCCATATCAGCGACCAGTTTGACGTTCAGATCGAGCGACAGCCACTCATCGTCATAGTCGCCCGCTTTCACGGCCGTTACGCTGGCAGGCCCCTGTTGCAGCCGCGTCAGAACATTGGCATCAGCATGTAAGGGGATATTTTCTTCGGCCATGCGCGCAGTAAAAGCCGGTAGAAAACGATCGGCAATCGCGGCGTCAATCAACAGCGTTTCCAGCGAATTACAGGCGCTCGGACGCTGTTTTTTGGCATTGACGATGATGTCCAGTGCAGGGGCAACGTCCATGGTGTCATCGATATAAATATGGCAAACCCCGATTCCACCGGTGATCACCGGGATAGTAGAATTTTCCCGGCAGAGCTTATGCAGGCCCGCCCCACCACGCGGGATCAGCATATCCACATACCGATCCAGTTTGAGTAGCTGATTGACTAACTCACGATCCGGATTTTCGATAGCCTGAATCGCCGCCGCCGGTAAACCGTGCTGCTGAAGGGCAGTCTGAATCACCCGCACCGTCGCTGCATTGGTGCGCCACGTTTCTTTCCCGCCGCGCAGAATCGCGGCGTTGCCGGTTTTCAGGCACAGGCTGGCGACGTCCACGGTAACGTTTGGACGCGCTTCATAAATAACCCCCACCACGCCAAGCGGTACGCGACGGCGCTCAATGCGCAGCCCACTGTCCAGCTGGCCGCCATCGATCACCTGCCCGACCGGATCGGCTAACTGGCAGACCTGGCGGACATCGTTGGCAATCGCGCTGAGGCGCGCCGGCGTTAAGGTCAGACGATCGAGCAAAGCGGCGCTCATACCGTTCTGTCGCGCCTCGGCCAGATCCTGCTCATTCGCCGTTAAAATAATCTCACTTTCTGCTTCAAGTCGGTCAGCAATCGTGAGCAAAACCTGATTTTTTTCGACTGCGGACAGGTCCGCCATCGCCCAGGCTGCGGCACGCGCCGCCTTTCCCATTTCTTCAAGCATATCTGTTCCTTAGCTGACGATCATATCGTCACGATGTACCGCAACCGGCCCGTACTCATAGCCCAGAATTTCGCTTATCTGTTGACTATGATGCCCTGCGATCATGCGCATCGCGTCGCTGTTATAGCGCGAAACACCGTGGGCGATATCGCGCCCCTGCAGGCTGCGGATACGGATGACTTCTCCACGGGAGAAATTGCCCTGAATCTCACGGATACCTTTTGGCAGCAGTGAGCTGCCGCGCTCGATAATGGCGGCAAGCGCGCCGTCGTCCACGGTAATTTCGCCTGCTGGCGGGGCACCAAAAATCCAGCGTTTGCGGTTTTCAAGCGGCGTTTGCTGCGCATGAAACAGGGTGCCCACCGGCTTGCCCGCAATGACATCGCTAATGACGCCGCTGCGGCTGCCTGCAGCAATAATCACATCGATACCGGCGCGGCAGGCAACGTCTGCGGCCTGCAGTTTGGTCGACATTCCGCCCGTTCCCAGTCCGGACACGCTGCCGCCCGCTAAGGCGCGCAACGCATCATCGATAATATGCACATCGCTGATTAATTCCGCCTCTGGATTATTACGTGGATCGGCAGTAAACAGCCCCGGCTGGTCGGTCAGTAAGAGCAGCTTGTCTGCCCCACCCAGCATGGCTGCCAGCGCAGACAGGTTGTCATTGTCACCCACTTTGATTTCAGCGGTGGCAACCGCGTCATTTTCATTGATGACGGGCACGATGTGGTTATCCAGCAAGGCACGCAAAGTATCGCGCGCATTAAGAAAGCGTTCACGATCCTCCATATCGGCGCGAGTCAGTAACATCTGACCAATATGAATGCCGTAGATGGAAAACAGCTGTTCCCACAGTTGAATAAGACGACTTTGCCCCACCGCAGCTAACAGCTGCTTTGAGGCGATGGTAGGCGGCAGTTCGGGGTACCCCAGATGCTCACGACCGGCCGCCATCGCGCCGGAGGTCACAATCACAATACGATGGCCGGCGGCGTGCTGTTGCGCGCACTGACGCACTAATTCCACCATGTGCGCTCTGTTTAACCGACGCGATCCGCCGGTAAGAACGCTGGTACCCAATTTGACCACAAGGGTCTGACTGCCACTCATGTTGTCCTGCCGTAAAAAATTTCTGTGAACCGACTTTTTAACAGGTGCAGTGAGGGAAGCCAACAGCCAGTAAGGGAAAAACTGCAAATTTCGCAGAGCGTCAATTAGACCAAAAGTTCCCTGTTAACAACAAAACATCAAAATTGTCATAAAAAGTTCATCGTTGATCGGTAAAAAGTCCGTGTTTTACAAACTTTTTCATTGATGCCTCAAAAGTTTTCTTGTTGTAACAAGGCGGCAACTGAATGCCCCCCGGCCTGTTCACTGAGCAGCCGGAGAATAAAGGCAGCCATGCCTGTAACAGGAAGACGTTGAGGACAAAAAATTTTTACTCATTGGGATTGATAGCAAATGAAGAAAAGTACACTGGCAATCGTGGTATCTGCTCTGGCCCTGACCTCTGCTGCGCAGGCCGCTGAAGTTTATAACAAAGATGGTAACAAGCTGGATTTCTACGGCAAGGTTAAAGCCGAGCATTACTTCAGCGACAATGCCGGTGCTAACGGCGATAAATCTTATGTGCGTATTGGTTTTAAAGGCCAGACGCAGATTAACGATATGATGACCGGCTACGGCCAGTGGGAATATCAGTACAACGCCAACAACTCAGAAGGCTCCGATGCCAACAACGGCAACAAAACCCGTCTGGGCTTTGCCGGTCTGAAATTCTCTCAGTACGGTTCATTTGACTACGGCCGCAACTACGGCGTGCTGTATGACGTTGAGTCTCTGACTGACGTCTTCCCGGAATTTGGTGGTGACGGCACGGCACGTACCGACAACTTTATGGCACAGCGCGCCACTGGCGTAGCCACCTACCGCAACACCAACTTCTTTGGTCTGGTGGACGGTCTGAAGTTTGCTCTTCAGTATCAGGGTAAAAATGATGACAAGAGCGCGAACACACGTGGCTTAGGAACGAATAATGCCATCGATACAAGTCGTCAGAATGGCGACGGCTATGGCGCATCACTGGGTTATACCATTGCTGATTCAGGCGTGAGCGTGCTCGGTGCGATTACCTCTTCTGACCGTACCAATGCCCAACAGGCAGGCGCATATGGTCACGGCGATAAAGCCACCTCGTGGGGCACCGGTCTGAAATATGACGCCAACAGTGTTTACCTGGCAGCGATTTACACCGAAACGCGCAATATGACGCCAATCAGTGGAACCAACCGCGTCGCGGGCGGCTCCGTTTCAGGCTCTGCCAACAAAGCAGAAAACCTGGAACTGGTTGCGCAGTATCAGTTTGACTTCGGCCTGCGTCCATCCATTGGCTACGTGCAGACCAAAGGCAAAGATATCGAAAACGGTATCGGCAACGAAGACCTGGTTAAATATATCGACGTGGGCGCGACCTACTACTTCAACAAAAACATGTCGACCTTTGTTGATTACAAAATTAACCAACTGGATAAAGACAACAAGCTGGCGCTTAACAACGATGACGTTGTTGCTGTCGGCCTGACCTACCAGTTCTGATGAATCTGAGTCTTGCCTGGCGAGAGGGACTGTCGAGGGAATGACGGCCCGCGCTATGGAGAGGCTTAGTGCTTTACCCTCAATGTGAATGTGTCTGCTAAAAGGGCGAGTTGCAAAACTCGCCCTTTCCTTTTCCTGTCGCCCCATGACTCTGTCTGCCTGCAGATACTCTGGCTGCCTGAGGCGGGTACAAAAAAGGCCCTCGCAGGGGCCTGATGTCAGGCGCTGAGTTTTACCGGTTTTTCATCAAAATCACTGGCAGGCACCAGATCCAGTTCAAACTCTTTCAGCATCTCTTTTAGACGGCCGTGGAAATTACGTAACGTTTCTTCCACGCGGGCGTTGTTATCTTTGCCCTTGATCGTAGCGACAGACCAGTCGCCTTCTTTGTCAAACAGACCAATGTGATAAACGTAGGTAAAGTGATCGGCGTGCGCTTCCAACTCCATCCACCAGCCCCAGAACTCACGCAGTTCGGGCGCAGGTTTTACATTCACGCAGGCAGCCAGGCAGTCGAAGAAAAAACGGTTTTCACTACACTTTCCATCACGGATGTAAGGTCCCAGTTCCGTGAAGCGTTTAAGCAGGCGACTGCGGGGATGGCCACTCGGTAACGTCATGCTAATTCTCCATAAGGACAGGCTTTATATTCCGAACCGTAGCAGCCATGCTGCTCTGTCTTTCGACGATCCGAATGATTCCAGCTAGTAGTTGTAGCAAACACGGCAAATTTTGCCAGCTATCTTTGCAAACGTTGTGCCAGCCAGTCGCTGATTTCATTAAGTGCCTTATCAAAACTGGCGATCACCGGTTTTACCGGAATTAACAAGGCCTTACCCTGCGACGAGGAGTTAGCGATTAATTTGCTCTCCTCTTCCGGGCTGAAGAGATCGTTTGTCCAGTAGGCGGACAACATTGGCGTTGAGGTTCTGCGCCCCAGCAAGCCCTGATTTTTCAGGGAATAGCTAAGCAGTTCCGCCCGCAATGCGCTGTCCGTGGTGCCCGTCATGCCGAGTCGGCTGGCAAGCATATCCATATACATATCCGGCACTTTGTTCTGCAGAGGAGCCTGCGTCAGCATACTGTGTACGATCGGTCCCAGACAGGCCACGGCTTTAAGCCGCTGTGATTCGAGATAGGCCAGACGGACCGCCACATTGGCACCAAAGCGAAAGCCCAACGCGGCAACGCGTGTGTGATCGATCCAGGGGACAGAGGTCAGGTCACGCAGGACCTGCTGATGCAGAAAGCTGGTATCCTGGCTGAGCTTCCACTTCATCGAATTGCCCACGGAAGGCATATCCAGCGTGAGCATGGCAATGCCACGCGGTGCCAGATAGTCATGGAACAGACGATAATGATCGGTTTGTAGCGAATCCAGCGCGCCGCAAAACATGACGGTGGGATAAGGCGCGTCCACACCGGACGGCATATGCAAAAAGCCGCTTACCGGGCTGCCGCCCTGAATCGGAAAGGTGAGCGTTTTAAGCTCTCCGGGTAGCCGTTGGGTTGCCTCTTCATAAGCGCGGCTGGCCAGCGTCTGCGCCTGATCGGCCAGCTCATCGCCTTTTATATAAGGATACGCCGCCACGCTGTAGAGATGCGACGCATGTAACCAGTCGTGACCAGCCCGATCGTGTTCGTCGGTGTTCGCGTCAAGTGCCCGCTGCTGCCAGATGCCCGCCTGCCTGCTCCACTCGTAGTTCCAGTTACCGTTACGGTAACCGATGACCGTATCCAGCAGCGCCGAATTGGTGTGCTCAACATCGCTGATGGCGATTCGCGCCAGCACCTCACTAATCTCCTGGGAGGGCAAACCACGCCAGGCCCACATCAGCTTATTAAGCATCCGGTACCAGCCACGCTGGCTGTCCCCATCCAGCGCAGAATGCACCTCATGTGTGGCGTGACGACGCAGTCGCACCAGGGTCGAGGTTTCAGGGTGTTTAAAACGAGGCTTGAACAGCTCAACGCTCAGGTTTTTGCCAGGCATATTACCTCTCTGACAGCATTAACAGCGGTAAGTAAGTGTACTGTACCGCAAAACAACTCGCGAGGCGCAGAAAGCACAACGCCCGGAAAACCGGGCGTTGTTTGTGTTACATCAATCAGCTTTTTACAATCGGCGGAATATAGACCACGCCCATGTCCCATGGCTGCTCAATCCAGGTGTTCTGAGGGATATCAACGATATAATCGTCAACCAGCTCACGACCCGCAGGCTTAGCAAAAATGGTGCAGAAACGGGCTTTTGGGTACATTTCGCGAATGGCCTGTGCGGTGCCGCCGGTATCAACCAGGTCGTCAATCACGATAAAGCCTTCGCCATCGCCTTCTGCGCGCTTTAACACTTTCATTTCGCGCTGGTGATCGTGATCGTAGCTGGAAATACAAACGGTATCGACATAGCGAATACCCAGTTCACGTGCCAGCAGCGAAGCCGGTACCAGACCGCCGCGGCTGACTGCAATGATGCCTTTCCACTGTTCAACAGGAAGCAGGCGTTGAGCCAGTTTACGGGCATGAATCTGCAGCATGTCCCAGGTAACGACGAATTTTTCGCTCATAAATAGGTATCCCAGCCAGTCAGTGTGGCTTAAAAAATGTGCAACGGGGAAAAGGTTGCGCGAGATTATAAGGACATGACGCGCTAAAAACCAGCACCTGGCTTCTGGTTGCGGCTTTTTAACGCGTTGAATATCACACCGGGTGAGAAACAGTGATATTCTCGCCCTATCTCGTCGGTATACTGACGGCGATCTTTCACTGGAACTTCGCAATGTCCGGCCTGGCCGGCGCACTGACACAGGAGACTTGTCGTGTCTGAATTGTCTCAACTCTCTCCACAGCCACTGTGGGATTTTTTCGCTAAGATCTGCTCTATTCCGCATCCTTCTTTTCATGAAGAAGCACTGGCAAGCTATATCGTTGGCTGGGCTAAAGAACAAGGTTTCTGGTGTGAGCGCGATCAGGTAGGCAATATTCTGATCCGTAAACCAGCCACCCCGGGGATGGAAAAGCGCACCCCGGTGGTGCTGCAGGCTCACCTTGATATGGTGCCGCAGAAAAACAACGATACCGTTCACGACTTCACCAAAGATCCTATCCAGCCTTATGTTGATGGCGAATGGGTGAAAGCGCGCGGCACGACGCTGGGTGCCGATAACGGCATTGGCATGGCGTCTGCGCTGGCCGTCCTGGCGGACAGCAGCCTGACTCACGGCCCGCTGGAAGTCTTGTTGACCATGACCGAAGAAACCGGCATGGATGGCGCGTTTGGCTTACAGCCAGGCTGGTTGCAGGCCGATATTCTGATCAACACCGATTCGGAAGAAGAAGGTGAGATCTACATGGGTTGCGCGGGCGGTATCGACTTTATCACTACGCTCCCCCTGACTCGTGAAGCCGTTCCGGCTGGTAGCGAAACCCTGAAGCTTACGCTGAAAGGTTTGCGTGGCGGCCACTCCGGCGCAGATATTCATATGGGCCTGGGGAATGCCAACAAGTTACTGGCTCGTTTCCTTGCCGCCCATGCCGCAGAGCTGGATTTACGTCTGGTGACGTTCACCGGGGGAACGCTGCGTAACGCGATTCCACGTGAAGCCTTTGCGACCGTGTCTGTTGACAGCAGCAAAGTGGACAACCTGAAATCGGCAGCCGCCAGCTTCCTGGCCGCGTTGCAAAATGAACACGGCGTGAAAGAGAAAAACATCGCCTTTGTCAGCGAGCCGGTTGCCCATCAGGGTGATGCGCTGACGACAGAGAGCCGCGATCGCTTCCTGAATTTGCTGAACAGCACGCCAAACGGCGTGATCCGTAACTCTGACGTTGCCAAAGGCGTGGTTGAAACCTCACTGAACGTCGGCGTGGTCACGATGGAGGCCGATAAAGCAGAAATTAACTGCCTGATTCGTTCGCTGATCGATACCGGCCGCGATTACGTTGTGCAGATGTTAACCTCACTGGGCCAGCTGGCAGGCGCGCAAACGAAGCCGAAAGGCGGCTACCCTGGCTGGCAGCCAGATGCAGATTCGCCCATTATGGCACTGACCCGTGAAACCTACATGGCACTGTTCAACAAGACGCCTAACATTCAGGTTATTCACGCAGGCCTGGAATGTGGTCTGTTCAAAAAGCCTTATCCTGACATGGATATGGTTTCAATTGGCCCAACGATCACCGGTCCCCACTCACCCGATGAGCAGGTGCACATCGAGAGCGTCGGTCTTTACTGGAAACTGCTGACGACGCTGCTGAACGTGGTGCCCGAAAAGTAATTCCAGCGCGATAACGTCTCTGAGGGTTTATGTTCATCATAAACCCTTTTTTATTGCCCCTTTTGGCCCCCTCTCTCGCTACCCGGCTCTGACTTAGCATGCGCTTTCGCTATCGCTCGCTAAAACAGCTAAATGCGTTTATTCCACCCGCAAATTGACATTTTCTGTTGTACCGCCGATGCAATAATGCGCATTAGCCAAACTGCCTCCGGCCACGGCATCATGCCTTTTGTGTGACGGAGAGGCCTTCTTCACTGCACAATGCGAGGGTGCATGAATACGTTATTGCTTACCAAACAGGAAGTCCGTCAGCTCATCAGCACCGACGACGTCATTGAGGCCGTAGAAGAAGCCTATAAAGCGTTCAACAGCAACCTGGTGGAACAGCCGGATTATATTGGCCTGCATCTCCCCGAAGCGGGAGGGGAAATCGACTTCAAAACCAGTTATTACAAAACCAGTGAACTGATTTCGATGAAGGCTTCCTCCGGTCCTTTTCCCCAGAATCCGGTGGAATATGGCCTGCCGGGCGGCATGGGAACGGTAATTTTATTTGATGCCCGTAGCTGTGCGCTGTGCTGCGTCATGGACGGCAGCCTGATTACCGGCCTGCGAACCGGCGCCTCGGGTGCCGTTTCTGTGAAGGCGCTGGCGCGCGCCGGGGCAAAAAAAATTGCGATGATAGGCACCGGCAATCAGGCCAGGATGCAGATCAGCGCCATTGTCAGGGTAATGCAAATTGAGGAGATTCATGCGTGGAGCCGAACGCCAGCAACCCGTATTGCCTTTAAAAAGGATATTGAAAGCGCGTTTGGCATTCCGGTGATTGTGGCTGAGAGCTGTCAGGCCGCGGTGGAGCAAGCCGATATTGTCATTACCACCACCCGAGGCAAAGGGCCGCTGGTCGAAGCCAGTTGGATCAAGCCCGGCACCCATATCATCGCCATCGGCACCGACCAGCGCGGCAAGCAGGAGTTCGATCCGCAGATTTTCAGCCGGGCAAAAATCGTTGTCGATTCCCTGACCCAGTGCACGCAGAAAGGGGAAACCTGGCACGCGCTGGACAGAAACATCATCAGTGAAAACGCGATTCATGCTGAGATAGGTGAAATCTTGCTGGGCAATAAACCAGGCAGAGAGAACGAGGCGGAAATTACCTTTTTTGACTCCACCGGACTGTCCATCCAGGACAACACGACCGCCGGTAAAATTTACCGCAAAGCGATTGAAAAAGGCGTCGGAACCCGTTTTGCGTTTTTTGAATAATTTTTCGTCCAGACGAAGGTAACCGCTATGACGCGTCAGTATCCTACCCTGCAAGATATTCACGAAGCGCAACAGCGCATTGCCGCCCATATTCGCCACACACCCTTGCTGCGCGCTGAGAAAATTGAAAAACAGGTGGGCTGCCAGCTCTATCTCAAACCGGAAACGCTGCAAATTACCGGCGCGTTTAAAATTCGCGGTGCGTTAAATAAAGTGCTTTCCCTGCCCGTTGAAGCCTTTGCCCACGGCATTATTTCAAGTTCATCAGGCAATCATGCGCAGGGCCTGTCGTATGCGGCCAGCATGCTGGGCGTGAAAGTGGTTCTGGTGCTGCCGGTAACGACGCCGAAAATCAAAATCGAGAACACCCGGGCCCTGGGTGCGGAGATTATTCTCTTCGATGGCGACAACGCCTCGCGCTGGAAAAAAGTCTATGAGATTGCCGAGCTAAACAACTATGCGGTGGTGCATGGCTTTGAAGATCCGATGGTTATGGCCGGTCAGGGCACGATCGGCTGCGAAATACTGAATGATTTACCGGATGTGGATACCGTGATCGTGCCGCTGGGCGGTGGCGGGCTTCTTTCCGGTGTCGCCACGGCCATCAAAGAATCTCGCCCCGCTGTCAGGGTCATTGGGGCTGAGCCTGCCCTGACGCCGAAATATTATCAAAGCCGGATCAACCAGCAGCCCACCTCCCTTCCGCTGCTCAACACCATCGCTGACGGCTTAAGAATTAGCGTACCGGGACGTAATCCCTACCCCATTATTGAGAGGTACGTCGACGAGATTATTTTGGTGGATGAAGAACATATTATTCAGGGCATGCGCGTGCTTGCGAGGGATGCAAAATTGATTGCGGAACCGGCCGCTGCAATCGGTCTCGGTGCGCTACTGGCGGGATCGGTTAGCCTGCAACCCGACGAAAAAGTGTGTGTGCTGCTCACTGGGGGAAACTGGGATCTGGCCGACTTAGCCGAGGTTTACGCATTCAAATAACCTGCCCTGCCCCCGTATTAAAGATTAACCGGGTCACGTTGGCCTTCAGCATCCCAGCGCGCGTGCATTCTTTCCTGATGAGTGAAAGCGCGTCACAGCGTCTTGGTGCCTGCGCAGCATAATCCGCTGGAGTAAGCCCACTTCCTGCCGCTAAATCACCAACTTACTGCGCTTCCCCAGCTTTAGCCGCCATTATGTCCAGATGTCTGGATGGCTAATAAGTTTCTGTGCTAACTTATGCGCTTTCGGCTGTTGCCGTGCCTGATGCTTCAGGAAAAAATGTGGTCAGTGACTTTAATGGAGATCCCTGCAATGCGTGCTTTAAATCGCCTTGAGATGCGTAACATCTCCATCGATTTTGGCGGATTTGCCGCGTTAACGTCGGTGGATTTTCAGAGTGAAGGCCACTCGGTTCATGCTCTGACCGGGGCCAATGGTGCCGGTAAGTCTACGCTGATGGCGGTGCTCTCGGGCGCCCACAGTCACTACAGCGGCGAGATTCTGCTGGACGGTAAACCGGTGTCGATTCGCAGCCCGCGAGACGCAAAGCAGTTGGGCATTCACCTCGTACAGCAGGAGGTGGATGTGGCGCTGGTGCCGCAATTAAGCGTCGCTGAAAATATTCTGCTGGATCAGCTGGCCGAGCCCGGCCACGGCTTTCGCTGGGGCGATATTCGTCGCCAGGCGCGCCAACTGCTGGCCCAACTGGATGCCAGCATAGATGTTAAACGCCCGGTAGAGCGCTGCTCGCTGGCGGAGAAGCAGCAAATTCTGCTGGCGAGAGCCCTGTCGCATCACTGCCGCTTTCTGATCCTCGATGAACCTACTGCGCCGCTAGACCAGCACGAGAGCGAACGCCTGTTCGCCGTGGTCCGTCGCCTGCAGACCAGTGGTATTGGCGTGGTGTTTATTTCTCACCGCATCCACGAGCTGAAAGCCATTTGCGATCGCCTGACGGTGCTGCGCGATGGACGGCTGATCGAAAGCGCCCCGATGGCTTCGCTGAGCGGTGAGCAGATTGTTGAAAAAATGCTGGGGCATCCGTTAACCGATATTTATCCCCCGCGTCGCCACTTTCAGCCGCAGTCCGTGCTCATGGCGGTGGAGGGCTTGCATGATGAACACCTGCTACAGGATATCTCGCTGCGCCTGCACAAAGGCGAGATTCTGGGCATTGCCGGTCTGGCCGGTGCAGGGAAAACCGAACTCTGCAAGGCGCTGTTCGGTGCCAGTAAGAGCCGTGTTTCAGGCGGTGAACTGCACGGTAAACGCTGGAAACCGCGATCGCCACACGACTCGGTGCAACAGCGCATGGCCCTGGTGCCCGAAGAGCGTCGCAAAGAAGGCATTTTCATTGATGAATCGGTGGCGATGAACCTGAGTATCAGCGCAGACGACAGTTTTTCCCGCTGGAGCCTGTTTGGTCATCGTCAGGCCTGGCGCTGGGCAGAGGAGGTTATCCGTCGTCTCAGCGTACGTACGACAGGCCCGGCGCAGCAGTTGCGTCGTCTCTCAGGCGGTAATCAGCAAAAAGTGGCGATAGGCAAGTGGTTACGCAACAACGCCGACGTACTGATTTTTGATGAACCCACGAAAGGCGTGGACGTTAAAGCCAAAACGGAGCTGTTCACGCTGATCAGCAACCTTGCCCAAGAAGGCAAAGGGATAATTTACGCCTCTGGCGAATTTTCTGAACTGGTCGGCTTATGCGACCGTATTTGTGTGCTCTGGGATGGACGTATTGTGGCGGAGTTAGAGGGACGGCAAGCCACAGAAGAGACACTTTTGCTCTATTCCACCGGAGGAACCCCTGCGTGAGCAGTAAAGACTTATCCCTGAATGCAGCGTCTTCCTCGCTGCGCCATCAACTGTTCGATTTCCTGTACAAGTGGGGCATGCTGCTGACGGTAGTGATATTGATCGCAGCCTTTGGTCTGGCATCCGACAGTTTTCTGGAGCCGAACAATATCATTAATATCCTGCGATCCATCGCCATCGTGACCGTTATCGCGGTGGGCGTTTCCGTGTCGCTGACCGTGGGCGGCTTCGATCTTTCCGTTGGTTCGACCGCCTCACTGGCAAACGCCCTGGTGATTTCGTTATTCGTCTGGTACGGCTTTGATACGACGGCGGCTATCGCGATTACGCTGGCCCTTTGTACGCTGGTCGGCCTGTTCAACGCCTTCCTGATCGTGGTGCTGCGTATTCCCGACATGCTGGCAACACTCGCCACCCTGTTTGTGATTCAGGGCGTGGCAATGACCTACAGCTTTGGTGGCTCGATTACGGAAAATATGGTGTTGCCCAGCGGCGACATGGCTGAGGGCACAATTCCGGCAACCTTTAACCTGCTGGGCCAGGTGCCCACCATCGTCATTATCATGTTGGTTGTCACGGTCGTTGCACAGCTGGCGCTATCCCTGACAAAGCACGGTCGCCGCATGTACGCGTTGGGCGGTAATCCCGAAGCCGCCAGACTTTCGGGTATTCGTACCACGCGTTATCGCGTACTGGCCTATGTTATCGCCTCATTGTTAGCGGGGCTGGGCGGTATTCTGCTGGCCTCACGCATTGGATCGTCGCAGGTGAATGCGGGTGGCGGTTATCTGATGGATGCCGTCGCTGCGGCCTGGATCGGCTTATCCCTTGCCGGTTCAGGTAAACCGAATGCGCTGGGTACGCTACTTGGTGCCGTTATTCTTGGCGTGCTGCAAAACGGTCTGGTGATGTTATCCGTGCCCTATTACGCCATGGACATTATTAAAGGGCTGGTGCTGGCTTTAGCACTGGCTATCACGTACGTTCAGCGCCGCTGAGGCGCGTTCCCCTTACTGGAGTTAAGAATAATGAAAAAGATAACACTCTCGCTGCTGGCATTAAGCCTGCTAAACGCCAGCGCAGCGTTTGCCGACACCGTTACGCCCGTTCCTGCCGCTATCGCTAACCATGAAGGGCCGATCCGTATTGCGGTTATCCGTAACCTTGGCTCAGACGACAACACCACGCAGTTTGTTGCGGGGGCGATTCAACAAGGCCGCCAGTTGGGCTTTAAAGTCAGTACGTTTCTCAGCAACGGCGACGATGCGCGCTTTCAGGATTTCGTGAATCAGGCCATCAGCCAGAAATACGACGGTATTGTTCTGTCACATGGCAAAGCGCCATACGCCAGCGCGCTGGTAAAACGCATTGCGGACGCTGGTATTAAAGTCTCGGTATTTGATACACCGGTGGATACCCCGATTCCGGGTGTTACGGTGACAGCTCAGGATGATGCTTCTCTGGCTCAACTGTCTCTGGGACAGTTAATCAAAGATTTCAACGGTAAAGCCAACATCGTTAAATTATGGGTAGCGGGTTTCCCACCGATGGAACGTCGTCAGGTGGTTTATGAAAAATTGCTGAAAGAGAACCCGGGCATTCATCAACTTGAGTCGATTGGCGCGGTATCAACGGATGTTCAGGGCGACACCGCCAATAAAGTGGGCGCTATTCTGGCGAAATACCCCAAAGGCAAGATCGATGCCATCTGGGGCGCGTGGGATGCGTTCAGCCAGGGCGCTTATAAAGCGCTGCAGGAGAATGGCCGTACAGAGATCAAACTGTACAGCATTGATGTCTCCAATCAGGATTTGCAGCTGATGCGTCAGAAAGGCAGCCCGTGGGTACAGACCGTCGCCGTCGACCCTAAAACCATCGGGGCCGTAAATATGCGCCTGGTAGCGAACAAGATTGCCGGTGAAACCACCCCAGCGACGTATGAATTCAAAGCCGCATCGATTTCTCAGCAGGCGCTCAACAGCCATCCAGGTGCGGTGAACGTGGCATCGCTGAACAAGATTATTCCAGGCTGGGGCAGTAATGAGGATTTCGTCCAGCCGTGGTTTGCGACGCTGGAAGCGAAATATAAGAAGTAGGTGTTCGTCGCCGAACAGGGGTGGTTAAGGGGGGGTGCCTGAGCGGGGATGTTCATTGCATGAACGTGGCTTTGGTTTTGTTGGCGACCTTAGCAACGGCTTGTCATGAAACTCTGAGAAGGTTTCGCTCGCCAGGCGGCAGGCAGTTTCAGTACGCCCCGGGCTCCCGGCTTTCCAGCCTGAGCGGCGTCCAGTCACAAAGCTCCGGGAAGGTTTCGCTCGCCAGGCGGCAGGCAGTTTCAGCTCGCCCCATGCGGGCGACCGACAAGGGGCCGCCAGTCGCCGCGGCCCCTTGACCCCGGGCTCCCGTCCTGCCCACCCGCCGCTGCGCGGTCCCTTCGCTGCTTCAGGATTTCTGCCGGACCGCCAGGCCGCGCCATCCCTGGCGCGGCCTGACTTTCGCCGACGTCCTGTCGGCTCATCCGGAAATCCTGCATCCGCTCAGCGAGTGGGAAGGCCGGCCCACTCCACCGCTTTGATACCTGTGCCAAAACTACTTTCCGCGTCGCTTCAGATGCCAGAAAAGCATCACAGCTTATTGCTGTTCATTTTTTCATTTTCGTCAGGCCTTCCTGTCTTCAGTTCTGATTGCGCATGTTAATAACAGGCAAAGCAGGCCTTTGGGAAAAATACACGCCCTCACAGGCGAGGGTTTGCTCGAGGCATCCGCCGCGCTGAGGAGAGAACGAAGGCCAGGACGGCGCGGCACGGAAGCCGCGACGAGGACGGCTGCGCCAGGGACGGCGCATCCGGACGGTCCGTCAGGCCGCAGTGAATGACGAAGGTACAGCGGCGGCTGCCGGACGCCGGGATTGTTAAGGGGCTGGCGCAAGCCCCTTAACCCGACCGCCTGCATGGACAGGCTGAAACTCCCCACCGCCTGGCGGGCGGAACATTCTCAGTGCAAAACCGTAAATACCCGCAGGCAGGCAAAGTATGCGCCAGCCTTGAAGACAAACTCATTAAAGAAAAACCCTCCAGGCAAAACCACACCAAACAAAGAACAAGATCCCACAGGCGGGGGGGTTCCGGAGGCATCCGCCGCGCTGAAGAGAGAACGAAGGCCAGGACGGCGCGGCACGGAAGCCGCGACGAGGACGGCTGCGCCAGGGATGGCGCATCCGGACGGTCCGTCAGGCCGCAGTGAATGACGAAGGAACAGCGGCGGCTGCCGGACGCCGGGATTGTTAAGGGGCTGGCGCAAGCCCCTTAACCCGACCGCCTGCACAGACAGGCTGAAACTCCCTCACGCCTGGCGGACGGAACATTCTCGGAGCAAAACCGTGGACTTATCACCTGGCAGGCCCCAGGCAAAGCCGCACCAAAAAAAGAACAAAATCCCACAGGCGGGGGTTTTCCTGAGGCATCCGCCGCGCTGAGGAGAGAGCGAAGGCCAGGACGGCGCGGCAGGGAAGCCGCGACGAGGACGGCTGCGCCAGGGATGGCGCATCCGGACGGTCCGTCAGGCCGCAGCGAATGACGAAGGAACAGCGGCGGCTGCCGGACGCCGGGATTGTTAAGGGGCTGGCGCGAGCCCCTTAACCCGACCGCCTGCACGGGCAGGCTGAAACTCCCTGCCGCCTGGCGGGCGGAACATACTCAGAGCAAACCCCATCCCCGCCAACGGCGGAACTCCCTCTATATGCCCAGCAACAGCTGCCGCTCCAGCTGCGGATCCACCAGCGTCACATGCAATCCCACCAGCCGCACACCGCGACCCGCCCGGCGCTCATCCCAGGTTTTACGCGCCACGGCAATCATGTCTTCTTTATTTAGCACCGGCCAGACATGCTCCTGAGTCGTCTGTTGGAAATCACTGAACTTCAGCTTCACGCCCTGGCGCGCAATATGCTTATCGGGGCGAATCTGCGTCAGGCGCCGATCAAGCTCGGCATAGAGGTAATCAATGATTTCCAGGCAGCGCTCCCAGCTGTCGATATCGTCAGCCAGCGTACGCTCAACGCCTAATGATTTCCGTTCGCGTTCCACCACCACACCGCGTTCATCAATACCGTGGCTGCGCTCCCATAATATCCGGCCAAACTTACCAAAACGTTTTAGCAGCAGCGCCAAATCGGCATTTTGCACGTCGGCGCAGGTGTGCAGGCCCATCTCTTCCAACTTTTTTGCCGAGACTTTCCCCACGCCGGGGATTTTTGCCAAGGGTAACGCCAGCAAAAAGTCAGACATCTGCGCAGGCGTGATGACGTACTGACCATCCGGCTTATTTAAATCAGAGGCGATCTTGGCAAGGAACTTGATCGGTGCGATGCCCGCCGAGGCGGTGAGCTGCGTTTCGCGAAAAATAGTGGCGCGGATCTCCTGGGCGATCAACGTGGCAGAGCCTTGGCAGTGCGTGCTGTCGGTAACGTCCAGATAGGCTTCATCCAGCGACAGCGGCTCAATAAGGGAGGTAAAACGGGAAAAGATGGCGCGAATCTGGCTGGAGGCTTCTTTATAGACTTCATAGCGCCCGGGCAATAAACGCAGATGGGGGCAAAGCTTTAATGCCATACCGGTCGGCATCGCACTGCGCACGCCATATTTACGTGCCGGATAGTTAGCGGTACTGATCACGCCGCGGCGATCGCGGCTGCCGCCAATGGCCATGGGAATATCACGTAATGAAGGGTCATCACGCATCTCCACTGCAGCAAAAAAGCAGTCCATATCGACATGAATGATCTTACGCATCGCCCCTCCAGTACTGGATAAGTATACAGTCAGAAGAGACTTGTGCAATATTTCTTGCAGTTGCTAACAAACTTTACAAATTTTCAGCGCTATTCCATCAAAGAAATGGACATTTTGCTCTG
Source organism: Pantoea sp. AG702 (assembly GCF_003182295.1). NCBI lineage: Bacteria > Pseudomonadati > Pseudomonadota > Gammaproteobacteria > Enterobacterales > Erwiniaceae > Pantoea > Pantoea sp. AG702. Next base: position 53,129 of record NZ_QGTU01000006.1, on the reverse strand, counting down.
CGCTGTATTGCTAAAAAAACACACAATGTTTAATGTTGCGCTGCGGTAGCGGAAAGTTCCGATAATGCAAACAGAGGCGCACTTACCGCGCCATTGTTCTTCTTCACTTCAAGGTATACACAGCATGGGCAAAATCGCACTTCTGTTTGCGATGATTTTACTGCCAGCCCTCAGCATGGCAATGACTCCTGAGCCGGTTCAGCAACTGGCCCCGGTCAGTAAAGAATTAAAGAAACAGCTAATCGGTACACCGGTTTATATTCAGATCTTTAAGGAAGAGCGTACGCTTGAACTATACGGCAAAATTGGTAATGAGTACCGTTTGCTGGATACCTACCGCATCTGCAACTTTTCTGGCGGCCTTGGCCCTAAACGTCGTGAAGGCGATTTTAAAAGCCCGGAAGGTTTTTACAGCGTAAAAATGAATCAGCTGAAGCCAGACAGCCGTTTTTACCGCGCGATTAATATTGGCTTTCCCAACCAATATGACCGCGATCAGGGCTACAGCGGTAACTACCTGATGATTCATGGCGACTGCAAGTCTATCGGCTGCTATGCCATGACCAATGCTTACATGGATCAGATTTTCACTTATGTGAACGCCGCATTACGCAATGGCCAGCAGGAAGTGAATATTGCCATTTATCCGTTTCGCATGACGGAGAGCAATATGCAGCGTCATCGCTATTCCACCTATGCGGATTTCTGGAAGCAGCTTCAGCCCGGCTATGCCTACTTTGCGCAATATCATCAGCCGCCAACGGTGAATGTTGCCAGCGGCAGATATGTGATGAACAGCAGCCCGGTCATCACACAACCCGAAGCGGCCTCACAGTCGTTCCTGGCGCTCTCCAAGGTAAAATAAAGCCCATTCGCCTGGCACGATCCGGTGCCAGGTTTCATTCCCCGTTAACGGCTGTGTCGCAATGACAGTGACCACATCGTTCGCGCCGGTATGTTTCTGGAAATCAATTTCCACATCCTGATCAAGTAGCTGCGCCCGGCCAAAAGGGGCTCGGCGGGTAATCCAGAACAGATTGGTCGAGCAGAACGCCATTAAGTAGCGACCATCCGACAGCAGCATGTTAAACACGCCCTTCTGCCGCAGTTCGCCCGCCAGTTCGCCGATATAGCGAAAGACCGCAGGCCAGTTACCTGGCGTACGCGGATAGCGCGTGGCCAGCTTGTGCAGGATCCAGCAGAATGCCTTTTCACTGTCGGTTTCACCAACCGGACGAAAGGTTCCGGTCTCCAGTTGCCTGTAGCCTTTAAGCTGCCCGTTGTGCGCATAGGTCCAGTTTCGCCCCCACAGTTCCCGCGTAAACGGATGGGTGTTTTCCAGAGAGACCGGCCCACGGTTCGCCTGGCGAATATGCGCCACGACGGAATGGGACTTGATCGGGTATTCCTGCACCAGACGCGCAATGGGGGAATTAAAACTCGGCAACGGATCTTTAAAGGTGCGGCAACCTTTATCTTCGTAAAACGTAATACCCCAGCCGTCTTTATGCGGCCCTGTTCCGCCGCCGCGCTGCACTAATCCGGTAAAACTGAAACAAATATCGGTGGGAACATTGGCGCTCATCCCGAGCAATTCGCACATAGCAACCGCCTTATGTCAAAACGCCTCCTGCCGCTCAGGAGGCCAGTCGTGCTGTTACCTGACCATCTCTTTTTCAATCAGCAGCATCAGGATATGAATCACTTTAATATGGATCTCCTGAATGCGATCGGCATAGCCAAAATGCGGCACACGGATTTCAATGTCCGCGCTGCCAGCCATCTTACCGCCATCTTTACCCGTCAGAGTGATCACTTTCATCCCCTGCGCACGCGCAGCCTCAACGGCCTTGATGATGTTGGCCGAGTTTCCTGACGTCGAGATCCCGAGCAGCACGTCGCCTGAACGCCCTACCGCTTCAACGTAACGGGAAAAGACGTGGTCATAGCCGAAGTCATTGCTCACGCAGGAAAGGTGGCTGACGTCTGAAATGGCAATAGCCGGATATCCAGGACGATTTTCACGGTAGCGGCCCGTGAGTTCTTCAGCAAAGTGCATCGCATCACAGTGAGAACCACCGTTGCCGCAGGAAAGCACTTTGCCGCCCGCTTTGAAGCTGTCAGCCAACATCACCGCCGCCCGTTGGATGGTGTGAATGTTCGCGTCGTCACTCAGAAAGTGATTCAACGTCTCTGCCGCTTCATTGAGCTCTGAACGAATAATGTCCTGATACATAGACTTGTCCTTTGTAGGGGAGGTTAATCGCAGCAAGTTTAACGGAATGGTTGACCTGCGCAAAGCACCACAGGGTCAGATAGCCGTGTGCCCGCCGTTTTTTTCACGTTCGTTATTTTCATTACGGGCGCTGTTTCGCTGATTTTGTGAGTCAGGTTGTAATTGCGATGTAAACAAATTGATAAATGCCAGCAGGTGATTTAAACCTCTCTTTATAACAGGTCAGACCTCTTACTACTTAACGGAGCACTTCATTATGATGGTTGTCTCGATTCTTGCGACAGTGGTGCTAATTGGCGCCCTGTTTTATCACCGCATCTCTCTGTCACTCAGTAGCGCAATCCTGCTGCTGTGGACCGCTGCGATGGCGGTGGCCCACCTGTGGACGCCGTGGCTGCTGTTGCCGCTGGCGATCATCCTGCTGCCGCTGAACCTGACCAGCCTGCGCCGCAAACTGTTTTCCAAACCGGTGCTGCAGCGCTTTCAGCAGGTCATGCCGCCGATGTCTCGTACGGAAAAAGAGGCGATTGACGCGGGCACAACCTGGTGGGAAGGCGATCTTTTTCAGGGCAAACCTGACTGGCAGAAACTGCACAACTACCCGCAACCGCGCCTGACGCCGGAAGAACAGGCCTTTATTGATGGCCCGGTGGAAGAAGCCTGCCGCATGGCGAATGATTTCCAGATCACCCATGAACTGGCGGATATGCCGCCAGAGTTGTGGGCCTATCTGAAAGAGCACCGCTTCTTCGCCATGATCATTAAAAAAGAGTACGGCGGACTGGCATTCTCCGCCTATGCCCAGGCACGCGTGTTGCAAAAACTGTCGGGCGTATCGGGTATTCTGGCGATTACCGTGGGGGTGCCTAACTCACTGGGTCCGGGCGAACTGCTGCAACATTACGGAACGGAAAAACAGAAAGACCATTATTTGCCGCGTCTGGCGCGGGGCGATGAGATTCCCTGTTTCGCCCTTACCAGCCCGGAAGCGGGTTCCGATGCCGGGGCAATCCCCGATACCGGCGTCGTTTGCATGGGCGAATGGCAGGGCCAGCAGGTGCTGGGCATGCGACTGACCTGGAACAAGCGCTATATCACGTTAGCCCCAATCGCCACCGTACTGGGTCTGGCCTTTAAGCTTTCCGACCCCGAGCACCTGCTGGGCGAGAAAGAGGAACTGGGCATTACCTGTGCCCTGATCCCAACCAGCACGCCGGGCGTGGAAATCGGTCATCGCCACTTCCCGCTCAACGTACCGTTCCAGAATGGTCCAACCCGTGGGAAAGACATTTTTGTCCCCATTGATTTCATCATTGGCGGCCCGGAAATGGCTGGTCAGGGCTGGCGGATGCTGGTGGAATGTCTGTCCGTCGGCCGTGGCATCACGCTGCCGTCAAACTCAACCGGTAGCCTGAAAACGGTGGCACTGGCGACCGGCGCCTATGCGCACATCCGTCGTCAGTTCAAGCTGTCTATCGGTAAAATGGAAGGTATTGAAGAGCCGCTGGCGCGCATCGCAGGTAATGCCTATGTAATGGACGCGGCCGCTACGCTAATCACCACCGGGATTATGCAGGGTGAAAAACCCGCGGTGCTGTCAGCCATCGTCAAATATCACTGTACCCATCGCGCTCAACAGTCAATCATCGATGCGATGGATATTGCGGGTGGTAAGGGCATCATGCTGGGTGACAGCAACTTCCTGGCGCGTGCCTATCAGGGTGCGCCCATCGCTATCACCGTGGAAGGCGCGAACATTCTGACCCGCAGCATGATTATCTTTGGTCAGGGGGCAATTCGTTGCCATCCTTATGTCCTGCAGGAAATGGCCGCCGCCGCCAGCAACGATGTTGCCGCCTTCGATAAGGCGCTGTTTAGCCATATTGGTCACGTTGGCAGCAACGCGACGCGCAGCCTGTGGCTAGGCCTGCTGGGCGGTCGCACCAGCGCCGCGCCAACCCGCGATGTAACGCGTCGCTATTATCAGCACATGAACCGCATTAGTGCCAACCTGGCCTTGCTGTCAGACGTCTCTATGGCGGTCTTAGGCGGCAGCCTGAAACGTCGCGAACGGATGTCTGCTCGCCTGGGTGATGTGCTGAGTCAGCTCTATCTGGCGTCTGCCACTCTGAAACGCTATGACGATGAAGGACGCCACGAAGCCGATTTACCGCTGGTGCACTGGGGCGTGCAGGATGCACTGAATAAAGCAGAGAAAGCCATGGACGATCTGCTGAGTAACTTCCCGAACCGCCTGGTGGCTGGCGTTATTCGACTGATGGTGTTTGCCGGTGGTCAGCACTGCCCTGCACCGTCCGATCGTCTTGATCACAAACTGGCAAAAATGCTGCAGGTGCCTTCGGCGACGCGTACGCGTTTAGGTCGTGGTCAGTATCTGGCTCCCAGCGAGCATAATCCTGCAGGTCAGTTAGAGCAGGCATTGCAGGACGTGATGGCGGCGGAAGTGATTCACGACCGCCTGTGCAAGCAGCATAAAAAACACTTCTCATTCACCCGACTGGATGCGCTGGCTAAACAGGCGTTGGAACAGGGCTGGATTGACGACAAAGAAGCTGAAGTGCTGAAACGCGCCGAGCAGAGCCGTCTGCGTTCCATTAACGTGGATGAGTTTGAGGCTGATGCGCTGGCCGTGCCGGCAAAGCAGGATGTCTCAAAACCCGCCCGCCCCAGTGAGGCGGCATAAACAATCAGGCCGACATCATGTCGGCCTTTTTTTATCCTGCCTGACGAATGCGGGCAATCAATGCCTCGACATCGTCCACGTGCCCGGCGGCCAGAATCAGGGTGCGGCCTAAGGTAATCGCATTGCGAATACAATCGGTGCGCATTTCATCATCCCGAATCAGCTTCATGTCCGCCACGTGCGACATGCCCACCGTTCGACGGATCAACTCCGTTCCACAAAAGCCAATTGTATCCGCCCAGACTTTGCGCAGAAACGCCTGTGCATAACCCGGATACGCCATGGCCACATCCTGGGTGTGACTTTCTGCCAGCGCCAGGAAGCGCGTCGCAAAGGTATTCCAGACATCACGCACGTCGCTAAGGCGCTGCTCACGGGCATCAACGGCTTCGCGGGGAGGCAACAGGCCCGGTAAACCACAGTAGTTGATCAGCAGGTTACCCAGCGCGGTGCCCACGTCAAAGCCGATGGGTCCAAAATAACCAAACTCGGCATCAATCGCTTTTAAGCTGCCGTCAGCCACAAAAATCGAGCCGCTGTGGATATCCCCATGCAGTAACGCCTCGGCATGGCTGAAGAAAACGTGTTTGAGCCCGGCCACAGCAATACGCAACGCGTCGTCAGTGCGGAGGGATGCGACCAGCGGCTCCAGCGCGTCAGGATAGCTGTTGCGCTCGTGGTCAGTGTAGGGATCGTTAAAGAACAGATCTTCGGTGATCTCGCACAGCTCAGGGTTGATAAAGCGCGCCACCTCGGCTTTCTTGTGATGCGGGTGCAGAATAAAGTCTGAAGTGTGAAACAGCGTTTGCGCCAGATATTCGCCGAGCTGACGCGGCGCTTCAGGGTAGTAGGCGCCTTTCACCAGCTCACTGCGCCAGATGCGGTGGCTGGAAAGATCTTCCATCACCATCACCGCCAGATCCGCATCGTAATGCGTAACCTTAACCGTGTGCTGGGGGCAATATTTGTAGTGCTCAACCAGCGTTTGCGCTTCGATACGCGCACGATCCAGGGTTAACGGCCACGATTCGCCGACGCAGCGAACATAGGGCAGCGCCTGTTTGACTACCACGCGGCTTTTACCCTGGTTGTCGTAAATTTTAAAGACCAGATTGAGGTTACCATCGCCAATCTCTTCCGCGCTGCTTAGAACAGAAGGATCATCCATGCCGCCAAACGTTTTGGCATATTCCACAGCATCGGCTGCAGTGAACGTACGGTATTGCGACATTGACCTTTCCTCATCAACAAACGCCGGTGCAAGCCGGACCTGATTAATCTTTCGTAATAAGCCGTTCAGACGTCTATACATCCGTTAAGCATGTTGGCACAATATCCGCTATTAACGCAACATGGATTTCACCAACAATGCAGACATTCCAAACTACCAGCTTACAGGTTCGTAACAACCAGCTCTGGATACTGGATCAGCAGGCCCTGCCCCAGCAAAAGAACTGGCTGCCTGCCCATTCGGTCGCGCAGTTGGTTGAACATATTCATGCGCTGCGGGTGCGCGGTGCGCCGTTAATTGGCCTGTCTGCATCCCTGCTGCTGGCACTGCTAGCGGAACAGGGTGAAACGCGCGAGCAGCTGGTGCAGTCGCTGGAAATATTGCGGGCCGCCCGCCCGACCGCGGTCAACCTGATGAATAACCTCGATCGTATGAAACAGGCGCTGGAGCAGTCAGACAGGGTGACGAGCCTGGCAGAAGAAGCCTTGCGGCTGGTACAGGAGGATAAACAGCTCTGCGATCGCATCGCCGAAGCCGGAAGCTCGCTGGTCAAACCCGGCAGCCAGCTGTTAACCCACTGCAATACAGGCGGCCTGGCGACCGCAGGCGTCGGCACAGCCTTGGGCGTTATCGCGCGCGCACATCAAGAGGGCAAGGTCCGAAATGTTTGGGTCGATGAAACGCGTCCCCTGTTGCAGGGCGGGCGCTTAACCGCCTGGGAACTCGGCGAACTCGGCGTGCCTTACCAGTTGATCACCGATTCGATGGCCGCCAGCCTGATGGCTGCGGGCAACGTGGACGCTATCTGGGTGGGCGCGGACCGTATCGCCGCCAATGGTGACGTAGCGAACAAAATCGGCACCTACAGCCTGGCGGTGTTAGCGCACTATCACGGTATTCCGTTCTACGTTGCGGCCCCGCATACCACGCTGGATCGGCTCTGCCCGACGGGCGCGGCCATTCCTATTGAACAGCGTGCCGCCAGTGAAGTCACCGGTGTGTCCGGAAGCTTCGGCAGCGTGCAGTGGGCTCCTGAAGAAGCGCAGGTCTACAATCCCGCCTTTGATGTTACGCCTGCCGCGCTGATCAGCGGTTGGGTGCTGGATACCGGCGTGATCGCACCGGCTCAGGTTGCCGCTGGCATCTTCCAGCCACAGTAAGCGGACGGGCGGCTTACGGAATCAGCCGCCCGCAGAATGCGCCGTGATTACGCAAGGCGCGGATAGGCATCGGCAATCTTGTCGCCGGTGAAATTGGCGATCCAGCCTTCCTGATTATCAAAAATGCGAATCGCGGTGAAGTGCGGGGACGATCCCATATCAAACCAGTGCGGCGTGCCGGCGGGCACCGAAATCAGATCGTTCTTTTCGCACAGGATCTGCAAAATTTCACCGTCCAGATGCAGACAAAACAGCCCCGCACCCTCGACAAAGAAGCGCACTTCATCTTCGCCGTGCGTGTGTTCCGACAGAAACTTCTGGCGCAGAACGTCCTTCTGCGGGTTATCGGCACGCATGCTAATCACGTCCCAGCTCTGATAGCCTTTTTCGGCCACCAGCCGGTCGATGGCATGCTGATAGGCGTTGATGACCGTTTCCGCATCCGGGTTTTCGCCCAGATCGCGGTCGGCCTGCCAGCGTTCAAAACGGACGTCTTTGGCATTCAGCCGCGCGCGAATCGCCTCAGCATCGGTGCTGTGCCATATCGGCTGGCTGGGATCGCTATCGCTAAAAATGGTCAGTGCACTCATCTCAAATCGACTCCGGGTTAATCTGGGAAAAATCGGCGACCTGACGATGATGGCTGTCATCATCTGCCGCGTCACGAATCAGCTGCAGCGTGTGCCAGCCGGCCTGCTCTGCTGCGTCCAGCTCCTGATGAATATCAGAAAGAAACAGCAGTTGTTCGGCGGGCAAGCCCGTTTGCGCAGCGATGTTCTGATACGACGTCTTCTCACGCTTGGCGCCCACGTGGGTATCAAAATAGCCGCTGAACAAACCAGTAATATCACCTTCGTCGCTGTAGCCAAATAACAATTTCTGCGCGGCAACCGAGCCAGAGGAATATATATATAATTTAATGCCTTGCGCGTGCCAGGCCTTAAGCGCGGGCAGCACATCAGGATAAAGGTGCCCGGTAAAGCGACCGCTCAGGTAGCCCTCGCGCCAAATCATTCCCTGCAGCGCCTTCAGGCCGGTCGATTTGCGATCCGCATCCATGTAAGAAAACAGAATAGCGATGACCTCGTTTGTATCGGCATCGGGTTGCCCCGCTTCGGTACGCACGGCGTTTAGCGCCTGTTGCACCTCAGTCTGCGTCTGATTCTTGCGAACATAATCAGCCAGATGCGCTCGGGCATAGGGAAACAGAACGTTATGTACAAAGCGGATATCGCTGGTGGTCCCTTCAATATCGGTAACAATGGCCTTTATCATGCTTTCTCCAGCAGGCGACGTTGGCGCTCGCATTCAAATAAAAATTCCAGACCTTCAAGATGACGACGGGCTTCAGCGACATCTTTGCCCCAGCAGGTCAGGCCGTGTCCGCGCAGCAGAAAGCCATAGCGCAGGGGAAAACGGGCGGCATAATCCTCGATCTCTGACGCCAGCGCCGCCACATCCTGACTGTTGTCGAACAGGGGAATCGCCACGGTAGCATCGTGGGTCGTTTGCCCGCTCAGCGACTTTTGCATCTCATAGCCGTAGAGCAGCACGGCGGCACCCTGCTCAACCCGCGACAGCACCGTGGAATTGACCGTGTGCGTGTGCAGTACCGCGCCCGCCTCCGGGAACAGACGGTAAATCAGCGTGTGCAGCGCGGTTTCTGCCGAAGGCTTGCGGCCCGAGGGGGCCAGATTAGTGGCAATGTGGACCTGAATAAAATCATCCCGCGTCAGGCTGCCTTTGTCTTTGCCCGACTCACTCAGCAGGCAAACATGTGCATCCTGGCGCACCGACATATTGCCACCGGTGGCCGGTGCCCAGCCCTTCGCGCCTATCCAGTGACAGGCTTGCACCAGCTGATCTACTGCAGAAGAATCGGACATCATCGTTCCTTTTAGCCGTCTAAGCGTCTTGATTGCCAAATACTAGCATCCTGTTTATAGTGGCATCAACTAAGGGTTTTTCCGCTACCGTTTTTGCGCGTAAGGCTACCTAATCATGACGCAGTCCAACCTGACGCCCGAGAGCAAGCTGCCTGCACTCGGCACCACCATATTCACGCAAATGAGCACGCTGGCACAGCAGCATAATGCGATTAATCTTTCTCAGGGATTTCCGGATTTTGATGGTCCGTCTTACCTGCAGGAAAGGCTGGCTTACCACGTCAGTCAGGGCGCGAATCAGTACGCACCCATGACCGGCGCACAACCGCTTCGCGAAGCCATTGCGGATAAAACCGCCGCGATCTATGGCTATCGGCCCGATGTGAACAGCGATATCACCGTGACGGCAGGGGCTACTGAAGCCCTGTATGCCGCCATCACCGCCCTGGTGCGGCCCGGTGACGAGGTCATCTGTTTCGATCCCAGTTACGACAGCTATGCGCCTGCGGTACAGCTGGCGGGCGGTACACTGAAACGCCTCACCTTGCAGCCACCGTTGTTCACGGTTGACTGGCCTGCGTTCTCCGCGCTGCTAAGCGACAAAACCCGCCTGGTCATCTTAAACACGCCGCATAATCCCTCGGCCAGCATCTGGCATCACGCGGACTATGCCGCGTTATGGCAGGCTGTCGCCGACCGAGAAATCTACGTGCTGAGCGATGAAGTCTATGAACACATCTGCTTTGCACAGGACGGTCATGCCAGCGTGCTGGCGCACCCTGAGTTGCGTCAGCGTGCGGTGGCGGTGTCATCCTTTGGCAAAACCTTTCATATGACGGGCTGGAAAGTCGGTTACTGCGTAGCACCGGCGGCCATTAGCGCCGAGATCCGTAAGATCCATCAGTACCTGACGTTTTCAGTCAACACGCCTGCGCAACTGGCGATTGCCGATATGCTGCGCCAGCATCCCGAACACTATCGTGAACTGCCCGAGTTTTATCGCGCGCGCCGTGACCGACTGATACAGGCCTTGCGCAGCAGTCGTTTTCACCTGTTGCCCTGTGAAGGCACCTACTTCCTGCTGGCGGACTACAGTGCCATTTCGGACCTGGACGATGTCAGTTTTTGCCAGTGGCTGACGCGTGAAGTGGGCGTAGCCGCCATTCCGCTGTCGGTATTCTGCGAGGCGCCTTTCCCGCACAAACTGATTCGGCTGTGCTTTGCAAAACAGGAAGCCACACTTGATGCGGCAGCGGAGCGGTTATGTCGACTTTAGCGATAACGCTGCTACAGGAGCCACTGACGTGGATGGATGGCGAGGCCAACCTGCGCCATTTCGATCGGATCTTAGCCGACCTGACGCAACGGGATGTCATTATTCTGCCCGAAATGTTCACCACCGGTTTTGCCATGGAGGCCGCACAGTCGGCGCTACCGCAGGCGCAGGTCGTGGAATGGTTACAGCACCATGCTAAGCGCAGCAATGCGCTGGTGGGCGGCAGCGCCGCCGTTCATACCGCAGAAGGTGCCGTGAACCGTTTTCTGCTGGTTGAGCCGGATGGCACGCTGCACCAATATGACAAACGTCATCTGTTTCGCATGGCCGATGAACAGCAGCATTATCTTGCGGGCAAGGCGCGTACGGTGATTCCGTGGCGCGGCTGGCGTATTCTGCCGCAAATCTGTTACGACCTGCGCTTTCCGGTGTTCTCACGCAATCAAAATGACTACGATCTGGCGCTGTATGTCGCCAACTGGCCTGCAGCGCGCGCCCTTCACTGGCAGGCCCTGCTGCTGGCTCGCGCTATCGAAAATCAGGCATATGTAGCAGGCTGCAACCGTGTGGGCAGCGATGGTAATCAGCATCAGTACAGTGGGGACAGTCGAATTATTTCTCCGCAGGGGGAGATTCTGGCGGCGGGCGAGCCGTTCAAAGCCGGTCAGGTTGAGGCGTCGCTGTCGCTAGCCGAGTTGCAGGCTTATCGCGAGCGGTTTCCGGCATGGCGCGATGCGGATGGCTTTACGTTGGCAGAATAAAATCGCCCCCGACCAGGCCGGGGGCGATTCAGGCGTTTACTGCAGGTCGAAACGGTCCAGGTTCATCACTTTCGTCCAGGCCGCCACGAAGTCGGTAACAAACTTCTGTTTTGCATCGCTGCTGGCATAAACTTCGGCCAGAGCGCGCAGGATGGCGTTGGAACCGAACACCAGATCGGCGCGCGTCGCGCTGTACTTCACTTCTCCGCTCTGACGATCGCGGCCTTCGAAGATCTCTTCACTGCCGTCGGTCGCACGCCATGCGGTGCGCATATCCAGCAGATTCACAAAGAAATCATTACTCAGCACGCCCACGCGGTCGGTGAACACGCCGTGATGGCTGCCGTCAAAGTTGGTGCCCAGGACACGCAGGCCACCCAGCAGGACGGTGAGCTCTGGGGCACTCAGCGTCAGTTGCTGCGCCTTATCCAGCAACAGGGTTTCAGTGGATGATCCTCCCTGTACGCGACGATAGTTACGGAAACCATCTGCCAGCGGTTGGAGTACGTTAAAGGATTCTACATCAGTTTGATCCTGACGAGCATCCACGCGGCCTGGGGTAAAGGGCACCTGTGCGCTGACGCCGGCTGCGGCTGCGGCCATTTCGATGCCGACGCTGCCCGCCAGGACAATGACGTCAGCTAATGAAGCTTTACCGGATTCCTGCTGGATCTGCTGCAGTTTCGGTAACACATCGTTAATGACGCTGGCGTTCACCGCCCAGCTGTTCTGGGGCGCCAGCGCCAGACGGGCACCGTTTGCGCCGCCGCGTTTGTCGCCACCACGGAAGGTTGAAGCCGAAGCCCAGGCCGCCGAAACCAGCTGGCTTACCGTCAAACCTGATGCAGCGATTTTCGCCTTCAGTTCACTGATATCATCGGCCGTCGGCTGATGCGTTGGCTGCGGTAACGGATCCTGCCACAGTAAATCTTCCTTTGGCACTTCCGGACCGATGTAACGCGCTTTTGGCCCCATATCGCGGTGGGTCAGCTTAAACCAGGCGCGGGCAAAGGCTTCGTTAAAGGACTGCGGATCGTTCAGGAAGCGGCGAGAAATCTTCTCGAACTCGGGGTCGAAACGCAACGTCAGATCCGTCACCAGCATGGTCGGTTTGCGCTTTTTCGCAGGATCGAACGGATCCGGAATAATGTCGTCAGCGTTGACCGCTTCATACTGAATCGCACCCGCCGGGCTGTGCGTTTTCACCCACTCATATTTGAACAGGTTCTCAAAGAAGTAGTTGCTCCACTGGGTTGGCGTTTGCGTCCAGACGACTTCAAGGCCGGAGGTAATCGCATCTGCACCCACACCGCTGCCGTGGCTGTTGTTCCAGCCAAAGCCCTGTGCTTCGATAGGTGAGGCTTCAGGATCGACGCCCACGTGACTGGCGGCGGCGGCACCATGGGTTTTGCCCAGGGTATGTCCACCCGCAATCAGCGCCACGATCTCTTCGTCGTTCATGCCCATGTTGCCGAATGTCGCGCGAATCGCTGGCGCGGCAGAAGCGGGATCGCCGCTGGCTTCAGGCCCCTCTGGGTTCACGTAGATCAGCCCCATTTCGGTCGCGCCCAGCGGTGCGTTAGCCAGGCTTTCCGGATGGCGATGGGCCAGCCACTCGGTTTCGTTACCCCAATCCACGTCCATATCCGGTTCCCAGACGTCTTCACGACCGGCACCAAAACCAAAGGTACGGAAACCTGAATTTTCCAGCGAAACGTTGCCGGCGAGGATGTAGAGATCGGCCCAGGAAATTTTCTGACCGTATTTTTGTTTTACCGGCCACAGCAGGCGGCGGGCTTTATCAAGGCTGACGTTATCTGGCCAGGAGTTCAGTGGGGCGAAACGCTGTTGACCCCGGCCTGAGCCACCGCGCCCGTCGACGGTGCGGTACGTACCGGCACTGTGCCACGCCATACGAATAAACAGGCCAATGTAGGTGCCCCAGTCGGCTGGCCACCAGGATTGGGAGTCGGTGAGCAACGCCCGGATGTCGGCTTTCAGTGCGGAGTAGTCCAGCGTGCTGAACGCTTCGCGGTAGTTGAAGTTTTCGCCGAGGGGATTAGAACGGTTGGAGTGCTGGTTTAGCAGATCCACGCGCAACATGTTTGGCCACCAGTCGCGATTGCTGGTACCACTGCCGGCTCCACGAGCCAGAACGCTTTCTTCTTCCGATTTACCGTGATGAAAGGGACATTTACCTGAAGCGGCTACATCATTATCTTTTGGCGTGCTCATTATCGGCTCCGTTGCCTTCACATTATTGACCTTAAGATAACCCTGGCGTTAGCAGGAATATAGTCGGATGGGCCGAAGGTATTGATAGCCGATAGCTCTCAAGCGCAGCGGAAAAACGCTGCGCCTGATGCACCTGTTAACTGCCGCGATAGGTAGACCAGCTCCAGGGCGAGATTAAAAATGGCAGATGATAATGGCTGGCGCTTTCCGTCAGCACAAAATCAATTTGCGCACTGACGTACAATGTTTCTCGTCCGCCTGCGCGGAAGTATTCGCCAATCGCGGCCGTCAGGCGGTACTGTCCCGGCGCAAGCGGCTCGGGTGTCAGATCCTTCAGGCGACCATCGTTATCCGTGATGCCCCGGGCACAGGTTACCCACCCTTGTGCCCCGTGCTGTTCCAGCAACATGGCTACGCCTGGCGCGGGTTTACCCAGCGCGGTATCCAGAATATGGGTGCTGATAGTGCTCATGAAAAACTCTCCTTAAGGCGCAGCAGGGTGATTTCCCGCAGTTGTTCCAGAGATTCCTGGCGCTCGCTTTCCGGGCTGTTGTCCAGCCGCCGTGTAAGTTCATCAAGCATATTCTGTGCGCTGCGCCCTTTCGCCCGGATCAAAAAGACCCGGTTAAAGCGCGCCTCATAAGCCTGGTTGCCCTGCACCATCGCCTGCTGTAACGCATCGTCTGCCTGTTGCATGGCCGCTTGTTCGCTGCGTGATAACCGTTTTTCCTTCTCGTCGCCCTGTGCCTTTTCCCCGATGCGCGGATGAGCTGAAAGCGCCTGATTCAGATCGTCTTCCTGCCAGGCCTGGGCCAGCCGTTGTGCCTCAGCCAGCAGGGCCTCAACGCTGTGAAACGGGCGGGCCGCCACCAGCGCCTGCTGCCAGCGAGGAATCGCGACGCAGTGCGAGAGCGCAAGCTGAGCGGCGGCTTGCGGTAGCTGGTTAAAGGTGCCTAAATCCATCTTAATGCTGCTCCGCAAGGTGACATATCGTCTGCAAATAGGCCTGAACCGCCGGGGCGACATCGGCTTCATTGACCGATTCGGCCGGATGGTGGCTGATACCGCGATGGTTACGCACAAACAGCATGCCTACCGGCCAGCGTTCTGCGATTGCGATAGCATCATGGCCTGCGCCACTGGGCAGGGCCAGGCTGCGCCCCTGTACGGTTTCAACCGCGTGGCTCAACGCCTGTTGCAATCCGGCATCGCAGGCCGTCGCCGCAATGCGGTAATACTCATGAGATTCGAAGGTTAATCCCCGACGCAGCGCAATGGCTTCCGCCTGGGTCAGCAAGGCGGACAGCAGCGCTTCAAGCGGTGCGTCCTCGGGCCCGCGCACATCCAGCGACAGATTCACCTCGCCCGGAATGACGTTGACCGCGCCCGGTGCGCAGTTGAGCGTGCCTACCGTTGCCACTAACTGCCCCGGCTGTTCGCGCGTCGTGTGTTCAATAAACACCATCCATTCCGCCGCCGCCGCCAGGGCATCTTTACGATGCTTCATCGGCACCGTACCGGCATGGCCCGCCTCGCCCGTAAAGCAGCAGTTCAGGCGACGGGCACCGTTGATCGCCGTGACCACCCCGAGCGCGAGATCTTCCTGCTCCAGGCAAGGTCCCTGCTCAATGTGCAGCTCCAGATAGGCCACGATATCGCTGACGTTGCGCGCGGCACGCTGGATCTGACTGGCATCCAGCCCCACGTCGCTCATCGCCTGGGAAACCGTGATGCCGTTGCCGTCAGGATGTGTCGGCCAGCTGTCAGGCCAGGTGCCGGTAATGCCGCGACTGCCCAGCAACGTGATGCCAAAGCGCGTGCCCTCTTCATCCCCGAAGCCGATGACTTCAATGGCCAGCGGCAATCGACGCTGGCGATCGTGCAGCCACTGGACGGTTTCAATGGCGCTCAGCACGCCTAGCATCCCGTCATAGCGGCCGGCGTTGCGTACCGTGTCCAGATGCGAACCCAATAACAGTGCGGGAGCGCCGGGCTGCGCGGCCTCATAGCGACCGCAGATATTGCCCACCTCATCCTGCCAGACCGTCATACCGGCAGCCTGCATCCATTCGCCCACGCGCGCATTGGCCCGCAGGTGCTCTGGCGACAGGTAAACCCGTGTCAGGCCCTGATCGCTTTCACTGATCTCAGCCAGCGCATCACAGCGCGCCATCACGCGCCGGGCGGCAATCTGAGCCTCGCTGGCATTCATCATCATGCATGGCTCCCATAGTGGTTCCATGCCGCCTGCGAACCGGCCCCCTGTGGCGTACGATAACCGACATGGGACAGGACCATTTCCAGCGCCGCCAGCGTTTGCATCACGCAGTCTTTACGCGCGTTATAACCCATGGTGCCGATGCGCCACACTTTGCCATGCAGCGGGCCAAAGGACGTGCCGATCTCAATGCCAAAATCCTCCAGCATGAGCTTACGCACTTCATCGCCATTGACGCCCTGGGGAATCACCACGCCCAGGACATTGCTCATCTTGTTACTGAGATCGCCAAAGGTTTCCAGCCCCATTCCCTGAATGCCTTTCAGCATCGCCTCGCCGTGAAGCTGGTGGCGGGCAATGCCGTTGTCCAGCCCTTCCTGCAGAATCAGACGCGCACACTCACGCGCGCCGAACAGGGCGCTGGTGGCTTCAGTATGGTGATTGAGCCGTTCCGGGCCCCAGTAGTCCATGATCATGCCGAGATCGAAATAGTTGGAGTAGATCATCTCGTCGTCACCATCCTGATGCGCGTCGGTGCGGATCCCCTGCTCCACGCATTTGCGCTTGCGGACTATCGCCGCCATCTCATCGCTTAACGTGATCGGGGAGGTTCCGGACGGGCCGCCCAGGCATTTCTGCATGCCCGCGGAGACCGCATCCAGTCCCCATGCATCGGTTTCCAGCGCATTGCCCGCCAGCGACGCCGTCGCATCGGTATAGAACAGCACGCCATATTTTTTGCAGATGGCACCCAACTCAGCCAGCGGCTGCAGCATGGTGGTCGAGGTATCGCCCTGCACGGTCAGCAACAGGCGCGGTTTGACTTTTTTGATGGCGTCTTCAATCTGGTCTGGCGTAAAGACCTCGCCCCATGGCACGTCAATCGTGTGCACATCGGCACGGCAGCGGCGGGCAATTTCACACAGCAGATGACCAAAACGGCCAAAGACCGGCACCAGCACTTTATCGCCGGGGCGAATCGCCGACAGCAGAATTGCCTCAATACCGGCGCGTGAGGTGCCGTCAATCAGTAACGTCCAGCGGTTTTCCGTGCGAAACACGCCACGATACAGCGCCATCACCTCATTCATATAGTGCGTCATCGCCGGATCGTATTGCCCGAGCAGCTGGCTCGACATCGCACGCAGCACGCGCGGATCGGCATTGATAGGGCCAGGCCCCATTAACAGACGCTGAGGAGGATTAATTTGCGGAAATTGAGAGATATCCATAGTGAATTCCTTGTTAAGCACTCAAAGACGCACAGAGGAAATAAACTGCTTTAGCTCCGCCGTCTGTGGAGAAGCGAACAGCGTTTTACTGTCGCCCTGCTCCCAGACGCGCCCCTGATGCATAAAGACCACACGATCGCCCACGTCGCGGGCGAAGTTCATTTCATGGGTGACGAGAATCAACGTCATGCCCTCGGCGGCAAGCTGTTCCAGCACTTTTAGCACTTCACCGACCAGCTCAGGATCCAGTGCAGAGGTAATCTCATCACACAGTAAGACGCGGGGTTCCATCGCCAGCGCGCGGGCAATGGCAACGCGCTGCTGCTGACCACCAGACAGGCTGGAAGGGTAATAATCCAGCCGCTCGCCCAGCCCCACTTTCTCCAGCATGCGCGCCGCCAGTTCGCGGCACTCTGCCTGGCTTTTTTTCAGTACCCGACGCGGCGCCAGCATGACGTTTTCCAGCGCCGTCATATGCGGGAACAGATTGAAGTTCTGAAACACCATGCCGACTGAGCGGCTGATTTCCCGCGCCTGGGAATCACGGTCGGTAATCGTCATACCGCCGAGTTTAATGCTGCCATCCTGATAGCCTTCCAGCCCGTTCATGCAGCGCAACAGCGTACTTTTGCCTGAACCGCTGCGCCCGATAATGGAGATCACTTCTCCCATATCGATATCCAGATCCACGCCTTTGAGAACGTGGTTGGTGCCGTAATACTTCTGCACCTGATTAATGGTGATGAGCGGCATTAAATTTTTTCTCCAGATACTGGCTGTAACGCGACAGCGGATAACACAGCAGGAAATAGCCCAGTGCCACCAGCCCAAAGACTTTAAAGGGCTGATAGGTCACGTTATTCAGAATGGTGCCGGCCTTGGTCAGCTCGACGAACCCGATAATGGATGCCAGCGCCGTGCCTTTGATCACCTGCACCGCAAATCCCACCGTGGGGGCAATCGCAATGCGAATCGCCTGGGGTGCGATGACCCGCGTCAGCGTCTGACCAAAATCAAGCCCGAGGCAGCGTGATGCTTCCCACTGGCCCTTGGGCAGGGCCTGAATACTGCCATGCCAGATATCCAGCAGAAACGCGCTGGTATAAAAGGTCAGCGCCAGCGAGGCGGCGGTCCAGGGCGCGACGTCGATACCGAACAGTCCGACGCCAAAGAAAGCCAGAAACAGCTGCATCAGCAGCGGCGTGCCCTGGAACAGTTCGGTATAGGCACGGATCACGCGCGTCAGCCATTTACGCTTTAACAGGCGTAAAAACAGCAGCGGCAGCGTGACCAGCGTGCCGCCTAAAAAGGCCACCAGCGACAGCGCGATGGTCCAGCGAGCCGCCAGCAGCAGATTGCGCAGGATGTCCCAGTCAGTAAAGGTTGTCATCATGCCTGCACCCCCAGCCATTTGCGGCCAATCGCCAGCAGCAGCTGACGCATCACAATCGACAACGCCAGGTAAATCAGCGTGGTCACCGAGTAGACTTCAAAACTCAAAAAGGTGCGCGACTGAATCAGGTTGGCGGCGAAGGTCAGTTCCTCGTAGGAGACCTGCGAAACCACCGACGATCCCAGCATGACAATGATGCACTGGCTCACCAGCGCCGGATAAATCCGCTGCAGCGACGGCGGCAAAACCACGCGTAAAAACGTCTGGCTGCGCGTCAACCCCAGAACCCGACCGGCTTCCCACTGCCCTTTTGGCGTGACCTGAATACCGGCACGGATAATTTCCGTACTGTAAGCCCCCAGGTTAACCAGCATGGCCAGCAGCGCGGCTTCACCCGCCGTGAGTTTCAGCCCCAGGTTCGGCAAGCCGAACACAATAAAGAACAGCTGCACCACAAACGGCGTGTTGCGTATCAGTTCAACATAGAGGCCCCACAGGCGGCTTAACCAACTGGGTTTACCACTGCGCAGCGCCGCGCCGATGATACCGATACTGACGCCCCCGACCGTTGCCAGCACGGTTAACTGGATCGTTACCCACAGGCCGGAGAGCAACTCCGGCCAGTACGGCCACAATGCAGGGAAATTAAGTTGCCCGGTCATTGCTCCGTCCTTATGCGCCCAGGTTGGCTGGCAGCGGCGCTTTCAGCCACTCTTCGGACATTTTATTCAGCGTGCCGTCTTTAATGCCCTGCTCGATCAGCGTATTCACTTTGTCTTTCAGCGCCGGCTCGTCTTTCTTCAATCCGATATAGCACGGAGAGTCTTTCAGCATAAATTGCGCAACAGGGGCTTTTGCCGGGTTCTGACGCGTAATGGCCGCGACCACAAGGTTACCCGTTGCCACGTACTGCACCTGGCCGGAGAGGTAAGCGGATAAGGTGGTGTTGTTATCTTCATAACGTTTCACCTGCGCATCCTTAGGGGCTACCTCACTCAGTACCATGTCCTCTACCGCACCGCGGGTGACGCCAACAGATTTACCGCTCAGTGCTGCGGCATCCTTCAGATGATCGCCTTTAGGACCGAAAACGCCCAGGAAGAACGGCGCATAGGCCCGGCTAAAGTCGATCACCTTTTCGCGTTCCGGGTTTTTCCCCATGCTGGAGATCACCAGGTCAACTTTGTCCGTTTGCAAGTAAGGTACGCGGTTCGCGCTGGTGACCGGCACCAGCTGCAACTTAAGTTTCATCTGCTTAGCCAGATACTTCGCCATGTCGATGTCATAGCCCTGGGGTTGCAGATCGGTTCCCACTGAGCCAAACGGCGGGAAATCCTGCGGTACCGCAACCCGCAGCACGCCGCGTTTCTGGATATCCTGCAGTTGATCGGCCAACACGTTGCCCGCCTGCACCATCAATACTGCCGCTGCTGCGACCGCCATCAGAACTTTTTTCATTATGCACCCCGGTGAGATTATGTGAAACAAAAGATTCTTATTGAAGGCATTCTGCAACTAATGTGCCAACGCGGACGCACGCTGAAAAAAGCGACTTAATGGCTGCTAAGCGCTATTTATAGCGATACAGAGGCATCAGACGTTGCCCCGCAGGACGTTCCAAAACGGGGCAAAGCACCAAAACGGTGCCTGTTAACGGTGCTCCAGCTCGTCAAGCTGGTGATAAAGATCGGCAATATGGTGAATGCGCTGGCGTCCGTCTGACAGCAGTTCATGCAGCAAGGCATTGGCAAGCAGGTTGATCAGGCTCATGGCCGACGCGTAACTGTCAAACGCTGACACGCTGTCCAGTGGTGCGCAAAACTGCCAGCGCGCCAGGGCGATAACGCTCTGCGCCTGAGGCTCGCACAGCGCCAGCACGGGAATAGCGGCGCTTTGCAACTGCTGCATCAGCGGCTGGATAATGCGGGTGCGCCGCCGGAAGGCGATAACCACGACCATATCCTCAGGCGTTATATCCACCAGGTCCTCGGCCAGCGTCTGTCCCGGCTGGGGCAGGATATGCACCTGCGAACGCGTCTGGATCAGCTGTTGGCGCAGGTGCAGCGCCACCGGATAGGCATTGCGCATGCCGACAATGTAGATACGTTTCGCCTGAGCCAGTTGAGCGATCACCTCAGTAAACTGCCGGGCATCAATGCTGTTTACCCACTGTGTAAGGTTGGCCATCTCCTGCTTGTAATGGCGCGACAGTAAGGTATTGCCCTGCACGGCATCGCGGTTATCCGTTAGCGGCATCCCGCTCTGGCGCAGGGTACGCAGCTCATCGCGCATATCTTTGTACTTGTCATAACCGAGCCGTTTAAACAGCCGGCTGACGGTCGCTTTTGACACGCCGCTCAGGCGCGCCAGCTCGGCGCTGTTATAGCTAATCAGATCGTCGAAGTGGTCAAAGATAAAGTCGGCAATGCGCTGCTCCTGCGGCGAAAGCTGGGGGTAATGGGTTTTGAGCCGTTCATCAAGCTGTTTCATTCAGGTCCTGTAACTTTTGTTTCAACCGCGGGGTTTAACAGAAGCTAGCATAATTTGGGCCAGATGAACCGGTTCCGATCCTTAGCGACGATAAAAACTGGAACGGCTCTTGCTTAGTTATTGGTTCTGTACCCTGAATAACACAATGAGAAGAGCATGATTCAGAGCAATATGGCCCCGCTGGGCATGGCGGTAACGCCTCATCATCTGGCCAGTGAAAGTGCGCTGGCGGTGCTGCGTGAAGGCGGCAATGCGATTGAGGCCATGGTGGCCGCTGCTGCGACTATTGCCGTCGTCTATCCGCATATGAACGGCCTGGGCGGGGACGGTTTCTGGCTGATAATGCCGGGTAAGGGCGACCCTATTGCTATCGACGCCAGCGGCAGAGCGGGTTCTCTTGCAAATATCGACTTCTATCAGGGTGAAACGCAAATTCCACATCGCGGGCCAAAAGCCGCATTAACGGTGGCGGGCACGGTGAGCGGCTGGCATGAGGCATTGGCGCTGTCAGCCGAGCTCGGCGGCACGCCCCTGCCCCTGGCACGATTACTGCGTGACGCGGTGCGTTACGCGGCAGACGGCATTCCGGTCACGGCCTCGCAGGCCTCGGCCACCCGCAGCAAGCGCGAAGAGCTCCAGCATCAGCCCGGCTTTTCCGCCCTGTTTTTGCCGGACGGAGATGTTCCGGCGGAAGGCAGTCGTTTCACCCAACCCGATCTGGCGCGCACGCTCAGTCTGTTAAGTGAAGAAGGGCTGGAAAGCTTTTATCGCGGCACGCTGGCGCACCATCTGGCAGGCGAGATGGTCAACCTGGGCATTCCCGTTACCCTGGCCGATTTACAGCAGCAGCGGGCCAGTCGGGTCAAGCCGTTGCATGTCAGACATAGCGAAGGCGATATCTGGAATATCACACCGCCGACGCAGGGGCTGGTTTCTCTGGCGATCCTGGGCATTACCGATCATCTGGATATGGCGAATGCCGATGAAGCACAAACCATTCACCGCATCGTTGAGGCGACAAAAAAAGCGTTTGCTTTACGCGATCGGCACATCACCGATCCTCGTCATGTGGTGGACGATCTGCAGGCGCTGCTCGACAGCGATCTGCTCACAACGATCGCCAGCCAGATTGATGATAACCGCGCTGCGCCATGGGGAACCGGACGAGGCCCCGGCGATACCGTCTGGATGGGCGTCATGGACAGCAGCGGCCTTTCCGTCTCTTTTATCCAGAGCATTTATCATGAATTTGGCAGTGGCGTGGTGATGCCCGGCACCGGGATCGTCTGGCAAAACCGCGGGGCGGCTTTCAGCCTCGATCCCGATCACCTGCTGGCACTCGCCCCGGGTAAACAACCTTTCCACACGCTGAACCCTGCCGCAGCGCGCCTGAAAGACGGCCGGACGATGGTATATGGATCCATGGGCGGTGACGGACAGCCCCAGACCCAGGCTGCCATTTTTACCCGCCATGTGATCCAGCGCCTGCCGCTGCAACAGGCGGTCAGCGCACCCCGCTGGCTGTTGGGCCGAACGTGGGGACAGACCTCGGATTCCCTCAAGCTGGAGAGTCGCTTCGCGCCAGAAACGCTGGAGCGGTTACGTCAGTTAGGCCATGAGGTGGAGTCACTTCCGCCATTCAGTGAAGTCGTCGGCCATGCAGGTGCGATTGTTCGTCACAACAACGGTATGTTCGAAGGCGCAAGCGATCCGCGTAGCAACGGCAGCGCCGCCGGTTTTTGACAGGAGTACGTTATGAATCACATTGAGTGGGCAACCTATATCGCCCAAATGGAACACATTCTTCATCTGGAGCTGGACGACGCACGCCGTGCAGCCCTGCTGGTCCAGATGACGCGCATTGCCGATATGGCGGCCCCGCTGATGGCTTATCCGCTGGACGATCGTCTTGAAGTTGCAGGAGTGTACAACGCATGAGGCTGAGCGAGGTTTCCATTCAGGCACTTCAGCAGAAGATTCAGCAGGGAGAGATCAGTGCGCGCGAAGTGGCGGAGCAGACGCTGACCGCGATTGAGAAACAGAATCCGCAGCTTAATGCCTGGACGGATATCACTTCAACGCGAATGTTGCAGGAAGCGGATGCGATTGATAAACAGCGCCTGCGCGGTGAGATGTTACCGCCGCTGGCGGGCATTCCCTATGCGGTAAAAAACCTGTTTGATGTGCAGGGTTACTCAACCCTGGCTGGGGCTGAATTATTTGGTCAGCGCCCGGCAGCCAACCGTGACGCCTTTGCCATCACCCAACTGCAACAGGCCGGCGCCCTGCTTTCTGGCATGGTGAATATGGATGCCTATGCCTACGGTTTTACCACTGAAAACAGCCACTATGGCGCCACGCGCAATCCGCATGATCTGGCGCGGATCGCCGGGGGATCCTCCGGCGGTTCAGCGGCAGCCGTGGCGGCCGGACTGGTGCCTTTCTCGCTGGGCACGGATACCAATGGATCGATACGCGTGCCGGCTTCCCTGTGCGGCATCTTTGGCCTGAAGCCAACCTTTGGTCGCCTGTCCCGCAGCGGTAGCCATCCGTTTGTCGCCAGTCTGGATCACATCGGTCCCTTTGCACGCCGCGTTGACGATCTGGCGCAGGTTTACGATCTCCTGCAGGGTAAAGACAGCATGGATGCCTTTCAGGCCGATCGGCCTCAGGCACCCACGCGGCCTCAGTTGGAACGGGGGGCACAGGATTTGCGCTGTGCGGTTCTGGGCGGCTTCTTTTCGACGTGGTGTGATCATGATGCCCGTAACGCGCAGATTCAAATCGCGACCGCGTTGCAGGCTAGTGAGGAAGTGATTATGGCGGAAGCCGAACTGGCCCGCTCAGCCGCCTTTATTATGACCGCGTCAGAAGGCGGCAATCACTATCTGCCGGCGCTGCGTCAGCAACCTGAACGGTTCGAACCTCATTCCCGTGAGCGCCTGCTGGCGGGCGCGATGCTGCCGGGTGCGTGGTATGTGCAGGCGCAACGCTTCCGCCGTCATTTCCAACAGCAAATACTGCCGTTATTTGATCGGTTTGATGTCCTGATCGCCCCCGCCACCCCTTGCAGCGCGCCGCTGATAGATCAGGAAACTATTGCCATCAACGGGCAGAACTTGCCGACCAAGGCCAGCATGGGCATGTTAACCCAGCCGATCTCTTTTCTCGGCCTGCCCGTCTGTACTGTTCCACTGGCCACGGCAAGCGGCTTGCCGATTGGCGTGCAGCTTATCGGTGCGCCGTTTAACGAACAGGCGGTATTACGAGCCGCCTTTGCCCTTGAACAACAAGGTCTGACATTTTCGCCTACCTGTATGGCTGGAGCCTGATGAATACTGAAGAGATTAACCACCCCGACGTGCTGGATGCCGTAACCGCCGCCTTTTACCGTTACGAACAGGCGCTGACGGGCAACGATATTGCCGTTCTGGATGAGCTGTTCTGGCACGATGCCAGAACGGTGCGGCTGGGTGCCGGAGAGAATTTATACGGCATTGATGAGATTCGCGCTTTCCGTGCCGCCCGTCCTTCGGCGGGGCTGGATCGCACCTTACAGAACACGGTGATCACCACCTTTGGCGATGCCTTTGCCGTGTGCAGTACCGAATTCACCCGTGCAGGCACGGAGAAAATTGGCCGTCAGCAACAAACCTGGGTGAAATTCCCCTCAGGCTGGCGCATCGTCGCGGCCCAGGTCAGTCTGATGAGTTAAACCGAACCATTGCGCCAGAGGCAAGGATGCCTCACCTTCATGCTGGTCGATCATCGCCCCGGTGACCAGTGCAGGCCCCTCAGGAAAGCGAGGCAGCATCCCCGGCTGGCTTTCCGGCGGGACCGTGCTCTGCCGCGCGTTCCCGCAGCCAGGCAATCATCTCTTCACTTCCCTCCTGGCTGGTTGTCCGCGCAGGCCAGGCAAGATAATAGGGTTTACTGAGCGGCAGACATAAGGAATCGATCGCCACCAACTCACCCCGGGCCAGTTCCCCGGCAATCATGTGACGTTGCCCTAACAGCATCCCCGCGCCTGCCACCGCCGCATCAATCGCCAGTGAGGTCAGATTAAACGTCAGGCCGGGCTGCGCCACGGGCTCAGGGAGTCCTTTTGCCTCAAACCACGCAGGCCAGTCCGGCAGAAAACGTCCCTCTTTCCCCCAGTCGAGATGAATCAACGGAGCCTGGTTTAATCTGTCTGCGGCAGCAAAGGTATTGATCAGCGCGGGGCTGGCGACCGGAAAAACCTCATCATGGAACAGATACTGTTTGTTCAGCCTGGGATAGGCCTCTTCCCCAAAGCAAATAACAAAATCAGCCGGGGTTTTACTGAAGTCCACGTCGGCGTGCGTGCCATGAAGAGAGAGGCCGACATGCGGGCAGCGCGCTCGCCAGTCAGACAAATGCGGCAGGACCCATTTTGATGCCAGTGCGGGAAGCGCATACAGCGTAAGCTGAGCGGCGGTATCTTTTCGCCCGATATTCCGTTGGCCAAGCTGCAGTATATCGAAGGCTTCCGACACGTAGCGGAGATACTGCCTGCCCATCTCAGTCAGCATGACACCATGCTGAGTCCGTAAAAACAGGACGCAGCCAAGGTGATCTTCCAGCTGACGAATCTGCTGGCTCACCGCGGCTGGCGTCAAGGCCAACTGCGCTGCCGCCTTTGTCAGGCTGCCGGTTTCCGCAGCGACCTTAAATGACTGAATAACGTTAATTTTAGGCAGGCGCAACGACGGCGTGGGCATTAAGGCTTCCTTATCAGGGTCTTAAATATTTATTGGTATTCAGTACAATCGGGCCTCGTTACAGTGATGACTAAATAATCACGCGTAGGAAATAAACGATGTCTGAATCTCTGGTACGCACTGACTTACATCCTCTGTCCAGTCACGCCTGGCGTCAACAGTGTCGGACGCAACTTCATCAGCAGGGCGCGCTGGTGCTGCGCAATTTTTTACAGCCCGCCGCCTTAGCGGCCATCGTCGCAGAAGGCGATGCGCAACGCCACCGTGCTTACCATACCCAAAGTAAGCATAACGTCTACCTGATGAAAACGGACCCTGCGTTTAGCGATACGCATCCCAGGAACCGCGAAGTCAGTAGCACTAAGGGCTGTATTACTGATGACGTCATCGCGCTGGATTCTCCGCTGCGTCAGCTCTACGACGATGCACTTTTTCAGTCTTTTTTGTGTGAGGTGCTTGATGAAGAGGCGTTGTATCCCTACGCCGATCCTTTGTCGTCCATTAACCTTCACTATGCCTCGCACGGGAAAGAGCTGGGATGGCATTTCGATAACTCGTCGTTTGCCATCACGTTACTGGTGCAGAAACCAACCGGCGGCGGGCGGTTTCAGTATGTGAAAGATCTGCGGGATGCCGATGCGGGCGAGATGAATTATCCGGGCGTGGCCGACGTGCTGGATGAACAGCAGCCCGTCGAAGAGCTGGCAATTGAAGCCGGTGACCTGGTACTGTTTCGCGGACGTAATTCCCTGCATCGCGTGACGCCTACCGAAGGCGACGTGACCCGGATGCTGGCGGTGCTGGCTTACAATACCGCGCCCGGCATCGCCTTGTCTGAGACGGCCCGGATGACATTTTACGGTCGGTTGTAAACGGCACCGGCGAGCGGATGGGCTCAGGCCACACGGGGCGTTCCGCCCTGCGTGGCTTAATCGGTCGCGTTTACAGACGTGACCGCATCCACTGGCGCAGATTTTTTAACATCGTCATACAGCGTTCAAGCTGTTCAACACTGACAAACTCATCTGCTTTGTGTCCCTGTTCCATACTTCCCGGCCCACAAACCAGGGTCGCTATTCCCATCTCGTTAAATAACCCGCCTTCGGTGCCAAAGGCCACCGTGGTGAAGTCGTCTTGCCCACTCCACTGCGCCAGCCAGCGGGCAAAGTCGGTCTGCGGATCCGTCAGCAAGCCGGGATAGTCGCTCAGCGGCTGAAAGGCAATGTGACATACCGGATCAATGCGCTGCATTTCAGGCATCAGCTCAGCTTCGGCGAAGTGGCGCACACTGTCATACAGGTTCTGTATATCCGTATCGGGCAGCGTTCGCCACTCCACATCAAACTGGCAGGTTTCAGGCACAATATTGAGTGCTGTTCCGCCCTGAATCGTGCCCACCTGCAGCGTGCTGTAGGGCGGTTCGAACCGTTCATCACGTTGCTGCCTGAGCGCCGCTTCCTGATGCAAAAGATGCGCAATTAGCCGCCCGGCATAGTGAATCGCGTTGACGCCCTGGTGCGTATAGGCGGAATGACAGGCAAGGCCCTGTACCCGGCAGCGCACCGCCCGCTTTCCCTTATGTCCGTAAACCGGCTGCATGCCGGTCGGCTCACCCACGATACACATCGCGGGCTTTGCCGCTGAAGCATTGAGCATCGCCACCAGCGAGCGCACGCCCAGGCAGCCGACCTCTTCGTCATAGGAAAAAGCAAGATGTAAGGGCATGCGGAGGGGCTGTTGCAGAAAGTCATCCAGCGACGCCAGCACGCAGGCAATAAAGCCTTTCATGTCGGCGCTTCCCCGGCCATAACATCGCCCGTCACGCTCCGTCAGGGCGAAAGGCGGGACGGACCAGTTTTGTCCCTCAACCGGCACCACGTCCGTGTGCCCCGACAGCATGACCCCGCCCTCGCCGTCCGGCCCCAGACGCGCATACAGATTGGCTTTTTTACCGCTGTC
Source organism: Pantoea sp. AG702 (assembly GCF_003182295.1). Classification (NCBI taxonomy): domain Bacteria; kingdom Pseudomonadati; phylum Pseudomonadota; class Gammaproteobacteria; order Enterobacterales; family Erwiniaceae; genus Pantoea; species Pantoea sp. AG702. The sequence goes on along the minus strand of NZ_QGTU01000006.1, from coordinate 25,606 downwards.
GTCATGCAGCCACTGCGTCGTCACGCCTCTGTCAGTCAGGTAGTCGTCAATAAACTGAATCAGGGCCAGATTTGACGCCCGGCTGGTTGTGTCAACGGCCAGCAGTGAGGCCAGAAGCGCCCGTAAACGATCATTCATCGCCGGGCACGCCATAGGAGGGAGCCTCACGCGGATCCAACGCGCGCGTGACATAGGCTTCCATCTGCGGTTCATAGGCAAGCCACAGTTGCGTCAGTTGTCCGACAGGATCGCCTTCTGTCCAGTCGATGCGCAGATCCACCAATGGCCAGGTGTAGTCATCCACCAGTTTGAGCGCGGCAGAATGTAACGGTCCGGCTTCTCCGCCCGCCGCTACACCGGCCTGAAGGGCCGCAAGCAGCCTGCTGGCCAGTTCACCGGAGGCCGCAGCAAAAGCCGCACACATTGCTGCCGTCACGCCTTTGTCCGCCAGCATATTACCTGCGGCGATACAGTTTTTTCCTTCAGCCACGCTCCAGATCCCCAGGGTTTGGCTGCCACTGAAAAACGCCGTATTCCCCTCGATATCGATTGCGGCGACCTGACGGTAGTCACTGAATCTGTCTTCAGCCAGCGCCAGCTTGAGCGCCACATCGAGCGCGCGGCCCTGATCCAGATACACCAGAATCTGCTGCCCCAGAGAAGGCAGCGTAATGTTCTGGCTGGATACGGCCCCCACACCAGCCTGCAGCCAGGGGCAGCGCGCGCCCACGGCGATGCTGGATGAACTGATGGCGATGCCAAGTTGACCGGTTTCTTCACAACGTGCCGTTACCGATAAGGTCATTGGGTCGCTCCACCTTTCCAGTCATCCGGAATCACCGCAATGACATCTATTTCCATCAGCCACTGCGGCTGCGCCAGAGCTGAAATCACCAGACCGGTCGAGACGGGGAAAACGCCTTTGAGCCATTTTCCCACTTCACGGTACACCGGCTCGCGATAGCGCGGATCGATAATATAGGTGGTGGTTTTGACGATATGCGACAAGTCGCTTCCTGCCTCTTCCAGCAGTTGCTTCACATTTTTCATCGCCTGCGCCGCCTGTGCAGCCGGATCGCCCAGACCAATCAGATTGCCGTCGAAGTCAGTGCCGACCTGGCCCCGCAGATACACCGTGTTACCTGCACGCACGGCCTGGCAGAGATCGTTGTCCAGCGTTTGATTGGGATAGGTTTCTTTGGTGTTAAACATCCGAATACGTGTATGGGTTGGCATAAAGACAGTCTCCTGGTTCAGTTTTCTGAAGCGGCACGGTAATCCTGATACTGGCGCTGGATAGCAATATGGTCGGCGACATATTTTGCGTCATGCCACACGCCCCAGATAAACGAGGACCCCCGGCGCGACTGCCAGGGAAGCCCGAGAAAATAGAGCCCGGACTCGGTGGAAACGCCGCGTTGATGAACGGGTCTGCGCTTCTCGTCAAAGGCGTTAACCTTCAGCCAGCTGTAATCGGTGGCATAGCCCGTTGCCCAGATGAGGGTGGTGATCCCTGCGCGGACGAGATTGAGCGACTGCACAGGATGCGAGACGCTTTCCGGATCGGGCAGAAACGCGCGCGCGGCCGGATCCTCGGGCAAATCGAGGCCATGCCGTTTTACCCAGGCATCTGCCGCGTCAAGCAGGGATAAATAGTTTTCATCACCCGAGGCGATGTTTTGCGCCAGATCGGGCTTAAAGGTCACGACATCACCGGAAAAGCGCTCCGTTAACCCGACCAGGTTGATGCCCTGTTCCGCCAGCCTGCGAAAGTCAACGGTGTGGCCGCCTCGCGCGCCGCTGACCGCAATGGTGACGTGCTCTTTACCCGGTTGACTGGCAGCAGCATCCCACAGGCCGAGCACACCTAACCACCAGCAAAAATCCCGGTTGCGATAACGGCGCGGCGGCCGATCGTGCGGCCCAACAGAGAGCCAGACGTCTTTTCCTGCACGCTGCAGCTCATCGGCAATCTGCACCCCTGACGAGCCCGCGCCGATCACCAGCACGCCGCCTTCAGGCAGTTGTTGCGGGTTGCGATAGTCTGCTGAATGCAATTGAGTGAATCCCGCATCCGTGGGCGCAATCGCGGGGATAATGGGCTTCTGAAAGGGGCCTGTGGCAACGACCACGCGTTGAGCGACGAGCGGGCCTTCAGAGGTGAGGACATCGAACCCGCTGCGCCCGGCACGGGGCGCCACGCTGATGACCTCGACGCCGGTCTTGACAGGGGCTTTAATGTGTTGCGCATAGGCTTCAAAATAGTCCGCGATCTGTTCTTTAGGCACAAAGCTGTCGGGATCTTGCCCCGAAAACGTCATGCCGGGAAACCGGTCGTGCCAGGCCGGGCCGTTGGCGACCAGCGAATCCCATCGGCGGGTCCGCCATGCCTCAGCAATACGTTTTTTTTCCAACACGCAATGCGGAATGCCGAGCCGCCCCAGATGCTCGCTCATGGCGATACCGGCCTGTCCTGCCCCAATCACCAGGGTGTCTGTTTCTTGCTCTGTTATTGTCATTCCACCATCCTCAAGCCCGCCGTTTCAATGACGTGTTCCTGACACGCGATAGCGCCAAGACTATTTGAGGCAAGTGAATGGGTAAAATATTATAAAGCTAATATCTGAATAAGAAATTAATAAGCAAAGGATGTGCAGCCGATTATTATGGCCACCCAACGATTACAACGCGGAATGACTCAACACCGTGGTCAAAAATACTTTTCCTTTTCTTACCGAACTGCACGATAAATGCACCCTGCTTTTCACGCCGTCGGCCCTAATGCACTATTCTGGCAATAGTCCATAAAAAGTTTTGTTGGGCGCGTCGGTTCATTATGACTTAACCAGGCCATGATTAACGTCGAGGCTTCCATCTCATCTTCAATATCAATCTGCGCAAGTTTTTCACCGTCATAAGTCATATCCGTGTAAGGCCGGGTGACCAGCACGGAAAAGCCTAATCCCTGCCCCACCATGCACCGTACCATTTCGATGGAGGGCGAACTGTAGGCAACCTGCGGGTGATAACCTTTGCTTTTGAAAATATTGATGAAGTAATTCCTGCTGGGTACAGCATCCAGTAAAATCATGGGTTCCTGACTCAGCTCACGCAACGTGACGAGGGATTTTTGCGCCAGCGGATGCTTTACTGGCAAGAGCGCATAGGGTTTATGCGGCGCGTTCAACGCCGCTTTTTGTATCGTGTTATCCAGCTCAAGATCGTACAGGAAAGCCAGGTCGAAACGTCCGCGATGGAGCCCGTGCATCAGTTCATGCTGCTCGCCATCGTAAAGTTCAATGGTGATGCCGGGATAACGCTTTTTGAAGCCCGCAATCAGTTTTGGCATGTACAGCGGTGCCGCAGATTCGAAGCAACCTATTGCAATCGTTCCTGAAATCAGCGTGTTATCTGCACGTGAATTTTGCTCAAACTCATGTGTCAGGCGTAACAGCTCCTGGGCTTTTTCATAAAAACGGCGGCCACCGGGCGTCAGAGAAACCCCTTGAGCATGATGACGGATCAACAGCTGCTGATCGAAGGCGTCTTCCAGATTTTTAATGGAGACAGAGATAGAGGGCTGTGCGATATGCAGCTGGCGCGAAGCTTCAGCAATGCTTTCTGTCTCTACGACGGCGACAAAATACCTGAGCTGTTTAAGTGTAAAGCGACTCATAGCGTTACCTCTGTTTTTTATGGCTAACCGGAAGCCTTGCTTCGTTTTCGACTAAGTAGCGCTGCAAATGCTGTGCCACATCACGTTCAGTTAGCCTGCGTGCCCTTTATTCAAAAATACCGCCCGCCTGTTTTTTTAGCGGCAACCGATCGCGACGCTCAAAAAAAGAAATTGCACCAATAACTCTCACGTTGCGTCTTAATGATCAGCGCCCTGCCCTAAATAAGCGCAAAAAGGGAAGCAATACGCTAATTATTCCCCTGTGATATTAAAAAACACGTCATTTAAAAAGGCAGATAGCCATTGGATAGTTTTTTTAAAATCAGAACCAAAGAAATTACTAATTGCTATCGTTCCCGTCATGCCGCCATAGTGAATTACAGAATTAAATGACTAACCCTCTTCTGTTTAATGTGAGCAAGCCCATGACATTTAACTGGAACTATATGTTCAGTCTGTTTAGCGACGCTAACTTTTGGCTGGCGACCTGGACCGTCATCAAACTGAGCCTGCTGACCTGGGGAATGAGCATTATCGCGGGATTTATTCTGGCGCTGGCCAAGCAGTCGCGCCATCCCTTGTTGACGCTGCCTGCCCGATTTTATATCTGGCTCTTTCGCAGCCTGCCCTTACTGGTTCTGCTGATCTTTGTTTACAACCTGCCTCAGGCAGTGCCCGCCACGTCGGCGATATTGAGCGATCCGTTTTGGGCCGGGTTTATTGCGCTGACCATTTGTGAGAGCGCCTACATCGCGGAGATTCACCGCGGTGGGCTGCTGTCAATTCCCAGGGGCCAGAGCGAGGCTGCCCGGGCACTGGGACTACGCTATGCCGGTATTCAGTGGCGCATTATTATTCCGCAGGCTCTGCGTGTGGCCTTGCCAGCGCTGGCGAACGAATACATCGCGATCGTGAAGCTGACGTCGCTGGTCTCTGTTATCTCACTTACCGAAATTTTGATGGTCGGCCAGCGGCTTTACTCGCAGAACTTTCTGGTCATGGAAACCATGGCTGCCGTGGCCTTCTATTACGTGCTGATCGTCACCGTCTTTGATTTCCTGTTAAAGCAGCTGGAGCGCTATCTTGACGTCACGCAGCGTCAGCCTTCCGGCAAACCCGATGCGCAACTGTTCGACCTCGCACAACGCACGGCAGTGAGCCCGGTTCGTCAGGCAGTGCACGACAGCGGGCCAGCGTTGCAGGCCCTGCGTCTTCACAAGGCTTACAACAATGTTGAAGTACTGGGCGCAGTGAACCTGCAGATCCACGCTGGTGAGGTGGTCTCGGTGATCGGGCCTTCAGGCTCGGGAAAAACCACGCTGATTCGCCTGCTCAACGGCCTGGAGCAGATCGATAACGGTGAGATTCGTATTAACGGAAAACCTTTTATTCACCTTCGTCAGCAGGGAGAACAACGTAAGCCACGCTTCATTGAGCATACCGAGCACCGCCTCAACATTGGGATGGTTTTTCAGAGCTTCAACTTGTTCAGCCACCTCAACGTTATGGATAACCTGATGCTGGCACCGCGCTATCACAAGCTCGCGCCCACCCAGGCCTTAAAGCAGCAGGCCGCCGCGCTGCTTTTCAAAGTCGGCATGCTCGAACATGCGTGGAAATACCCTCATCAGCTCTCCGGTGGTCAGCAGCAACGCGTGGCTATCGCACGCGCCTTAATGATGCGCCCCCAAATCATGCTGTTCGACGAACCCACGTCAGCGCTGGACCCTGAAAAAGTGAATGAAGTCCTTCAGGTGATTGAAGCCCTGGCAAGCGAGGGCATCACCATGGTGATCGTGACCCATGAGATGAACTTTGCCTTCAAAGTTTCTGACCGAATTGTCTTTATGGAAAAAGGACGCGTGGTCTGTGACGACGCACCCCAGGCGCTGCGCGATGGCCAGCATCCGCGCGTGGAAGCATTTCTGAAGGATGTCTCGCTGGCGTAACGATGTATTCAACACGAGGGCACGACCATGATTGAACAGTGGCAGGTAGATCAGTATCACCAGCAGGGATTTCTGGTAGTTGAACATGTCCTGACAAGCGAGGAAATCGCCGCGCTGCAGCACGATTTTGACCAGTGGGTTGAGGAAAGCCGCAGCCAGAGTGCCCCATGGGGCAATACTCAGGATGGCCGTTCGCGTTTCGACATTGAGAGCGATCACAGTGCCGACCATCCTTCTTTGCGTCGCGTGAGCTCACCAAACGACATCTCTGCCGCCTATCGCCATGCGGCACTGCAGTCACGAATGGCGCAGATTGCCGGGCAGTTAATTGGTGGCAGCGGCGCACGCTATCATCACAGCAAGATCAACTCGAAGCTGCCCCATACCGCAACGAAAGTGGAATGGCATCAGGATTTCCTGTTCACCCCGCACAGCAACGACGATATCGTGACCGCGCTGCTGATGGTCAGCGAGGTCACGCCGGAAAATGGCCCGCTGAACGTGGTGCCGGGCAGCCATCGGGGACCACTGTATTCGCACTGGCAGGACGGGCGTTTTACCGGGGCCGTCGAGCCTGCGGTGGTGAAAGAGCAGTGTCAGCAGCCCAGCGCCTGCTTTGGTCCCTCCGGGTCCGTGTGCTTTATGCACACAAGGCTGCTGCACGCCTCCAGCCCCAATGAAACCGAGTGGCCGCGCACGCTGTTTATCGCCGTGTACGCGGCGGAAGACGCGCTGCCTTTCGGTGAAAACCCCTTGCCCAGCCCGGATGCCGGAACGCTGGTTTATGGTGACGAAAGCGGCATGGTCCGCAGCACCCCAAATGAACTTCGCCTGCCGCAGAAACCGCGCGGAGCATCGTTCTTTGTTCAGCAGGCAGGTCAAGATCTTGCCAACGTCTGATTGCGCCTAACAGAGAGATAATAATGATGAAAACATATGTATTAAGTCTGCTTGCCGCAGGCGCTGTCCTGGCGTCATTTAACGCCTCAGCCTTTTTACAACCAGGTAAAATCATCGCCGGATCGGATATGACCTTCTTTCCGTATGAATACATGAAGGATAATAAACCCGCTGGCTTTGACATTGAGTTTCTTGATGGCCTGGCAAAAGTGATGGGCCGTCAGGCCGTGAATATTGATACCCGTTTTCCTAACCTGATCACCGGTTTACAGAGTAACCGGTTCGATATCACTAACTCGTCGATGTATATCACCGCCGATCGCATGAAAGTGATCGACATGATTCCCTACCTGAAAAGCGGCGAGGCTATCCTGTCGCTGAAGGGAAGTGATTATCAACCCAAGACGCCTGAAGAATTCTGCGGCCATAAAATTGGATCGATGGGCGCCACCTCCTGGCTACAGCAGTTGCATAAACTGTCTGACGATTACTGTGTGAAAAACGGTAAGCCCCCTATCGCGATCAGCGAATATGCGACCGATCCTCAGACGACTCAGGCGATGCTTTCCCATGCGGTGGAAGCGCAGATCACCGATGCCGCGGTGGCGCGTGGCGTTGTCCAGAAGCTGGGCGACCGCATCCAGATATCTTCCACGACGCTCATCTATCCCGTATTAAACGGTTTCGGCGTGAAGAAGGACAATACGGAGGTGAAACAGGCCCTGGTTGCGGCGCTGGAAGCCTACAGTAAAACGCCAGAGTATGCCGCACTGCTCAAAAAATACCATTTTGAAGCGCCGACGGCGGACGATCTCAAGACCTTGATGCCTAAGCCTTAATCTCAAACGCGTGCCGGGCACGCGTTCATTTTCAGGAGGTAATATGGCGCTTTCTTTCGAAGAACAAACGCGTATCGATCTGGCGGCAGCCTTCCGCATTATTGCCCACCTGGGCATGCATGAGGCGGTAGCGAATCATTTCAGTGCCGCTGTCTCACCGGATGGTAAGCAGTTTCTGATGAACCCAAAGTGGAAACACTTTTCACGCCTTCGCGCCAGCGATTTACTGCTGCTCAATGCTGAGGATGCATCCTGTGCAGAGTGGGATGATGTTGATGCCACCGCATGGTCCATTCATGGGCAAATTCATCAGCGGCTGCCAGAAACCCGGGTCGTGATGCATCTGCATCCGGTTTACACCACCAGCGTTGCCTGCCTGGCGCAGCCGCACATTCCGCCTGTCGATCAAAACAGCGCGCGCTACTTCAACCGCATCGCGGTAGATACGTTATACGGTGGCATGGCCGATACGAAAGAGGAAGGCGCACGTCTGGCCAGCCTGCTGACCGATAAGCGTCGTCTGTTAATGGGCAATCACGGCGTCATGGTTACCGCCCAGACCATTGGCGAGGCCTTTGATGACATCTGGACGCTAGAGCGCGCCTGCCAGATTTTGGTTACCGCCTGGTCTACCGGGCAACCCTTGAAAGTCCTGAGCGATGAGGTCGCGGAAAAAACGGCCCGCGACTGGGAAGGTATTCCCGACTTCTCTCTGCGGCATTTCGAGGAGATGAAGCAGTTGATGATTGAGGCCGATCCCGCCCTGTGCGACTGAGTGCTTCCACGCACGGCTGTCACGCAGGTGACAGCAACAAAGACAGCACGTGGCGACAGCCTTTTGCCGCCACGCGCTTGCCGCCCGGAAGCGATTACGCTTCTGAAGCGGGATGCGTTTTTATCCAGTGCTCGGCAATCTGCTGCCGGGTACAGATCCACACATCCTTATGCTGCTGAATGTGGTCAAGGAAGTTTTGTAGCGCGCGGAATTTTCCTGGGCGCCCTAACAGGCGGCAGTGCATCCCCACCGACATCATTTTGGGCGCGGTCTCGCCCTCTTCATACAGCACGTCGAACGTATCGCGCAAATACGTGAAGAACTGCTCTGCGGTGTTAAAGCCCTGGGGCGATGCAAAGCGCATATCGTTACATTCGAGCGTATAGGGAATGATCAGATGCGGTTTTACCGTACCATCCTGACAGGTAACCTGCGTCCAGAAGGGCAGATCGTCGCCATAATAGTCGCTGTCGTAACTGAATCCGCCCTGTTCGACCACCAGACGACGCGTATTCGGGCTGTCGCGTCCGGTGTACCAGCCCGTCGGCGCCTGACCAAACAGATCCGTTAACACATCCACCGCCTGCTGCATGTGCTGACGCTCGGTTTTAGCATCGATGCCCTGATAGTGGATCCAGCGCCAGCCGTGACTGACCACGTCGTACTTCGCCTGTTTAATGGCGTCTACGATTTCCGGATGACGCGCCAGGGCCATCGCCACACCGAACACGGTGAGGGGCAATCCCCGTTTCTGAAACTCGTTATGAATGCGCCAGAAACCGGCTCGGGAACCGTATTCATACAGCGATTCCATCGACATGTGACGATCGGGATAGCTGGCGGCACCAATGATGTCAGACAGGAACTGCTCTGAACCCGTGTCGCCATGTAATACGCTGTTCTCGGCCCCCTCCTCGTAGTTGAGCACAAACTGCACCGCCACCCGCGCTTTTTTGGGCCACGCCGCATGAGGAGGATTCGCGCCGTAACCGATTAGATCGCGCGGGTAATTTTTATTGAAGCTGTAGGTTTTCTTATCCTGGCTTTCAGTCATAACTTGCATCCTGTCGGTGAACGGGAACATCTGCTTAGTTTAGGTGCTGAAAGGCACCCGAGAGGGGTTTATGTAAAGGATAAGCCAAATCGCCCTGTTTGCTGGTGCCAAATCCCAGCGCCACCAGCGATTCCACCATTTTTACCGCTGCACTGACGCCATCAATCACCGGCATCTCCAGCTCCTGTGTGAGCGACGCCGCCAACGTTGCCATGCCGCCGCAGCCTAAAACAATCGCCCCACAGCCATCTTCCCGTTTTGCCTGGATACAGCGCTGGCGCACTTTCTCCTGTGCCAGCCCGCTGCCATCCTCCAGCGCCAGCACGGGTAAATCGATAGCATGTAAGGCCGCACAATGGTGGGTAAAGCCATACTGCTGAAGTAAATGTCGTGCGATGACCAGCGTGCGCGGCAACGTGGTGACGATCGAGAAACGCGTTGCCACCAGTGTGGCCGTATGCATGGCCGCTTCTGCGATGCCGATGACCGGACCGCTGGCCAGTTCACGTGCCGCCAGCAGTCCCGGATCGCCAAAACAGGCAATCACGTGGCCACTGACGCCCTGTGCTCTGCCAAGTTTCACCTGCTCCAGTACGCCTATCGCCGCAATCGCCTCATCGAAATGCCCTTCAATGGAGGGCACGCCCTGCGAAGGGCACACGGCGAGGATGTCCGTACCCGGCGCGGCAACGGCGCGGGCTGCCCGACCGATGGTTTCCGTCATCGCCTGGCTGGTATTAGGATTAATAACCTGAATCAGGCTCATGATACGGCTCCTTTGTGACCCGAAAATAGTCGGGTGAAATCGGGCAAGGTTTCGCCGCCGCGTTCGAAATGCAGGCTGGAAACAATGTGTTCAAAGTGGTGCTGCAGTGAGTCAGTGAGCGGCACCAAGGCCTTTTCACGTAGCAGCTGTAACAAACGATCGTGATCATCACAGCGACAACCGCGTTGCCACGGCGCGCCCCACGCGGCAATCACCAGAGACGATCGCTGCGCCAGGCGCGTAACAAGATCGGTTAACACCTGATTGCCGGAAATCGCCTGCAGCTGAATATGAAATGCCGCCGAGAGACGAATCGCCGCAGGGCCATCGTGATGTTCGATGGCCGCCTTTTCCTGGGCGACCAGCGCAGCCAGCCCGGCAAGGTGAGGCGGCTGCATATGTTCCAGCACAGCGGGAAGGTTGGCGCACTCGAGTAAACTGCGGGTACGAAAAATATCACGGGCTTCATCAACGCCGGGCGTAGCAACATGTGCACCACGTTTGGGCGTAAGCGTAACCATTTGCACCGCAGCAAGGCGCTGCAACACTTTACGGATGCCCGTGCGGCTGACGCCAAAGACCTCTGAAAGCGCCTCTTCCGGCAATTTGCTGCCGGGCGGCAGTTGGTGTTCAACAATGGCGTTCATTAACGCCTGATAGATAGGTTCATCTTTATCATGCAGATCGGCCGCCGTTCTCTGGCCCTTTTCACTCTTCATTACCTGCTCCGGTAAACAGCGTTGCGTCACTTATCGTATACGTTAAAAATAAATTTTGTATACAAAAAACAAATTTGGCCTGGATCCTGCAAAGTCATTTCACAAGGTTATTTTATTCATGTCTTTGAGAGGAGCAGGTTTCATGCCAAATCATTCAACGGTGAGTAGCACATCGGCCTCTGAAGCCGGGAAAGCATACAGTCCAAAGCTATGTAATGAAGACCTGGCGCCTACGCGCCATCAAAACTGGTCCTGGTACAACATCTTTTCTTTCTGGATGTCGGACGTACACAGCATGGGCGGCTATGTGGTAGCGGCGAGCTTCTTCACGTTGGGCCTGGCGAGCTGGCAGGTGTTGCTCTGCCTGTTGGCGGGGATCTGCATTGTTCAGCTCTGCGCCAACCTGGTCGCTAAACCGAGCCAGATGGCCGGTGTGCCTTATGCGGTTATTTGTCGTCAGGCATTCGGTGTTTTTGGGGCTAATATTCCGGCGGTGATCCGCGGCCTGATTGCATTTGCCTGGTACGGTATTCAGACCTGGCTGGCGGCAAACGCGCTGATGCTGGTGCTGCTGAAGTTTTACCCGTCGCTTGAAAGCCTGACCCACAGCCACTGGCTTGGTTTATCGCAGCTGGGCTGGTACTGCTTTGGCGTGATGTGGGTTCTGCAGGCAATGGTGTTCTGGCATGGCATGAGTGCGATTAAGCGCTTTATCGATATCGCAGGCCCCGCAGTGTATGTGGTGATGCTGGCACTGGCGGGCTGGATTGTATACAAAACCGGTTTCGACGGTATCTCCTTTACGCTGGCCAGCAAGTCGCTGTCGGCAGGCGAACAAACCTGGCAGATGATTACGGCAACGGCATTAGTGGTGTCTTACTTCTCAGGCCCGCTGCTGAACTTTGGTGACTTTTCCCGCTATGGCAAAAGCATGGGCGAGATCCGCCGGGGTAACCGCTGGGGACTGCCGTTCAACTTTCTGCTGTTCTCCATCGTGACCGTTGTCATTGTATCGGGCACTCAATCCCTGTTTGGCAAAATGATTACCGATCCTATTGAAACCGTCAGCATGGTCGGCAGCGATTTAGCCGTGGCGATTGGCTTACTGACTATGATCACCGCAACGATCGGTATCAACATCGTGGCGAACTTTGTCTCGCCTGCTTTCGATTTTTCAAACTGTTCGCCGCAGAAAATCAGTTTCCGCACCGGTGGCATGATTGCGGCAGTCGGATCGGTCCTGCTCACACCGTGGAATCTGTTTCAGTCTCCTGAACTGATTCACTACACGCTCGACGTACTGGGTTCGTTTATCGGGCCGCTGTTTGGCATTCTGTTAGCCGATTTTTATCTGATTAAGGGCGGCCGTATTTCAGTAGACGATCTGTTTGATGCCACACCGCAGGGGCGCTACTGGTATCGCGGTGGATTTAACCCGAAGGCCATTATCGCTTTGCTGCCCTCAGTCGCTATCTGTCTGGTGATCAGTTTTATCCCTTCCCTGCATCAGGTGGCCAACTTTAGCTGGTTTATCGGCGTGGCGCTGGCGGCAAGCTGCTACTGGTTAGTGGCGCGAGAAAAGCAGACTGAGCAGAAAGACCTCACTATGCCTTCCGGCACGGTGGTCATGCAGAAGGAATAACGCCCTGTTCAGATGCAGTATGCCTGTACAATAACCATATAAACGACTCTGACTGGAGTCGTTTTTTTTAATAGCCGAACACCGGATCGCCTTGATGGCGAATACTGCTGACTGTTTGGCGCGCCAGCCCTTACCGCCCCAGATAATGTTCGCGTGTGAATACGCGCTCATCCTGTTTGCCCCTCTCCCTTTCGTGCAAAAGCGCCGTGTGCCCGTTACCCCCTGTCTTGACCTGCTAGAAATTTGCAGTGACAAGGCATTTAAAATCAGCGAGATAAGTCATTAAACCCTCTGCGTATCCCGGCGTCGCGGTAACGAAAGAACGCGGGATTCCCGCACCCGATAACATTCATTTCAAAATAAAAAAGATTCAAAATGAAAGTTAAATGATTTATTTGTGATCCATATAAAATATTTATGCCTTTTAAACGACTATATTTTCTGCGTGTTAAGACCTAACCAACGTGAAAATCCGGGCAACCTTAAAAGGAGCGGCACATGATTGATGCAATCACCTTTGGTGCGGAATGGTTTATTGGACTGTTCCAGAAAGGAGGTGAAGTTTTTGTCGGCATGGTGACAGGAATTTTACCTTTGTTAATTAGTTTATTAGTCGTAATGAACGCGTTAATACGATTCGTAGGGCAACATCGAATTGAACGACTGGCACAGAAATGTGCGGGCAATCCTGTATCACGCTATTTGCTTTTACCGCTTATTGGCACCTTTGTTTTTTGTAACCCGATGACACTCAGCCTGGGGCGATTTATGCCCGAGAAATATAAGCCAGGATATTACGCGGCCTCGTCATACAGTTGCCATTCAATGAATGGGTTATTTCCGCACGTGAATCCGGGTGAACTCTTCGTTTATTTAGGGGTTGCCAGTGGCCTGACGACTCTGGGCTTACCCTTGGGCCCTCTTGCTGTCAGCTATTTTCTGGTTGGGCTTTTTACTAACTTTTTTCGCGGCTGGATTACCGATCTCACCACCAGCCTGTTTGAAAAAAAGATGGGCATCAAACTCGATAAAAACGTTCAGCTCTAATAAAGGCGGAAAATAAAATGACGACACAAATCCGTATCGAAAAAGGAAACAGCGGTTGGGGCGGCCCTTTACAACTTGATATAACACCCGGGAAAAAAATTGTTTACATCACCGCCGGCGCCGACCGTCAATCGTGGACAGGATCAGTGAAATCACCCATTGGGAAGCTGTAGATGGTTTCAAACAAGGGGAACCGCCAGCCGATGAAATTGGTCTGGCCATCATCGATTGTGGTGGCACGCTGCGTTGTGGTCTTTATCCCAAACGCGGTATCCCCACCGTGAATATCCATGCGACAGGAAAGTCCGGACCGCTGGCACAATATATCCTGGAAGACATTTATGTCTCTGGCGTTAAGCCTGAGAATATCAGCATCGTCAATCGCGAGGATCACGGCAGTAAAGACGTCATTCACACCCATGACGAAAAACGTGCTGCCCCCGCGCCCCGTGGCGCTGGCGCGGGGAAAGATTATGACTCGAGTAAAAAAATTACCGAGCAAAGCGACGGTTTACTGGCAAAAATTGGCACAGGAATGGGGACCGTCGTTGCCGAATTTTTCCAGGCCGGGCGGGATACCATTGATACCGTACTCAAGACCATCCTCCCTTTTATGGCATTTGTGGCGGCCATCATTGGCATCATCATGGCCTCAGGTTTGGGCGATATGATTGCCCACGGGCTGACGCCACTCGCCACCAATCCTCTTGGCTTAATCACGCTGGCCTTAATCTGTTCCTTTCCGCTCCTGTCGCCGTTCTTGGGGCCGGGCGCCGTGATAGCCCAGGTTATTGGTGTACTGATCGGCGTTCAAATCGGACTGGGTCATATTCCGCCCCATCTTGCCCTGCCAGCCCTGTTTGCCATCAATGCACAAGCCGCTGCAGATTTTATTCCTGTGGGTTTATCGCTGGCGGAGGCGAAACAGGACACCGTGCGCGTGGGGGTTCCTTCCGTTCTGGTCGGCCGCTTCCTGACCGGTGCCCCTACCGTGCTGATTGCCTGGGCAGTCTCTGCCTTTATTTATCACTAAACGCCCCCCTTCTGGAGAAAAGTCATGACGCACTTTGAAACCGAAATAATCAAAGTGGGCATAAACGCCCACGATGCGCTGCTTGAAAACATGATGATTTTATTTCGGGAAGGCGCACCCGCCGATATTCAGGATTATTGCTTTATCCACCAGCATGGCACGCTGACGGGGCATCCTGTCACGGGTTCAACCCTGCAGCTGGGAGAACGGTGTTATGCCGTGACGGCCATCGGTGAGGTCGCGATCGAAAACTTGCGCGAACTGGGCCATATCACCGTTGTTTTCGACGGGCAGCCAACCGCGCAACTGCCTGGTTCAATCCATGTTAGTGGAAAAGCGCCCGACAGAATTACGACGGAAACATCCGTAAAACTCTTTGCATAGGAGCGAGTTATGTCTGAAGTTGCTGTGGTTATCGGTGGTGGGCAAACGCTGGGGGCATTTCTGGCAAAAGGGCTGGCCGAAGCAGGTTACCGCGTTGCCGTCGCGGATTTGAAAGGGGAAAACGCCCGAAAGGTCGCCTCAGAAATTAACGCCGAATATGGCGCCAATCGGGCCGTGGGTTTTGAGGTTGATGCAACAGATGAGGCGAGTGTTATTGCGCTTGCTGGCAATATCGATAAGGTCTTTAAACAGGTCAATGTGATGATTTACAGTGCCGGCATGGCAAAAGCGTCCTTTGTCACTGATTTCGCCTTAAAAGATTTTGAAATATCTTTGCAGGTCAATCTGGTTGGGTATTTTCTCTGTGCACGTGAATTTTCCCGACTGATGATTCGCGATAATATTCCGGGCCGCATTATTCAGATCAATTCGAAGTCGGGCAAAACAGGCAGTAAACATAATTCGGGCTACAGCGCGGCTAAATTTGGCGGCGTGGGATTAACACAGTCACTGGCCCTCGATTTAGCGGATTATGGCATCAGAGTACATTCGCTGATGCTGGGTAATTTGCTCAAATCGCCGATGTTTCAGTCTCTGCTTCCTCAGTATGCAAAAAAACTGGGCATCTCGCCCGAGGAAGTTGAAGCCAGCTATATTGCAAAAGTGCCACTCAAGCGCGGTTGTGAATACCAGGATGTGCTGAACGTCTTGTTGTTTTATGCAAGTGACAAGGCCTCATATTGCACCGGGCAGTCTATCAATATCACGGGCGGCCAGGTGATGTTCTGATTGCCCCCTTCAATATCGCTGGCCTGGTATGTTGGCCTTGCTCAGGAGACGAAGATGAGTAGCGGGATAATTGCTGTAGCACTGTTGGCATGGCTGGCCCATTCGTTGTTTGGCTGGTATCAGTTACGACGCTTTAACCATATGCTGGAGGGGTTATTTCAGCAAGGTCGGGTTGGCATCGGGCGATCGGCTTCAAACCGCTTCAACGTTAAACCCCGCGTAATTATCGCAGTCGCGGTCAATCCCGAAGGACGAATCCTGGCGGCTGTCATTATGAAAGGCTTCACCGTTTTTGCGCGTCCACATGCTTTGCCTTTGTTAACCGACTGTTATCTTGATGATATCGATGCGAAAAAAATTTTTCCCGAACGTGAAACGTGTCAAAAAGCCTTACTTTCCGCCATATCAATGAAAGAGTGATGTGTTAAATTGAAAGCAGGATGAAAATTTTAGCGCTGCTTTAATTTTGACAAAACCCCTTTCAGATAAGGCGTTACTGATGAAACCGCAACAAAGACAGGAAGCTATCCTTGCCTATCTCCAAAAAAATGGCAAAACCACCATTGGCGATCTGATCGACTATTTCAAAGCAACAGGCACGACGATTCGCAAAGATCTGACCGAAATGGAAAAGCGCAGCGAGGTGATTCGTATTCACGGTGGCGTCATTCTGAGCCATGAAGAAGGCGATCAACCTATCGACCATAAAACGCATATCAACAGTGACAGAAAAAGGCACATTGCTGAATCGGCCATACAACTGGTTAACGATGGTGATTCGCTAATCCTGGATACTGGCAGCACTGTGCTTCAAATGGTCAGGCATCTCAAACCCTTCAATAACATTACCGTCATGACAAACAGCCTGCACATTGTGAATGCGTTAATGGAATTAGATGGCGATCAGACCATTTTAATGCCCGGCGGAACGTTACGAAAAAAGTCCGCCTCATTTCATGGCGGACTTGCCGAGTCAGCCTTTCGCTCTTTTAACTTCGATAAGTTATTTATTGGCGCCGATGGTATTGATTTGGATATGGGGATCACCACCTTTAACGAAGTTCATGCCGTCAGCACGTCGATGTGCGCGGCGGCTGACAGGATTATTGTTCTTGCTGATTCATCCAAGTTTGGTCGTAAAAGCCCAAATGTTGTGTGTAGTCTGGATAAGGTGGATACCATTATCACGGATGCCGGTATTACGCCTCATTACCTTCAGCGACTCGTGGACAAAAAAATCAACGTCATTGTCGCAGGAGGGGAGGATGAAGAATAAAGAGGTGCTGCTCGAGTATGCCAGAGAGGCCCTGTCGCTTGAAATTGCCGAGGCTCAGAATCTGTTTAACAGCTTAGATGACGCGTTTATCAATGCGTGTGAATTAATTCTGCAATGTCAGGGCAAAACGATTGTTTCTGGCATCGGTAAATCTGGCCATATTGGAAAAAAAATCGCCGCTTCGCTGGCCAGTACCGGCACTCCCGCTTTTTTTGTGCATCCTGCTGAAGCCTTGCATGGCGATCTGGGCATGATCACTTCGCAGGACGTGTTTATTTTTATCTCGAATTCCGGCAGCGCGGCTGAATTACAGATTATTGTTCCTGCCCTTAAGGCGCTCAACGTTCCCATTATTGCGATCACTAATGTCGCCCACTCCTTTCTGGCCCAGCAGGCCAACCACGTACTGCATCTTGCTGTTAATCGGGAAGCCTGCCCGATGGGGCTTGCGCCCACGTCGAGCGCCGTGAATACCCTGTTATTGGGTGACGCTTTGGCAATGGCGCTGATGCGTTCACGTAATTTTAATGAGGAGCAATTTGCCCGCTCCCATCCCGGAGGCAGCCTGGGCGCTGGCCTGCTTAATTCGGTTGCTCAATCTATGCGAAAAGGCGAACGCATTCCTCGCGTAAATAAAAACGCCTCCGTGTTAGATGCCATGGAAGAACTGACCCGTACCGGTATGGGGATTGTGATTGCCTGTGATGACGACAACGATATCGAGGGTATTTTTACTGACGGCGATCTGCGCCGCGCGCTGTTAGCTGGTAAAAAGCTGGACGATCGGCTTGATCCTCTCCTGACGCGCCCCGGCTACAAACTGGCCGAACACCTTTGCGTTGCGGCCGCTACGCAGAAATTATATGACCGACGCATTAGCGCGGCGCCAGTCGTCAATCAACAGGGTCAGTTAGTTGGAGCCATCAATCTCTATGATTTGCATAAATAACATTTATTTAGCCCGTTTTTAATCTATCAGCCACCTGGGAGGGAATATGGAATTGTATATCGATAGTGCAGATACGTTAGCTATTCACGATCTGGTCAACGTTTTACCCGTTAATGGCGTGACCACCAACCCTTCGCTCGTCGCCAAATCTGGCGTCGAACTGACAAAGTTAATCAGCGAGCTACGCACGATTTTAGGGGAAGAGAAGCTTATCTTTGCTCAGGTTCTGGCAAAGGATACACCAACGATTATTCGCGAGGCGCAGTACCTCCATGAGCTGTGCGCCAATATGGTCGTGAAAATCCCCGTCGACCGGGCCGGACTCGCCGCGATTACCCAGTTGAAACAACGTAACATTCCTACTTTAGGCACGGCGATTTACTCTACCTCACAGGCGATGTTGGCGGCCTTTGCTGGCGCTGATTATATTGCGCCCTATTTCAACCGTATGGAAAATAATAATATCAATGCAAAGCAGGCCGTTTCAGATATGCAGCAATTTATTCAACTGCATAAGATGGAGTGCAAGATATTAGCAGCCAGCTTTAAAAACACGACGCAGGTAGCGGACTGCCTGCTCTCTGGCGCGGCGGCTGTCACCTTACCTGTCGATGTGATGTGCGAAATGTTTAACTCCCCTCTGGCAAAGCATGCCATTGATGATTTCAGTCATGACTGGCATCGGGCGTTCAACCGTTTGCAGTTAATGATTTAGTGGTGCGAAGATGTTAATCGTGCTGGCGTGAGACAACGTTTTTATTTGGCAGCATTAATACTTTGGTTGCCTGAATGAAAGGAAATTGTTTCGGAGTTTTCGACGCTAGAAAAGCAAAAACGCCATGCTGATAACCAGCATGGCGTCGAAATTTGGCGGAACGGACGGGGCTCGAACCCGCGACCCCCTGCGTGACAGGCAGGTATTCTAACCAACTGAACTACCGCTCCGCGCTTTGTTCCCCGTCGGGAACGAGGCGCATATTAATCACAACAAGAGTACGCGTCAACGCTTTTCCCCGTGCAACATTCTGTTTGCTGCTATTTTCGCCCCAATGTTGATTTTACACACAAATCTTTGCGACTCAGGCGCGCCACAGACAGCTGCCGCCCTTCTTCATAATGAGATCTAACCGGGACTCATGCTGGTTAACTTCCTCATCGCTGGCGGTAACCACACGCAATCCCGAGCTGGGGCGAGCAATACGCTGAATACCTTCGCTCTGCTGCTGACGTGCTCGTTCCTCTTCCGATGAGAACGACAGCGAAGTTTGCCCGCCGGTCATCGTTAAGAAAACTTCGGCCAGTATCTCGGCATCCAGCAGTGCGCCGTGCAACGTACGCTTGCTGTTATCTATTTCGTAACGTGAGCACAGCGCATCAAGGCTGTTGCGCTTGCCGGGAAACATGCGGCGCGCCATTGCCAGGCTGTCGGTAATCTTGCAGAAGGTTTCGGTTTTCTCAATACCGCGCTGCAGTTTACCGAATTCGTAATCCATAAAGCCGATATCAAACGACGCGTTATGAATCACCAACTCCGCACCGCGGATGTAATCGAGAAACTCATCGGCAATATCGCTGAAGGTCGGCTTATCCAGCAGGAATTCATCGGCGATACCGTGAACGCCAAACGCTTCAGGATCCACCAGCCTGTCGGGCTTGAGATACATATGGAAGTTATTGCCCGTCAGGCGGCGGTTAATGACTTCGACGGCACCAATCTCAATGATGCGGTGACCTTCATAATGTACCCCGATCATATTCATACCGGTGGTTTCAGTATCGAGAACAATTTGACGGTTATTTGCAGTGCTCATAGGCCTCGTTTTATGTCAGACTTGGCGTTTTGTCAGAAGGAAGTCTACCAGAGATGCGTAAACAGGTAGAGATTTTCACCGATGGATCTTGTCTCGGCAACCCGGGCCCCGGTGGTTATGGCGCAATTTTGCGTTACGGGCAGCATGAAAAAACCTTCAGTGCGGGTTATCGCCTGACGACCAATAATCGCATGGAGTTAATGGCGGCCATCGTGTCACTGGAAGCCCTGACGCAACCCTGCGATGTGGTGTTAAGTACCGACAGTCAGTATGTGCGCCAGGGTATTACACAATGGATACACAACTGGAAAAAGCGTGGCTGGAAAACGGCTGAGAAGAAGCCGGTTAAGAACGTCGATTTGTGGCAACGGCTGGATACCGCGCTCAGCACACACCAGATTCAGTGGGAATGGGTTAAAGGTCATGCCGGCCATCCCGAAAACGAACGTTGTGATGAACTGGCGCGCAGCGCAGCGAACAACCCGGCCTTTGATGATATTGGCTATCAGCCAGAATCCTGATCTTTGACGTGTCGGAACTGGCGCGTCGCGTTGACCGTCTGGGGCAATTGTCTTTTGCTCAGGCTCATCCGCGCCTTGGTGGGCGTAAGGGGAAAACTTCGTTTACGCGCCACAACAATGTTTAGGCAACCTAACGCGGGAAGATGGGCGCTGATCATTTTCCCCCCCTGCCGATGCCAGGGCAGCACCTGGAAACGCGTGCGGTAAACCACTTCGTAATTCAGTAAGCCCAGCCAGTCCAGTAATCGCATCTGACTAAACATCCGGCTGCTCCAGGGCGCTTTACGCTGGATGCCCGGCACCATCTTACTGATGCCCAGCAGACTGAACGGATTAAAACCACTGATGATCATCCAGCCGTCATCGATCAGAACGCGATCAACCTCGCGCAATATCCGGTGCGGATCCTGACTCCAGGATAACGTATGGGCCAGTAAACAGGCATCAACAGACTTCGATTCAAACGGCAGCTGTGCCGGATTTGCCAGCACCTGTAGCTGTTCCCCTTCAGTGCCTACACTGACCTGATGTGAGATAGCACAATTTTCTGTATTGATTTCTGCGCTGAGGTTGCCAAGCTTAAGCATATGAAAGCCGTACAGCTTTCCCAGGTAAGGCTGAAGCTGCTGTGTAAGCGCATCGCGGAAATAGACGCCCCAGGGCATATCGTGCCATGAGCGTGGCGCGTTCAGGATTTGGCGTGTTTTAGCGGGCTTCATGCTTTACCATTTTCCTTTTTATACGGCCAGCGAGAGGTATCTATGAATCTTACCAGTATTCCTGCATTACAAGATAACTACATCTGGACGTTAACAGATGACAACGGAAAATGCCTGATTGTTGATCCCGGTGAAGCTCTGCCGGTACTGGAGAAGATCAAAGCTAACGGCTGGCAGCCTGAAGCGATTTTGTTAACCCATCATCATAATGACCACACAGGCGGTGTTAAAACCCTCTGCGAACATTTTCCTGACATTGCCGTTTATGGTCCGCAAGAAACAGCGGACAAAGGTGCAACCATTCGGGTCAGCGAAGGGGATAAATTCAACGTTCTGGGTCTGTCTTTCGAGGTTATCGCTACGCCCGGACACACTTTAGGACATATCTCATATTACAGTTCGCCTTATCTTTTCTGCGGTGACACTCTGTTTTCGGGCGGCTGCGGTAGATTATTTGAAGGTACGCCAGAGCAAATGTTCGATTCTTTTCAGAAGCTTAACCAACTCCCAGAGGATACCCTGGTGTGCTGTGCACATGAATACACTTTATCCAATCTGAAGTTTGCTGCTGCAATTTTACCCCACGATCCGCAAATAACGGCTGAATACCATAAAATTAAGGACTTACGGGCCGAAAATCGCATTACTTTACCTACAAAACTGGCTCACGAGCGTGTGATAAATTTATTTCTCAGAACGCAAGATCCTGATTTACAACATGCTTTGAGCGTTGATTCAGAGGTAGAGCCTGTATGGAAGACATTTGCCGTTCTACGCGAGAAGAAAGACCGTTTTTGATTTTTCAGGTTGTGTTGTGAAGGACCGTCACGTATAGTTGCTCGTCTTTTAAGCGAACTATTGACACACACATGAAGGCTAAAGCGATATTACTCGCCTCGGTCTTGCTGGTAGGATGTCAGGCATCACGGAATGACGCCAATATCCCCGAACAGCATGCACAGAGTCTGTCTTCAGCTGGTCAAAGTGAAAATGGAAAGTACGGTGATCGACTTTTATCGCCGCGATGGCAGGAAGATGGAACTGGCCTCGCAGAAGATAGTGATCTCTGGAGTTTCATTAGTGACGAGTTGAAGATGGGGATTCCGGAAAACCCCCGGATCCGCGAACAGAAATTAAAGTTTTTAAAAAATAAGAGCTATCTCCACGATGTAACATTACGGGCAGAGCCGTACATGTACTGGATAGTCGAGCAGATTAAGAAACGTAAGATGCCGATGGAACTAGTACTGCTACCCATAGTGGAGAGCGCTTTTGATCCTCACGCAACGTCATCTGCAAATGCCGCTGGCATCTGGCAGATTGTTGGCAGTACGGGTCGAAACTATGGTTTAAAACAAAACCGTTACTACGATGGTCGTCGCGATGTTGTCGCTTCAACCAAAGTAGCGCTGGATATGATGCAGCGTCTAAATACCATGTTCGGTGGTGACTGGCTTCTGACAGTTGCGGCCTACAACAGTGGCGAAGGACGCGTGCTCAAAGCGATTAAGCAGAACAAGGCACGCGGTAAGCCTACCGACTTCTGGCATCTTTCGCTTCCACGTGAAACGACGGTTTATGTTCCAAAAATGTTGGCCTTGAGCGAGTTGCTTAAGAACAACAAGCGTTACGGTATCAAACTGCCGACACCTAACGAAAACCGTGCACTGGCACGTGTTGAAGTGGGTCAGCAGATAAAACTGACGCAAGCCGCTGAAATGGCCGGTATGTCGCTCACAAAGTTAAAGAGCTTTAATACCGGGTATAAAGGCGGTGCGACAGCACCTAATGGGCCACACTACATTATGGTGCCGAAAGCTAACGTCGCACAGTTGCGGGATTCACTGGCTTCCGGTGATATCTCTGCAGTGCAGCCCACCCAACTGGCGAAGGCCAGTAATGATGGTGGCTACAAAGTGCGAAGCGGCGATACCCTGTCGGGCATTGCCAATAAGTTAGGCGTCAGCGTTGCAACACTGAAGCAGCAAAATAACCTGCGCAGTGCCAGCATTCGTCCGGGTCAGATACTGACTGTCGGATCGAGCGGCACGAGCCTGGCGGATAATGGCAACAGCATCACCTATCGTGTTCGTAAGGGTGATTCTCTTGACAGTATCGCCCGTCGTCACGGCGTGAATATTAAAGACGTGATGCGCTGGAACAGTGTTGTGAGTAATGCAAAAGATATTCAGCCTGGCGATGAGCTAACGTTGTTTGTTAAGAATAACGCAACGCCAGATACCTGATACGTTGAAAAGGCTGACAAATGTCAGCCTTTTTTCTTATTCGATTCTTCTGCACTTTGCATGATCTCCCGGCGTTTCGCCCTCTCCTCCTGACAGAACGCCTCTCCGCGATTCTCCTCACCGACTGGCGTTAAATTCGACCAGTAAGGGATTATGATCGGATGCGCGCGTCACCAGCACTGACGCCTCACTAACGTGCATGTCGCGATAGAAGACGAAATCTAACGGCCGGCCAAAGGCTTTACGTCGATGATCCGCGGTGAACATCACTTCTTCCAGCTGCATCTGATGAGCAAACCGGTAAAGCGCGTTAATCCGTTGACGACTCCACGCATTGAAATCGCCAGCCATGATAACCGGACCACGGTGGTGGACAATCTGTTCGCCAATAGGCCCAAGTTGTTTACTGTAGACATCCACGCCCAGACTAAAGTTTACGGCATGAATGTTGACTACCATAAGCGTTTCACCCGTGGGTAACGGATAGGCCGTGACTAAAGCCGATTTAGAGAGCCTCAGAAGCGGCTCTCGCTCACGCAAAGGGCAACAGTAGACTGGGTGAGCGGAAGCCAGTGTCATCACGCCAGAGGGATGCTGAGGCAACACGAATGCCGGAACCTGATCGGCCGCCAGATAGTTGCTGGTCGCAAACCGGATAAGCTCTGGCGTGGTTTGCGCTTCCTGGAGCAGAACCAGATGCGCATCTTTACCAAAGCCTTCCAGTACGGACATCCAGTCGGCACGCTGCTGTTTAAAGATATTCCATACCAGCACTTTAAGATTGGGGTGAGCGGGGAGCGGCGCGCCGGGAGGCAGCGCCTGGCCGAGATGAAACATTGCACCCGGGGGAAAGATCCTCTCCGCTGGCTGTCCGGCTACATATCTCATCGCGTAGGTTTTTTTGCGCACTTTCCCGCCTGGCTAATCGTTCAAAAAGTCGTATGACTTATCTGTTATAGGGATTTTAGTACGCGGTTTCAATGGATGCTGCCGATTGTTCCAAACCCACTCTGTTTATTTTAATCATAACGGGCTGTATTGATACGCTGTCTTGTGGGCCGGTCTGCTCAAGCGCGGCATAATTTATCATCTGTCTTATCGGGAAAAAGCCTTTCGCGCCAAGGGGCCAGGTCAGTGCTGTGCTTTAATAACAGTTCTATCGGCCTACAGGCTATTTGGCGTGAAGAGACACCATGAAGGCATCGTCTGAAGAACTGAAAGTATTTGTGAGCGTGGTTGAAAGTGGAAGCTTCAGCCGGGCTGCCGAGACGTTAGAGATGGCCAACTCTGCCGTAAGCCGTACGATTAAGAAGCTGGAAACTAAGCTGGGGCTGGCCTTACTTACGCGAACGACCCGCAATCTTGCATTAACGCAGGAAGGGGAACGTTATTTTCAGCAGGTCCAACATTTTCTTCAGGTGATGACCGCGGCGGAAAACGAGTTGATGGAAAGCCGTGATGTGCCCAAAGGGCTGTTGCGGATAGACGCAGCTACGCCAGTCATATTGCATCTCATCATGCCGATGATAAAGTCCTTTCGGGAACGCTATCCGGACATCGCGCTTTCGCTGATTTCTTCTGAAAACTTTATCAACCTGATTGAGCGAAAAGTCGATGTGGCAATTCGGGCAGGCAGTCTGACGGATTCTGGCCTCAGAGCGCGACTGCTTTTTATCAGCTATCGCCGTCTCATTGCCTCTCCCGACTATTTGAAAAAACACGGTATACCTTTGCGGGCGGCCGATCTGGATAATCATCAGTGTCTTGGTTTTATTGATGCACCGCGCCTTAATCGTTGGCCTGTGGCCTGTGAAGGCGGCGAACTTTATGGCATTCGTTCTGAGCTCGATTCAAATAGCGGAGAGACCATCAAGCAGCTTTGCCTGGAAGGGAATGGTATCGCCTGTCTGTCAGATTACATGGTGCATAAAGAAATTGAAGAAGGCAGCCTGGTGGAGATCATGGCCGATCAGCGTTTGCCGGTTGAGATGCCCTTTAACGCCGTGTATTACAGCGATCTCGGCGTAACCCAGCGCGTGCGTGCCTTTATTGATTTTCTCAGTGAGTGGGTGGTCAGACAGCCCTGGCATGTGCAAAACGATTTGCAGCAACACCTCTCTATAAAGCCCTGAAGGGCTGTGCTCGCTACAGCCTGTGAGACGTTGCCGTGTGGGAGAGTAATGGCAATTATTTTGGCTCAGAAATGGAAAAAGCCCTGACCGTTAAGTCAGGGCTTTCCAATTAAGTGGCGGAACGGACGGGGCTCGAACCCGCGACCCCCTGCGTGACAGGCAGGTATTCTAACCAACTGAACTACCGCTCCACCGATTCTGTACTGACGTCAGAAAAACGTTCTGATATCAGGTATATCGCCCTTCCGCGTCACCGGTAAGGTCATGACCAGCGTACTGGTCTTAATTTGATGCCTGGCAGTTTATGAATCACGCTGTGATTCACCCTTCGGGCTGCTGCTTCGCAGCGTTCAAAAGCGTTCGCTTTTGTCCTACTCTA
>NZ_QGTU01000005.1:0-273926 GCF_003182295.1 Pantoea sp. AG702 | reverse complement strand
TGCGTCGGCATTGCCCGACAGGGTGATGGGTAAGGCGCCCTGTTCTTCACGCAGCAGTGTCTGAAGCTGCCAACCCTGTTGCGCGGCATAGTCGCAAATATTTTGCCGCGCGCGTTCAGGATCTAATGTTGCATTATCGATATAGTGCGTGTCTTCAATTAACAATCTGGTCGGCGAGAGCGGCAGGCTGTACACGAAGCGATAACCATTTTGCTGATCGACCGTGGCATCCATGATAATGGGAGACGATAAACCATGCGGTTGGCTCAATCGCCATTCCTGGCCAATAAACGCCTGGAAGCCCACGCTCAGTGCTGAGTTTGCCGCATAACCCCGCCCGTCAATCACCGCGCGTGCACCGATAACCTGACCCTTTTTCAACCGAACAGATTCCGCATTAACCTCTGCGACCGCGGTATCCATCCACAAGTGCGGGCCAAACTGTCGCTGTAAAACCTCAGCGAAACGCTGAGAAGTAATACAGAAGTAGCCGCTGTTCAGCTTACGACGGCGTGTGGGAAAGCGCACCTGATAGTCGGGCCAGTGATGAACCACCAGCGGAGCTATCCAACGATGTTGGCTCTCAGTCAAATCATCGTGGTGAAATGACCACGTATGATTCCCGCCCGCCTGGGGTGCGGCGTCGATAAGCAAAATACGCATATCAGGTTGCTGCTGCTGAAGACGCAGGGCGATAAGGCCATTCGCGAGTCCAGCCCCCACGAGAATCAGATCATAATGCGGTTGCATAGCCGCTCCCACTTAAGACAGGCTGACCGGTGCGCATAACCTGCTCAATGATATCGGCAGCGGCCATGGTGCCCCCTGCCAAACGAAGGGCGGTCTGGATCTTCGCCATGCGCTGCTGAAAGTCGACGTTGGTCAGCAATGAACGCATCTGACGAGCCAAAGCATGGCTGGTGGTAAAGCGGGAAGCACGCTTGCCGATGCCGTGATAAACGATGCGTGACGCGACGCCGGGCTGATCAAAGGCCAGTGGAAGCGCTAAAAGGGGCGTCCGGTAATTAATCGCGTCCAGTACCGTATTCATGCCGCCGTGGGTGATCGCCAGCTGCGCCTGTGACAGCGCGGCTGACTGATCGGCAAAATCCACCACCTGTGTATGACGGCTTCGCGCCAGTTCTTCACTCTGAGAGTCCGTAAGACGACCACAGTGGGCTAACAGGAGCTGACCGTCAATTTCTTCACAGGCTTTCACTATCGTTTTAAACAGCCCATAACGGTGTCCCTGAAGCGTGCCCAGCGAGGCGAAAATCCGGGGTTTTTCTGAGGATGTAAAATAACGGGATGAAGACGTTGATGGTGCGTACGTTTCGCGCAGAGGCCCGACGGCATGAAAACAAGCCGGTAACGCTTTGCGGGGAAAATCCAGTTCAGGAACAAGCTGGCTGATTTGCGCCAGTGGCGAAAAACACTGGTGAAGCTTTTGCCGGGGGGCTAAGCCCATTCTGTGGCTGTGTTCGGCAATGACACGGTCATGACGACGCATTAGCCAGTCATAAATTTTTTCACTGGCGGCATAACGTTCGCGAGCCGCGTCGCTGGTCCCGTATTCGAAAGGCATAACCGCCAGGGGCATATCCGGTTCACGATTGAGAGGCAGCGCGCAGGCTACGGAGATAAACGGCAGTCCCAGTGCTTCAGCAACGAGCGCGCCTGCCGGTTCCATTTGATCAACAATGACGCCATCTATCGCCAGATCGTTAAATGCCTGGGGGAGTTCGCGGCACAGCATATCGGTGGTGCGCGCCATTTCATTGATGAGCTTCAGCATTGACGGCCCCAGAGGATGAGCCGCCAGGTGTAGCACGCGCGTTAACGCGCCGGGGGGATGGCTGTCTGTCCCGACGGAATGAAATCCAATGGTTTCGCTATCGATCAAGTGTTTAATATCGTATTGCTGAATAAAGGTCACCCGATGACCGCGCGCGACCAGTTCCTGAGCGAGATTCTGTAATGCGCGAACATGGCTGTAAAAAGGCGGTGCGATCGCCGCGAAATGGCTCATGCAGCATCCTTAACTGACGGCAGCGAGTTTTTTGTCAAACCAGGCCTGAATAAAATGTTGAGTGGCGTGCCCGTGTTGGCAGGCCGCAGAGAGATGCTCACTGGCAAGATGAAGATGTTGTCTCAGACGTTCTTCAACCGCCCTCGGGCCTAACAGATTGACCAGCGTCGATTTACCGGCGTCCTGATTGCTATCCTTACCGGTGTCGGTCATGCCATCGGTCAAATCGTCCAGTAGTTGAAATGCCTGACCAAGATCAAGTGAAAAACGATGCAGGCAATCACGCGCTTCGCTGGAGGCATTCGCAACAATCGAGGCCATCTGCATGGAGGCACAAAACAGCGTGCTGGTTTTAAAGTGATTCGTCATCAGAATAGCTTCAGCGCTGCGCGGCTTATCCCCTTCAGACAGGTCCTTGAACTGACCCTGAACCAATCCTTGCATGCCGATGGCGTTTGACAGTTCAGAAACCGCCCGATTTTTTGCCAGCGGCGTGAGGCCATCTGCATCGGCAATTACGCCAAAGGCTTTACTCAGCAAGGCAACCGCCGCCAGTATTGCCACATGCTCTCCGTAATGAGAATGAATGGTAGGGCGTCCGCGCCGCAGCTTCGCATCGTCCATGCAGGGCATATCGTCAAGGATCAGCGAAGCCGCGTGGACCATTTCCACCGCACAGGCCAAATCCAGTAATCCGTCATGGCTGACAGCGCAACCCAGATCGCGGGCGGTCAGCAACAGCAACATGGGGCGAATACGTTTTCCCGGTGCCAGCGCACCTTCACGCATCGCGGCACCCACAACATCCCGTTCTCCCTCCACGGGCAATAACTGATCAAGGCGTCGATCAATATCAGCCAGTAACTGCTCCGCAGCATCGCGAGTGAGATGAACGTGTTTTTTTGCGCAGACCGTCATTCGGGCTGTCCTTATAAACGGATACATTTACGGCAACGCGAAAGATGCGGTGCCCTTCAAAAAGACGCTTAATCTGCCATAACATGGTTGGCAGGCTTACCCGTTATTTTACATTTAGGGTTACAGGTTTTTTTTGCTAAATCCACATCGTTAATACTAGTTGAGCTTGTGGAAAAGGTGGAAAATTCATAAACCTCCGTCGGATTGGCAGACCGTGCGGTACCTTTACCGGGTTGCCAGGGGTCAGCCTGTCAGCGCACGTAATGTTGCAATGACCTGAGAAACATCATCCGCACTGAGCGCCGTGTCTTTCGCAAACTTTACCTGACCATCAGGGTCCAGCACGATGACAGCGGCACCTTCTGGCTTAAGCTGCCAGCGATGTTGTGCCACGCCGCTACTGTCGATAATAAATTGTTGCCATGGTGAGGCTTTTTTACTGGAGCGGATACTGTTAATCACAAACAGACTGCTGCCAGGCAAAGCATCATCTGTATTCACGATGGTTGTGGTCTGGAACCGGTCTTGTGGCAGGTTGGCGCGCTGCAGGGCCGCAATAAGCGGGGCGGACTGCTCTTTGGCCGACAATCGTCCTGCAACATGAATAACTAAACGTGTCCGACCCGGAAGAGAAAGGCTGTTCCATTTTTGATAGTTAACCTTGCCGCCCTCCAGCCGCATTTCACCTTTATCCGCAATAAAAACCGACGGAAGGGGCTGCCCGATGACGATGTTATGCGCGCTGGCCCAGCAGGAAACGAGCAAAAGCGCCATCAATCCATAACGTTGCACAGTCTTATCCCTGTTTTTAGGATCTGAGTTACCAGCTTAGCAACTTTATTCACTTTCAACTGTTTTATGCCCAATCCTGTTTGAGATCAATATAGCCGGGGGAGGGCTGAACAAAAATGCATCAGCAAGTGAAGATCAGGAGGTGAAAAATGCACTCAGATCGTATGACATTATCTGAAATGGCAGCCTATCTAGGGGTTTCGCAGGCAACTCTGGTCAGGGCGCTTTGTAATGAGGGGGCGTTAGAGGGTGTGCCGCTTCCCGAAGGACTGGATCATCTGCCTCTGACGCAACGGCACTGGTTAAAAGAGGATGTCAGCCAGTTAAAACACGCGTTGCAACGCGTTCACGATATCCATCATGATTAAAGACACGGCTTAGCATGCATTCTGATTCATCAAACGCCCGCATAATGCGGGCATTTTTATTACTTGCCCTGCTCGTCACTTTCACCCAGGAAAAAATACCAGAGTGGAATCGACATTAAGCCGGTAAATACGGTGGTATAAAGCAGAATCATCATGGCCTGAGTGATATACATCATTATCGTCCAGTCGCTGAACGGAATATTGTATTGCTCAATTACGCCACTCACCATGGCGCGTGCCATAACGGTTCCCACAATAATTGCCAGAATGACCACGCTGCGCAGGAAATAACGCATCTCTTTACGCTTAACGGCAAATCGGGATTGAACAATCGCCAATGGAGACTGCTTATCCAGCGGCGTGACAACCTCCTGACGTGAAGCACGCTGTGCTTTCCGCCAGCGCTGGATATCAAGCAGTAAGAAGGCCAGTAAACTCACGCCCATCAACGGCAGCGCATAACCGAATGCGAGAGCCAGGATCAGGCTGGCCCCCTGCTGATAGCGCGGTAAGACCTGCCATGCTGCCAGCAGCGTTTGCGCGGGATTGGCCTGCGGTAATGCCGGGCGGCGAATCCACCACATGCGATAACCCAGAACGATCATCGCACATAACCCCGTACTAAACAGCGCCAGGATGAGTTGGTTCGGTAGGCCAAACAGCACGCCCATATGTGCATCCACGCCCCAGCGTGTCAGCTTCGCGACCAGCGGAAAATGGGCAAACTCCACGTGATCGACAATGCTGAAGTCATCAGGATTAACGGAAACCGAATCGACCTGACTTGGCCAGCGGCGATCGATCTCACTCACTGTCCATGCCTGACCGGCACTTTTCGGCTGGCGTAATTCAATTTTTGCCGCCTTGATACCTGCGCTACGTGCGGCCGCCTCAACCCTGTCCCAGTCAGCATCAGGCTGATTAAGGATAACGGGTTTGTCGGTCTTATGACCCGGCATGCCGGTCAGTGTGCCGCCCATTGCCATACCGTCCATCGTGGCATGATGTTCGGCATGAGGATCGGCAGCCACCACCGGTGCATCGCCATTTAGCGCTGTTCTGACCTGAGGCGTCAACCAGCCAAAATCGCTGCGCATTTTATCAATATTACTACCTGCCCACTGTGACCAGGTTAATCCCGTTACCGAGAAAAAGACCAGACCAAGGGACAGGACTAAGCCGAGCGTAATATGCCAGGAACGCGTTAATAAAAAGCCAGAACGCGGCTGTCTGACTTTGCGCCGCGGACGCGTACCCAGCCACAGCAGAATGCCACCCAGTGCCGCAACCCATAACCATGACGCCGCCAGTTCGCTGTAATTACGGCCAACATCGCCCAGCAGCAGACCGCGATGAACCTGATCGAGCCACATGCGAAGAGGTAATACGCCGCTGGTGCCATAAACCGTCATGTCCCCTTTTACAGCGAGCGTATAAGGGTCGATAAAAACAGAACGTGATTCTGAAGGGCCTGACTGCGGCTCTGAAAACTGCACACGCGTCGTGTCGTGTTCGCCCGGAGCGGGCCTTACGGCATAAATCCGGGCATTACCGGCATAACGCCTGGCCGCACTAATTTGATCGGAAAGCGGCTTTGCAGTGCCCTGGGCGTTGGTGGTGAGTGCATCTTTATAAATCAGGTTCTCTAACTGCGGCGTAATGACATACAGCGTGCCGGTTAATGCCGCAACAAAAATAAAGGGCGCAATAAACAGGCCAATATAAAAATGTAAACGACGAAGAACATTCAACATCGCCCCGCGTTGAGGAAGATTGTTTTCCCGTGAAAAAGTCATAGCGATTCCATATTTTCAGAATACCGGGCTTTTCCTCCTGCGCCATGGCGTAAGAAGAAAAGATCACATCGAGGAAATAAACAACCGGGGCAAGGGTGGTGCGCGGGGTCGATAAATACCGTTCAGGCGCGGTAACGCCAGGCGCGCAATGTGCCGGGGCGGAGGAGCGCGACAGGTCAGGCAGATCAACCAGATGAAGGGAATAAATACCCACAACATTAACGGAACATGCACCAGCAGATCGCAATAACCGCAGGCGAGGCCGTCGTTCATCATACTGTGATCGGTCATCGCCATATCGCTGTGATGATCCATCATCGGCATATCCGCACTCATGCCTGACATCGTCATCGCATCATGGCGTTCAGCAAGATTTTTTGATACCACAGGTGCAATAAACAACAGCAGTACAGCCAGTATCGCAATACAGGCGCTCAGTCGTTGTTGTTTACAGCGGGTGGATTTCATTATCAGAACAGGATAGTTATTCACAATTTCAGGGCGGCAGTGTAACGCGACGGAGATAAAAGGGTTAAAAAAAATGGCATTTAAGCCATCGAAAGTCGCACCTTTTGAACACCTTCACTCAAATTGGCTTTGAAATTAACTTTATCGTTACTCATGCCGTACATTTGAATAACATTATTTGTCGGTGATATCGTAATAAAGGAGATCTAATGAAAATCGTAACACTCGATGGCGACACATTGCCCGTGCCACCGACTCAGCCCGCCTGGTGTAGTGACTGGCAATTTCGAACGGACACGGCCGAAGACGAGATCGTTACAGCACTAAAGGGGGCGACCATTGCCATCACCAACAAGGTGCCCTTACGTGCGGCGACGCTGGCACAGCTCCCCGACCTGCGATACATCTGTGTCACGGCAACGGGCTATGACTGCATTGATATTGCAGCCTGCAAAGAACGTGGCATTGTGGTGAGCAACATTCCGGGTTACTCAACGCAAAGTGTTTCGGAAGGCGTGATAGCCTTTATTTTTGCCTTGCGGCGCCAGATCGTGGAATACGCCAACAGCACGCGTCACTCCTGGCCTGAATCCTCTCATTTTTGCCTGCACCGGGCGCCGATTCAGGATATTGCTGGCGCAACGCTGGGTATTGTTGGAAAGGGCGACATCGGCAGCGCAGTCGGCAGGCTGGCACAGGCCTTGGGAATGCGTGTGCTTTATGCCGAACGCAAAGACAGCAGCAGGATCCGTGACGGCTATGTCAGCTTTGATGCGATGCTGGCCTCCAGCGATATCATTTCACTGCACTGCCCTCTTAGCGAGCAAACCCGTCATCTGATCGATCGCGAGACGCTGGAAAAGATGAAACCCCAGGCGTTACTGATTAACACCGCGCGGGGCGGCTTAATTCACGAGGCGCAACTGGCAGATGCCCTGCGGAATGGCACCCTTGCCGGTGCAGCGCTGGACGTTCTCAGCAGTGAACCCCCTGCGCGGGATCACCCTCTACTCCAGCCCGATATCCCCAATCTTCTCCTGACACCGCACATTGCCTGGGCGAGTAACAGCGGCATGCACAATCTGCTTCAGGGACTCATGGTGAACCTGGCGGGATTTGAGCAAAACCGGCCCGTGAATGTCGTGAGCTGAATCAGAATATCGAACGGCCGAGTTTGTCAGTCAGGCACTCCAGCGCGGCGGTGCCGGCTAACGAATTGCCCGCGCTATCCAATCCGGGTGACCAGACCGCGATGCTCATTTCACCAGGAATGACGGCAATGATACCGCCGCCAACCCCGGATTTGGCGGGCATGCCCACCCGCCAGGCAAATTCGCCAGCCCCGTCGTACATACCGCTGGTAATCATTAGCGCATTGATCTGCCGCGCCTGGCGGGACGAAATCAGGGACGCGCCATCCAGGGTTTTTCCCTGATTAGCCAGATAATTAAAACTGCGAGCCAGTTCAATACAGTTCATGGACAATGAGCAGTAGTGAAAATAAGTCTGCATAACGCTGGTGACGTCGTTGTCAAAATTACCAAATGACTTCATCAGCCAGGCGATAGCCGCGTTGCGGGCAGAGTGTTCGTATTCAGAACGGGCGACGTGACGATCGTACTGAATATCCGATTGCTGACTGAGCTGACGGATTATTTCCAGCATACGCTGACGCGGTGCTGTCAGTCGGGTTTCAAGCAAATCGCAGATCACCAGCGCCCCGGCGTTAATAAAGGGATTACGGGGTTTTCCCTGCTCCAGTTCAAGCTGAACCAGCGAATTAAAAGGCTGACCGGAGGGTTCTTTACCCACTCGCCGCCATATCTCCGCATCCTCATAACGCGTCAGCGCGACGGTGAGTGAGAGCACTTTCGAAATGGACTGGATCGAAAAACGAGTTTCAGCATCGCCTGCCTGAAAAACTGTGCCATCACGTAAACAGACCGCTATACCCAGATGGTCGGCCGCGACGTCAGCCAGCGCCGGAATGTAATTAGCGACTTTGCCCTGATGAACTAACGGACGGACCTGCTCAAGAACGGCTTCAAGCAGTGAATTACTGAGAGTGGTCACACACGCGTCTCCAGAAAGATCGTTGATGGCGCAGGATGATGAGCGTCCTCAGGCTGCAAATCAATGGCTTGCAGATAAAATTGTCAGAGGAGGCCTGAAATTTTATCAGGCGTGATGATTACCCTACATCATCCCTTATGCAGCAGCAGGTTGCTGATTTAGTAAAATTCGGAGATAAATAAAAGCGAGGAATTATGGCGGGGATGCGATAACCTCTGGATTTAATTTGCATTGTTGGTGCTGTTCAGCACGCTAATTTTGAGGTCAGGCATGCGCGCTTTTGTCTCAAACCGACCCGGTCTTTTTCGCCCCCGTCGGCTACGGTTGTTACAATATCTTATTCGGCGAGATAAAACGCCGGTTGCCTTATTACTGCTTGCCGCGCTGGTAGGCGTATTAACAGGCCTGACGGCGGTGGCATTCGACAGAGCGGTAAGCTGGGTCATACATTCCCGCCTCCACTGGCTGAGCCAGTTTGAAAACAATGCCTTGTTAATGGGCTTATTTGCCTTTATTTTTTCCGCAGGGCTGGCAGCGTCAGGCTATTTTCTTGTCAGGCAATTTGCGCCTGAAGCGGGTGGATCGGGCATTCCTGAAATAGAAGGTGCGCTGGAGGAGTTAAGGCCCGTACGCTGGTGGCGAGTTTTACCGGTGAAGTTCGTTGGGGGGCTGGGCGCGCTGGGCTCGGGCATGGTGCTTGGGCGAGAAGGGCCGACAGTTCAAATTGGCGGCAACATTGGACGCATGTGTCTGGATATCTTCCGCATGCGGTCTTCTGAATCCCGTCATACTATTCTGGCTACCGGTGCTGCTTCAGGCCTGGCCGCCGCCTTTAATGCCCCGCTGGCAGGCATTCTGTTCATCATTGAAGAAATGCGCCTGCAGTTTCGCTTTAGCCTTATTTCTATCAAAGCCGTGTTTGTTGGGGTCATTACCTCAAGCATTGTTTTTCGCGCGCTGAACGGTAACGAACCCATCATTAACATCGGGCAACTGAAAGATGCGCCGATACAAACCCTGTGGTTATATTTGCTGTTAGGGATTCTATTTGGTGGCTGCGGTGTGGCCTTTAATCGTCTGATATTCACGCTGCAGGATCTGTTTCAGACTCTTCACAAGGGCCAAACCTCGCGTTGGGTGCTGGGCGGTGCAGTGTTGGGCGGATTATGCGGTCTGCTGGGGCTGGTACTGCCTCAGGCCGTTACTGGCGGTATTACGTTAATTCCCGACTTTTCAGCCGGTACATATACCTCCGCCGCTTTACTCTCCCTGTTTTTTCTTCGCGCGCTGACCACCTTGCTGTGTTTCGCATCCGGGGCGCCAGGCGGTATTTTCGCGCCGATGCTGACGCTCGGCACATTACTCGGCATCAGCGTCGGTCAACTCTGTGTTGCGATGTTTCCGGCGTATCATCTTGAAGCGGCAACTTTTGCCGTTGCGGGCATGGGAGCGTTATTTGCGGCCTCGGTACGCGCACCCTTGACCGGCATTATTCTGGTGCTGGAGATGACGAATAATTATCAGCTTATTCTGCCAATGATTATTACCTGTCTTGGGGCTACCCTGTCTGCGCAATATTTCGGCGGAACGCCGTTGTATTCAACGCTTCTCGCCCGGACTCTGGCAAAGCAGCAACAAAGTGAGGCGGAGGCCAATGCAACGCACGATCGGGCCTGAGTGAGCAGGGCGAAATTGCGCAGATATTAACGCTAGGAATCTGGCCTGAGGTCGGACGGCAATCATTCTTGAAACGGGTCAGCGAGCTGAAATCAGTGGTTTTTTCCACTATGCAGTCCTTTAACCAATCCATACCGGTTGAAGAGCAACTGCGGGCATTGTCACAACATCCTGCGGGCGAACCTTTACCTGCCGCTGCCCGGTCTCAACTGGAAATGCACCTGAAGCAACTGACGGCCCGTTATGCTGAAATAACACACCAGGGTTCACAATAAAGGTGGGGTAAAAACTTCACGAGGTTCAGTCTGTTACCCTACGATTTTCCCTTTCGGTAGCGGGCGATCGCGCGCTGCCAAAACAGGTATCTTGCGACGTCAGCAAGTCAGTGAGTGCGGTGTATGACAAAAGGCGTCTATCGGAACGGCACGCTGTGGCGATGATTGCAGCCATCGCTTGCAAGAAAAAGCGGGTTTTGCAGAACAGTACAGGGCAGCGGTTGCGCCAAGGGAAGGTTATGCAAAATTGTCTGGTGAAGGTGTCTTATTGCAGTGTGAAGACCGCCCAGCAGGTAGCGATGTATCTGACCTACAGGAGAGAAATTTCAAAATAGCGCGAACATTAATGCTACCGGAAAACTCATAGGCCATGTTGCACCAACCAGAAAAGCACTCAACAGTTTGATGCTGAGCTTGTCTTTGGCGATAAAGAAGGTGATGAGTGCCGCTACCGAGGCAACAATGCCATAGAAGACCAGCATGTGTTGATAAAGTGTCATTTTTGCCTCAATACCTGTTTAAATGTTTGATGCAGATCATGCGGATTTTTGTGATTCAGATCAAGTATCAGGCCTTTTGTGTAAATAAAAAAAAGGCGTCAGACCGGTTTGCTACCGGCAATCTGGCGCTAAATACTGGCGATTTCACCCTGAAAGATGACAGTAAAATAAGCCTTATTCCCCTTCACAGGCCGATCCTTAAGGCCTGTCGCCCCTGGCGAACTGCCGTTTTTATTTCTCTTCTCCTCTCTTCTGTGGGCTCCTGTCTCACTTCTCTGTCGGGTTTTGAGACATATACTGTTTCACTGTGGATTGGATGAATTTCACTCTCGTCCCAGGATAACCTCTCGATAACACAGGAGTATCAGGTGAAAAAATTTCCTTATCTGTTGTTAATCTTTTTATGTCCTGCTGCATTGGCTTTAACCCTGCAGTCGAAAGACTTCAGCGATAATGGCTTGTTAGATAAAAAATTTGCCGGTGCGAATAAAAGTAATGCGGCCTGTACCGGCGAAAACGTATCACCCGAACTTAACTGGTCAGAGAGTCCGGCCGGTACCAAAAGCTTTGCCTTACTGATTACCGATCCCGTGGGGGCTAAAGGTCTCGGGGTGAGTCATATGGTGGCTTACAACATTGCTTCTGAACGCAGTGCTTTTGCTCAGGGTGAACTGACAACGGGGAAAGGTTACACGGGTGGGAAAAACTCACCGGGCACCGCCCATTACTACGGCCCCTGTCCGCCTGTCGGTTCAGGCATTCACCACTATAACTTCGTGCTGATTGCCACGGATCTTGCACCCTCTGCGCTTGAACCGGGTTTGACTCATGACGAGCTGTTGAAGAAACTCAAAGGACATGCCCTGGGTGCGGCCAGCACGGTGGCCCGGTTTGGTAATGACTAGACTGAATGTACACATAAAAAAACACCCTGCGGACAGGGTGTTTTGGATGAAAACGGCGGGTTATTTCGCGTCAGCTGGCGCGGGTCGATCGGATTCAGCCTTTCTGTCCATTTTATTAATCAGGCTTTGGGCTTCGGCTTCGCTTGCGACAGCAGGAGAAGAGCCGGTTAAGGGCTTACGGGCCGTTTCACGTACCGTCAGAATCGTCAGTAATCCCACCACCCCTGCAACCATCATGTAGTACGCCGGCATCATGGTATTTTGCGTGGTATCAACCAGCCATGCGGTAAGTAAAGGCGTGGTGCCGCCAAACAGTGAAACCGAAAGATTGAAGCCGATCGCCAGTGCACTGTAACGAATATCAGTGGCAAAAAGCGCGGGTAGCGTTGAGGGCATGGTGCCACTGAAGCAGGTGTGCAGAATACCCAGTATGAGCAGGCCGGCAAAGACTGCCCACATATTATGTGAACCGATCAACATAAAGCTGGGGATAGCGAGCAGGATCAGGCCCACTGCACCGAAGCCAATCACCGGGCGACGACCAATTCGATCGGTCCAGCGGCCCCACATCAGCGTTAACGGCATCATGACAAACATCACGATCATTACCAGCAGCAGCCCGCTGAGCTCAGGTAAACCCAGTACGCCGGTAAGATAGCTGGGCATATACGAGGTCAGCATGTAGTTGGAAACGTTAAACAATAAGACCAGCCCGATACACTTCATCATGGGCACGCGGTGCTTACTTAACATCTTGAAGAGCGTCAGGCGCGGTTTACTCTGCTCCAGCTCCTCCTGCTTCTGCATATGTTGTTTAAAAGCCGGTGTTTCCTCGAGTTTCAAACGCACATACAGGCCGAACAAGCCAAGGGGCGCGGCAATAAAGAAGGGCACGCGCCAGCCCCAGGACATCATGGCTTCTGATGAGATAAAGCTCGTCATTACGGTCACCAGACAGGCACCCAGCAGGTAGCCGCCTAATGTACCGAACTCCAGGAAGCTTCCCATAAAACCACGACGTTTATCTGTCGAATACTCTGCGATGAAGGTTGCTGCACCGCCATATTCGCCACCGGTAGAGAATCCCTGAACGAGTCGGGCCACCAGCAGCAGGATGGGTGCCATGATGCCGATTGAGGCATAGGATGGAATGATGCCGATGCAAAATGTGCCTATCGACATCATGATCATGGTGATGGCCAGCACTTTCTGACGTCCGATTCGGTCACCCAGCGGACCGAATACCAGACCGCCCAGTGGGCGGACTAAAAACGCCGCTGCAAAGGTACCAAAGGTCGCGATCAACTGAATTGCCGTATTGGCATCGGGGAAAAAGACCTTACCAATGATAACAGCCAGGTAGCTGTAGACGCCAAAGTCAAACCACTCCATGGCATTACCCAATGCGGCGGCACCGACAGCGCGTTTTAACATGTCATTATCGATAACGGTTATGTCATCAACCGTGAGTTTTTTTTGCTTTTTATTCCAGAAATGTTTTTTAGGCCTGGGTGACGATGAACGGTTTGTATCCATATTTTCCTCAAACTACTTAAATGAAGACGACCTATAGCTTTCGCAGCCAGTCAGCGAGGTTAACGGAAATAAAGGAAGAGAAAGCTATAAGAGGCCAGTGACATTAATGATAGAGCGTTCTTAACCGCAGCGAGAAAACATAGTACATGAATGTAATTTTTTGCAAGTAATCAGGAAAAAAGAGTGATTAATAAGTGAGATAGACATAAATCATTTTTTACCTTTGTTTACATTTTGGCACATCTGATGGTGCCTGAGTCCCTTTTAAACGGTATTCAGGATGGCGGATTCGCCTATTGCATGCGGTATTCAGGGGCAAACCAGAATCCGCCAGCGTGAGATTGCTGGCAGATTACCCTTAATTATGCCGGTTCAGCCGCCGGCGTTCGTCCGGTGCTCCACCACAGCAGTAAGGCCACCAGGGCGATACAACCCAATGCGCTAAAGGCAATACTGTAGGAATAGCGAGCCACAATCAGCCCCGTCATCGCCGGGCTCATGGAGGCACCTACGCCTTGCATTAGCATCACCACACTCTGACCCGCATTAACGTGCCCGCTGCCGCGCAGCAGGGAGACAATGTAGCCCGGCACGGCAACGCCCAGTATTCCTGCCGCAATGCCATCAAGCACCTGGACTGGAATAACGAATAGCGTCTCTGGAAATTCTGCCGCAATAAGCGCCCGAAGCGGCATCATTAACAGGGCCGTCATGATCAAATAGCGATAGCCAATTTTATCCACACGGCGTGAAACGTAAATCGCGACAGGGATCATCACCAGCTGAGAAATAACAACCGTTGCCGCAGCATACAAACCGGGATCGACCGCATCTGGCCCGGTTGATGAGGCAACGCGCATACTCAGCATGGGCAACAGTGCGGCGTTGGCCAGATGAAACAGCAGTAAAGTCAGACCGGTTACCAGCAGTGCGGGTTTGCGCGCCAGGATCCACAGGCTCAGCGTCGGCTTTTGAGACTGATTGTCTTCTAATCCGCGCGCAACCTCATGATTGATATCCTCTCCACGTATCGCCAACGTCGCGATGGCGGCAAAGACGGCCATTATCATCATTAAAATGAAAACGGCGCCGAGCCCCCATTTCCAGGCTGCGAATCCTGCCAGTACAGCCGCCAGAGTGTTTCCGGCATGGTTGTAAGCCTCGTTCCGCCCCATCTGGTGGTTGAACCCTTTTTGCCCCGTCAGGCCCAGCGTTATCCCTGCTACGGTCGGGCCAATAAAGGCGGCAGCAATACCGGCAACGATCTGTGAAATGATCGCCGTCCAGGACTGGTTGCTGTACCAGAGTAATAAGGTCGCAACGGTAATCACGATGCATCCTGTCAGGATGACAAGACGTTTATAGCGCGTTGCATCCGCCACCACGCCTGCGGGCAACGTTGAGAGGAGCCCTGCAATGCCGCCTGAGGTCATGACCAGGCCTATTTCATCCGGGCTCCAGTGGCGTTCTGTCAGAAAAATGCCTAAAAATGGTCCCAGACCGTCTCTGACGTCGGCCAGAAAAAAACTCATCAGACACAGTGCCTGAAGTGACCGTTGTGACATGTGATTTTCCCTGTAGCAATAGTAAGGTTTGGGTGACCAACACATTTCAATAAGTAACGCAATGAATCATGGCAGCAAAAATACCAAGTAACATAACGTTAAAGTTACAAAATGAAAAAATTCACTTTTTATGTAATCTGGTCTAGCGGCGGTGGGGTCTGAAGGCCGTTCTGTGGTGAGAGGTATCCATGCAGGGGTACACTGTCGTCCACCTTCTCTGGCGGCGTCGACAACTGTCCCATTTAAGGCGTTCCAGAATCAAAATTTTCTGCTGTGAGCCCGGTTAGACTCAGAGGACGTGAGAGGCTGAAGAAGGCGAAGCCCTATGTTAAACACACGAAGCCATGTGCAGGGCATTCCTGCGTTCACTGGGGTAATCGGGCAGGCGGTAAGCTTATCCTTGCCGTACATGGCTATTTTTCCCATTAAAGAAGATCAATGCATTGAGATTCTGGCATCTGAGGCTGTAAAAGCGGGATATAGCATACTGAGTTTCGATCTTCCTGCTCATGGTGAAAGGCGTCATGTAGAGTCTGAATACCATGTAACATAAGCCGTTGATGACATTAAAATCATGCTTGCTTATGCTCAGAAACGATTCAGTGCAACGGCACTATTTGCCTGCAGCATTGGTGCCAGTTTTAGCATGATTGCAGCTCAGAAAATAAAAATAAGTCAGGCATTATTTCTTTGGCCTGTTATCAATCTCGACAGTCTCATCAGAAAAATGATGGTCAAGGCTGATGTTGATGAAAACCGGCTCAATCGCGAGAAGGTCATCATTGCTTCTGACGGCACGGTTTTTCGAGCCGATTATCTTGCGTATCTTCAGCAGCACCGGGTTTCGGGAGAAAACTTGCCCCTGAATATTATGGATGGAAGCCAGGACCAGATTGCCGATTTCAGTGCGGTTGTCACCTTTCACACCGCCACAAAGCGGTACTGGCGACGGTGCAAGGGGCTGAACACAATTTTCATCACCCTCGGAGACATCAGGCGTTGAGGGCGTGGGTTCAGCGCATTTTACATAAGTGAGTTAATTATCTGAAACGTAAGGGTTTTGCGGATCCCGAACCCAGAATGTCACATCGCTTATCCAGTAAAGACTCAACGGAGGCGCGATTGCCTTTATCCCAGCCGCGACGGGTTGCCAGCAGGATGAACCCTTTTTCACCCGAGAACGTTGTCGGCACTAACGCCACGCCATATTCAGCCAGCATAGGCGGCGTCAGGCGAAAGTAGTGAGCAACGGACGCGATAGGGTAAATGCCCATCGCTGTAGGTTGAAGGACACGGCGAGCGTAATAAGTATGCGTTAAGAGCTTATCGGGCAGGGGATGCCACGCATCCTGAATATAGGGACGTTCAGCCCTTAACTGCCTGTAAACATCTTCTCGCAGGCAGGTGAGGTGGATATGTAGCTGATTCTGACTGCGGCCCCAGGCCGAGTTGATTGCCATGCCCAGCATGTCCTCCGGCACAGGCCTGCCGTATTGAGACATCAACTGATAACGCATCAGCCAGGCGTAGCCGAAATAATCTGGACGGCCAGGCATGAATAGCCACGGGCTTTCAATACCGGATACCGGAATCGTGGGAACCAGAATGAAATGATAGGGATAACGAGGGTTTTGAATAATGCTAAAACCCTGCCGTTTGCCCTCTGGAATATAGATTTGCTGACAGGGTGACGGGTGGCCA
Source organism: Pantoea sp. AG702 (assembly GCF_003182295.1). Taxonomy (NCBI): domain Bacteria; kingdom Pseudomonadati; phylum Pseudomonadota; class Gammaproteobacteria; order Enterobacterales; family Erwiniaceae; genus Pantoea; species Pantoea sp. AG702. The sequence goes on along the minus strand of NZ_QGTU01000005.1, from coordinate 257,323 downwards.
GTGTAGTGATAATTCACCATGCAAACGTTGTCCGTTACCGCCCATAATGCATCTGAGCGTGCGCATCCCGCCAGCGTGAGTGCCATTATAGTCAGTACCATCAGGCGAAAGAGCAGACTTAGCATAAACGCAGCCGTTCACTGTCAGGTACCGGCAACGTTTCACAACCTTTGATTTTTTTAACGCTCACCGCCCTTGCTGCCATATCGCCTTTGTCCTTACGTCTGAGCGGATTGGAATGCCTCTACGTTAGCGCCACTCCGTTATAAACACCATTGGGTTGACCAGAAAGTACTGAAATATTATGACCTAACCTGCCCATCCGATTCTGGCAGCACAGGTATAAACGTTATAATGACGTTATATTATCCGCCATATTCCATTACTCACCCTGCGAAAAAGCGATTAAATTCTCTCGCAATCAACGAATGGTTAACTGCGTTAGCGTGGTTAATAAAACATCCACTTTGGGCAGGAGCTGCTTACGCCGGGGCCAAATCACACTGAGTGGCAGCCCCTCGGGTTGCTGCTGCGGCAGTAAGATTTCCAGTTCACCACTGTCAACGGCGTTCTGTACCAGCCACGAGGGCATTTGTGCAACGCCTAATCCGGCAATTACTGCCTGTAGTTGTGCATCCACATCAGCCAGCGCCATGCGAAAGGGAACGTCCCGCCAGTACGAATGACCGTCTTTACCACTAAATAACCAGGGTTTTGGCGTGTTATCGGCCCGTTCATACAGAATGGCCCGATGCTGCATGAGTGCCTGTTCATTTTGCGGCCTTCCTTCGCGTTCCAGCCACGCTGGCGAGGCACAAAACACCATGCGTTCACGACCAATATGACGGCAGCCCATTGATGCGGGTAAATCATCTGAGCCGCCAATTCTGACCGCAACGTCGATGCCTTCATCAAACAGATCGATGAAGCGATCTGAAAAACTCATTCTCAATTCAAGCTCGGGATGCTGCTGACAAAACGGAATCAGCAACGGCATCACGTTCAGCCGACCATAAGTATGCGGCACGGCCAGTCTCAGACGGCCGGAAGGAATAATCCGTTGCGCAGCCAGGACGGCTTCTGCTTCGGCCAGCTCTTCCATGATGCGTAAGCAGGTTTGGTAATAGGCGCTGCCCGCATCCGTCAGTTGCAGTTTTCGCGTTGTGCGTTCGAGCAGGCGCGAGCCCAGTCGCATCTCCAGTCGGCTAACGCTTTTACTGATGGCAGAACCCGTGACATGTAAACGGGCAGCCGCAGCGGTAAAACTCCCGCTTTCTACACTGGCCACAAAAGGAACAATGTCTTTAAGACGCTGATCGTGCATGATTGATGAACTCAGGTTGATAATGATGTGAATTATTACCCAAAATAGGAATGAAATTCTCTATTACGCTTAGCATTACGCAAAAAGAGGAGAATTAACATGCAAAAGCAGGCTTTGATTGTTGGAATCAGTGGTGTGATTGGTCGAGCGTTAGCAGAAAGGCTAAATAACGAAGGCTGGCAGGTCAGCGGGTTGTCACGGGGCCGCAGCGCGGTACCTGAGGGCTGCAGCAACCTCACCGCAGATTTAACCGATCCTGAAGCGGTAAAAACGGCATTGAAAGCGGTCAAACCTGATGCAGTGTTCTTCAGCGTCTGGGCGCGCCAGGACAGTGAAAAAGAGAATATCCGCGTCAATGGCGGCATGATCCGCAACGTTATTGAAGCGCTTGGCGAACGCCTCCAGGGCGCACATGTGGCGCTGGTGACGGGCCTTAAGCACTATCTGGGGCCATTTGAAGCTTACGGCAAAGGCGCTGTGCCGGTCACGCCTTTCCGCGAAGAGCAGGGTCGTCAGCCGGTAGACAACTTCTATTATGCCCAGGAGGATGAAGTCTTCGCTGGCGCCGAAAAATATGGCTATCGCTGGAGCGTCCACCGTCCGCATACCATCATTGGCTATGCGCTCGGAAATGCCATGAACATGGGGCAGACTCTGGCCGTTTACGCCACCTTATGTAAAGAAAAAGGCTGGCCGTTTATCTTCCCGGGTTCACCCGAGCAATGGAATGGCGTGGTGGATATGACCGACGCCGGTCTTCTGGCTGAACAACTTGAGTGGGCGGCGACCAGCCCGGCCGCGGCAAATCAGGATTTCAACGCGGTAAACGGTGACGTTTTCCGCTGGAACTGGATGTGGCCAAAACTGGCGGCGTATTTTGGTCTTGAGGCTGCCGCTTATCCGGCGAAAATGATGCCGCTTGACGGGCGCATGCAGGAGGCGGCCAGCGTATGGCAGGCGCTTGCTCAGCGTGAAAACCTGCGTGAACAGGATATCACGCGTCTGGCCTCATGGTGGCACACCGACGCGGATCTGGGGCGACCCATGGAAGCCTTCACCGATATGAGTAAAAGTCGCAAGGCGGGCTTTACTGGCTACCGGAGCACTCTGGATTCCTTCACTCAGCTTTTCGATAAGCTGAAGCATGAGAAAATCATTCCTTAATCATGTCCTGGAGCGCCCCGACGGGCGCTCATTACCGCTGCGCTTATTGTCTATACTGATATCTGACTTTTTCAAGGGAGCAGGACGATGACGACATGTTTTATTATTGGCGCGGCGGGCAACGTTGGCTCTCATCTGACGAAACAGCTCAGCGCTAAGCAACATGCGGTTTCTGCACTGCATCGTAAATCTGAGCAGGCTGAAGCACTTAAATCCGCCGGAGCGGTTCCCGTGGCGGGGGATCTCCAGAAGCTGACCGTGGATCAACTGGCGCAGAAAATGGCCGGCCACGATGTGGTGATTTTTAGCGCTGGGGCGGGAGGCGCGGGGATTGAGCTGACCAACGCCATTGACGGCGAGGGGTTGTCCCTGGCGGTTGCCGCAGCCGAAAAGGCCGGTGTGAAGCGGTTTTTGCTGGTCTCAGTCTTCCCGGATGCCGCACGTGGCGAAAAGACATCTGAAGGTTTCGAAAATTACATGCGCGTGAAGCGGCTGGCTGATGTTCGCCTGGTCGAAAGCCAACTCGACTGGGTGATTCTTCGTCCCGGTACGCTAACCAATGTGGCGGGCCGCGGCACCGTACGTGCAGATTTTGCCATTCCTTACGGGTCGGTCTCGCGTGAGGATGTGGCCGCCACGCTGGCGGCTCTGGTCGAAACACCGCAAATTTCGCGCAAAATTATTGAGCTGACCGAAGGCGACGAAAGCATAAGCGACGCCATGTTCCGTCTGCAACGATGATAAAAAACGGCCCCTGTAACGGGGCCGTTTCATCATGTTTACCGCCGCGTGTTTATTTCACACAGCGCGAGCAGTGCTCACGTTCGATATGCTGGAAGAAGTCATTTCCTTTGTCATCCACCAGGATAAAGGCCGGGAAATTTTCGACCTCTATTTTCCAGATAGCTTCCATCCCCAGTTCGGCATACTCCACGCACTCCAGACTCTTGATGCTCTGCTGCGCCAGAACGGCAGCCGGACCACCAATGCTGCCTAAGTAAAAACCGCCGTGCTTGTGGCAGGCATCGGTGACCTGCTGGCTACGGTTACCTTTTGCCAGCATGACTTTGCTGCCGCCATTTGCCTGCAGAAGATCGACATACGAATCCATGCGGCCTGCCGTCGTCGGGCCCAGTGAGCCAGATGCGTAACCCTCCGGTGTTTTGGCCGGACCTGCATAATAGACAGGGTGATCTTTAATGTACTGCGGCAAGCCTTCGCCGTTATCAATGCGTTCTTTTAGTTTGGCATGGGCAATGTCACGCGCAACGATGATGGTCCCGGTCAGGGACAAACGTGTCGAAACCGGGTATTCCGAAAGCTGGGCAAGGATGTCATTCATCGGGCGATTCAGGTCGATGTGAACCACTTCGCCTTCACCTTGCTTGCGCAGTGCCTCAGGGATATAACGCCCAGGATTGGCTTCCAGTTTTTCAATCCAGATACCCTCGCGGTTGATTTTAGCTTTAATATTGCGGTCAGCGGAGCACGAAACCCCCATGCCAACCGGGCAGGATGCGCCGTGGCGAGGCAAACGCACTACGCGGATATCATGTGCAAAATATTTGCCGCCGAACTGTGCTCCCAGCCCAAGCTGCTGCGCCGCTTCCAGTAACTCCTGCTCAAGCTGAACATCACGGAACGCCTGACCATGCTCGTTACCTTCTGTAGGTAAACCATCATAGTAGTGAGTCGATGCCAGCTTGACGGTTTTCAGTGTACTTTCGGCAGAGGTGCCGCCAATGACAAAGGCGATATGGTAGGGAGGACAAGCCGCAGTACCCAGCGTACGCATTTTATCGACCAGATAATTTTTAAGCTTGCCGGGGCTGAGCAGTGCTTTGGTTTCCTGATACAAATAGGTTTTATTGGCGGAACCGCCGCCTTTGGCGATGCAAAGGAATTTGTATTCATCACCGTCCACGCTGTAGAGGTCAATCTGCGCCGGAAGATTGGTGCCGGTGTTCACTTCTTTATACATATCCAGCGCGGCATTTTGGGAGTAACGCAGGTTATCTTCAATATAGGTATTGTAGATACCTTGCGACAGCGCGGCTTCGTCACCGCCACCGGTCCACACTCGCTGGCCTTTTTTGCCCATGATGATGGCGGTGCCGGTGTCCTGGCAGGTTGGCAAGACACCTTTAGCGGCGATCTCGGAGTTTCGTAAGAACTGCAGTGCGACGTATTTATCGTTATCGCTGGCTTCAGGGTCAGCCAGAATTGACGCAACCTGCTGCTGGTGGGCCGGGCGCAACATAAAAGACGCATCATGAAAGGCCTGCTGGGCCAGCAGCGTCAATGCCTGTGGGTCCACTTTTAATATGGACTGGCCGTCAAACTCAGCCACGGAAACGTGGTCGGGGCTAAGCAAATAGTATTCGGTGTCCTCGTGGGCAAGAGGAAAGGGGTTCTGATAAAAAAAAGGTTTGTTCGACATAGTATCTCACTTAATGACGTGCTGGCTCCGTTAACGCAGGCTGACAGGAGCAACATCAAAGGCGAATGAGTTGTTTATTATGCTTGCCAGCCATAAGCACAGGCTGGCAAGTGTTGGCATGTTATCGTATGACGCGTCGAAATGCATTTGACACAATCAGAACATCCACACCATCCAGGGGTAGGCGATGAGCATCATAGCAATCAGGAAGATAGCGCCAAAGATGGTGCCCAGACGCCAGTAATCTTTCGTAGGTAAATAGCCGCTGCCGTAATAAATAGGGCTTGGGCCGGTACCGTAAGGGGTGATAATCCCCATCACACCCAGTGAAGTACACAGCATCAGGCAAAACACGGGCATGTTAATACCTGGAATGGAAGCTGCAATGGTTAACATCGCAGGCAGCAAGGCGGTCGTATGCGCGGTGGTACTGGCAAACAGGTAGTGCAGCAGGAAGAAGGCAATCAACAGCACCACAGCCGACACTTGAGGATCGTATCCCTGCAGTAACATTCCCCCTTCTTTGCCTAGCCAGGCGATAAAGCCTACGCGGGCTAAACCATCGGCCAGCGCAACCAGTGTGGCAAACCAGGCAAAGGTGTTCCAGGCGGCTTTATTGCTGGTGATGTCGTTCCAGTTAAGTACCCCGGTCCACAGCATCAGGATAATCACCAGCAGAGCGGCCATGGCCGGTTCGATCCAGGCAGTGGCAAAAATCCACATCAGTAGCGCACAGACAACAAACACCAGTAACAGGATTTCATTACGGGTCAACTTACCCAGTTTTTCCAGCTCAGCAATCGCCCAGCGAGGCACTTCATCATTCACCTTCACTTCAGGCGGATAGAACCAGTACGCCAGCAGCGGCATGGTCAGAATCAACAGCAGGCCCAGTGGCAAAAAGGCAAGGAACCACATTCCCCAGGAGATATCAAAACCAATGACGCTTTTGACCAGCGCAAGGGCGAGCAGGTTGGGGGCCAGGGCGGACAGGAACATGGAGCTGGTGATACAGGCAGCGGTGATAGCAACCCACATCAGATAAGATCCAATTTTACGCGCGCTGGGGTCATTGGGTTTTGAACCATAAAGCGGCGGCAGATTGGCAATGATGGGATAAATGGTACCGCCACTGCGGGCCGTGTTCGACGGGGTGAAAGGGGCCAGCAGCAAATCCGCGAAGGTGATGGCATAGCCGAGGGTTAAACTCCGGCGGCCCAGGTATTTCACCAGAATCAATGCCAGACGGCGGCCGAACTGGGTCTTGTCATAGCCCGCAGCGAACATGAATGCGCCAAAAATCAGCCAGACGGTTGAGTTACCGAAGCCGCTGACCGCCCATTTAAATGACTCACTTGCCACTTTAAATTTGGGGTTGGCCAGTTCTGCCGGGCTAAAGAGCAGGAACTGGCTGAACAAGGCGATGACGACGACGCCGGTCAGACCAATCACTGCGCCGGGCAAGGGTTCAAAAATCAGCCCGACGATGACGCCGACGAAGATGGCAAAGAAGTGCCATGCATAAGGTTCAAGACCCGCTGGCACGGGGACGAGTAACAACAGGACGGCGACCAAAACCGGCAAAAGAAGCATAAGTGCTTTATTTTTGCCCGCAGCTGCAGGGGCTGCTTTTGGAGGCTCTTTGACGTTTGAGAGTTTTTTCATAGTATTTTTCTACGTGTTAAGGATAATTCGAGCAGCGTCCCGGCAATTCGTCCATAGGGAATTTTTTATTCTAAATTATGAGAATAAACCGTGATGCCTTATAATTCTTTAACTTGTCCTCTGGTGCGATGGAGGCATTTATAAAAGATTATGTGGATATGATGCGATTAATTAAAAACAGAATATTGATCCAGATCAAGTAAGTTAAAATATACGATTAAATTTTTAACAACTAAATTATTAATAACCTAGAGCCAAATATTTAAACTGCAAGAATAAGGGTTTTAAGCTTCACTTTGGGAAGGGCGAGCAACAAAATTATATGTTTAAGCTATTGTTTTTATTGTAGTATTTTTAATTTCCCAATTCTCATTGATTTTCTTTAACTATTGATTAACAATAAATATACATCACGATCCTGCTTTAATCAAATAGTAAACCTGAAATATTTAAAAGTTAAAAAACTAAAATTAAAACTTATGAAACTAAAATAATTGGTATATTAGCGTTATGACATCGGACCACTTATTTATTAATAAAAAAAGCGTCCGCACAGAATTCCCGAGTTTTGAATTTTTGGAGTTAATCGCAATGAATACACTCACCCCCATTCTCAATCCCATTACGTTGCCGCGTGGCGCAGTTTTAAAAAATCGCCTGATCATGGCACCCATGACAACCTGCACCGGTTTTTATGACGGAACGGTCACCAGTGAACTGGTTGAATATTATCGTGCCCGTGCTGGCAGCATCGGAACGGTCATTGTTGAATGCTGTTTTATCGATCCAAAAGGTCCCGCGTTTCCAGGGGCTATAGCCATCGACAGCGACAACAAAATTCCGGGCCTAAAGCGAATTGCTGACGCCATCAAGCAGGAAGGTTCGACAGCGATTTTGCAGATCTATCACGGCGGCCGCATGGTTGAGCCTGAGCTGATAGGGGGGAAAACCCCTGTCGCCCCAAGCGCCATTGCCGCACCTCGTGAGGGTGCCACGACGCCGCGCGCGCTAACGGCAGAAGAAGTGGATACCATGATCACTAAATTTGGTGACGCCGTTAACCGCGCCATTAAAGCCGGATTTGATGGCGTTGAAATTCATGGCGCAAACACCTATCTGATACAGCAATTTTACTCACCCAATTCCAATCAACGCGATGACAAATGGGGCGGCAGTCGCGATAACCGTGCCCGCTTTCCGCTGGAAGTCCTCGAAATTACCCATAAAATGGCCGCGCGATTTGCACATAACGGGTTCATCATCGGCTATCGTTTTTCCCCTGAAGAACTTGAAGTCCCGGGCATCCGTTTCGATGACACCCTGTACCTACTGGAAAAGCTGGCGGCACGCGGGCTCGATTATGTCCACTTTTCTGTTGGGCAGCTTATGCGCCCCTCTATCGTTGATACCACCGATCCAACCCCGCTGATTGAGAAGTTTATTAACATGCGGTCCCCAACGCTGGCGAAAGTGCCGGTCATTGGCGTTGGCGGTGTGGTAAACAAAGAAGATGCGGAAAAAGCGCTGGAAAAAGGCTATGACCTGGTTGCGATTGGTAAAGCCTGCATCGCTTATCCCGACTGGACAGATCGCATTATCAATAATGAGCATCTTGAACTTTACATCGACAGTAACCAGCGTGAAGCGTTATTGATCCCTGAACCGCTGTGGCGTTTCTCGCTGGTTGACGCCATGATTCGCGATATGAGTGAGTCGGGACGCAAATACAAAGCCGGTGTTTATCAGGAAAAAGTTGAGGCCGAAGCGCTTAAGCTGAAGATCAACGTCACGCTGGATACCGACCGTATTACAGATATCTCGCTGGTACCGGACGACACGCTGGACGTTGACTTCACTACCACCTTCGAAAGCCTGCGTAATCGTATTCTGGTGGCTAACAGCCCACACGTTGATGCTATCACCGGCGCGACCACGCAGAGTGAGGCCCTGAAAAAAGCAGTATCGCGTGCAATGACCACTTCAAATAAAGCCCATGTGATTGAAGAGGGCGGTAATCCCAATGCACCGCAACAGTATGATGTGGTGGTCGTGGGAAGCGGCGGTGCCGGTCTGGCCGCGGCCATTCAGGCGCATGATGAAGGTGCCAAAGTGGTTGTCATTGAGAAAATGCCCACTATCGGCGGTAACACGATCAAAGCATCCGTAGGGATGAACGCCGCCGAGACGCGTTTTCAGAAACTGAAAGGTATCGAAGACAGCAAAGAACTGTTTTATGAGGAAACGCTCAAGGGCGGTAAGTACAAAAACAACCCGACCCTGCTGCGCGAGTTCGTTGATTTGGCGCCTGAAGCCATTGACTGGCTGGCCGATCACGGTATCGAACTGAATGACATCACCATCACCGGCGGCATGAGCATTGATCGTACGCACCGTCCTGCCGACCGTTCGGCCGTTGGCGGCTTCCTGATCAGTGGGTTAGTGAAAAATATCAATAACCGTAATATTGACGTCCTGCTTGAAACCGCCGTAGAGGAAATTTTGTTCGACAACGGCGCGGTCAGCGGTGTCAAAGTGGTGGATGAATACAACGACAGCCGTATTCTCAATGCGAAAAGCGTCATCGTCGCAACAGGTGGCTTCAGCGCCAACCGGGAAATGGTGGTGAAATACCGCCCTGAGCTGGATGGCTTTGTCACCACCAACCATAAAGGGGCCACTGGCGCAGGCATTGCGATGCTGCAAAAAATTGGTGCGGATACTGTGGATATGGGCGAGATTCAGATTCACCCAACGGTTGAGCAAACCACATCCTATCTGGTGTCAGAGTCTATTCGTGGCGGTGGGGCCATTCTGGTCAGCCAGGCGGGACAGCGCTTCTGTAATGAGATGGAAACCCGCGATAAAGTTTCTGCGCAGATTATTGCACTGCCGGAGAAAAGCGCCTGGATTGTCTTCGATGAGCAGGTTCGTATGAATAACAAAGCGGCCGATGAGTATATTGCCAAAGGATTTGTCATCAGCGCGCCAACCGTAGGCGAGCTGGCGGTGAAACTGAATATGGAACACCGGACGCTGGAAGAAACGCTGCATCGCTATAACGGCTTTGTGATAAAGCAGAAAGACGCGGACTTCGATCGTCAGACCGCGCTGCGTCATCCGTTGAACGAGGGCCCTTTCCATGCGATCCGCATCGCGCCCGGTGTTCACCACACAATGGGTGGCGTCACCATTGATACCACCACAGCCGTGCTCGACAGCCATAAACAGCCAATCCACGGTGCCTGGGCGTGCGGTGAAGTTGTCGGCGGGATCCACGGTGCAAACCGTATCGGTGGTAACGCGGTTGCGGACATCATCATCTTTGGTATTCTGGCAGGTGCCAACGCTGCGGCGTTAGCCAAACGCTAGTCGTCACCGCCGGCATCTGCCCGCATGCAGGTGCCGGTTTTATTCCCTCCCAGAGCGGTGTCGCTTATGCAAACCGAGTCGCAAGTCTGTGCTTATTCCGCCGTCCTGATGGGATCGCCCATTCTGCTTAAGCTATTCGAGCACGACGAAAAGCTTGCGGCACAGGCTTTCAGATTAATCAAACAGTACGAAAATCTGCTGACGGTTAACCGGACGCACTCCGAAGTGATGGCGATTAACCATGCTGCCGGTCAGCATCCCGTGAGCGTCAGTCAACCCGTCTTTGATTTAATTCAGCGCGCACTTAACGTCAGTCTGTTACCAGACAGCAGTTTTAATCTCACGATTGGCCCGCTGGTGAAATGCTGGAAAATTGGCTTTCAGGGTGACTGCGTTCCTGCGCGGGAGACAATACTGGCAACGTTGCCCTTAACCTGTCCTGAAAATGTCCAGCTTGATGCGGAAACGCGTTCGGTGTTTCTGAACAAAACGGGGATGGAAATTGATCTGGGTGCCATCGCCAAAGGCTACATTGCCGATCGTGTGCAGGCCTTTTTGCAGCAGCAGGGCGTCGATAGCGCGTTGATTAACCTTGGCGGCAACGTGCAAACATTAGGCGCACCTCGTGATGCGCCGCAGCAGGGATGGGCAATCGGTCTGAAAACCCCTTTTGCGGCCCAGGATGCCCTGATTGGGGTCATTCATGTTGTGAACAAATCCGTTGTGACGTCCGGGATCTACGAACGTTACTTCGAACAGGATGGCGTCTGTTATCACCATATTCTTGACAGACATACCGGCTATCCGCTGGATAATGAGCTGTATAGCGTGACCATTATTTCCGACCAGTCGATCGACGGTGATATTTATACCACGCTGATTTATGGCATGGGCGTTGAGAAGGGCATTGCGTATCTGAAAAGCCATCCTGATATTGAGGCTGTCTTCGTGACGCGCGACAAGCAGGTCATTTGCTCGTCACAACGTCACTTTCACTTCACCTTACTGGATAACCGCTTTCAGCTCCGTCATTGACAGTACTGGCGTAAAAGCGTGTGGTACTCCGGCTGCAGACGATAGCGATACACCGGACGTCCCGTGACGCCGTAGTGAATACTGGTAAACAAAATATTGCTCTGCGCCAGCCAAATCAGGTATTTACGGCACGATACGCGAGAAATATTCACCTCAGTGGCCAGCTCATCGGTAGAAAACTCGGTACCGGGGTGCGCATCAATCCACAAACACAGCGTGCGTAATGTCTGTGGCGTCAGCCCTTTTGGCAGGCGTTTTGTCTCGCTGGCATTGGCCTGATTACCATGCAGCAGTTGATCCACATCGGCCTGCTGATAAAACTGATGATTATCCATCAGCCGTTTTTTCTGACGCCATCCGGTCAGCGCCTCTTCAAAGCGGGAAAACTGAAAGGGTTTTATCAGATAATCCACAACGCCGTAGTTCAGCGACGTTTTAATGGTCGCCGCATCGGCAGCGGATGAGATGATAATGACGTCAACCGGACGCCCCGCACTGCGCAGCTCTGGCAACAGGTCCAGTCCGTTTTCCTGCTGCATATAGATATCCAGCAAAATAAGATCAACGGGCGGATCTGTCTGCAACAGGCGCTCTTTGGCTTGCTGTAAGGTGGACGCGGTACCACAGCAGGTAAAACCGTCAATCTGCCCGATATAGCATCGGTTCAGTTCGGCCACCATGGCATCATCGTCTACGACTAACACATTGATCATTCGCTAATATTCCCTCTTTCCCACGGAAGTTGAACCAGAAACTGGGTATAAACGCCCGGTTCTGATTCCACGCTGACGTTACCGCCCAGACTTTCCGTTTGTTGCTTGAGTAAAAACAGTCCAACGCCACGATCTTCACCTTTGGTAGAGACGCCGCGTTCGAAAATGGCGGCGAGCTGATCGGCAGGAATACCGGGGCCATCGTCACTGACCTCGCACGACAGCCAGCCGTTTTGATAATGCAGCATGACATGGATTTCCCCTTCCATTTCCGGATCAAGCGCTTCCAGCGCGTTTTCAATCAGATTGCCCAGTACCGTGATAAGTGCTGCGATTTGCTGTTCACTGCCGTTGTCGGGCAGATAGCTGGCTTCGCTCAGGATCAGCTGGTGGCCTTCATCTGTTACGCGGTTAATTTTGCTCAACAGGAAGCCTGCAATAACAGGCGACTTAATCTTCTGTAGCAGCGAACCTATTTCCGTTTGATAGTTATTGGCCGTTTTAAGGATGTACTCTTCCATCTGCGCATAGTTTTTCATGTGCAGCAGACCAAGAATCACATGCAGCTTGTTCATGAATTCATGGGATCGCTCCCGCAGTGCATCGACATAGTTTACCATGCCGTCGAGACGCTGCATTAGCTGGCTGATTTCTGTTTTATCCCTGAATGTGCTCACTGCCCCAATAATACTGTCACGACTGCGCACCGGCACGGTGTTACTGATCAGTATTTTGCCGCGTACGTTGAGCTCTTCGTCATAAGAGGCTTTGCCTTCGTGCAATGCATCGCGTAAATGCGTCAGCATCTGTGCATTTTCCGGCACGCGGTCACCGCTCAGAAACGCTTCGCGGGTGGTTTCTTTTAACAGCTGCTGCGCAGCCTGATTAATCAGGCTGACGCGGGATTGATCGTCAACCGCAATCACACCTTCTTTAATCGAATCGAGAATAGCCTGACGCTCTTCAAACAAGCTGGAAATCTCATACGGCTCTAATCCCAGTAAAATGTGCTTTAAGCGTTTCACTAAGATTAATATGCCGAGCATGCCAACCAGTCCGCCAAACAGCACGGTCCAGAGAATATTCCAGCGGCTTTTCGCAATTTGCGCCGCGACGTCATTCACCGAGATCCCAATGGCCACCACGCCAATTTGCTGATGCGCCTGATTGAAAACGGGCGTAAATACCCTGAGCGCCTCAACCAGTACGCCATGATTCACCGCGACATTCTCCCTGCCGCGTAACGCCGGTTTAATATCGTTCCCGACAAAGTGCTGATTAACCACTTCAGGGTTCGGGTGAGAGAAGCGAATACCGCGCATGTCGGTGACGACGACAAACAGCAAATCGTTACGTTTTCGCGTTGCCTGCGCGATCGGTTGAATGATGGTGCTTCCGTCTGGCCGCGTCAGGGCCTGCTGAATCTCCGGGCTGTCGGCCAGAGTGCGCGCCACCGCCATCGCTTTATCTTTCAAATGCGAACGGGTGAAGTTATCGATCTGGATGTAATAAAGCAGATGGACGCTTAATATTACGGTCATCAGCACGGCCGCCATCATCAATGACGACAGGGTGCTGAGCTTCATTGGGCGCTTCTTTAACGATCGTTGTGGCCGGGAGTCATTCATAGTCAGCATCAGATGTGTTGAGGTACGCGTTGCAACATACGCGAAGTCGTCGCACCAGTACAGTTTGCGCCTGAAATCCAGTAAATTAAGCAGGTTAGCGTGCTTTTAACCGTGGATATCTGGCATGATGACGGACAACGCCTGTAAATCATACTGACAGCATGGCAGGTAAATCAGAGAGTGCTGGACAAAATGTATGTGTGAATCGACATATTCGTTTTCGCGCCGGTAAGCATTACGCCAGGTTGCGCTTGCAGAGTCAGGACAGATGAAGAAAAAAAACAGTACACCCACGCCTCACGATGCCACCTTCCGCCAGTTTCTTACGCAGCCAGAGATTGCGCGTGATTTTATGGAATTGCACCTGCCTGCGGAATTACGGGCCGTGTGCGATCTCAGCACGTTAAAACTCGAATCCGGATCTTTCGTTGAAGATGATCTTCGCCAATATTTCAGCGACGTGTTGTACAGCCTGAAAACCGCACAAGGCGATGACGGCTATGTTCACGTCCTGATCGAACATCAGTCCTCACCGGATAAGCACATGGCATTCAGGCTGCTGCGTTATGCCGTGGCGGCGATGCAGCGCCACCTTGAAGCCGGCCATAAAAAATTGCCGCTGGTCATCCCTGTCTTGTTCTATACCGGGAAACGTCGTCCTTATCCTTATTCCACGCGCTGGCTGGATGAATTTACCGATCCTGCGCTGGCCAACCGGCTCTATAGCACGGCTTTTCCGCTGGTGGATGTCACGATTATTCCTGACGAGGAGATTGCAGAGCACCGCAGTATGGCCGCGTTAACCCTGCTTCAGAAACATATCCACCAGCGCGATTTAGCGGAGTTGGTTGATAAGCTTGTCCCGGTCTTACTGGCGGGCTATCTTTCTTCATCACAGGTCGTATCGCTGATACACTATATCGTGCAGGCGGGAGAAACCGCCGACGCCGAAGCATTGGTAAGAGAACTGGCACATCGCGTGCCGCAACACGGAGACGCACTGATGACCATTGCGCAGCAACTCGAACAAAAAGGCATGGAAAAAGGCATCCAACTGGGTCGCGAAGAAGGCCGCTCAGAGGGAGAGCGCGAAGCGACGCTGAAAATCGCCCGTACTATGCTTCAAAGCGGTCTTGACCGTGAGACGGTTATGAAGATGACCGGCCTGAGTGAAGACGAACTGGCGCTGATTCGCCACTAATCCGTGTCCCTGAAGGCGTATCGTTCAGGGACGTCAGGTTGCGTGTACTGCCCATACTTTTTCGCCAACCGCCTCATCCTGTTCCGTGCATGTTAATGCACGTTTGCCGCAGTAAATAACCCCACTTTCCGGTCAGGCGCCGCCATTTCCGTTTATTCGTCGCACAGAGAATATTTGTGTTAGGGCATTGTATATTTCGAAACGCCCCTTTATTGTGTGGTTAAAATATATCGATAACAAAGTTAATCTTTTGTAACTAAATTAACTGCTAAACCCTGTCTTTTAATTTTTTAACTATTTTCATATTAACTACGAAATAACAATATTTTAAAGTTTCGGAACTTTTTTTAACTAGTTCTCCACGAAATCGTAGATCCCTAATGATTAAATCAACTAAATTTGTACCTGCACTGTCGCTTGCAGCGTTACTCGTTTCTTCAGTGACCCACGCTGAAAATTCACCAGAAAAAACAGATGTTCTGCTGATTGGCGGCGGTATCATGAGCGCCTCTCTGGGCACCCTGCTGGAAGAGCTGCAACCGGGCTGGAAACAGATCATGGTTGAGAAACTTGATGGCGTAGCGCTGGAATCGTCCAACGGCTGGAACAACGCCGGTACCGGCCACTCAGCCAACATGGAACTGAACTACACGCCAGAGCGTGCAGACGGTTCTATTGACGTGACCAAAGCGCTGGAAATCAACGAAGCCTTCATGATTTCTCGTCAGTTCTGGAGCTCTCAGGTTAAAGACGGCGTGTTAAATAATCCGCGTTCGTTCATTAACTCAACGCCGCACATGAGCTTTGTCTGGGGCGATAACGTTGATTATCTGACGAAACGCTATGCCGCACTGCAGAAAACTGTGCTGTTCCAGGGCATGAAGTTCTCAACCGATCACAAGCAGATCGCGCAGTGGGCGCCGCTGGTTATGGAAGGTCGCGATCCACAACAAAAAGTGGCTGCTACCTGGACGCCAGTAGGAACCGACGTTAACTATGGTGAAATCACCCGTCAGTTAATTGGCAGCCTGAAGAAGAACGATAATTTCCGCCTGGAAACCTCTTCGGAAGTGACCGATTTTAAACGTAACAGTGATAATTCCTGGCACGTTACCATTAAAGACGCCAAAAATGGCGGCGAACGTACCGTAGACGCGAAATACGTCTTTATCGGTGCAGGTGGCGGTGCGCTTAAACTGCTGCAAAAAACCGGTATTCCGGAAGCCGACAATTACGCAGGTTTCCCGGTAGGGGGATCCTTCCTGGTGACAGAGAATAGCGCCATTGCCGATCGCCATCTGGCAAAAGTGTATGGTCAGGCTTCCGTGGGTGCGCCACCGATGTCGGTTCCGCATCTGGATACCCGTTACCTTGATGGTAAGCGTGTCGTGCTGTTTGGACCTTTCGCAACGTTCTCAACCAAGTTCCTGAAAAATGGTTCGTTGTTTGATTTACTGAGCACAACGACCACGCACAACTTTATGCCGATGACCCACGTAGGCATGGATAA
Organism: Pantoea sp. AG702; assembly: GCF_003182295.1. NCBI lineage: Bacteria > Pseudomonadati > Pseudomonadota > Gammaproteobacteria > Enterobacterales > Erwiniaceae > Pantoea > Pantoea sp. AG702. Next base: position 241,274 of record NZ_QGTU01000005.1, on the reverse strand, counting down.
CTTTGACCTAGTCAAATACCTGATCGGTCAGGTTATGTTGAGCGATGATGACCGTTTTGCCGCGCTGAAAGAGTACTATCCTGAAGCGAAGAAAGAAGACTGGAAACTGATTCAGGCCGGTCAGCGCGTGCAGATCATCAAAAAGGATGCGGATAAAGGCGGCGTGCTGAAACTGGGTACGGAAATTGTGACCGATCAGCAGAAAACCGTTGCCGCATTGCTGGGTGCATCGCCTGGCGCATCCACGGCTGCACCTATCGCAATCAATGTGATGCAGAAACTGTTCCCTGAACAATTCAAGTCAGCAGAATGGCAGGAAAAAATCCGTAAAATCGTTCCTGCTTACGGCCAGAAACTGAACGACAACCCTGCGCTCACGCAGCAGGTCTGGGATGAAACGGCAGCAACGCTGCAGCTGACCAAGCCGCCGGTTATTCAGATGGGCAATCAGCCAACTGAAGCGCCCGCTGCTAACAGCGAAAAAGCCCCAGCCTCGGCGAAGCACGATATGGCGCTGTAATACGGTCATCTGAACGAAACTAAGCCCGCGCCATCCGTGACGCGGGCTTTTTTTTTGTTTAGAAGGGCGTTAACACGTTTTCAGGTTTTATCTTCGCGCCAGTTAGCCCAGGGATCATCACTGGCTGGGGGCGCAGAATCCGGCTGAGATTCACTCAGCGAAGCCAGATAGAGCGCTTCCACTTCTGCCCGCGCCCACGGCGTACGGCGTAAAAACTTCAGGCTGGACTTCACGCTGGGGTCGTTTTTAAAACAGTTAATATTGATGCGCTTACTCAGTTCAGGCCAGCCATACTGTGCGACAAGGCTGTTGACCTGCATTTCAAGCGTAACGCCATGCAGGGGATCTTTAGAGGCGTGAACGGTCATAGTCTTTCCGATAAATGCGGTAAAAAACCGATCCTGCAGTATGGTGCCTCAGGGTGCAAGCGCTGACTGAACATATTCGCTGTCTGTTCTGAAAATCTGCTGCACGCATTCCTGGGCTATCTGAGCGCGCTGTATCATTTCACTCTCTGCGCCTCACCGACTTCGGGAACAAAACAGACGAAGCGCACCTTTCGCCTTCCCCCGGTCACTGCCGGGCCCGTTAGTCACAACGATCTACCCGGCAGGAATAACATCCTTGCCTGGCGTTATGGACCTGGATATAGCGCACCGTCGGGTGGCTAAAAAAGTGCGTTATCATTTCGTCTGCTGCTTTTCCTTCACAGACGTCTGCCTGGATAAGTAAATCTTGCGCATCAAAGCCCCGTGACGAAAGAAGCCGGTGCGTCATGACCGGGGGTAATGCATTAATGTAAATGCCCTGTTGGGTACAGTGCTCCCAGAGGTAGATCGCATGAGAACCATAATAAGGCGTTTGGGCCGGTTGATAGAGATGATTAATCAGCAGCGCGGTTTCACCCGCCGGGATATCACGCAGTGAAATTCTGTCGGGATAGCCAGGAGCGTTTTCTACTTTCAGTCTCATTACGCCATGTTGTTTTAAATAGCGCTCGTTCTGTCCGTAAAGGTGAGTGAAAGCATCGGCTTTCAGGCCTGAGATTTGATAGGTCATTGTGATCCTCCGGTTATCAACAGAAGGACGATAACGTTTCTGCGTCAGCCGTTCTCGCTGTTTTCGGCCACGGAGATGATCACGCCAGTGGTGCGCGATATCCCATAGGTGCTGCGCTTTTTCTTCGCCTTAAAGAGATCTGCAAACGGCAAGTCCATCAACGCCGTGACGTCCAAACAGATGATAACCTGTTGATTAAAGGGGCAGGGAGGCATTCAGAGGGAGGGTGCAGCGGACTTATGCGCCAGCAGCATGGGAAATAAAAGCGCTATGCCGGTGACACTGTCACCGGCATGATGAAGCACTTAGCGTAATGACTGGGCTGTTTTCTCAAGCAGTGCCAGCAGGACGGTAATATCTTCCAGCGTCACGGTTGGATTTAACAACGTCATTTTCAGACAGGTAACGCCGTTATGCTCGGTCACGCCAACGTTGGCGCGACCTGATTCCAGCAGAGCATCGCCAATACGCTGATTGAACAGCGCAACGTCGGCATCGCTCCACTCCGCCATCTGTTGTGGACGATAACGGAACAGGACGCTCGCCAGTTGAGGTTTCATAACCAGTTCCAAGGCGTCGTGCTGCTCAACAAACTGCGCCACCTGCTGAGCCAGCGTTACGCCATGGTCGATAATGGCGGCGTACTGCTTCTGACCGAGGGCTTCCAGCCCCATCCACAGTTTCAGCGCATCAAAACGACGGGTGGTCTGCAACGATTTCGAAACCAGATTCGGCACGCCCTGTGCTTCATCAAACTCAGAGTTCAGGTATGCCGCCTGATAGCGCATCAGCTCATAGTGACGGGCTTCTTTTAACAGAAAAGCACCGCAGCTTATGGTCTGGAAAAACTGTTTGTGGAAGTCCAGCGTAACGGAATCCACCAGGTCCAGCCCGTCCAGATAATGACGATACTTCTCTGACAGCAGCAATGCACCGCCCCAGGCCGCGTCAACGTGCACCCAGATTTTCTGCTCTGCGGCCAGTTTGACGATATCACGCAGCGGATCGATAGCACCGGCGTCGGTGGTGCCTGCTGTCGCGACAATGGCCAGCACCTGTTCATTATTGGCTTTCGCCTGTGCCAGTTTGTCAGCCAGATCGGTCATGTCCATGCGTGCAAACTCATCGCATTTCACTAACGTCACGGACTGGTAGCCCAGGCCGAGGAGCGCCATGTTCTTCTGCACGGAGAAGTGGGCATTCTCTGAACAAAAGACTTTGATCTTTCTGAGATCGCCGATCAGCCCGTCCTGCTGAACAGAATGGCCCTGACGGGCAAAGAAGGCATCACGCGCCAGCATCAGCCCCATCAGATTGCTCTGGGTGCCGCCGCTGGTGAACACGCCGGCATCGCCTGCCTGATAACCCACCTGTGAACGCAGCCATTCAATCAGCTTCATTTCAATCAGGGTGGCAGAAGGCGCCTGATCCCAGGAATCCATACTCTGGTTCGTCGCGTTAATCAGCACCTCGGCAGCCTGGCTAATGACCAGACTCGGGCAGTGCAAATGCGCCACACACTGTGGGTGATGGACCGACAGACTGTCTTTCAGGAAATACTCAATCGCGCGCTCAATGGCGGCCTGGTTGCCCAGGCCCTCGGGATTAAAGTCCAGTTGGATACGTTCGCGCAGTTCAGCAACTGTTTTACCCTGATACATTTCAGGCTGTTCCAGCCACTTAACCACTGCCGCACTGCTTTGTGCGATAGCCTGCTGGTAAGCCTCAGTGCTTTGCACTGAGGACGCCAGAATCGGATTTGACCGTGACATCGAATTTACTCCACTCAAACTGCTTCGACGCCAGCGGCAAGCAGGGCGCTTTCGAACTTATCCAGGAAAACCTGCATTTCGTCATGATTGATCAACAGGGAAGGCAGCAGACGCAATACGCAACCGTGACGTCCCCCGCGCTCAAGGATCAGACCGTTTTCAAAGCATTTCTTCTGAACCAGAGCCGATAAATCGCCATCGGCCGGGTAGCAACCCATATGATCCTGCGCTTCGTTCGGCTTGACCATTTCAATACCGATCATCAGGCCAAGACCGCGAACGTTACCGATGGCAGGATAACGTTTCTGCAGTTCGGCAAGTTTGCCTTTCAGCCACTCACCTTTTTCAGCGACGCTGCCAGCGATGTTGTTTTCTTTCAGCAGCTTCAGCGTGGTCAGGCCGGTTGCCATGGCCAGCTGGTTGCCACGGAATGTCCCGGTGTGGTGGCCAGGTGACCAGGCATCAAACTGCTTTTTGATCCCCAGCACGGCAAGCGGCAAACCGCCGCCGACGGCTTTTGACATTACAATGATATCGGGCTCAATACCGGCATGCTCGAACGCAAAGAATTTACCGGTGCGGGCAAAACCTGCCTGAACTTCATCCAGAATCAGCAGAATACCGTGTTCCTGGGTGACTTTACGGATGCGCTGCAGCCATTCAGCCGGGGCAGGGTTCACGCCGCCTTCACCCTGAACTGCTTCGAGGATCACGGCCGCAGGTTTGCGCACACCACTTTCAACGTCGTTGATCAGGTTTTCGAAGTAGTAGGTCAGCGCTTTTACGCCCGCGTCACCACCAATGCCCAGCGGGCAACGGTACAGGTGCGGATAAGGCATAAACTGCACTTCAGGCATCATGCCGTTAACGGCTTCTTTCGGTGACAGGTTACCGGTGACAGAAAGCGCACCGTGCGTCATGCCGTGATAACCCCCTGAGAAGCTGATCACCCCTGAACGGCCAGTATGTTTCTTCGCCAGCTTGATAGCGGCTTCAACGGCATCCGCGCCGGAAGGACCGGTGAATTGCAGGCAGTATTCTTTGCCCTGACCCGGTAACAGGGAGAGCAGGTATTCTGAAAACGCATCTTTGAGTGGCGTGGTCAGATCCAGAGTATGTAACGGCAAGCCGCTGGTAATGACATTTTGGATGCTTTGCAGTACGTCAGGGTGATTATGACCTAACGCAAGCGTTCCGGCACCGGCAAGACAGTCAAGATACTGTTTGTTCTCGACGTCTGTGATCCAGACACCATTAGCTTTCGCAATCGCTAATGGTAATTTACGCGGATAACTTCGAACATTTGATTCAAACTCGGCCTGGCGGGCCAGATAAGACTCATTGTTACCGTTTAATGTATTCGCATTCAAACTATCAATACGGACTTTATCCGTCATCATATCTCTCCTACAACCGGGCGTGGCATCACGCTGCAGTTGGATAAGTGAATAAAATTTAGAGCTAGTGTTAAAAACGCGGCCAATATATTGGTTTTTATCACAGGACTCAATGATTAATTTTATGAGGATTTGTTAATGTATTTACTTTATAAACCAGCGACTTAGACCCAAATTAACGGTCAGGGCAGCCACTTTTATCAAAACCTGTAAACAATAAAGCGCCAAAAAACACCTGCTTATCGCATTTCAGCATCAGTCTGGGCGAGAAAAATAAAGTGTGTTAGCAAGCATTTCTGCGCGAATAAGCGATAAAATTTGAGATTAATCAAGCCACAAAATGTAAAACGCGCGCCATTTGAATGACACATTTAAAGCGTACTGCACATCATTCGTATAACTTCTATTTAACATTTAATTAATGGCAATAAAGATGAAAACGGCGCTTTACTGACTTCCCGCTCCGTTAACGCATAAATTGCACAAAGTGGTGAATGTCGGCCAACGCCTGCTCAATTCGCGAGGGTGAAGACGTAATACTCAGCAGATCGGCGTAGCCGTTGAGTAAGGCGTTAAGCTGGCGTGCGCTGCGTGCCACATCATCCGTATGCAAGCACCCTTGTTCAACGCCCGCGCGAATAATCTTGCAGAGCAACGCATCCCAACCGGCGATAATCTTGTCGGCCAGTTCAGCGTAATCGGCATTATGGCTGGCCATTTGCCAGAAGGAAGCATAAAGCCGCCAGACTGAATCTGATGTGTCAGGAATGTGGCCTTCAATCATAGAGTGTAGTTGCTGCACAGGATCCAGCGCGGCCAGCTCAAGGGTGAAATCATCCAACTCGCGCTGCATATAGTGCTCCAGCGCAGTCAGGGTGAGCGTGTGCCAGTCAGGAAAGTAGTGATAAATATGGCTGCGTGAAATACCCAGCGATTCCGTTAAGTCACGTGTCGTGGTTTTTTCAATTCCCTTCTCGATAAACAGCGCGATGGCGCCCGCAATAATCGTCTCTTTGCGTGTTTCTCCAGACGTTGCCGTTGATGCTTTCATTGTGACTCCTGGATTGACTTTGAGCAATCGCTCAAATACGATGCGCTGGCTATTGAGCGACCGCTCAATTTTAACCGTTTACCAAAAGAAAATCATGTGTTCTCACAAAACAATAACGCCGGAGACGGCGCCGCAAAATGCCATTGCCACCCTCAAGATGCTGGGACGTCGTCACAGTAAAAAGCTCTTTCTTACCCTGCTGTTAGTGGTGGCGGAAAACGTTACCTACCTGCTTTATCCGCTGTTAGCCGGGTTCGCCATTAACGCCATTGTCACCGGGCAGGCGCTTCATGCTGTGCTTTATGCGGTCATGGTCTTTGCAATGTGGGCAATAGGCGCCGCAAGACGCAGCGTTGATACCCGCACCTTCGCCCGTATTTATGCCGAACTGGCCGTGCCGGTTATCGTGGCACAACGTCACGAGAAGCAAAATGCTTCCACTATCGCCGCTCGCGTGACATTGTCACGTGAGTTTGTCGATTTTTTTGAGCTGCATCTGCCAACGCTGATCACCTCTCTGGCATCGATTAGCGGCGCAGCCATTATGCTTCTGGTAATTGAGTTCTGGACGGGCGTGGGCTGTCTGATCATTTTGTTGATACTTGCCTGCTTTCTGCCGGGCTTCTCGCGCAAGAACGAAGCGCTGTTTGGCCGTCTGAATAACCGGCTTGAAAAAGAGGTTAGCCTGGTCACCGTTGCCCAGGCACCCGCTCTGGCGAAACACTACGGCGTACTGGCGCGATTACGCATAGGGCTATCCGATCGCGAGGCGTTAGGTTTTATAACGATAGGTACAGCAGCGGCGCTGCTGTTTGCCTTTACCATCCTGTCCATGACCCGTAAAGGGATGGGTGACGCAGGGCACATCTATTCGGTCATGACCTATCTGTGGATGTTTGCCATGAGCCTGGATGACGGACCGCGATTGCTTGAAAAATATTCGCAACTGAAAGATATCGGCAAACGCGTCAATACGGGAAGCTAAGTTGAACCTGGGCAGCCGCAGGCAATCGTCTGACGCGGCCCATTTCTGCTGCTGAGCCGGGCAAACGCTACCTCGCTCACCGGACTGTCAGCGGAGACTTGTCACCAGCCATTGTGCAAGCTCATCCAGTTCGTGCTGCTGCAGCGGATAGTCCGTTTTCAACGTTTCTACATGCTGAGCCATAACGTCAGGCTGATAGGCTGCACCCTGTAAGCGGGAGGCCAGCACCTCCAGTGGCGCAGGGTTCAGGCTGTCGCTAAATATCTGACAGCGGCTAATGGCGCCCCGTTCAACATCAAAATGTATCTCCACGCCGCCCCATACAAAGCGATGATCCAGAAGATGCGAAAAGTCTGGCGCCTGGCCAAAATTCCACGCCCAACTGCTTTGACGGGCAAACTGTTGTTCAAAGCCCGGCAGATCCGGCAGGTTATCAGGAGAAATAACATCGGGTTCACAGCGAGTTGCAAAGTGTTCAAAACAGGCTTCCGTGATGGCATGGCAAAGGCGTTCGTAGCTGATATTGGGCACCAGCGTTTGCAGGTTTGTCACGCGTGCTCGCACGGAGGCGATGCCTTTCGCCTGTAACTTTTTCACGTCGGGATTGAGATAATCAGCCAGGCGCGACAGATCGGCATTAATTAGAACTGTGCCGTGATGAAAGCCACGGTCGGGCGTTTCGCGATAAGCAGAGCCGGATATTTTGCGCACGCCATCACCGGTGTCGATCACCAGATCGTTTCGTCCTGAAACCTGCGCATTGACGCCCAGCGTTGCCAGTGCCTGCAGGATGATAGCGGTTGAGACACTTTTATAGTAACCTGGCTTGCCCGCCATAAAGGTAAAGCAGCAGTTGCCCAGATCGTGAAACACCGCGCCGCCTCCACTGCTGCGTCGTGCCAGCTTAATACCGTCCTCTGCCATACGACGTGTATTGCACTCTTTCCACGGGTTCTGCGCCCGACCAATGACCACCGTTTCCGCATTACGCCACAAAAACAGTACGCGCTGGTTAGCCGGCATCTGGCGAAAAATACACTCTTCTACCGCCAGGTTAAACCAGGGATCGTTCGATTCTGATAACAGTAAACGTAATGGGGGCATGATCAACTCCGTTTGCTTGAGAACGTGTGCCGCTGCAGCAGGGCAGAATGGCAGTTTACTTCACTCCGCTTCAAAGACAACGATCGCCCTCCATAGCCTGAAAATGCCACATGGGCCAGCGTGCTCTGAGTTCCGCTTCGTATCAAATTTGTTTAATATCGATTTAATATATTTATAACCCAAGCAACTATCTGGTTTATCCTCAGCGGATTGTTAACATTTAGTTAATTACCAGTGGATCATTGAGAAAGAGACGTTCATGATCCCGCAGACTGAAAGCGGCAGATGGCAGACTCACCAACCATTATGCTGTTGAATTGGCGCTTAACCAGCGGCTTCAGGTGCGAACGCGGCAGGGAATGGCTGTGTATCCTGGCCCAAATATTATGCGCACTGCCAGCACAATAATCCGTATTACGCAGGCTGATTTGCTGCCAGCGACAGGTGGCTTTTACTGGAAGATATGATGAATCACTATTCACGCCGACGCGTGCTGAAGATGGTCGGTCTGGTTGCTGTAACCAGCGCTGCCGGACATCTGCTCCCTCTTGCTCGCCTCAACGCCGCCCAGCCCGATGCCCAGACAGATGAGCTGGATATCTTTATGCAGGTTTCTCAGCAGCTTACCCAGCAGGATGAACTTAACGAAACCGTGGGTGCTGCGCTGTATGACACGTTGAGTCAGATCCAAAAGAATTTCTCCTCTGCGCTTTTGCGTTTGAGTAGCCTGCTGGCCCATCAGCCCGATCTGTTGCAACAGGAACGCCTGCCGTTTGCTGAGAGTGACGCAGGTAGCGCGAAGCTGGCGAGCACTATCCTGAGCGGCTGGTACACCGGGGTTGTGGGCAAAGGCAAAAATGCACGCTACATCACCTACATTAACACGCTCGCGAATCAAATTGTGAATGACAAACTGGTACCGCCGAGCTTCTCCTATGGCGTCTGCGGCAGCTGGGCGAGTCAACCGTGATCCTTTTTATGAGTAATGTCATCAATGAAGAAGAATGAGTCGGCGGATGTCGTTGTGATAGGCGCGGGCGTAAATGGCGCTTTGCTGGCTACCCGACTGGCCAAAGCGGGTAAATCCGTTGTATTACTTGAGTCCGGGCCGAAAATTGGGCGCGATGAGCTGGTCGAGCGCTTTCGCAGTTCCGCCTTTAAGTCTGACTTTATGTCACCTTATCCCTTTTCTCCCATGGCACCTCAGCCACGCTATACGCCTGAGCCTAATGATTATCTGCAACAGCTCGGTCCGCAGGCGTTTAATGCGCAATACATCCGTATTTTTGGCGGCACCAGCTGGCACTGGGCTGCTCAGCTGTGGCGCTTTGTGCCAAATGATTTTCAGCAACACACCCTTTATGGCGTGGGCAAAGACTGGCCGATCGGCTATCAGGATTTGGAGCCCTATTACTATGAGGCAGAGGTCATTGCTGGCGTCGGCGGTTCGCCTGATAACGGCTCGCCACGCAGTAAACCGTTTCCGATGGCGCGCGTGCCGGCTTCATGGCTTCAGCAACGCGTCACGGCCAGACTGGCACCCGACTTCACCGTGCTGGACGACAGCACGGGACGCAACAGTCGCAGTTACGATGGTCGCCCGGCCTGCTGCGGTAACAACAACTGTATGCCGGTGTGTCCGATTGATGCTCAGTATCACGGCGGTCTGGCCGCTCAGCAGGCTGAGGACACAGGCGTTCAGGTGATCACCGAGGCGGTCGTGTATAAGCTTGAGCATGACGCGCAGGGCAGGATTGTTGCCGCCCACTATTATGACTGGAATAAAACCAGCCATCGCATTACGGCACAGACATTTGTTCTGGCGGCCAATGCGATTGAAACGCCAAAGCTTTTACTGATGTCGACCAGCGATAAATTTCCGCACGGGATTGGCAATGCCCGTGACAATGTTGGTCGTAATCTCTGCGACCATCCCGCCATTGGCGTCACCTTCGACGTGGATGAAGAGATTTGGCCCGGACGCGGACCTGTCAGTCCCTGTTCAATAGGGCAGTTCAGAGACGGCGAATTCCGCCGCGAACATGCGCCATTCCGTCTGGATATCTCCAATGCATCACAGGTGGCAGCGGTGACGAAGGAAGTGCTGGAAGAGGGGTACTTTGGTAAAAAACTCCAGGAGCAGGTTCGTTTTCGTGCGGCCCGCCGACTGAGCATTAAAAATGCGCTGGAACAGCTCCCCAATCCCGATAACCGCGTGACCCTGAGCAGCAATAAAGATGCATTAGGATTACCCACGCCTGCGCTGTTCTGGGATGTGGATGACTATGTGCAGAAGGGCACGGAAAAAACGCGAGAGTGCTACGATGCGATAGCGGCAAAACTGGGTGGGACCAATATCCGACACAGCAAAAGCGGTAAATTTTCGAACCGTCAACATATCATCGGTACGTTGTCGATGGGACTCGATCCGGCAACCAGCGTAACCGATGTCTGGGGACGGGCGCACGATCATGAAAACCTGTTTATGGTCGGTACCGGCGTGATGCCAACGGTCGGCACCTGTAATGTCACGCTCACCGCCATGGCGCTTGCGCTGCGTACCGCTGATAAGATTTTGCAGGAGACACAGCATGGGTAAGCGATTGAGCCGATTGCTGCCCGCCACGCTGCTAATGCTGACTGCAACTCAGAGTAGCGCGTGGGCGGAAAGCCAGACTGACCTCATAAAACGAGGGGAATATCTTGCTGTGGCTGGGGATTGTGCGGCCTGCCACACAGAGGAAGGCAAAGCGCCGTTCAGCGGCGGCCATGCCATCGGTAGCCCTTTAGGCATTATTTTTAGCACCAATATCACGCCCTCGAAAACAGCCGGTATTGGTCACTATACTGAAAAACAGTTTGCCGATGCGCTACGCAGAGGCATTCGTGCCGATGGCAGTCATTTGTATCCGGCTATGCCTTACACCGCCTATGCCAAAGTGAGTGATAGCGATGTGTCTGCGCTTTATGCTTACTTTATGCATGGTGTGAAAGCGGTCGATAGCCAGCCAGAAAAAACCGATTTGCCGTTTCCGTTTAATCTGCGCTTTAGTATGGCGGCGTGGAATTTCCTCTTCCTGGACACAAAACCCTTCAAGCCCGATCCCAGCCAGTCCGCGGAATGGAACAGGGGGGCTTACCTGGTCGAAGGGCTAACGCACTGCAGCACCTGCCATACGCCGCGCAATTTTTTGATGGCTGAGCAGCAGAGCAAATCGTTACAGGGCGCCTCTTTAGGGACGTGGTTTGCGCCTGACATCACCGCCAATACCTTACAGAGTGACGATCAGTGGTCACGGGAATCGCTGGCAGCTTATCTGGCGAGCGGTCACGCCGATAACGGTGCGACGGCAGCGGGGCCGATGCTTGAAGCGATAGACAAGAGTTTTTCGCGTATGACGCCGGAAGATCGGGCGGCCATAGCAACCTACCTGATGCCTGCCGCCGATCAGGAAGAAGGCGAGGCTGACGCGGATTCAGATGTTCAGGAACCGGCTAGCGGACTCACGCCGGTGACCGGAGATGATACGCCAGACATGCTGTCCGATTTAACGGATGGCGAGCGCGTATACCGCAACAACTGTGCCGCCTGCCATAACCTTGAGGGACAGGGCCTGAATGGTTTACCTGCCCTGAGTAAACATCCGATCCTGGAAAAGCCTACGGCCGATAACGTTGCCATGGCCGTGCTTGAAGGTGTCTGGCCCGCAAACGGTCAGGGCATGATTGGTTTTGCCCATACGCTGGATAATACGCAAATTGCCGACGTCACGAATTATGTCATGCAGGATATAGGCAACAGTGCCGTGCGCATTACCCCGGAACGGGTGAAATCACTGCGTCAGGGCGGCGAGCCGTCACTGCTTTTACCGATAGCCCGCGCAGGGTTGGCAGTAGTTGTGCTGATGATCGGACTGCTGCTGTTTTGGTGGTGGCGCCGCCGACGTTAACCTCTCCTTCTCCATGTCATGGATGACGTGGAGCGCTGCCTCGACATCTGCGCGTTCCCCGATACGCCCGACCGGTGAGGCTGGCACCATCAGCCTGCTATCAGAGCCTGCTGCCTGTACTCTGAACAGGCGCAAGGCGATGCCGGCGTTCCTGTCTTAATCTAAACTGAAAACGGCAGATATAAATGGCCTGTCAGGATGTTATTGATAACACGTTGTTTCTGATATGTTGCATTATCCCGTGGCGAGAGAAGGGTTAACCAGCATGGAATTACGTCGAAAAAAAGATGCGGCGATGATGCGCCTTTCACCACTGCTCAGAAGCATTACCCTGGCGGGAAGTTTATTGACGATTGGCGTTATTGTGATCAATGTCTGGACGCTTTACCAGGACTGGCAAAGAACGGTTCGTATCACTGAAGAACGCGCCATTGATCTTTCTTTGGCTCAGGCCCGTCAGGCCGAAGATACCTTTCTGCAAACGGAACTGTCGCTGCGTGAAGTCCAGCGTGAAATCGAGTCTCAGGCAGAGACGGGCGGAAATGTCTCAACCCTCAACGACATTATGCGGACGTTACAGAGCCGCCTGCCGCAGCTGGAGGGTATTTTCTATTACGATGCGCAGGGGCGATGGGTCGCCAGTTCGTTAATGCAGTCGTTTTCAGGAAATAACGCCGACCGGGAGTATTTCAGCTATCATCGCAACAATCCACGCAACAGCCTGCACGTGGGGCCTGCATTACGAAGCCGCAGTTCGGGCCGCTACGTTATTCCTGTTTCGCTGCGCGTCAGTGATACCTACCAGGGATTCCGTGGTGTACTCCTTGCCACGGTGAGCATCGATTACTTTCGTCACTACTACGATTATTTTGTTATTGGTCCCAAGGACTTACTGGCGCTGATGCTGGCAGACAGCACCGTGCTCTATGCTCGTCCTTTGTCGAACAGCTACATTGGTAAAAATCTCTCCTCCAGCCCGCTTTTTCACCAGCTGTTAGCCAATGCCGAACGCGGCAGCGGCCAGTGGAAAGCGAAGGTTGACGGCGTAACCCGCATTTTTGGTTTCGCCAGTTCAAGCCGTTACCCCTTGGTTGTCGCTGCAGGATTTGACAAAGAGGGGCTTTTGATTAGCTGGGCCGAAAGCCGGGTTCAGGGCGTAGTATTAAGCCTGGTGCTTCTGATGGCGATCATTCTGCTGTGGATGTTGATACGGCATGAGGCCAAACGTAGCTTACGCTATCAAATTGAATTAACCCATCTCAGGGATGAACTGACCGAAGCGAATCATTCACTGGAGAATCTGGCAAACGGCGATGGGCTTACGGGGCTGGCTAACCGCCGGTACTTTGACCACTTTCTGATAAAAAGCCTGCTGCACGGCCGCAGTAGCGGTGGGCCGGTATCATTAATCCTTTTCGATATCGATTATTTCAAACGCTACAACGATACCTACGGCCATGTCGCGGGTGACGCCTGTTTACAACAAGTAGGACGCTTACTGAAGACGTTTGCCCAGCGCCGCATCGATATCGCCGCACGCTATGGCGGAGAAGAATTTGCCATCGTGTTAGCCGACACCTGCGCCGCGGATGCGTTAAAAATAGCCTCAAGCGTGGTTGAGGCCGTCAGGAAGTTAGCGATACCGCACAGCTCGACAGGGCTGGAAACCGGGTGCGTCACGCTGAGTGCCGGCGTGGCAACAACGGTGGCAGGGGAAGGGCCAGAAAGGGCGGAACGATTAATTAAACGGGCGGATGAAGCGCTCTATCGTGCTAAACACGAGGGGCGAAACGGGGCAAGGGGTTAGCCTGTGAGAGTTGAGCCAGAGGGAAAGACATCGCCCGGGCATTGCCCGGACGAATGACGGTTATTTGTCGCTACCAAATCCCTGTTTGTGCAGTGCAGGCAGGACTTTTGGGAAATAGATGTGCTGATAGTATCCGCTCACGCTGTCGCTCCAGCTTTCGCCGTCAGCTCGCCCGGTGGCTTGCCAGTGCTGAACCATTTCGGCATTGTAAGCGGCGATCTGCTGTTCCAGACCTTCGGTGTGATAGCTTTCTTCGTGACGGAAGGTCTGCAGAGGCAGGCGCGGCTTCTGGAAAGCGGGCTGGTCGACGTAACCGATAACGACGCCCGCGACAGGGAAAGTATATTCCGGCAAATTAAGCAGTTCGATCATCGCGTCCGGATCGCGGCGAATTCCCCCGATGGGCACGATGCCTAAACCTTCCGCCCGCGCAGCGGCCATAATACTGCCTAGTGCAATGCCTACGTCAGTCGCGCCAGAAACAATACTTTCAATGCTGTCCTGAGCAACCTGCTCTTTGCCCACAGCCGCCATGGCGACCCGGGATTTATGCATATCGAGAACGACGGTAATAAAAACGGGCGCTTTGGCAATCCAGGGCTGTCCACCGGCAATCTCTGAAATGGCCTGACGTTGAGCGGCATCCCGCGTAACCACCAGTGAAACCTGTTGTGAGTTAACGGAGGTAGGGGCGCGATAGGCGGTGCTGATAATGCGATCAAGGATGGCATCGTCAACAGGTTTATCGGTAAAGCTGCGCTCACTTTTATGGCTGGTGAACAGATTAATAATATCGCTCATTATTGCTCCAAAAAGGGTAACCCAAGAATTCGTTTCCCAAGGATAGCAAATACAGACTGGCACCTCTTTAACCGCACTGGCTTTAAGCTGCCGATTAATAACAAATTTAACAGGTGAGTCAGGCTGTTCGTGGGTAACCAGCAAAGGTATTAAACAGATGCGCCTGGGTGGTGAGCGATGAACGATAGTGACGAGCAAGAAGCTGCTTCATCGGGCCTGTTTCGTTTTCGAATCCCGGAGACAACACAATCCACCCTGTGAAAACGGATCATTTCCTTTAGAATAGCCGCTCTGATTATTCCCTACCGAGGTCCAGGATGTTGATTTCAAGCCTTATGGCCATTGCTGCCGTTCTGATTATGGGGGTGATAAGCCCCGGCCCAAGCTTTATCTATGTTGCCAGAAATGCTGTTGTGCATTCTCGTCTTCACGGAATCGTGACCGCTTTAGGCACTGGCGTTGGTGCTGCGATTTTTGCCCTGGTCGCGATGCTTGGGCTACAGAGGCTGCTACTTTTGGTGCCGGAACTGTTTGTGGTTATGAAGGTGGCGGGCGGGTTTTACTTATTATGGCTGGCTTTTAACATCTTCAAAGGTGCATCTCAGCCTGTACACCTCGCGTTGAATGGACAAAATGGGCACAGCAAGACATGGCTAAAAACATTCAGAGATGGGTTATTAACACAACTGAGCAATCCCAAAACAGCCATTATCTTTGCCTCTATTTTTAGTGCCCTTTTGCCTAAAAATATCCCGTTACTGTTTTATGTCGTCATCCCTCTGATGAGCTTTTTGATCGATTTTGTCTGGTACTCCATCGTTTCTGTCGCGCTGTCTGCCGAGAAACCGCGTCAGGTATATTTACGTATCAAGACGTCAGTTGATCGCGTTTCCTCAGCGGTCCTGGGCATACTGGGTATCAAACTAATCTCCTCATCATTCACCAAATAAGCAGCCTGACTGTTTACCCTGGGCGCGCTTAATCATTCGTTCTTTCTCCTGTGGCTCGCCGGAAAGGGAAACCGTGGGTGAGAGGACACAGATGGGTTGATTTGAGGGTAACGACCCGTCCCGGCATAAAGCGGACATGCGTAACAGTCTAGAGCCGCGCTCAGCGAAAGGCTGACTTCACAGGATGGGGAGAGTCAACCGCCATATCTGTAGATCAAGGTATCGTCAGTCATTCCCATGCTGTCGAGGCGCTCGTTAACCAGTCTGGCTTCCAGTTTGAAACCGCATTTTAATGCAACGGACTGACTCCGCACATTACGTCCCGCGACACGAATTTCAATTCTCTTTGCGTGCAAAAAATCGGAGGCTATTTTAGTGGCCAGTTTGCACGCTTCGGGCATGATGCCTTTGCCCAGTGCATTGGTTGCAAGCCAGTAGCCGATTTCGACGTAAGAGATAGCCTGATTGCGGATGAACAAGCTTATGCAGCCTAAGAGTTCATCTGACTTGCGTTCAATGATTAAAAACTTATATTCGTCTCTGTCATTCAGGAAGTTATCTGCGGCATCTGCCATGTTTTTCTCAACTGAATCAATAGAGTGAAAACCCGGAGACCAGAGTAAGAACTCATGATGAAGTGAGCTGAACGCATTCAGTTTTCGTTGCATTTCTTCTGCACGGCCCAGGTCAGGCGCTGTCAGATAAAGCATGTCATGCTGCCGAAAAGAAGAAGGAATATCATCCAGATACATAAAAATCTCCTTAGTGCGGGTTATCTTTTTTATCATAAGCGATGAAAAGCTGCATTAGCCTAACTGAGTGAAAAGGGTGAGCCGTGCCCATTCAGGCAAAAAACAGCCAGCTTATTGCGCAATGTCCACATTCAGCAGAAAGCGAAACTTGAGCAGCCTTTCGCGGCTTTGTTAGCCCTGGGTTTTACGCGATATTCACGTTTATGTTCAGGCCCTGCACATTCTCACTCTACTCATCTCCATAACTCACCAGCCTCTCTCTAAAAAAATCAAGTTTTCGTTGATTTCGACGATTTACTAAGCGTTGGTTTTTTATTTTTTAAATACACACAGGGTGAGTTATGACAATTTCACAGCGACTTTATCTTACGTTTTCTATGCTCTCAGCTTCTCTCGTTTCTATGGTTATTATTTCCATCGTGGTCGTTACTGGCTTCCAGTATCGCTTTCACTATGTTCAGATTAACGCCATACCTTCGATCATCGACTTAAACGTACTGATTGATGAGAACAATGAACTTCTCATTAAGCTATACGACTATCAGGGCGCAAAAGACCCTGCCAGGCAGGGGCAAATTGAATCAGAAATGAACAAAACGGTTGAGCGCCTTAATACCCTCAATCAGCATTATCTTGAGAATGATATATCCAGCGACGAAGATCTGCGGCTGACCAAAGAGGCGTTCGTCATGATTAAAAACATTCATGACAGGCTGCTGCCTTTCCTGCAGACCAACAGGATTCCCCAGTCATCATCGACGGCGAACTCAGATGAAAGCAGTAAAAATCTGAGTGAAGCCATTCGCACGCTTACAAGCAGTTACCGTAAGCAACTGCAGATAAATATTGATATCGGCACTCAACTGGATGAAACCAATACCCATATCTACTATACGACTCTATGGGGACTGATTGCCGGCTCTGGCGCCGTCATCCTTGTATTGGGTTTTTTCACGATCAAAACCATCATGTCTATACGCCGTTAGTTGAACGGCATGCGTCAGACCATGGAAGAGGCCAGTGAAAAACTCGACCTGACTCTCAGGGTTGATGAGTCACGTCATGATGAAATCGGCCTGACGGCAAGGGCCTTCAACCATCTGATTGAGAATGTTTCAGATTCACTGTCTAAGGTGGAAGCTTCTGCTCAGTCGGTAAGCTCTGCTTCTGCACAGATTTCGGCGGGTAATGAAGACCTGTCCTCCCGTACGGAAGAGCAGGCGGCCTCCCTGGAGCAGACAGCAGCGAGTATGTCCGAGCTTAGCGAAACCGTCCGTCAGACCGCTGAAAATACGCGTCTTGCCAGTCAGTTGGCGAAAAACGCCCGGGATATCTCAGAAGACAGTGCTGGTCGTGTCCGCACACTACTGTCCACTATGAGTGACATCAGGGCAAGCTCAGCCAAAATCACTGACATCATTGCACTCATTGAAGGGATTGCCTTCCAGACCAACATCCTGGCGCTGAATGCCGCCGTTGAGGCTGCACGTGCTGGTGAGCAGGGGCGGGGATTTGCGGTCGTGGCGGGTGAGGTTCGTAATCTTGCACAGCGCTCATCCTCTTCAGCTCGTGAAATCAAGGAGTTGATTGAGTCATCAATGGGCTTTGTCGAGGCCGGTTCTGAGCAGGCGGAAGGGGTAGGCTCTAACATGTCACGCATGAATGATGCGGTGCGGCAGGTCACTGATCTGGTGGATGAAATATCCGTAGCCGCCGGAGAACAGTCGCAAGGCATCAGCCAGGTCCATCAGGCCGTAAATCAGATGAATGGAGCGACACAGCAAAACGCCGCACTGGTTGAGCAGGCCTCCGCAGCATCGCGTTCTCTGATAGATCAGGCCTCCACGCTGGGTCATTTAGTGGGTGCCTTCACGATTACGCTTGCGGGTCAGTTAGCCAGTAATAATCGGGAGCAAAACCGCGCCGCAGCGGTATCGTCGCCGGTTTTTAAGAAACCGCAGACCGCAGTGGTTGGCGGACAGGATCAAAACTGGGAGCAGTTCTGATAAAAGTAGGCCATAAAAGGTTCTGATAAGGATCGAAATCTGGCAGCTTTTAAACGCCTGATGCCCTGCAACAGGCGTTTTATATTTGATAAGGGCAGACCGAGAGGGCTGAGACATCGCTGCTGATGTTGGTAATGTCAGCCATGAGCAAAAAGCGAAAGGTATCGTCCCGCCTGAACCCTCGGAGACGCCAGGCAGGAGAACATTCGATTTCTCTGGTCCTGTCTTCATCGTACCCGGACTGACTATGCAGATTACCCTGGGGCCCTGTAAATCCTGGACGTTATTGTTGATACAGGCGCCACATGACACCTCTGCTCAGGTTCAGGGACGGAGTCAGTTATCATTCTCCAGGCGGGTTTTGCTTTCCTCAAGCTTAATGAGAGCGCCCGTGCGTATGTCGAGAGCCCAGAATGCATCGAAGGCCGCTTTTTCCTCCTTTTTCCTGCCCCCAGATTAAAGGTTATCAGCCCGGCGTTGGGCTGAAGGGGAGGCGCGCTTGCCCGCTGGAAAGGTGATCACACCCAGGCAGGCAATAATGAGTCCTACACCGGCCCAACCTGAAAGCGGCAGCCTTTCCCCGACAAGCAGAACGGCCAGCAGAGCGGCGACGACCGGCTCCAGCAGCGTGATCGTGGTTGCCATGCTGGCCGGGATGCGCGCCAGTCCGTAGCCATAGCAGAGATATCCCAGAAACATTGGAACCAGCGCCATATATATCCCGACGGCGGCATTATTCCAGGTTTCCAGAAGCGGTGCGCCGGTCATCAGAAGGACAGGGACAAGCAGGATACCGCCCGCTCCAAAGGTCGCCCCCATTGCCGCGCGTGGAGCTATGCCGCCCTGCATTAACCGCCGCGCAGACCACGAATAAAGGGCATAGGTAAAACCAGCCAGCAGCCCCAGCGTAATGCCCGTCATTGCAGAACCTTGTCCATTACTGTGCCCACCGCTTTCCGCAAGGCAAAGCAGGATCATGCCGGCAAGCCCTGTAGCGGCACCGCCTGCCCACTGCTTTGTGAGGCGTACGCCTTCAAGACGGTACTCAATGAGGGCTGACAGTAGCGGGGCAGAGCCGATGGAAATGACAGTGCCGACAGTGACCCCGGCATAGCGCATAGACGCATAAAAAGCGAGCGGATAAACCGTCACTGCGAGGGCACCCGTCAGCAGAAAAGGCCAATGCCGAAAAATCAGTCGCCGCTGTCGAATAAGCGGGGTTGCAGCGATAAGTCCCTGGAACAGTCCACCGATACCCATTGCCACCGAGCCCACGGCGAGCGGGCTTAAAGCCGGGGCAAAGGTGGCGGCTGTACCGGTCGTTCCCCAGAGCGCAGCCGCGATAATGACGGCCGTTGCGCCACCCGTTTGGTGTACGGATGCAGGCATCAGTATGCCTCCATCAGTTGTTCAGCAATCATACCGGCCTGACTCACGCAGTCGCTGTTACCTTCCAGCCCGGCTCGTGAAATGCTGCCTTCCAGTAGAAAAGCGAAGTGCCGTGCCATCTTGCGCGCGCTTTCTGCATCACCCATCATCAGGTCTGTCAGATGCGCGGTCAGAATCGCCTCCACTTCCTCCTTGTGCTCACGAACGGCCTGTCGTCCCGGCGCGCTGGCGGGCAACTCTGCTGCTGCGTTCAGCAGGCCACATCCGCGAAAACCGTTTTCATAGGCAAATTCAGCATGGTCCTCATAAGCCGCGAATACGGCCAGTACCCGTTCTTTCGGCGTCATGGCAAGGTCCAGACGATTTTTGTACAAGGCAAGCCATTCCTCGTGACGAACCCTGAGATAAATCGCGACCAGCTCATCTTTAGAGGCAAAGTTGTTATATAAGCTTTTTTTGGCGACCCCGGCCCGCTTTACGATGGCATCGATACCTGTCCCGTTAATGCCGTGGTTGTAAAACAGCACGCGCGCCGCACTGAGCAACTTATCATAAGCAGTTTCTGCGCTGGCAGATTGAGTTGGCATGACGATAACCTTTGTTAGTGGTATGTATACCAGTCTACCTACTAAGCGGAAATATTCAACCTGTGTCTGTTTCCGGCAGTGAACAGTCGTTGCAGCCCTTTCTCTGTGGCTGCAGCGAGGATTCCAAGACGTTGTGTGAGTCTCTGGCGCTTTGCATGCGTCTGGTCATTTCTTATAGCATCCGGGGTGCCGCCGAACGTATTACGTTAGCCCTGGCCCTGTCGTGCAGCAGAATCGCATGCAGTCTCGGCTGGTCAATCAAGACGTTCAACGTCACTTATGGGCAAAACAGGTTGTCAGGATGCCGCTTTCTGCGTTCATTCGCTGTCAGGAACAAGAGGAAAAGCTCGGTCGCGACGGCGGCCTGGTAAGGCAGGGAAGGATAAGCCCGCATGATTAATCAATGGGTGCATCTTTTTTCTGTCATTTTTCAGCCATAAATCGTTCATTTTTCTCGGCTAGCTTACTGCAATTCTTATTTGCAAAGCGGCGCATGTATGAGCCATCTGGCGCTTCATCACATCACCAAGAGCTGGGGCGAGAAAATCGCACTGGATAATATCCATTTTGACGCCGCCGAAGGGACGTTCGTTGCTCTGTTGGGGCCTTCAGGCTGTGGTAAATCGACGCTGCTGCGCACTATTGCCGGCCTGGAGACGGCCGACACGGGTTCGGTGAGTTTCAATCATGTGGATATCACCCATTTGCCCCCCTCCCAACGCAAGCTCTCCATGGTGTTTCAGTCTTATGCGCTTTTTCCTCACCTGAGCGTTAAAGAAAATTTGTTATTTGGCTTAAAAGCCCGCGGTGAAGATAAGCTCACGTTTGCCGATCGTCTGAGTCGGGTCAGTAAGTTGATGGAACTGGAGGCGTTGCTGGATCGCTTGCCGTCCCAGTTGTCCGGTGGTCAACAACAGCGTGTGGCACTGGGGCGAGCCGTTATCGCCAACAATACGCTCTGCCTGATGGATGAACCCCTTTCTAACCTTGATGCCAAGCTACGCCAAAGCATGCGCCGTGAGATCCGTGCCTTACAGAAGAAGTTGGGTCTGACAATGATCTATGTCACTCACGATCAGACGGAAGCCATGAGCATGGCGGACAGCATTATTTTGCTGAACGCGGGACGAATTGAGCAGCACGACACACCTGATAATCTCTACAACAACCCTGCCAGCGTGTTCGCGGCACAGTTTATTGGCGCACCGCCCATGAACATCCTGCCGCTCGCCTGCCACAACGCGAACCACTATCTGAGTCCGCTCAGGGAGCCTGTCGTCGAAGGTTTCACCGCCGGCGCACTCAGTCTGGGCATTCGGGCTGAAGATATTCAGCTTATTAACGCTGATGGCGCGGTGCTGACGGCCAGCGTGGTGAGTTACGAATATATGGGGGCTGATACCTTATTAATGTGCCAGCTTGCTCACAGCCACGAAACATTAACGGTGACGGTAGCAGGGATGAAACGGTTCAGTGAGGGAAGCCTGGTGGGGCTGCAATGGCCTGCTGATAAGCAATACCTGTTTTCCACCGATAACGGTAAACGCTGTTTGCATGCAGAACAGCTGATGTCTGTTTCGTCCAAAAAATACGCGGTTTAACGATCTTTTTACCTAAGGGAAAATCATGTCTGCTATTCGTCTGTCACATCTGCTTCCTGCATTGCTTATCGCAACCAGCGCGTCAGTTTTTGCTGCCGATCCGGTAAAACTGCAAATGTATTATCCCATCGCAGTGGGAGGCGAGATCAGCCACACCGTTGAAGCACTGGTTGCCGATTTCGAAAAAATTCATCCCGAAGTCAGTATTCAGCCGGTCTATACCGGTGACTACGCCACGACGGTGACCAAAGCATTGACCGCTTTTCGTGGCGGTAATGCGCCACAAATGGCCGTTATTGGCGATATCGAAGCTTATTCACTGATGGATGCGGGGGCGATTGTCGCGGCCAGCGATCTGGCCAAAGACGATGAGGGTAAGAAATGGATCGACAGTTTCTATCCTGCTTTCTTACGCCATATCAATGGAAAAGTCTGGGGCGTTCCTTTTCAGCGCTCGACCGTGGTGCTGTACTGGAATAAGCAGGCGTTTGAAAAAGCGGGTCTGGATGCTGATACGCCGCCTGCGAACTGGCAGCAGGTGGTGGACTTTGGCAAAAAGCTGGTCGTGAAAGACGGGCAAAACGTCAGCCAGTGGGGCATCGAAATTCCGACTACGCCAAATGGCTATTGGGTGTTTCAGGGGTTTGCTGCGACCAATGGCGCGCATCTTGATAATGGCAAGGGCACGGCCGTGTATTTTAATAAGCCCGGGAACATTGAAACGCTACAGTGGCTAACCGATCTCGGTCAGAAAGAGGGCGTTTCACCTAAAGGCGCCGTGGCATGGGGCACCACGCCACAAGATTTTTTGAGTGGCAAAACCGCGATGATGGTGACCACCACGGGTAATCTGAGCGTGGTGCGTAAAAATGCGACGTTCCCGTTTGGTGTCGCGATGCTTCCTGAAAAGACACAGCGCGGAAGCCCGACCGGTGGCGGTAATCTGTATGTCTTCAAAAATGCATCCCCGGCACAGCAGAAAGCCGCCATGGCGTTTATCCGTTGGGTCACCGCCCCTGAACAGGCTGCTCGCTGGAGTATTGCTACCGGTTATGTCGCGACTTCACCCGCCGCCTGGGAAACGCCAGCCATGAAAGACTATGTGAAACAGGTTCCGCAGGCGCTGGTGGCACGTGAGCAACTTAACTATGCCCAGCCAGAACTCTCGACCTATAACAGCGTGCAAATTCAGGAGGCGCTGAACCACGCCATTGAAGCCGCGATAACCCAGACGAAAACCCCGGCAGAAGCACTGGAAGCTGCCCAGAAGCAGGCCGATCGTTTGCTGAAGGCTTACCAGTAATACGATGGCGATGAACACACTTGCAACAGCATCCCCTGCTTTACGCTCAGGCGTCGGATCATTACAGCTGTGCGGCTATTTGCTGATCTTACCGGCACTGGGTTTTTTATTGCTGTTTACCCATTATCCTGCTCTGGCGACGGTGTGGGAAAGTCTGTTCAGCGCCTCACGTAACGGTCATCCGGCCCAGTTTGTTGGGCTGGATAACTACGCTGCGCTGCTGGATGACGATGTGTTTATCCGGTCGTTGTGGAACAATCTGCTCTATGCCCTGGTCACTATCCCTTTGGCGGTGATGCTGGCTCTGCTCATGGCATTGGCCGTTAACCGACGACTGGCGGCTAACGCCGTGATACGTGCGGCTTTTTTTATTCCCTCTCTTCTGCCAATGATTGCGATTGCTAACCTGTGGCTGTTTTTTTACACGCCACAGTTGGGCTTACTGAACAAACTTCTGTCGCTGTTTTCCATTGCTCCGGTTAACTGGCTTGGCGAGCCGGGCACCTCCCTGTGGTGCCTGATGGCGGTCTCCGTCTGGCGTGAGGCCGGTTTCTTTATGATTTTCTATCTTGCTGCCCTGCAGCAAATTGATCCGCGCGTGCGTGAAGCGGCGGAAATCGAAGGGGCATCAAAGGGCTATTTCTTCCGGCGCGTCCAGTGGCCATTGCTGATGCCGACCACGTTATTTGTCTTGATCAATGCATCTATGAATGCGTTTCGCATTGTCGATCAGGTTATTGCGATGACGAATGGCGGCCCGGACAACAGCAGTAGCCTGCTGCTGTTTTACATCTATCGCACAGCATTCAGTTACTGGGATTTACCGGCAGCCGCGGCCATGACCGTGGTGTTGCTGCTGATTTTGGCGGCGATTGCGCTAGTTAAATTTAAGTTGATGGATAAACGAGCCCACTATCAATGAAGCCTTCCTTTTCTGTTGGCCGCCTCGGCCTGAATCTGATTATCTGGTTAGCGGCGCTGCTATGGCTGCTCCCTATCCTGGTGGCGCTGTGGGTTGCGGTGCATCCCGCGGCAGAGCAGGGCAGCTTCAGGCTTTTTGCGCCGCTGACGCTGCAAAATTTTATTAACGCCTGGCATGCTGCCCCCTTTGCCCGTTACTTCATGAATACGATTTTGCTGGTGACGATGATCGTTACAGTCCAGCTGGTGTTGGCCACGATGGCGGCTTACGCACTGGTCCGTTTTCGCCTGAAGTATTCGGGCATGTTGTTTGCCCTTATCCTGTTGCAGCTCATGATCAGCCCCGATGTGCTGATCCTGAATAACTATAAAACCATTGGCGCACTGGGCCTGCGCGATACATTGACCGGCATTGCCTTACCGTATTTTGCGTCTGCCTTTGCCATCTTCCTGCTGCGCCAGACGTTTAAAAGCATCCCCTTAGTGCTGGAAGAGGCGGCGATCGTGGAAGGCGCCAGCCGGTTTTATATCTTACGTAAGATCTACATCCCGCTGGCCAGACCGATTTATATCGCCTTTGCGTTAGTCTCTGTCAGCTTTCACTGGAATGATTTTCTCTGGCCGCTGGTGATTACCGACTCGGTTAAGGTACGGCCCTTAACCGTCGGGCTGCAGCTATTTTCCGCGCCAGAGCAGGGCGTGCAGTGGGCGCTTATTGGTGCAGCAACATTGATGACAACGCTGCCGCTTTTGCTGCTCTTTCTGATATTTCAGCGTCAGTTTATTCAGTCTTTCATGCGTGCCGGTATACGTTAAGGTGAACGCCAATGTTAACGCCTCACTCGCTTAGTCTGCAGCAGCGCGAACTGCTGGCGGAGGTCGTACCGCTGTATCAACCGCCGTTGCTGCGTCCCTTACCTGCGCGGAACAACGTTGTTCGTTTTGGTTTGATCGCCGACCCGCAATATGCGGATATCGAACCGGATGTTGACAACCATCTTTACTATCGCAACGGACTACAAAAACTGCACCAGGCCATCACGGCGCTCAACGCTCAGCCGCTCGATTTTGTGGTGACCCTGGGCGATCTCGTCGATCGCGACTGGTACAGCTATGCTGCGGTATTGCCGGTATATCAAGAATTAAAGCATCCCCATGCCGTGGTGCTGGGTAATCATGATGCGCAGACGATTGCCACACGACTTGAAGGTAAGGTTCCCCTACCCAAGAGCTATTACGCTTTCCGTTTTAACGGCTGGCGCTTCATTGTCTACGATGGCAATGATATGAGTCTTTACTGCAATGCGCTCAACGGCACCGATCGCCAACAGGCGGCAGCGTTGCTGGCCCGGCTGCAACATGAGCATCAACCCCACGCGCAGCCCTGGAACGGTGCCGTGGGCGCGCAACAGTTGGTGTGGATAGAGCAGCAGTTACAGGCGGCACAGCAGTGCGGAGAAAGCATCGTGGTATTCGGGCATTATCCGCTGGCTCCCGGGAATACGCATATGTTAATGAACGCCGACGCGCTGGTGAATTTATTCACCCGCTACCGGGTGCGCGCCTGTTTTGCCGGACACGATCATCGCGGAGGCTATGCCCGTATTCTGGACACCGACTTTTTTATCATGAAGGGCATGCTCGACGGCCCTTCAGTTGTGCCCTTCGCGTGGGTGGAAGCAGACGGTGATACGCTCAGCGTAAAAGGCTATGGTGGAGAGATAAGCCGGGGGTAAACAGCATTGGCGATGGATGTCACAAAAGTGTGAGCACAGTATTTTTTGTAACGATTTTAGTTACAGCATACTGTAATTGGCCTTACTCAGGTGCCCGCGTCAAGATTAGCGCAGCAAGCAGGAGAGGTGCCAAAGCCGGGCCGGACAAAAAGCAGGGCGTTGTTTAAACGACCACAATCTGACAGCCCTGTGCTCAGCCTCAACCGCCAGAAATACCTGCCTGTCCGGTCATCGATTGATGCTGTCTATTGGCTGGATTTCTTCAGGCGCGGTAGTTGGCTTATGTGCCATGAAAGTGCGTTTTTATCATCTGGCAAAGCGAGGCTGCTGCGGCTGATACATTTTTTTCAGACTGATGCAGACAAACGCCAATCGCGCCAGTATCTGGCAATTTTTGCTGGTCAAATATCGCGAGTGATGACGGCATGCCCGTTTGTGTTCGCAACGTCATTCCGAGCCCGGCCGCCGCGGCCGCCCATATCCCGCTCAGGCTTCTGCTGGTAAACGCAATGCGCCAGGGGATATTCATGCTGTCCAGGGCCGCTGTCGCCGCGCTACGCATCAGACAGGGTGCTTCAAAAACCAGTAACGGCAGAGGTCGGTTCCGATCGATAAATGCGCCGATATCGAAATCTTTTGCGCCAATCCAGCAGAGTGGTAATGACCCGAGCGACTCGCTGTAAGCGGTGCTCTCGTCACCCTGCCAGCTCAGGGCAACATCAAGTTCATTGTGACGTATTGCATCCAGCAGAGGCTTGTTGCGGGTCACGGTCGCGGAGACCTGTACGTCGGGGTGCGCACGTGAAAATTGCCCAAGAAGAGAGGGGAGAAGTGATTCTCCAAAATCTTCCTGCAATCCCAGCCGAACCTCGCCACGGATGCCCACCGATTTCACCGCCTGGTAAGCTTCGTCGTTGAGACTCATCAGCCTGCGCGCATAGGCAAGCATCATTTCCCCCTGGGCAGTAAGGACCAGATGTCGTCCTGACTTTTGCACCAGTGCGGCGCCTGCCTGCTGCTCAAGCTTTTTAAGCTGAGCGCTTACCGCCGATGTTGAACGCCCCAGGCGCTCTGCAGCAGCAGCAAAACTTCCCAACTCAATACCGGTGACAAAGGTTCGTAATGTTTCAGCATCGAACGTAACGGGTCTTTTCGCCATTTTTCATCCCGTTTTATGGGATTCAGGGTCCCAATATTTCTGATTTTATAGATCGTCAAAGCATCCTATCTTTCTACCACATCCTCAAGGAGAAACAAAAATGAACACGATAAAGGTGAGTCGGGAAAATATGGCCGGAATAGCACCCAAGCTGGCACGTCTCAGTGAAGAGGTCTTATTTGGCGATATCTGGCAGCGGGACGGGCTTTCACCGCGTGACAGAAGTCTGATTACGGTCAGCGCCCTCATTGCACTGTATCGAAATGAACAGCTGGGCTGGCATCTGGAATTTGCTCGCCAAAATGGCATTTCAGACGATGAAATTATCGAAGTGATAACGCATCTTGCCTTTTATTGCGGCTGGCCCAACGCCGTTTCCGCGTTGACCGTCTTCAAAAACACACAGCCTGAGTGAGGGATACCGATGCCTGTAAGCCATATAGCCATCTCAACAGCGCGTTTTCAGCAGTGGAGAGAGAAAATTTCTGCTGCGTTACAGCAATCGCTTGAAGCTTCATTTTCCGTACCGCGCGGAGACTGCTTTCAGTTTTTTGATTGTTATGACGCGCACAGCCGGATTTTTGATCGGCATTATCTTTGTGGTGCTGAGGCGGGCCGCAGCAATGACTTTCTTCTGTTTACCATTACCGCAGGTAAAACGCGTAATACGCAGCAGAAACAGGCCTTTTATCAGGATCTGACCCGGCGTCTTGAAAAATCGATGGGTATAAAGCCCCATGATGTCATGATCGTTCTTCATTTCACTCAGCCAGAAGACTGGTCTTTTAGTCATGGGAAGATGTTTAACCTGGCGGATATTCCCCAACTTTAAGGAGAAAACCATGCTTGCTATGCAATACCGTTTTGTTCTTCCCGCCGATTACGACATGACGATTATTCAACGCCGGATTGATGACAACGGATATAAGATGGCGGGATTTCCTGGTCTCATATTCAAAGCCTGGCTTTATGCGTGCAAAGCCAAAGGTCCCACAAACACGGATGAAAATGTGTATGCGCCCTTTTATCTTTGGCAGGACGCAGAGAGCATGCACTGTTTTTTGTCTGGGGCAGGTTTTAAAAAGCTTACTGAGGATTTTGGCTGGCCGCAGGTGCATACCTTCCCGGTGTTATCGGCCAGGCTGTCGCCAGAGATGGTTCAAGCCGGTTTTGCTTCCCTGAACGTCAGCACCGTTCCTGCTTACGCCGATCTCGCCGGGTTAACACAGCCCCCAAAACAAGCCGGGGCGTTAGCACGCGTATCGGCTCTGGATACCTTTCACTGGCGCCACATAGATTTTTGTCTCTGGACAACGGCGCCCGCGCAAGATTCGGGCCATTTTCAGCGTTATCAGGTAGGGCATCTCTCTGTTCCCTGAATATTTACCGTCTGACACAAAATTATCGCCTAACCGCATATCTAAATGATCGGTTGTAAGACTATCTTACTGTAGATGCCAGACACGTTTGCATTAACGCTCTGGTGACGCTATCGCGTTATTCCATGACGCAAACTTTTTCATTTTTAGTGAATGAACCTAGTATTAACGTGCAAGGGGCACTTATGCCTGCTTGTCGACGGAGAAAAGAGAATGCGTATCAAGAATCACCTGAAAATGCTGACGGCTGCATCATTACTGGCACTGAGCCTTCCAATGACCTCCGCGTTCGCGGCACTGCCGGTGGGTGCAAAGGCGCCGGATTTCAAACTGGAAGCCGCACTGGCAGGTAAAGAAACCACCTTCTCTTTACAGCAGGCACTGCAAAAAGGCCCGGTCGTTCTTTATTTTTTCCCGGCGGCGTTTAGTGCAGGCTGTACCTTAGAGGCGCATGCCTTTGCAGAAGCGACAGATGACTTTAAAAAAGAGGGCGCAACGGTAATCGGCGTCACCGCAGGTAATACTGACCAGATTGAGAAATTTTCTAAACTTGAATGCCGCGATAAATTCACCGTTGCTGCCGATCCGGGTGCAAAAGTGGCTGCAGAATACAAAAGTACGATGGAGATGAAAGGTAAAACGCTTTCCGATCGTACGTCTTATGTTATTGCACCGGATGGCAAAATCCTGCTGAGTTATACGGATAAAAATCCAGAATCACACATTCAGAAAACGCTGGATGCCGTGAAAAAATACCGCCAGGCCAACCCGGCTTAATTCCCGATCTGGACAAATAAATCATGTTGACTGCTATCGCCGCCGCTTTTCTGGGCGGCATCATACTTAATCTCATGCCCTGTGTGTTCCCGGTCATTTCGCTCAAGGCGTTGAGTCTGATACGGCATCACGCCAGGCCCGCACAGGCTCGTGCAGAAGGGCTCGCTTTTCTGGCTGGCGTAGTGGTCACCATGATGTTACTGGTTGGTCTGCTGTTGCTGGCGAGATTCGGTGGGTCATCAGTGGGCTGGGGTTTTCAACTGCAGTCACCGCTGGTGATTGCGTTGCTGGTTCTGGTGATGCTGGCATCCGCACTTAATCTGTTTGGCCTGTTCGAGGTGGGATTATCACTTCAGCGGGCCGGCGAAGTCGGGGGCGAGCGGGGTGGATTGACCGGGTCCGCATTAACGGGGGCGCTGGCTATTGTTGTTGCTACCCCGTGCAGCGCGCCCTTTATGGCCAGCGCCATAGGTTATGCGCTTGTACAGCCCCCCGTTATCAGCTTTATTATCTTTCTTTCTCTGGCGTTGGGCTTTGCTGCGCCTTTCACCTTGATTTCCTTTTTCCCTGTCGTTGCCCGAATACTGCCGTCGCCGGGTGCCTGGATGATCACCCTAAAACATGGCCTGGCGTTTCCGATGCTGGGTGCGGCGGGTTGGTTAATCTGGGTGCTGGAACGGCAGGCTGGCTCGACGGCGCTGGCAGCGATACTGACCTGTTGCCTGCTGCTGGGTTTTGCCGCCTGGCTGTATGGCCTGGCTCAGAAGCGGCAGATGATGGGAAGGCGGCACTGGGCTCTGCACATCGCCACAGCTGTTGTAATTATCCTGTTGGTACCACCGTTATTTACGCTGAAAACCTCGACGGCAGCCCCTGATTCTTCGGATGTTGTGGCAGCGGCTGCGGTGGCATGGTCGCCCCAAAATGTGGACGCTATAAAAGGCCAGGGTAAACCGGTTCTGGTGAATTTTACCGCCTCCTGGTGCATTACCTGTCAGGTTAATGAACGTACCTCGCTGTCAACCCAGGCAGTAAAGACGGCTATGGCGCGCACCAACACCATTTATATGATTGCTGACTCAACAAAGTACAATCCTGACGTTGAGCAGGCACTCAGTGATTTTGGCCGTGGTGGTTTGCCGCTGTATGTGGTTTATCCTGCTGACGGCGGAAAACCCGTTGTCCTGCCTCAGGTGTTAACGCCGGGGATCGTCATCACGGCATTGCAGCAGGCGAGTGAAAAAGGCAATAAAACGTGATGGTAGATCCCTGCCGGGCATTGGATTTCCGCTGCCCGGCGGCGGTAAGGCTCTGGCGGTAACGGGTTAGCGCAACGCCTGAAAACACGCGGCTAACCCGTCATAATCCTTTCAGGCAACGCGCAGTTTTATTATCCTCGACAGGCTTTGGCAGTGATCTATTTCAAAGGAGAGTGATGAAAACAATCGGCCTTATAGGCGGCATGAGCTGGGAATCAACGCTCCCTTATTATCGGTTGATCAATGAGGGAATCAGAAGCAAATTAGGCGGTTTACACTCGGCAAAGCTGCTTCTGCACAGCGTGGATTTTCATGAAATTGAAGCCTGCCAGCGCAGTGGCGACTGGGATCGGGCTGGTGAACTACTGGCTAAGGCTGCCGTGGGTCTGGCGGGCGCCGGTGCAGACGCAATCGTCTTATGTACCAACACGATGCACAAGGTTGCCGGGGCGATTGAATCTCGCTGTCACTTGCCTTTTTTACATATCGCGGATGCGACGGGCAGGGCGATAACGAGCAAAGGCATGACCCGAGTAGCCTTGCTGGGCACGCGTTATACCATGGAGCAGGACTTCTATCTGGGCCGCCTGAATAAACAATTCTCAATTGCTACCCTGGTACCACCGGCAGAACAGCGTAACGTCATCAACCAAATCATTTTTGATGAACTCTGCATGGGGACATTTACGGAAGGCTCCCGCCAGTATTATCTTGAGGTGATACAGGAACTGGCTTCACAAGGTGCAGAAGGAGTCATATTTGGCTGCACGGAAATTGGTTTGCTGGTTTCAGAAGCACAAAGCGCGCTACCGGTATTCGATACAACGCGCATTCATGCGAACGATGCCGTCGATTTTATGCTGTCCTGATTCATCCTCAGTGGGATGAATCAGTGATCGAATTTTTACAGGGTGTCGAAAATCACATAAAGCTTGCGCATGGTGGTCTCCATGACCCATGTCCCTTCTGTATTCGCTTCAAAGAACAAGGTATCGCCAGGTTTGAAATGCTGTGGTGCTTCGCCATCCGCTGTGAAGGAACCCGTTCCTGACAGGAAATGCATCATCTCTGCTTGCTTAACGCCGCGACGATAACTGCCCGCCGTACATTCAAAAATGCCCATATCTGTATTCTCATGACCGGGGATCACCGTCTGCAGCCCTGCCAGTGCAATCTCGGGCGATCCCGGAAGGCCCTCAACGGTCCCCCATGATTCCAGCGTCTTGATTGAAGCGGGTTGATCAAGTTTTTGTACTTTCATTTCATGCTTCCTGAGCAGTCGTTAACGATGCAGCGTGGTCTGAATTGATACGTCAGCGTATACAAAAACAGAAAAACAAAGCGCGTCTTAAACGCTTCGGCATGAAAGTTATGCGCAGAATACATTGCGCTAAAAGCATGAAATTTCTGGCCGCGGCCTGCACAGGTTTTTGAGTATGGTGCTATCGATGCCAGGTTTAGACAGTTAGAGAGAAAGTGCAGCCAGTTACCGCTCATCCGCTCGTCATTGGTTAATGCTCTGCTCAGACAGGATTTGAAAAATGTGTAAGTAAGGGGGGATGTTGCAATATCAACGAACAGAATGAGGTAAATAAGATAATGATCTTAATCTTTATTATTTCCCTCCGCCTGGTGTTTTCTGTATCAGGCTGGCAAGGAGTAATCTGGTTTATCAGGTCCGTCTTAAAATGGAAATATATAGATTCTATTTTTACACTGCTGAGTTTGAATACAGCACAGAGCAGAACGGCTAACCGTTCTGTCCTTCCTGCGTAATCTCTAAAGGGCAAGTTATGAAAATGTTATCCGTAAAAGTGCCACTGCAAACAACGGCGTTCACCATCGCGACCTTGATTACCTTTCAGAATGCAGCACTGGCTGTATCTGTACATGAACAACAGTCAGCTTCTTCGCTGCAAAAGAACAATGCGGGCAGTGCGGGGAACATCAAACTTGCTGCTCATCAAAAGCCTTCAGGCGGTTTGCGCATTAATCCTGCCTGTTATGACACCGGCGAACCTTGCCCACACGATGAAACTCAGGATGATATGTCCTGAACCTGCTCGGTTTTACATCCTGAACTGATTGTTTAGCCTTTTAATTATGCTCAACCCCCTCAAAGAACTGCACCTCAAAAGCTGGACGTTTGACTGAGTAAGGTGCAGTTTTTTATATTCTCTTACATCTCCTTCCCGTCGTTATCGATAAGCGTTAAGGACTGAATATTGTGCTAAAAAGCGCCTGTTATGATATCGCTATCACTCCCGGAACGTTAAATGCTTAACGGCGGGTAAACGGTTTCAAGATTTACTGACTTCGGCCAGCAGAAGCGTCCTGACTAACTATGCTCAGTAGATATTAATGCGTATTCGCTATTTATCAGGGAGTCATTCGATGAAAAAATTGTCAGTTGTTCTTGTTACCGCGGGTCTGCTCATGGCGATGAGTTCACAAGCTGAAGCCAAAGGCTGTCTAAAGGGCGCGGCCGTGGGCGGCGTGGCAGGGCATCTTAAACATCACGGTGTCGCTGGGGCCGCAGCAGGCTGCGCTGTTGGACATCATATGGCCAAAAAGAAACAGAAAGAAGCGGCCAGTCAACAGCAAGGGCAACAGCAGCAGGGCGGTTAATTTTTCTCGCAGTCTCTGCACCCTTTCAAAGAGGGTGCAGCTTCCCGTCGCACAGGCTTTAAGCGGTAAATTCCCGTAACAGTCAATGCGCTTCTCTGCTGGCTATCGTCGCAGGCAGACTCTCAACTTAACAAACTGGCTGCCACATTCACGGACAGTCCCAGAATCGCCAGATTAAAAATAAAAGAGATAACCGACTGCAACAAGGCGATCTTGCGCATTTCTGTCGTGCCCGTCGCCACATCCGCCGTCTGGGATGCCACCGCGATGGTGAAAGAGAAGTAGAGAAAATCCCAGTAACCCGGATGCGTCGGTTTCTCCGGAAAGATCATCGGCGTGATACTGTTGCTGCGAAGCAGGTAATGCTGATGGGCATAATGCATGGCAAATGCGCTGGGTAGTAAGGCCCATGAGGCGATGAGCGTCATGGCAGTCAAAAGCAGATGCAGGGCCCGCGACGAGCCCGTCAGGCTTTTTAACGTGGGAAGCTCGCTCATGATGGCCACCATACTGATCATACAGGCCACGATGACCAGCCCCAGCACCAGCGCGGCACTTTGATCCTGCATCTGGGCGATTCGTTTAATCTCATCTGGCGCGGTACGCAACATGCGAAACCAGATAAACCACAGATAGAGCCATGCCAGCACGTTCCAACTGATTAACAGTCTCTGCATTTGCCCCAGATGCTCAGGCAGTAAAACATAGCAGACGAGACCTGCCACCACAGAGATCAGCAGGCGCAACCGGGCAAACAGATTTGAGCGAAGGGAAGAGGACATGGTCGTGTTTTTGCTGGTTACTGAGTCAGTTAACTGTAGTGCAGGCCGGATGACCCTGCTGCAAAAAACGCGCGACGTTTATGGTGGGTTAAAGAACCGGCAGAACGCAAAGCCAGTCTCTGTGTAGCACGCCACTGCCATACCCGCGTGCGGGCATCAACAGCAGTAATGGAGGGTCAACAAACGAGAAGTGCGGATGGTCACCGTTGAAAGCGTGTACGTTCCCTTAAACTACAAGGATGGCTATCGCCTAATAGTGGCTCCTTGGCCGCGCGACATGTACAGGATTAAAGCACCTCGCGCCATCAGCGGTATTGCGTCAGGCGTTATACCGTCACGCCTCGTCAGGATGGACACTACCGCTGCAACGTCGCCCAGAAACCGCGCTTATGCTTATGATGTAAGGACTGCACAGCATATTTCGTGTTCCAGTCAGCACTGATTATGTGCAATGCCCCTCGGTCACTCATCATTCTGGTGCTTCGTCACCAGGAATAATTATAAGTAACTGATTTTTATCGTCATTAATTCTGGCACGTCAATTGCAAAAACCTGATCGGTAAGCAGCGCAACACATAATCTGAATTAAATAGCTGGCTAGGGTTCCGGTTCACGCAGGTGAATGTCTGGTCCGAGAGCTGGCGACCTCTGAGAGGTTACACGGCGGGACAAAAGCCCGGGAGACAGCAGCACCGTCAGGTGTCGCGCTGCTCCTTTTTTGTGCCAACCAGAGGTTAACCATGAAAACAACGCCGTTCATCCGCACGCTTTTGCTGTCACTCACCTTGCTGATCAGCTTTTCTTCCTTCGCCACGGTTAAAAAAGAGTTCAACATCTGCTGGACGATCTATGCGGGCTGGATGCCCTGGGGCACCATCAGCAATGAAAAAATTATTGATAAATGGGCCAGCAAATACGGCATCAAAATCAATATTGTTCAACTCAACGACTACATCGAATCCATCAACCAATACACGGCAGGGCAGTTTGACGGCTGCACCATGACCAACATGGATGCGCTGACTATCCCGGCGGCAGGTGGGGTAGATTCGACAGCACTCATCACCGGCAGCTATTCCGATGGCAACGACGGCGTCGTGCTAAAAGGGATGAATAAAAAACTCAGCGATCTGAAAGGTATGTCGGTTTATCTGCCCGAACTCTCGGTATCGCACTATCTCCTGGTTCGCGGACTGGAAAAAGCCGGGCTGCAGGAAAAAGATGTGAAAGTGGTTAATACCTCCGATGCAGATATCGTCTCGGCCTTTGGCACCAGCAATGTGCGGGCAGCGGTAGCCTGGAACCCGCAGTTGTCCGTCATCAAAAAGACGCCACAAACCACCGAAGTGTTTAGCTCCACCCAAGTGCCCGGCGAACTCATCGACATGATGGTCGTGAACACCCAAACGCTGAAAGATAACCCCGCCCTCGGCAAAGCGCTGACCGGTGCGTGGTTTGAAATGATGGCAAAAATGCAGGCGGGTGATAAACAAGCGCTGAGTGCAATGGCGGCAGATTCCGGTACCGACCTCGCGGGCTATCAGGCTCAGCTTAAAACAACGCATCTGTTCTGGACGCCTGCTGAGACATTGGCCTTTATTTCTTCGCCTGATCTGCCAAAGACCATGCAACGCGTGGCGAACTTCTCGTTTGACAAAGGTCTGCTGGGTCAGGGCGCACAGAGCGCTGATTTTATCGGCATGACATTCCCGGGCAACGTCACCGTTGGCGATAGGGCTAACAGCAAACTGCGCTTTGACGACAGCTATCTTAAGCTGGCCGCTGCGGGCAAGTTGTAACCACTGACCACGGGAGTTCATGTCATGCGCTACATCAACCGCTATCCCCGCCAGGGCATGCGCCTGACGCTAATGCTGTTGCCCTTCGTGCTGATCATCGCCGCCTGGTTTATCGGATCAGCGGTGCGGCTGGAGGCCAATCCGCAGGACAAACTGCTGCCCGGACTGTCGCAGATGATTGAGGCGATTGATCGGATGGCCTTCACGCCAGATAAGCGCAGTGGTGAATACCTGCTGTGGGCCGATACGTTTATCAGCCTGAGTCGTCTGCTCATGGGGCTGGCGCTCTCCTCGCTGATTGGTCTGTGCCTCGGCATTGCCGCGGGCGTTTTTCCGATGTCCCGCGCCGCACTGTCACCCCTGATGACGGTTGTCTCAATGGTGCCGCCGCTGGCGATTCTGCCCGTGCTGTTTATTGTTTTCGGCCTGGATGAGCTGTCGAAGGTCATGCTCATCGTCATTGGCATTACGCCGATGCTGGCACGCGATCTTGAACAGCGGGCACGGGAAATTCCGGCGGAACTGTTAATCAAAGCGCAAACCCTGGGAGCCAATAGCTGGACGGTCGTGCTGCGGGTCGTGCTGCCGCAGCTGTTATCACGGCTTATCACCTCGGTACGGCTGCTTCTGGGATCGGCCTGGCTGTTTTTAATTTCCTCCGAAGCGATTTCGGCGACCGCCGGGCTGGGCTATCGCATTTTCCTTGTGCGTCGCTACATGGCGATGGATGTGATTATCCCCTATGTCATCTGGATCACGCTGCTGGCCTGGCTGATGGATCTGGGCCTGCGCAAGCTGCACAACGCCTGTTTCCCATGGGCGGAAGGAGGCCGGGAATGAGTTTTATCAGTATCAACAATATCTGGCAGGAGTACGGTGACCACGTGGTGCTGGAACGCATCAATTTGCAGGTTAAGGCGGGCGAGTTCTGCTCTATGGTCGGTGCATCGGGCTGCGGGAAGTCGACGTTTTTGCGCCTGCTGCTGGGGCAGGAAAAACCCACCCGGGGAGAGATCACCCTGGATGGTAAGGCACTGGCGACAGAACCCAACCGCAGCCGCGGCGTCGTGTTTCAACGCTATTCCGTGTTTCCCCATCTCAATGTACTGGATAACGTCGCGATAGGGCTCGAACTGCCTGCTTCGCCCTTGTCTGGTCGCCTGTTCGGTGCCCGAAAACGCGCGGCCCGGCAGCAGGCACGACAGATGCTGGACAAAGTGGGGCTGGGAAATGCGCTGGATAAATATCCGGCACAGCTCTCCGGCGGAATGCAGCAAAGGCTGGCAATTGCCCAGGCTTTTATCATGCAACCGCGAGTGCTGTTGTTGGATGAGCCCTTTGGCGCACTGGATCCCGGTATCCGCAAAGACATGCACGCGCTG
This sequence comes from Pantoea sp. AG702, assembly GCF_003182295.1. Classification (NCBI taxonomy): domain Bacteria; kingdom Pseudomonadati; phylum Pseudomonadota; class Gammaproteobacteria; order Enterobacterales; family Erwiniaceae; genus Pantoea; species Pantoea sp. AG702. The sequence goes on along the minus strand of NZ_QGTU01000005.1, from coordinate 204,418 downwards.
CTGCTTCAACTGTGGAGTGAAACCCGAATGACGGTCTTTATGGTCACCCACGATCTTACCGAAGGCTTCAACCTGGGTACACGGCTACTGGTATTTGACAAAGTCCGCCACGATCCCCAAGCCCCTCATGCCTGGGGCGCGCGTATCACCTATGACATTCCGCTGAATGAGGCGCGAATGGCACAGCTGATGACAGACAGTAAAGACAACGTTTATGCATTAAGGAGACAGCAATGACGGCACGTTTTCACTCAGCGCCCAGCCTGCGCGAAGAGCGGCTTCCCGGCGGGGCGCACACCTCATTCATTCTGCGCAAAGGGCACATCCTGCGCCTGACCGATATTGATGGCGGCGCGAACGTCAGCATGATGATGCTCAATCCGCATGAGAAAAGTGAACGCCTTAATCTACCGGATACGCTGAAGGGCCAGCATACGGCCCGGCTCACTACCGGCCACTGTTTTTATTCCGATATGGGCCGCGTACTCGCCGGGATCGTGGCGGACAGTTGTGGCTGGCACGACCCGTTTGGTGGCGTACTTAACGCGGCGGAAACGCGCGAAAAATATGGCGCAGGGCGCTATCAGGAGCTGCGGAATGGGTTTTACCGCAATGGAGTCGATAATCTGCTGGTCGAGATGGGCAAATGGGATTTGGGTCTTGAAGATCTGCTCATGGTCGTTAACTTCTTTAGCAAAGTCACCGTCGATGAAGATGGCCGCTTCCGCTTCGATACCGAACATAGCCGCGCAGGGGATGTTGTTGAGCTGTTTGCCCCAATGGACGTGCTGATCGTCCTGACCGCGCTCCCCCATCCAATGGATCCTGCCCCTGACTATGCACCGCGTCCCATCCAGCTGAGCTGGTATCAGGCCGATGACGCACAGGCTACCACTGAAGCGCTGTTCATCCGCGATGAAAATCAGCGCGCAATACATAACACCCAACTTTTTGCCCTGTAAGGAGTCAGCGATGATGATTATTTCCAGTGACCGCCGTCCAGAAGATGCGGTTTACCGTCATGTGATTCCGGCGGGCGAACCCTGGCTGTTTGAGGTCAAACAAGGGCAAACATTGCGTCTGCTCGACCTGGAAGGGAATCAGGCGATCGATACGCTGTTCTACAACGCAGATAATCCGCGCGAGCGTTACGATCCCCAGCGTACGCTGCGCCGTCAGGGTAATGCTTACCTGACCACCGGCAGCGTACTTTACTCGAATATGGGCAATCCGCTACTGACCATTGTCGCCGATACCTGTGGCCGCCACGATACGTTGGGCGGTGCCTGCGCGCAGGAAAGTAACACGGTACGTTATGCTCACGACAAGCGCTATATGCACAGCTGCCGGGATAATTTTCTTTGTGCCTGCCTGCATGACGGTCGCCTGCGTAAACGCGATATCGGCGCCAACATCAACTTTTTTATGAACGTTCCCGTCACGCCGCAGGGTGGACTGACCTTTGAAGACGGTATTTCCGCCGCCGGCAAATATGTTGAACTGCGCGCCGAGTGTAATGCGGTGGTCTTAATCTCAAACTGTCCGCAGCTGAATAACCCCTGTAACGGCTGGAATCCCACGCCCGCCGAGGTATTGGTATGGAACTGAGCCTGGTGCGACTGAACAATACGCACGCCTGAAAAGGAGAAGCCCCGGGGACGGCCCCAGGGGACATGTCGACTTTCTGCGGGACGACCCGCTTTCCTGAGAGTTCCGCTTATGTTTGATACCTTACTGATTGCTAACCGCGGTGCGATCGCCTGCCGCATCTTGCGCACCCTGCGCGCCATGCAGGTCAAGGGGGTGGCTGTCTATGCCGAGGCCGATCTGGGCAGCCTGCATATTCGTGATGCCGATGAAGCGTTGTCCCTTGGCGACGGCCCGGCGGCACAAACGTATCTGGCCGCTGAAAAAATTATTGCCGCAGCGCAGCAAAGCGGTGCACAGGCGATTCACCCGGGCTACGGTTTTCTCTCTGAAAACGCCGGGTTCGCTGAGGCCTGCGAGGCCGCAGGGCTGATTTTTGTTGGCCCAACGCCACAGCAGTTGCGGACTTTTGGTCTGAAGCACACGGCCCGTGCTCTGGCGAAAGCTGAAGGTGTGCCCTTGCTGGAAGGCAGCGAATTACTGGCCGATGCCGCCGAAGCCTGCCGCGTCGCCGAGACCGTTGGTTATCCGGTGATGCTGAAAAGTACGGCGGGTGGCGGCGGGATTGGCATGCGCGTTTGTCGCGATGCGCATGAACTGACGGAAGCGTTTGATACCGTGCAGCGGCTGGGGCAGAACAACTTTAGTGATGCCGGCGTGTTTCTCGAGAACTATATCGAACGCGCACGTCATCTTGAGGTGCAAATCTTTGGTGACGGGCAAGGAGACGTTATCGCGCTGGGCGTGCGTGACTGCTCGGTGCAGCGGCGTAACCAGAAGGTCATCGAAGAAACACCTGCCCCCAATTTGCCTGAAGGCATGGCACAGGCGCTCTGCGAGGCGGCAGTTGCGCTGGGTAAAGCAGTGAACTATCGCAGCGCGGGCACCGTGGAGTTTGTCTATGACAGCCTGAACCAACAATTTTACTTCCTGGAGGTCAACACTCGCCTTCAGGTCGAGCATGGCGTAACAGAACAGGTCTGGGGCGTTGACCTGGTGAAATGGATGATTGAACTGGCTGCGGACACCTTGCCGCCCCTGCGCGAGCTGGCTGCCGGGCTTGCGCCACAAGGCCATGCTATCCAGGCACGCATTTTTGCGGAAGATCCGGGACGGCAGTTTCAGCCTTCACCGGGCCTGCTGACAGACGTTGCCTTTCCCGACCAACAGGATGCTCGCCTGCGCATTGATCACTGGATTGAAGCCGGTTGCGAAGTGCCGCCCTTTTTTGATCCGCTGCTGGCGAAAACGATCGCCTGGCGGCCCAGCCGCCCGGAGGCCATTGCCACACTGGCGCAGGCGCTGGCAGAAACGCGTTTATACGGTGTTGAAACCAACCGCCTCTATCTGCAGCAAATTTTAGCGTTTGCGCCCTTTGTTCAGGGAGAACCCTGGACCCGTTGTCTGGAACAGCTGAGCTATCAGGCAGCGACGGTTGAGGTGCTAGGCGCCGGTACGCAAACCAGCGTGCAGGATTATCCGGGCCGTCTGGGCTACTGGGCGGTCGGCGTACCGCCATCGGGGCCGATGGACGACCGCGCCCTGCGTTCAGGCAATCGGCTGCTGGGCAATGACGAGGGGGAAGCCGCACTGGAAATGACCCTCACCGGACCCACTCTGAAATTCAATACCGCCATCCAGGCCGTCATCTGCGGTGCACCACTGAGCGCTATCCTGGATGGCCAGCCCGTGCCGATGGATTGTGTTTTTACCATTCCCGCCGGGGCGACGTTAAAGCTGGGTGCTGTGAGTGGGGCGGGCGTGCGAAGCTATCTCTGCCTGAGCGGCGGCATTCAGGTGCCAACGTATTTAGGCAGTAAAAGCACCTTTACGCTTGGCCAGTTTGGCGGCCACGCTGGACGCGCACTGCGTAGCGGCGATGTGCTGCACCTGGCCCCACAGGCAGCAACGGAAGCTGGCGTGGCACTTCCTGAGGCATTGCGCACGGATCTCCCGCAGATCCGCACCCTACGGGTAATTTATGGTCCACACGGTGCGCCGGAGTTCTTCGCGCCGGACTATATCGCCACTTTTTTTGCCACGGAATGGGAAGTGCATTTTAACTCCAGCCGCACGGGCGTCCGCCTGATTGGGCCCAAGCCCATCTGGAGCCGAGACAGCGGGGGCGAAGCCGGACTGCATCCGTCAAACATTCACGACAATCCGTACGCGGTAGGTGCGGTTGATTTTACCGGCGATATGCCGGTGATTCTGGGCCCGGATGGACCCAGCCTCGGGGGATTCGTTTGTCCGGTCACAGTCATCGAAGCCGATCTCTGGCAGTTAGGGCAGTTGAAAGCCGGTGATAAAGTGCGCTTTACCTCGGTGGATTTAACCACCGCGCGCCAGTTGGCTAAAGCGCGAGGCCAGGAACTGGCAACGCTCTGTGGCCAGGCGACAGCCTGGCAACCTGCGCCGCTGACCTCGCCGATCGTGATGACCTGCGGTGAGGCCGATAAGCGCCTGGTCGCGCGACTTTCTGGCGATACGCATCTGCTACTCGAAGCCGGGGAGCCTGAGCTGGATCTGGTTCTGCGTTTTCGCATTCATGCCCTGATGCAGGCGCTGGAAGCGCATGCAAAAGACGGGGTGATTGATATCACGCCCGGGATTCGTTCGTTGCAGATCCATTTTCAGCCTGAAATCCTCACCCATGACGCGCTGCTGGACTGGGTACGCGGCGAGTGGCTCAGGGTTTGCCTGAGTGATGATCTGCAGGTGCCAACTCGCGTAGTACATCTGCCGCTTTCCTGGGACGATCCCGCCTGTCGCCAGGCGATTGAAAAGTACATGACGACGGTACGCCCTGATGCACCGTGGTGCCCCAGTAACCTTGAATTCATTCGCCGCATTAACGATCTGCCTGACGAACAGGCGGTCTGGGAGACGGTGTTTGAGGCCAGCTATCTGGTTATGGGGCTGGGCGATGTCTATCTGGGGGCGCCGGTTGCGACACCGCTGGATCCGCGCCATCGCCTGGTCACCACAAAATACAACCCGGCGCGCACCTGGACGGCAGAGAACTCGGTGGGTATCGGCGGCGCTTACCTCTGCGTTTACGGCATGGAAGGACCTGGCGGCTATCAGTTTGTGGGGCGCACGCTTCAGATGTGGAATCGCTATCGAGAGGTTGCTGATTTTGCGGGGAAACCCTGGCTGCTGCGCTTCTTTGATCAACTGCGGTTCTACCCTGTATCCGCCGAGGAACTGGTGCAAATCCGCCGCGATTTCCCGCTGGGGCGTTATCCGCTGCGCATTGAGCCCAGTACGCTGCGGTTGAGTGATTATCAGCAGTTTCTCGCTCATGAGGCGCAAAGCATCGCGGCGTTTCGTGACCACCAGCAACAGGCGTTCAATGCGGAACGCGATCGCTGGATCGCCAGTGGTCAGGCCCATTTCGACAGCCAGGAGAACGTGGCAGAAGAGGGCGGTGATGCACCGCTACAGCAGGGCGAGCAGGGTGTCGAAAGCCCGGTTTCCGGCAACCTTTGGCAAGTGCAAACCACGGTGGGAAGTCGGGTTCAGGCGGGGGATGTTCTGGTGGTGCTGGAATCCATGAAAATGGAGATTCCGTTGCTGGCACCCTGCGATGGGATCATCCAGCAGGTTAACGTACAGCCAGGCAGTGCCGTGCGCGCCGGACAGCGGGTTGCGGTGATTGTGGATGATAACACTTGATTTTGCGTTGGCACTGGCAGCGATAATCGCTGGGCCTGAGTGCTTATCGATCATGCCCGTTAGTGATCTTGAACGGGCAGGTGCGCGAGACTGACCTTCTCGTGCACCTGCACGCTGCGTCGGTAACACGCACCACAGTGTGACGTGCATGTTATCCGCATCAATGTTTCAGGGAACAATAACCATCTGTGAAGGAGCGCCTACGGCAACATAGTTCCCGGTAAAGCTGATGGCACCACTCGCTTTATCCACCCTGAAGCTGGTGATGTTATCGCTACGCTGATTCATCACGTAAATCATGCTGCCATCAGGGGATAATGTCAGCGTTCGGGGGTAATCCCCGCGCGTCCACACATCATCTTTATGCGTCAGTGTGCCGTTAGCATTGACCTCAAAGTGCGCAATGCTGTCATGCAGACGGTTGGCGACGTAAAGATTTTTCCCGCCCTTATCAATGACTAACCCGGCTGCAAAACTGGTGCCTTTATAACCGGAAGGCAGCGTAGAAACCGTGGCCTTTTCCTGCAAAGCACCGCTTTGCGGATTAATGAGGTAATGTGTGAGCGTGGAGGCTTCTTCATTCACTAACCAGAGCGCATGACCCTCAGCGCTAAGAACGAAATGGCGGGGGCCTGCACCGGCAGACGAGGCGTTTATCCATGCGGGTTTGCCGGGCGTCAGCGTACCGTCTTTATTCAGGTGGTATTGGTAAATGCGGTCCAGCCCCAAATCCGTCGAGTAAACAAACTGGCCCGTGGGATCGCTGGCGACCATATGTGCATGCGGACCATTGTGATCGCTGATGGCAAAGCTGCCGTCTACCGCTGCGGCCGGTTTGCCTGCGCCAGCCGGGCCGCTGTCCTGATGATGATCGACAGCCTCACTCAGCTTGCCTTCTGGCGTTACCGCAAACACTGTAATACTGCCGCTGACATAATTTGCGACCATCAGGTAACGCTGATCGGGTGTCAGGGACAGGTACACCGGTCCTTTGCCTTGCGTGTCGACCTGATTTAATGCCGTGAGCGAACCGTCCGTACCAATCTGATAAGCGGTGATGCTACCTTTCTCGGTCTCACTCGCCACATAAAGATGTTTACCATCCGCTGACGCCACCATCTGTGCCTGGTTGGGCAGTTGACTCACCAATGTTTTTCCCGACAGTTCACCCTGCGCATTGAGGATAAATCGATAAACCCCTTCGCCATTGGGATTATAGGTTCCCACATACGCGTAAGATGCCTGAGCCATCAGCGGCACAATGGCCGAAGCACTTGCAACGGCGGCTAGCGCCAGAATCGTTTTATTCATCATTTTTCCCTACTCGTCAGTGTCGTTAATTTTTACGGTCGCCTGAACATCCGGGCAATGAATACTTAGTAAGCAAAAGGGCAGAGCGTCGCGTTTCAGTAATACGTTCTTTCTTCACGTCGAAACGGTTGCCAGAAAAGGAAGATGAGCGGTATTCGTTTGCTGTTAGTCGTGTCGCTTTTTGAAATGTCAGAAACGGCCCCTCGTGGCACGAAGCCTTACGTTGATGCTGTTCGTTTTCTGATGCGTCCGTTAAGCGTTTGTCAGCTATGTTAAACCAGAGTCTGGACAAATTATCAGCAATGTCTGGCCGGATACAGAGAGTATTTTTCCAGTACTAAACGGAAATGTTTTGGCAGGGGGTGAGAGATGTCACAGGGGAGGCAAGTACTCCAACTACCCGTTAGCCAGTTGGCATGGATAAGTAATGTCTATATCCTGGGCCTGATGTTGGTCATACCGCTTAGCAGTTGGCTGGCAAGACGTATGGGGGCCAAACGTCTGTTCATGCTCTCAGCACTCCGAATCCTAAGCCGTCATCAGTTGCGTCCTCAGCCGGGAAACCCTGGAAAAAGGACGATAATGCGGACATCTCAATACAGCCAGAGGCGGACATCTGAATTTAGCCGTTACATTAAAGTGCGCATAATACTAATTATGTTAAATAAGGCATCCCGACACGTACCCGGTTACGCACCGGCACCTCACCTGCGTCCCCTCTGGACCTGAAGCCCGTAATCACCGGGCGCGCTACGTGAAAACTGGCGCACAGAACCCCTGCGGGTTATACAGAATTCACGTAGCGTTGCCTGCTTACCCCCTCACATCGGGGCATGCTCAGAATGTTGTCCAGTTTTCTTCCAGCGTTGTCTCTTTTGATCGCATGGAATTGTCATGCGTCGTCGGGGATGCGGTAACCGTTACGGGCGCAACAAGTGCTGTTTTAACGGCGGAGGATGAATGATCTGAAAGTGTAAAAACGGATACAGACTGCATTAGCAGATCGGCCTGTTCACGCAGGCTTGCTGCCGCAGAGGCAGACTCTTCCACAAGTGAAGCATTCTGCTGCGTGACGTCATCTATTTCTGTCACGGCTATGCTGACCTGTTCAATGCCGCGCGCCTGTTCAGCAGTAGCGGCGGTAATTTCCTCTACCCTGTCAGTGAGTTGGCCCACCGAAGAAACAACGGCAGACATCGTGCCAGCAGAACGCGCTACCAGCGTTGAGCCTTCACTGACGCGCTGAGCGTTGGCCTCAATGAGCTGACGAATCTCACCCGCAGCAGTCGCACTGCGCTGCGCCAGTGAACGAACTTCACCAGCGACAACGGCAAAGCCGCGACCCTGCTCACCCGCGCGGGCAGCTTCGACGGCGGCATTGAGCGCCAGAATGTTGGTCTGGAAAGCGATGCTGTCAATCACTGAAGTGATATCCGCAATGCGCCCTGAACTTTCGCCTATGCCCTTCATGGTATCGGTGATATCTGAAGTGATGTCATTACCCTGCCGGGCAACCTCACGTACCGTAACGGCCAGCGTGGCGGCCTGGCTGGCATTATCTGCGTTATTCCTGACCGTGACACCCAGTTCACCCATCGTGGCAGCGGTCTGTTCCAGCGCGCTGGCTTGTTCTTCAGTGCGCTGTGACAGATCGGTGTTTCCCTGAGCTATCTGAAGGCTTGCTGCGGCAACGCTTTCCGCATTCGCCCGAACGGCACTCACGGTTTGCACCAGGGAATGCTGCATGCCACGAATAGCTTCAAGCAGTTTCCCGGTTTCGTCCCGTCCGCTCACCGGCACCTCTGCAGTGAGATCACCTTCAGCAACCCTTACCGCCGCTTCAAGTGCGATATTGACGGGCCTGACGATACTGCGGGTAATAAACCAGGCGAGCGTTGCTGCCAGTACAATGGCAGCCAGGCTGAGTGAAACGAGTAACGTTACGGCGTTGCGCTGCTCTGACGCGGCTTTAGCTCCCGCGGTTTTCATCTGCTCCCCCTGGAAGTTGGCGAGGTCCGTGATAGCCGTTGTGTATTCGTCCTGAGCCTGATAAGCCGGCCCGGTGAGTAGTTGCGTCACCTCATCCCGCTTGCCTTCCATACCCAGTTTTACCGCCTGCTCAGAATAAGATAGATACTGTTTCCCTGCTTTTTTCATGACGTCAATCAGCTCGCGACTTCTGGGAGCGTGCAGTATGTGATCGACTTTGTTGAAAGCCGTTTCAAGCCGGGTGCGGGCCTGCTCATAATTTTGTTTCAGTCTTTCTTTTTGCGCCGGATCGTCGACAAGCGCGATGCTGCGAACCATACGACTCATATCAGTAACGTAAAAGCGAAGATTACTGGCAGCGGTAGCCTTGTCAAAACGATCGCCGGCCAGTTTATCCACGGTGTCGCCCAGTGAGTCGATACGCATTAAACCGGCCAGGGTAATAACGATGAGAAGAAGCAGGATAAAGCCAAATCCGGCACCGAGACGGACGCCGATTTTAATATTGTTCATTATCTTTCCTCGGTTAACACTCGAAAATGAAACAGTAAAGAAAACGGCTTCGTGCCGGGAGCCGATAATACGGGCGTTTGGCAAGATGGTGTTCTTAAATCAGTCCATAGCCCTGCTTAAGCATCTTGATGGCGTGTTCAGAGTGCTACTCCGCCCCACATCCCATGTTCAACCTGACATTTCCACCGCGACGAGAATCAGGGTTTTGCCCGCTTCTGGTTACAGAGCGGGACGAAATCGTGAGGAACTGCATCAGACAGCATCCAGTTCCTCAGCGTTTATTAGCGGAGCAGTGACAGCATGGTCTGTGGCACCTGGTTGGCCTGGGCCAGTACAGAAGAGCCCGCCTGCTGCAGGATCTGCGCGCGGGACATGTTCGACACTTCCGTCGCGTAATCCGCATCCTGAATACGGCTGCGGGCCGCGGTCAGGTTTGTCACGGTATTGTTCAGGTTGCTGATGGTGGACTCGAAACGGTTTTGCGAGGCACCCAGCAGGCTGCGCTGGTTATCGACCGCTTTGATGGCTTTATCAATGTCGGCCAGTGGCGTGGTACCTGACGCTGTGCCGCCTGAACCGCCGGTGACAGCCCCTTTCAGCACGTCGAAGCCGATGGCTGACGTGGTGCGGGCATTGCCGTTGACCGTCTGGCCTGTCGTAGAACTGGTATTCTGAGTGGTGCCTGTAGAAGCGTTGCCCGCTGCAGCCAGGTCAAAACCGTCGCTTGAGCTCAGCGCAATACCAATAGTTTCGCCGTCTTTTGCGCCCACCTGGAAATTGTAGGTGGTGCTGCCGGAGCCGGTGTTCAGCACTTTGATACCGTTGAAATCAGTCTGTTTCGTAACGCGGTCGATTTCCTGCATGCGCTGGTTAACTTCAGCCTGAATCGAGTCGACATCCGAGGCTGAGTTAGAGCTGTTCTGCGCCTGAACGGTCAGGTCACGAACTCGCTGCAGATTATTGTTAATTTCAGTCAGCGCGCCCTCGGCGGTCTGCGACAGCGAAATACCGTCGTTGGCATTGCGGGCGGCAACGGTCATCCCGTTGATGTTGGAGGTGAAACGGTTAGCGATGGCCTCACCGGCTGCATCATCTTTTGCACTGTTGATGCGCAGACCGGAAGACAGGCGCTCAATCGCCGTGCCTAGTGAAGACTGTGACTTTGTCAGGTTATTCTGCGTAACCAGTGACAGCGTATTTGTGTTGATAACGGCCATGTTGACTCCCTGTAGTCAAAGCGTGCAAATCACGCCCTAACGTTATCGTCACGATAGTTGCTTTCTTTAATTGTGACGCAGGTCGATCATTTATCACTGGAATCAATTTGACATACTGACGATGTGTCATGTTGACCATGCAACAGGCCTCTTTTTACTGACCACCTGTCAATCAGCCCAGATGGCCTGCGCCTCCTAAAAAGGGGCATTCATTTCACGTCAAGCCGGGATTGTCTGGTCACGGACTCAGGTAAGTAGAGTAATGGCACGGATTATCGCGGCTTTTCGATCGGGGAGAGATGTTTGTTGGAAAAGGATGTTTAGTCTCTCAATCAACTTATTGTGCGTGACGGATTTCTCATCATAAGGGTTTTCTGAAGGCAACCCCATCAGTGGGGCTGGACGTGACTGAGATGACAGATTCCGACGTCAGGCAAAGCCGTTGCGCAGGCAATTGAAGTACGCAGAAACAATTTTTTTCAGATTATTCTCAGTAATACTGGGGCGAAATAAGCACTAAATGCAAAAACCCATCTAGGATTAATCCGGTCGGACTGCTCTTGACGTCCGGCAAAGATTAACCAACACCAGAACGCCCTATATAACGAGAAAAGACATGAAAATATCGACTCGCCTTGCTGCAGGTTTCGGCCTGCTTATCTTCCTGTTCATCATCTGCACCGGTACTGCGCTGAATGCGCTCTATAAAGCCCGGGAAGGAATGGACAGGATCGTAAACATCAAAATGAAAAAGTACCAAATTGCGCAGGACATGCTCGGTGAACTGAGAGAGATGTCCATAGACGTCAGAACGCTTGGGCTGCTGAGCGATCCTGTGGCAATGAAACCCGTAGCAGAGCGCATGCAGAAAACTCAGGCGCAATATAGCGCTAACCGCCAGGCTCTTGGTGACTTGCTGAAGATCGATTCTCTTCCGGCAGGACGGAACGCTTTCAAGAGACTGACCGATACAGAGGCCTCTTTTTTTGCCATTTTTGCAAAGGCCAGTCAGCTTGGCCTGGCCAATCGCGATAAAGACTTCTTTGAGTGTCTGACAAAAGAGGTCCAGCCCGTGCAGGATAAAATGCTCAGCGATTTGCAGGTTGTGACAGGGATACAGCAGAAGACAAGCTTTGCTGAGGTGAAGGAGAACAGCACTTCAACTTCACGCTCATCTCTCATCCTGATCCTTCTGGCCGGTGCATCCATTTTCATCAGTGTCGGGGCCTGTGTATTGGTTGTCCGTGTACTAATGCGCCAGCTGGGCGGTGAGCCTGCCCAGGCGCAGGCACTGGCCGCCACCATTGCGGCCGGCGACCTCACATCGCCGGTCGTGCTTCGCCGCAACGACACGACCAGCCTGCTGGCGTCGCTTGACAGCATGCAGGCCAACCTGCGCGGCCTGGTGTCGCAGATTAAAGAGACCTCTGCCTCTGTGGCCCTCGCCTCGGACGAAATCGCGCAGGGTAATACTGAACTGTCATCCCGCACCGAACAGCAGGCGGCTGCGCTGCAGGAAACGGCCGCCAGCATGGAGCAGCTGACCGCCACGGTGAAGAGCAACGCGGCCAGTGCGCAGCAGACAGCAGAGTCCGCCCGTGGGACCGCGCAGCTGGCTCACGCAGGCGGGTCGGACGTACAGCGCATGTCAATGACCATGCAGGACATCTCAGCGAGTGCCGCAAAAGTCCGCGACATCACGTCAGTGATTGAGGGCATCGCGTTCCAGACCAACATTCTGGCACTGAACGCCGCGGTGGAAGCGGCCCGCGCAGGTGAAGAGGGACGCGGATTTGCCGTGGTAGCCGGAGAGGTGCGTACGCTGGCACAGCGCAGCGCGACGGCCGCAAAGGACATCAAGACGCTGATTGAGCAGGCCGTCGATCAGATTGAAAGCGGCGTCGGCGTAGCTTCATCGACCGGACAGAGTATCCAGAAGGTGGTCGGCCTGGTCGGTGAGCTCGCTGAGGCGATGGATAACATCTCCCTGGCGTCCGCAGAGCAGATGCAGGGCATTTCGCAGGTGAGTGTTGCCGTGAGTCAGATGGACGGCGTGACGCAGAACAACGCGGCGCTGGTCGAGGAGTCATCCTCGGCTTCGCAGTCACTGTCTGAGCAGGCGCATGCGCTGAGAGGTATGGTGGAAACGTTCCGTGTCTGATGAAAACCAGCCCACTTACGAGGAAAGACTGATTAAGGCCGTCAGGCTAATGAAAGCGGATGTTGACGCGATTTACACGCAACTGAGGGATGGAACCTATGCTGACCCGGACACCTTTATCAATAACTGGACACATCTGATGGACCGGGTAAAAAATATGAAGCCGGTCCTCAGCAAGCCCGGCGTCATGGAGACGCTGATGCGTATGGATGTCCAGCTCACGGCAGAGTTGCTGGCCATAACTTACTCTGTGCAGATAATAGAGAATTTTATAAGATGCCTGGAGCACCAGGCCAGAGAGAATGGCAGCAAGCCCCGATAAACTCTCCCTGCAGCTGAAATACGTCTTTCGCAGAATATTGGTTAACGTTACTCCGTTGTGATGTGTCTGTTGTCAGAAATATTTTCGTCGCCTCCGTGCTGGCCCGTCGCGTTCATGCTGACGGGCCTTTTTTTGTCCGACGACTGATGCCGGGTAAATGCATCATCCGGAAGCTGCACGGTTATCCTTCTCCGGACACGCTTTCCCCGTACCTGACGGGCCTCACGCACACGCGGCCATCCTTTCGGTCTGGTAGCGTGTCTTCAAAGAGAATGTCAGGAAAGTTTCTGTTTGAGCCTGTCGTTGACCGAATATAACCGGATTCAGACAGGGAACTGACAATGCTAAAGGCGCTTGTGACAGGAAAATTAAGTCTGCGAAAACATTCTGGGGATGGGGATTCGGCGGAACCGCGCTGATTGTGGCCATCAGCAAGGCGGGTGTATCTGCACGGTAACGTCATCAATCCGCTGTTTGCGCGTCATGCCCTTTCTTGAGGCGCTAAAAAGTCTCAGGAGTGACAGAATTGCTCCCGTCTCATCCTGTTCCGGACGCAGATGTTCCCAGAACCCGCCGTAGGAAATCTTGCGTGCGCGCCTCCTGAGGGCGCAACAGCACCTGTTCAGCGTGGCCCTGCTCCACAATTTGTCCGCTGTGCAGGAAACAGACGCGATCGGCGACCTCTCTTGCAAACTGCATCTCATGCGTGACCACGATCATGGTCATTCCCTGCTGTGCCAGGTTGCGCATGACCTGCAGAACCTCGCCGACTAACTCCGGATCCAGTGCTGATGTCGGTTCGTCGAAAAGAATGGCTTTCGGCTGCAATGCCAGCGTTCGGGCGATGGCCACGCGCTGCTGCTGACCACCGGAAAGCTGCGACGGCCAGGCGGAGACTTTGTCGGCCAGTCCTACTCTTTCCAGCAACTCTTTGGCTATCTTTTCGGCTTTACTGCGCGATTCACCGTTAACGTAAATCGGACCTTCCATCACGTTTTCCAGCACGCTACGGTGCGGAAAGAGGTTAAATCGTTGGAAAACCATTCCTATCTGGCGCCGAAGCGAATTGATATTTTTACTTTTACTGTCAACATGCTGGTCGAGCACGCGAATGGTGCCGCTTTCATAGGTTTCAAGCCCGTTAATACAGCGCAGCACAGTCGATTTTCCGGAACCGGAGGGCCCCACCAGGCATACCACTTCGCCCTCATCGACGCGGAAACTTACCCCTTTCAGCACTTCGACAGCACCGAACCGCTTATGGACATCACGAATTTCAATCATCTCAGGCTCCTTTTTTCTGACGATTTTCAAGGTGCTTAGTGAAAGCCAGCAGTGGCATGCACAACGTCAGATAAAGTAACGCCACCAGCGTATATACGGTGGTGTTATCAAAGGTTGAGGCGGCCAGAAGCTGTCCCTGCCGGGTCATTTCGGTAACCGCAATCGTTGATGCCAGCGCAGAATCTTTCAGCATCATCACCAGCGTATTGCTATACGGCGGCAGCGCGACATGAAAAGCCTGAGGCAGGATGACGCGCCGCATCGCTTTAAAGAAGCTCATGCCCATCGAGCGCGCCGCTTCAAGCTGACCACGATCGACCGATTCAATACCCGAGCGAAAAATCTCTGCGAGGAAGGTAGAAAAGCAGAAAGCGATACCGACCACGCTGGCCTGAAACGATGTCAGGGTAATGCCGATATCGGGGAAAACGAAATAGATATAAAACAGCACCACAATCATCGGTAAGGCACGCGTGATATTGATGATGACGCTCACGGGCCAGGAGATGATTTTAAAAGGACACATTTTTGCGGCAGCAAACACCAGACCTAACGGCGTGCTGATGAGCAAGGACAAGATCGTGATATAAATTGTCATTTCCGCCCCTTGCAAAAGAAAGGGAAGGTAAACGTGAATACTGCTCCAGTCCATTATGCGCTCCCGCCGGTGTTGAGTGTGAGGCTAAAATTCATTTTAATGAATATGGCTACCCGTAAATATTGTCAAACTTTTCATCGGATGACGTCATAGCATTAACTTATTCATGTAACAAAATGGATTGAAGGCTCACTTTGCCCCGAAATCAAAGGGTTTTATGTTAATTTGTGAGGCGCAGCATTTTTAAAAAGAAAAGATTGACAGGAGGGGATTTAATTTCATTATAGTGAAGTTAATTGTTCGCATGTTAATCAGGAGTGAGTGATGTCTATTCGGTCGCACGTTACTATGGCTTTATTGTCTGTTGCCCTCGGTGTCACTTACAGTGCGCACGCTGCCACACTAACGGCAGGCTCGCCGCCCTCCAGTGCGCCAACGACATTTCTGGATACGAAAACCGGTAAGATTGAAGGCTTCATGCCGGATGTGGCTGCCGAAGTGGCTAAACGTCAGCACCTGGATGTTAACTTTACGGCTGTGCCCTTCTCTACGCTGATTCAGTCTGTGATTGCTGGCAAAATTGACATGATCGTGGCCGGGATGACACCAACACCCGAGCGTGAAAAACGTATCTCGTTCTCACAGCCGGTCACCGCATTCGGACCCGGATTGGTTGTGCGTGATGACAACAAAAAAGTCTATCGCTCTCAGCAGGATCTGAAAGGTGACATCGTTGGCACCATGACAGGCACCGATTACACGCAGGCTCTGATCAAGAGCGGTATCCCGAAAGAGGTGAAAGTGTACGACAGTCCGGCAGACATGATGCGTGATCTGTCGCTGGGTCGTATCGCGGCGGGCATGAACGATTACCCGATCATGAAATATCAGGAAAAATCAGGCGCGTACAAAGGCATGCATGTGGTGGATGGTTATAAGCCCGAGCATATCGCGCCCATGGCCTTTGGTGTGAAAAAAGGCAACGATAAGCTGCTTGCCGATATCAATACCGCCCTGACGGCGATGAAAGCGGATGGCACTTTGCAAAAAATCAAAGCTAAGTGGGGAATGCCCTAATCGCGCTTTCATGCACGGAGGCACGAAACCTTAAGGAACATGGTGATGAAAACAGCGTTAATGCACTCTGAGGATCTGAGTGCCGTCGAGATCAATATTGGCGTACGGTTAAAATTAATACGCAAGTCTCGCAATATGACTATCAAAGAACTGGCGCAACAGGCCAATGTGTCGGCAGGGGCAATTAGCCAGATTGAACGTAATCTGGCTAACCCGACGGTACGGGTACTGGAGCAGCTTCGGGTGGTCTTGAATGTCCCCTTGACCGCTTTTCTTGAACAGCATGAGGTGATGCGGCCAGGTGCTGAACACTATGTTCGTCGCTGGCGTGAGCGACCGCATTTTCAGGTTGGCAAGCAGGGCATTAGCAAAGAGATGTTATCGCCGTCCGGCGAACACGATATCCAGTTCATGTATATCAGCATCCCTCCCCGCACGCGTTCTGAAGAGATGCTGACGGGGATAGGTGAAAAAGCAGGTGTGGTCATGGAGGGCCGGCTTGCGCTTGAGGTGAATGGTGAAACGACCTTCATCGAAGCGGGCGACAGCTTTCAGTTTAAAAGCCATCTGCCGCATAACATTTTTAACGACAGCGATACCGAAGCCCGTGTGTTGTGGATTATGCATATTCCGCCCCGACATCATATTTGAAACAAGGTTAACTCATGCGAATTAAGGTCGATAGCGTTAATGACAGCACCCTCTTCCCCACCTCCGTCGATGTTGTTGTAATAGGGGGCGGCGTTGTGGGGACGTCAACGGCATATGAACTGGCTAAACAAGGCGTATCTGTTGCGCTGTTTGAAAAAGGCGTGATTGCCGGTGAGCAGTCAGGTAGAAACTGGGGCTGGGTGCGCCAACAGAACCGTGATTTGCATGAGTTGCCGATGGCGATACGAAGCCTGCAGCGCTGGGATGAACTCAGTACTGAAATCGGAATGGATCTGGGCTTCAGGCGCAACGGCATCCTGTATGGCACGCTAAATGACGCTGACCTGGCGCGTTGGGAAAAATGGGGCCAGCAGGCAAAGCAGATTGGCTTTACCAGCCAGTTGTTGTCCGCGCGTGAGGCTCAGGAACGTATTGGTGACAAAACAGCCTGGCGTGGCGGCGTGTGGTCGCCGACGGATGGACGCGCAGAACCGTCACAGGCGGTACCGGCCATCGCAAAAGGTGCGCAAAATTTGGGTGCCAGCATTTTCCAGCGTTGCGCGGTACGGGCACTGGATATCAGCGCCGGACGCGTTTCTGGCGTCTGGACAGAGCGCGGGTTAGTCAAAGCCAGCCGGGTGATCTGTTGCGGCGGTGCATGGAGCTCGCGTTTTTGCAGACAATATGGCGTTGAACTCCCCGCCGCCAATATTTTGGGCACGGTGTTTAAAACAACCGCCGCCCCGGAAATTGTAAAAGGTTGTCTGAGCACGCCGCAACTCTGTGTTCGTCGCCGTCTGGATGGCAGTTATACCGTTGCCGTTCCGGGCCTGGGCCAGATCGATTTGGCGCCGCAGAACATCCGATATGCCGCAAAGTTTTATCCTATGTTCCGCAGTAAAGTGGCAAAGAAACTGAAAATCCGGCTGAATGGCTCATTCTTTTCAGGCCCTGAAGCCTCGGGGAGTTGGTCTCATGACACGCCTTCCCCTTTTGAAAAAATCCGGGTTCTCGATCCCACGCCGGATAAACGCATCGTTAATGATGGTCTGGCAGAATTAATCCGCTTGTTCCCCGCGCTGGAGGGAACAAAAGTCGATTATGCCTGGGCGGGCTGGATTGATACCACACCGGATTTGGTGCCGGTTATTGATGAAGTGAGCCAGATCCCGGGCATGTTTATTGCCTCTGGCTTTAGTGGTCATGGTTTTGCCATCGGGCCAGGTGCGGGACTGCTGTGTGCGCAGATGATGACGAACAAGCCCGTTTATACCGACCTTGCCCCCTACCGGCTCTCACGCTTTGATAAAGGTAACGTTATTCGCCAGCCACAAATGATGTAGCGGTGCAGACCACAGAGACAGGCTATGCGAAAGCGCATGGCCTGCATTGGCCTCTCTCGTCAACATAGCGACGATCTGTTAGTGATCTACCGGGCGGTTGCCCCCTTCTGAGCCAGCTTAATTTGCACAGTGTAAAAATCAGCCCTCATTCCCTGATTCTGATTAAGCCTTCTGTGGTAAGGCGTGAGAGAAAAGGTCATCGGTCATTATCGGAGAGAAAGGCGTAAAATCGCTGAACGCAGCGGCAAGCAGGCGAGTACGACAAAGGGGCACCCGACCTTTGTGCGGCTTCAACGGTGCTGATTATGGCCTGCTCTACAGGAAGGCGCTGGCATGCAAATACTGGGAAGGCATATTTTAAAGCCCGGCAGCAATTTTACATGTCACCGGGCACATCACTCATGGATGAGGCGTAAGCAATTCTCGCTCTATCCGCTCGCGGGTTTCCACGGCCTGATACTTCATTTTTTCCGGATAACCAAAAAGCGATGCGGCCACAATAGGCTCTCCCCCTACTTTGAACGTCTGCTCTGCAAACTTCATTTCACGCAACGTTCGGAACAGCGTGTCAAAATCTACTTCGCCTTCGCCGATGCCAACGTGCTGATGAATAGTGGCATCCACGCCTGGTGGGTTAACGATGTAACGGCAATGCTTCGTGTGGTTCATGGTATCGGCAATAAGAACATGGGACAGATCGTGTCCGGCATGACGGAGCATCTTCTCTACGTCGCCTTTTCCTTTATCATAGAAAAAGGTATGAGGAACGCTGTAGACATATTTAACGTTATCACTCCTGAACGACTTGACCATATTGACAGTCTCATCGCTCTCTTCACAGAAGTCCCACGGGTGCGCCTGAATTTCAACACGGATACCCTCACGTTCGAACAGCGGAAGCAGCGTTTCCATTGAGCGGTAAAACATTTCATCGCAGATTTCGGGTTGATTAGGATCGCCCGCCAGTTCGGTATTGATGACCTGTACGCCCATTTCGACGGCGATCTCCACCATACGTTTCCAGTTTTTAACGGCCGCCTGTCGGCGCAGTTCATCGGGACCAGACCAGCGATAAACACAGATAAACGATGAAATTTCCACTCCTGTTTCGCGCAGCGCCTTTTTATACTCAGCCATGATCTCGCGGCTGGCACGAGGATGCTTATAGAAAGGGTTAATTTCCGGATGTGGAGACTGCTCAATGTAGTTGTATCCCCATTCCGACACCTGTTGGACCATTTTGGTGATGCCCAGATCTTTGATTACATCTACATCGAAAGCGATTTTCATTGATGCCACCTTTGCGTTGTCTCTTGCTGCCTGAGTCGGGTTCAGGCAGCGAAAATCTTTAAACGGATCGAATGTCAGGCGTTGTCAACCCTGTGTGACAGGCTGAGTCCGGTTCTCACGACCAGGACCTCAGCATTCCACCCACACCGAGCCGGAGTCGGCTGAACGGACACAGTTTTCCACCCATCTGACGCCAGCCAGGCCGGCATGGACATCGGGATACCAGAAGTTTTTCAGGAATGCGTCGTCGCCCCGATCGGTTGCATCCATTGCCAGCGCGAAACGTCGGTAGAGATTCGACCAGGCTTCGAAAAGTCCTTCCGGATGACCGCCGCCTATCCGGTCATCTTCACGAGCAGCCGGGTGCAGATAGTCCATGCCTCTTTCCAGAATGCGCACCGGCTCACCCTGAATTTCGAAACGCAGCTGGTTTGGCTGCTCATCCCACCACTCAAAACTGGCTCTGGAGCCAACGATGCGGACTTTCTGCCCATGCATTGATCCGCAGTTGACGGCTGAGGCCCACAGATTTCCCACTGCGCCGTTCTCGTATTCCATCAGAACAAATGCGTTGTCTTCGAGAGGCGCCCGACTTTTCACAAAGCTCTGGCGTGAGCAAAGCAGCCGTCTGATTTTCAGTTCGGGTGCCATGGTTTCAGCGATACACAGCGGATGGGTCGCCAAATCACCCAGAACATAACTGGGTCCGACAAAGCGCGGGTCGACGCGCCAGCTGGTGCTGGCGTTATTCTGTTCAACGGCTTCGTGATGAAAACCGTGTGCAAACTGCATGTTGACGATGCGGATGTCACCCAGTAATCCCTGCGCGATCATCTCCCTGGCCTGAAGGATGAGCTGATGACCGGTGTAACCGTAAGTCACGCCGACGATCTTCTTTTTCTCCAGGCTCAGCTTCGCCAGATGTTCAGCTTCTTCCACCGTAAAGCACAGCGGTTTCTCACATATCACATGGAGACCGGCTTCAAGCGCTGCGCAGCAGACCGCAAAGTGCGTGTTGTTGGGTGTGGCGATCGAGACAGCCTGAATGCCATCATCGCGTTTTGCTTCTGATGCAAACAGGGTTTCATAGTCGGCATAGCACCGGTCCGGGGAAAGGCCCAGAGCTTCACCAAAGGCGCGGCCACGTGCCGCATCAATATCGAACGCCCCGGCAACTAAGGTAAATGTGTTATCGCGGAGTGCTGATGAACGGTGAATGTAGCCAATCTGACTGGTACCGCCGCCGCCCACCATGCCCCACCGCAGTGAATTTTTAAGCGGTTTAATGCCGTTAATCATGACCTTTCTCCTTAAAAACCGACTGAGTGCAGATAGTGCAGACTTGCTGTGACGTCACGCAGGCTGGTGTCCGCATCACGCGGATCCCTTTCCTGTTCAATAGTGATCCAGCCCTGATAATGGCGCTGGCGCAGAAATGCGTGGACATCGGGATAGTTGATAGCGCCGCTGCCAAGTGGGCACATGACGCCCTGGGCACAGGCGGTGAAAAAATCCAGCCCTTGTTTGATGGCCTGACGCCAGACAACCTCGTTGACGTCTTTGAAATGAAGGTAATCAATCCGGTCCCAGTAACGTTCCAGCGCAGCAACAGGATCCATGCCGGCGTAATACAAATGGCCGGTATCCAGACAAAGGCCGGCAACGCTATGAGGAATATCGCGAACCAGCCTTTCCAGTTCATCGGCAAACTCAATGCAGCCGCCTGCATGGGGATGAATGACCGGTCTGACACCGTACTCTTTCCAGGCGATCTCACTCAGAACGGTGATATGTCTCATCATGGTCTGCCAGTCGCTGTCGTTCAGTCGTGGCGCTTTTTCAGACTGGCCCGCGGTGGCTGCCCGTTCAGGATCGCCGAAATCGATGATGACGAGATAAGGTGTAGGTTTGCCCTGTTCGGAAAGGAAGCTCAGGTTGTGACAGATTTTATGGGTCAGCGCGATCATGGCCGGAAAGTTCTCTTCACTCACCAAATCGTCGAAAAGGGTGCCAGCAACGATCGACAGCTGGAATTCGGCAAGCGCAGCTTTTAGCGCATCCGGCTGGACGGGCAAATATCCCCACGGCCCCAGTTCCAGGCTTTTATAACCTGCAAGCGCGGCTTCTTTAAGCACGCTCTGCCAGGGGGGAAGAAAAGGATTCTTCGGGTCATCCACTCCCCAGCTGCAGGGCGCAGTCGCGATGGAAATCGTCATGATGTTTTTTCTCCGGATGCGGCAACACTGATGAACACTGAGCGCCCCGACGGCAATCGTCTGGCTCAATGCGCGCAGTATTGCGCCGGTTTTTTAATACCGGCAACCCTTCGAAGTGAGTTATTTGATAGCGATCATGATTTTTTTATATCATTTATTTGATTGTTTTACATCAAATGCAGGCTGCGTAAGCCTTCGGCAGAAGCCGGAGTGATTCAGATATTTTCCCGAGTGATGAGATCGAAAGGCAGGGTAACGTAAACCGGATTGCGATCGTTCTCTTGATATCTGCTGATAAAAACAGAGACGATCTTTTCAGCCACGGCATCAATGCGGTGACGTATCATGATGTCGATCTGTCCCTCAATCAGCGCCATTTCATCGCCGATAAACGGACCATGACAGAGAATTTTTATATCATCCCGCGGGCTTTCAGAAACGGCTTTAATCACCCCTTCCACACCACCACATGGCGCATAAATTATTGTAATGAATGGGTTGTCTTTCAGCAGCTGCGTCGCGGCCAGATAGCCCCCATTGATACATTCAAGCGTCTGGAGAGGCTCCAGAACCACGGCATCTTTTCTGTTTTCACGCAGGTATGAACGAAAGCTTATTTCACAGCTTTCCTGGCAGTTGAAACGGTGGTCACCCAGTAGCACGCCAATCACACTTTCTTTTTCTGTCATGCGTTCAGCAAACCATCCCGCCGTACGTCCTGCTTTGAGGTTATCCAGCCCGATATAGCCCGCCTGACCACAGGGAGAGAGATCAGAAAACAACGTGAAAATTTGCACACCTGAGGCGGAAAGCTGCTTAATCGTATGTCGTATAAGGGGATGATCCAGAGCAACAAGCCCGATGATATCAACACGTTCTGCCAGCGCTTCCAGAGACGATACGACGTTCTCCACATCGTGAATATCGGCCCACATAAACGCCGGTTTCGTCGCCAGTTTTCCCTCTGCGCATCGACTGATTTCTTCTGAAAGTACCTGATAAAAAGAATAATTATTGGGCAGCAGAATGAACCCGATGCGCACGGGGATGTTGGCCGCTGTCGCGTCCGGCGTCATGACCTTAATGAGGTCTTCACGGTAGCCTAAGGCTTCAGCGGCGCGCAGGACCCGTTGCCGGGTTTCCTGTTTAACAGAAGCTCTGTTGTTAAGCACGCGATCCACGGTAGCGACGCCCACGCCGGCTGCTCGTGCCACCGCTGACATAGAGATTTTTTTCATTACTCAGCCTGGTGATGATAGATTTCTATCAATCTAAACACATAAACAGGATAGCGGCAAAAGGCTTCCGCGCTTTTTGCGGGATGATAACCGTATTGGTGAGATCGGTGCCTCCAGAATGCGTACAGCAGATAGCGCTGTTTGGATTTGCATTAAGTCACTTGCGGCAGACTTTTAAAAAATTAATTGTGCGTGAAACGACTGACTCTACAGCGAAAAGCGAACGCTGCTAAGTCCCGTGTGCATTATGATTGGGCTGGTCCAGACAGGTGGCGTAATATGGCCTCTAACTAAATTTTTACAAATTTTTGTCTCTGTTTCTGGCTAACGGCGCCGATAATCGTTTTTAACGCCAGATCATCTCCGAACAGGTCGATGAACTCATCAAGGATAGCCACATGAAATCCGTAACCAATGACCAACTGGGGGCCGCCGTGGCCAGAACGTCTCTTTGTGCGATATATCTGCTGTCTTCCACCGGAGAAGTGATGAGCTGGAATCTTGGATGCCGTGAGATCAAGGGATGGGATAGCCGCGATATCCGAGGGCAGCATATTTCGGTTTTTTATGATGAAGATGAGCAGGCCAGGAATATCCCTGAGGCGAACCTGAGGGAGGCCCGTGAGCGCGGCAAGTTCACAGGAGAGGGCTGGCGCCTGCGCAAAAACGGCAGCGCGTTTCGGGCATCAGTTGAAATAGAATTTCTCAATCCGTCCGATGAAGATAATGCGGCCTTTATCAAAATCGTGCGTGACGTTTCACAAGGCTATCAGGAAAGGGCGGCGCTCCGCATCGCTCAAAAAGTTATCCTGAAAAGGGAAACCGAGTTATCAGACACAAATAAGGTGCTCGACGCCGTATTCAGCCACACGCCTTGCGCGCTCATCCTGTGTGACGTTGCATCGGGGGACATCATACGCGCGAACCCGACGGCCATGAATTTGTCCTGTCTGCAAGAACGGGTACGCAGTGGGAATACCCGAACCGCCCTGCCTGCGGGCCTGCCAGACAATCTCGCGGCTGTGTTCAGGCAGGCATTTGACCTCCTTCCCGACCAGGGCTTTAGTGAAACGGTTTCTTCGGGCGATAATGAGCCGGAATTTTCATTACGGATTTCCGCCGAAAGGCTGAATTCGGGCGGCGGAGATGACTATCTCCTGTATACCATACTGGACGTCACGGCGGAGTATCAGGCTGCGGTCAGAGCGAACCATCTGGCCCTTCATGATCCGCTGACAGGGCTTCTCAACCGCCGTGGCCTGATGCCTGAGCTTGAAACGCTTCTGGACGGTGACGAACCCTTTGCGGTCATGGTGTCTGACATCGACCGGTTTAAAAGCGTCAACGACGTTCTGGGTCACGCGGCGGGCGATACCTTGCTCATTGAGGTTTCAGCACGGCTGCTGTCAGTCCTGCGCCCGGGCGACATTCTGGCCCGCACGGGCGGTGACGAGTTCGTTGCCGTTTTGCCCGGCATTAGCTCGGCAGAAGACGCAAGCGAAACAGCATCGCGCCTGACGATGGTCCTGAAGGAGCCCTTCATGCTGAAAGGGCGGAAAGTCACCTCGGGTTGCAGCTTCGGGGTTTGCCTCTTTCCGGGCTATGCGCGAGATGCCGAAAGCATGTTATCGGCAGCCGATATCGCCCTCTACGCTGCCAAGTCAGCCGGGCGCAAAGGCTGGGTAATTTTTACCGATGAGCTAGCCAGTTCGGCGGCAGAGCGCTTTAGCCTGGAAAATGACCTGCGTGGCGCGCTCGAGAACGGTGAGCTGCAGATTTTTTATCAGCCCGTCGTCTGCAGCATCAGTGAGGAAGTGGTTTCCTATGAAGCCCTGCTGCGCTGGAATCATCCTGTAAGGGGAAATGTTTCGCCTGACGTGTTCATCCCGCTCGCTGAAAAAACCGGGCTTATTCATGATATTGGCGCATTCGCGCTTGAGCGAGCCTGCAACGATATGGCGGAGTGGTCAGGGCACGAACGCGTGGCAGTTAATATCTCGCCCCGTCAGTTTCGTGATCCACAGCTGGCCAACAGGGTGAAAACGGTTCTTATTGAGAGTGGGCTGCACCCAAACCGGCTGGAGCTCGAAATCACCGAGTCGGCGCTGTTCGACAACCCCGAAGGCAGTTATGAAATGATTCGCAGGTTCAGGGATACCGGAATTCATATCGTACTGGATGATTTTGGTACGGGCTTTTCTTCACTGAACCACCTCAGTTCCGGACTGTTCAGCAGGATAAAAATAGACAGGTCGTTTATCAACGATCTGCACCTGGACTCCGGAGCGGCAGCCATCGTCAGCTCCGTTCTTTCACTCTGCCGTCAACTCCAGGTTGAAGTGACCGCAGAGGGCGTGGAAACGCCTGCCCAGGCGGAGTGGCTAAAGACGAATGAGTGTCCGTTACTTCAGGGATACCTCTTTGGCAGGCCGGGCCCTTGCTGGATTCAGAAGTAAAGTGTGTGCCCTTCTCAGTCCCTGCCGGAACAACTGACGGGGACAGAAAGCGCCGGATGTCTTTAAAAGAAATAAGTATCCCTGACTGCACCGGGACGACCAGAACAGGTTTCAAAAGGCAAAACAGTGACGCAAACCTTTGCCGATAGCAGGTGTACCACCAGATTCACCAGAAGCCGTTTTTAGCTTGCTTTCTCAACCAGAAACTGTGCTTCGCACTGTCGGGCAATCTCCCACAGCCTGTTACGTATTACCTGCTTAAGTTGCAGGGTGGACTGTGACTGGGGTTTATCACGACGGCTGATCAGCATCACTTCAAACGGCAACGGTTGCGCGACGGGGAGCAATTTTAGCTGGTCGGCATAGCGGCATGCCGTGAACAGATCCACGACGCCCACGCCGCCGCCTGCCAGGACCATATCCGCAATCACCGAATAGGTTTTAATCGACAGTGACACAGCGGGATTCAGCTTTTTATCGCGCAGCGCGCGGTGTAATACGCGCCCAAGCGGATCCTGGGTCTGCATCATCAGCAGATTATTGCTGCATAACCACTCCAGCGAAACGGGTTCATGCTGGGGATGATTGAGCGGCAGCAGCGCCACCATGGAAGACTGGAACAGCGGTTCAGCCAAAAGGTCTGCATCCACCTGTTGACCAAACACCAGGGCGAAATCAAGCTGATTTTCCAGAATCATTTGGCACAAAGTCTTGAAGTGCTCCGTGACCAGTTCGACACTGACCGAGGCCACCTGTTGTCGCCAGGTGACCAATGCGGGTGCCAGCACCATTTGACCGAACGCGTGAGCCGCACCCACGCGGACTATCTGCCCTTCGCCGCGTCGAAGTTGTTCGGTGAGTTGAGTAATGGATTGCAAACGTTGATAAAGATCTTCTACTTCGGGCAGCAGGCGTCGTCCTTCCGCCGTGACGCTCATTCCCTGTATCCGTCGCTCAAACAGTGCAAAACCCAATTGCTGTTCCGCATGATTCAGCACGCGGCTGATATTCGGCTGGGACACATTCAGCAAGCGCGCTGCAGCGCTGATGCTACCGGTCTGTACGATGGCCTGAAATACCTCTATGTGACGGAGCCGCATTATTATTCACCTTAACTGGATTCACCTGACCGCAGGCCGTTGTCACCACCCTTTTACAGCAGTGCCTGCATGAGACTGCCAACACCGCAACTTTACGGGAAAGCCTGCAACCGCTTTCTGGCAGAGCCCAAACCCTGGGTTATTACATGGCAATCCCTGCTCTCTTGCAAAATTTGTACCGTAAAGCTGACGGTGGCTGAGTCGCCGACCTTCATCTGGCTATCGGTATGAGTCGATGACTGCGTCTGAAGAGAGGAGATGAAATGGGCTCTGCCGCGCTGTTTTTTGCACCTCCGGGCCGGACAGAATGGAAACGCTGTCCGGACAGGCGTTCGCCCCATCGTGGTGCAACGGAAGCGACATCGCTGGATGGCCAGCCGCGCGGTTGGCCGATGGGTAATCCTGTATGGCAGCGGTGTTTCAGGGCAGCAGAACAGGCGCGCTAACGTTGCCGCTGCCGATACGCACATCCTCTTATGACGATTGGGTACTCGCCAGATAGGAAAAGGCACTGAGCAAGCCGATCAACGTACCCATCCGCTCCGCCTGATACTCCACGGTAACCGCATCAATGCGCGTGACACCAGGAATCAGGCTAAACAGATCGGCCAGCACGGGTTTGCTGGCCTGGAGCTGCATGCGATAAGGCGCGGCCAGGCGAGTCGTGCTTGCCTGATGTGAATGCTGCAGTGCGGCGCTTGCCGCGGCGCATATTGCACGCTGCGCCGCTTTGGGGCTGATGGATTCCGCGCAGGTGTGGGAAATGGCGCGTTTTACACAGACGTAATCAACCGTGGGATAATATTCTGCTATCCAGCTCTGGAGCTGATCGTCGCCGGTGACCAACAACAGAGGCGTACCCTGTTCAGCGGCAGCGGCGGCATAAATGTCGGTTTCCCCCATCACAAGGCCATTGATATGGATACGCCAGAATGCGCGGCCGTTAATGGTGTGCGCCAGTACGCCAGGTTCGCCTGCTGCGCTGTGATAGCCCACCAGAAATAATCCGTCGAACGTCTGCTGCTCGATCCCTTCAACCATAGACAGACCGCGAGGTTTACCCTGCACCAGTCGGGCGCGTGGATCAATATTTTCCGCACGTAAATTGGTCATTTGCGCATGGCTGTCGGCGACCACC
Organism: Pantoea sp. AG702; assembly: GCF_003182295.1. Lineage (NCBI taxonomy): Bacteria > Pseudomonadati > Pseudomonadota > Gammaproteobacteria > Enterobacterales > Erwiniaceae > Pantoea > Pantoea sp. AG702. The sequence continues at coordinate 177,189 of NZ_QGTU01000005.1, read as the reverse complement.
ACCTCCGTTGCGCCCCCCGCGAACGCCCCCTCAATCGCGGCATTGACTTCCTGTTCCATCAGCCCCCGGGCCATCTGATATTCCGGGTTGCCTGGTGTGCAGTGCTCCGGACGCATGACGCCCGCGATACCTTCAATATCGGCAGAGATAAAAATTTTCATACGGTTAATTTGTCCAGAATCTGAGTCAGTGAGGGCCGATGGTGACCACGAAAGCCGGTGACGGCCTCCGCGCTCAACAAGGCATCCAGAACAGCCTGTTCGGTTGCATCTGCCGCGGCGGCAAGCAGCGGCTCCAGCTGGTCATCCTGAGGGGGTTGCGGCAGGGGTTGCGTTGAGAACGCCACGGCAATATCGCCTGAACCGTGGCCCCAGTAGCTGCCCAGCCGTCCAAGGCCGGCGCCGGCACGCCTTGCGATGCGTTTCAACTGACGCGCATCCAGTGGCGCATCCGTGGCCATCACGATGATGACAGAGCCGGCATCACGCTGCGGCGGTTGCCCGGCCAGCAGCGGCGCTATCATGTCGCCGAGTCGCACACCGTCAAGCGTTAGTGCGCTTAGCGAACCAAAATTTGCCAGCACCAGCACCCCGAGCGTGGCGTTGAGCGAGGGAATAACACGAGAAGCCGTGCCGATCCCGCCCTTCAGGCTAAAACAGCTCATCCCGCGCCCTGCCCCGACGCTGCCGCGTGCAAAATCGCCGGCGGCCGTGCGCAATGCCGCCTGCGCCATCGCCTCGCTGATGGACAACGACTGGATATCATTAAGCCAGCCATCGTTGCACTCTAGTGCCAGCGGATTTACCGTGGGCAATGTCCGCCCCAGCTCCGGATTACGACGGATGGCATCCCGGACTAGCGTGGTAAACAGCGTGCCCACCGCCAGCGTGTTGCTGAGCAGAATCGGCGTCTGTAACACGCCAAGCTCTTCGACCTGTACCAGCCCGACCGGTTTTGCAAAGCCATTGAGGACTTCCGCGCCACACGGCAGCGGCGTGAGAAACACATTGTCGCCCGGCGGAACGATAGCGGTGACGCCAGTCTGCCTTTCTCCATCATTCAGCGTGTAATGTCCGACGCGCACGCCGGCAACATCGCTGATTCGATTGCCGGGCCCGCAAGCGCCGCGCGGCTGTCCCAACGTACGCGCGTGACGCCAGTGGTTTAGCAGCAGATCGCGCTGCAATTGTTGAAAATCCATGGTCAGCTCTTCAGTTTCGGGTCGAGCGTATCGCGCAGCGCGTCGCCGAGCAGGTTGAACGCCAGCACCGTGATAAAAATCGCCAGCCCCGGAAACACGCTCATGTGCCATGCGCCAGCCATCATCATGCTCCGGCTCATCGCCAGAATATTACCCCATTCAGGCACATCCGGCTCCGGCCCCAGGCCAATAAAGCTTAAGCCCGCTGCGGTGAGAATACTGGTGCCGATGCGCATAGTGAAGTAGACAATCACGCTGGAAAGCGTACCGGGCAAAATATGTCGCAGGATAATGATGCGATCGGGTGCACCGGCACAGCGAACGGCTTCCACATAGGCGGCCTGTCTCAATGACAGCGTCGAGGCGCGCACAATACGGGCAAAAACGGGTACGCTGAACACCGCGACCGCGATGATCACATTGTTCAGGCCGGTTCCAAGTAGCGCGACAACCGCAATGGCCAGTAACATGCCGGGAAAAGCGAATAACACGTCGGCGCCGCGCATGATCAGCATATCGACCCAGCCGCCGTAATAGCCTGCCAGTAAACCCAACACCACACCGACAATCATGCCGAGCGTTACGGACAGCACGCCGACATAGAGCGAGATACGCGCGCCATAGATAATGCGACTGAGCAGATCACGCCCCAGCTCGTCGGTTCCCATCCAGTGTGCCGCGCTGGGCGGTGACGACAACGCCATCCAGTCTGGTGCCATCGGATCCCAGGGGGCTAGCCAGGGCGCAAAGATCGCCACCACGATCAACAACAGTACAAATCCGCCTGAGACCAGCGCCAGAGGATTACGCACAAAGGCATGCAGGAAATCGCGCCACGGCGAACGGATGACCTGAGGCGGGTTTTCAGTCAGCGATTGAATACTCATCTCGGCTCCTGTCGCAGACGAATCGCCGGATTGACGACCGCGTAAAGCAGATCGACCAGCAGATTAATGACAATAAATTCAAACACGAACAGCATCACCAGCGCCTGAATAACCGGCTGATCCTGCGCTTTTATCGACTCAATCAACAACCAGCCTAATCCCGGCCAGTTGAAGACGCTCTCCACGACGATGGAGCCGCCCAGCAGAAAACCGAACTGCAAACCGAGCATGGTAATCACCGGAATGAGTGCATTACGCATCACATGTTTCCACGTCACGAGGCGGTTACGCAGTCCTTTGGCTTTCGCGGTCCGCACGTAATCTTCCTGCGCCACCTCCAGGAAGGCTGAGCGGGTAAACCGAGCCATCACTGCCGCCACTGACGAACCCAGCGTGATGGCGGGCAGGACAATATCACCGGCTTTGTTGAAACCGCTGACTGAGAACAGCCCAAAAGGCATCGCGACGAACTGGATCAGCAACAGACCCAGCCAGAAAGCAGGCATTGAGATACCGCCCACCGCCATGCTCATCAGCGTCCAGTCTTGCCATTTTCCTCGCTTCAGTGCCGCGAGAACGCCAAGTACGAGGCCGAGAATCACGGACCAGGCAAACCCCGCTAAGGCGAGCCAAAGCGTTGGCATGAAGCCCTGTTTAATCACCTGCAGCACCGGTTGCTGGGTGCGGTAGGTGGTGCCAAGATCGCCGTGTAACAGGCTATCGATCCAGTGGACGTACTGCTGTGGCAGCGAATCGTTAAGCCCAAGGTGCTGACGCGCCGCTTCAACCGCCTCAATGGGCGCATCCGGTCCAGCATAGATGCGCGCCGGGTCGCCCGGCAGCAGCTTGATAAAACCGAAAACCAGCAGCGAGACCACCAGCAAAACCGGGATCATCTCCAGTAATCGGCGAAGGATGTATGCAAACATGCCATTCCTTGAAATGCACTGTGACGGGTGCCCTCACGTCCTTTTGCCCTGCGAGAGAAAGGGACGTGAGAGCAATCCGCGTCTTATTTAAACGACGCCTGAGTGAAGAGCAAATTGCCATCAGGCAGCATGGAAACACCATTCAGGGTGCGGCGTTTGCCAACGAGATTGTCTGGCGTACCAAGGAATGCCACCGGTGAATCCTGCCATATGAGTTTCTGTGCTTGCGCATAGGCGATACCACGCTTTGCCGGATCGGCCGTTGCCAGCCCGGCGGCAATGGCTTTGTCTACATCAGGATTGCTGAAATAGGAGACATTGTAGGAGGTGGGTACCCAGGATTCGGTGGCAAACAGCGGACGCAGCGCCCAGTCGGCATCGCCTGTGGACGTCGACCAGCCACCATAGTACAGGTCAAATTCCGCCTTTTTCGGGTCCTGTACGCCCCATAACTTAGCGTTGCGCGTGCCGGAATCCATCGGAGTTACCGTGGCACGAATGCCCACCGTGCCCAGCTGCGCTTTCAGTACCTGAGCGGCGCGCACGCTGGCCGTTGCATTCGTAACCCAGAGTTTGAGATCCAGACCATTCGGATAGCCCGCCGCTTTCAGCAGCGCTTTGGCTTTATCCGGCGCATAGTGATAATCAGGATCGTTTTGTTTCTGATAAAACTGGACACCTTCGGGCATGGCGGATGTGGCAGGTTTACCTAAACCGGCAAAAGCCACCTTCAGCCACAGATTACGGTCAATCGCATAGTTGATTGCCTGACGCACGCGAACATCTGCCAGTGGCTTGTGCTGCGTATTAATCGCCATGTAATAAAGATAAATGCTGGGATCGCGCTGAACAGAGAGGTTGCTGTCTTGCTTCACGGCAGCAATCAGATCCGAAGGCAATGGCCAGATTGCGTCAACCTGACCCGACTTCAACGCGGCTACGCGTGTTGCATCTTCCGGGCTGGGTGAGAAGATAACATGATCGACTTTTGGCCATCCCTGCTGCCAGTAACCGTCATACTTCGCCAGCGTGACCGCTTTGCCCGGTGTCCAGTCAACAAATTTAAACGGACCGGTACCCACAGGATGCAACCGGAGTTGGGCTTCGTCTGGATATTGCTTGAGAATGGACGGGCTCCACATCACTGCGGAAGGATGTGCCAGCGTGTTAATAAAGGCACCAAACGACTGGTTAAGATCGATTTTTACCTGATCGGGTGCCAGCACCGTAACCTTATCGATCATTTTGTACAGGCTGTTACGCTTTAGCCCTTTTTTCTGGTCTGCCAGGCGATCAAGGTTGGCTTTGACGGCTTCCGCATCAAAAGGTGTGCCATCCTGGAAGGTGACGCCTTTGCGCAACGTCAGCGTAAACTCCGTTGCATTTTCATTTGAGGTATAACCGGTGGCCAGCCAGGGCTGGAGCTTCATGTGTGGATCGAACTGAAACAGTCGTTCAAAGATACCACTCTGCACCGAATAGCTGACATTGTCTGAGGTATCGTGCGGATCCAGCCCCGTAATATCGGCATACATTGAAATACGCAGATCCTGTGCCTGTGCAGTCATGACCAGCGTCGTCGTCAATGCGAGGGCGAGTGAAGTACGGCGAAACAGCGTTTTCATAAAAATCTCCTGGTCGTTGAATTATCGCAATGCAATGCCGTCAGCGACCCAGTGCTGAGGCGCAACCTGTCGATAACGGGGTTTAGTGACCGTTTCGCCCACTTTTCTTAACGGCGAAGGGATTTCGCTGTCATCGATAATACGGGGCTGACGGTTCTCGGGATCCGCCACCGGCACGGAGGCCAGCAGGCGTTGGGTATAAGGATGTTGCGGCTGATTAAATACCGACTGACGCGGCCCAAGCTCCACAATCTGGCCGAGGTACATCACCGCCACACGGTTGGCAATGCGCTCGACGACCGCCATATCGTGAGAGATGAAAATCCACGCCACGCCCGTTTGCTGCTGCAGATCCATCATCAGGTTCACCACCTGCGCCTGAATGGAGACGTCAAGGGCCGATACCGCTTCATCAGCAATAATCACTTTGGGCTTCAGGGCCATGGCGCGGGCAATGGCAATACGCTGGCGCTGACCACCTGAAAATTCATGTGGATACCGACGCGCGTGCTCGGGCAGCAGACCAACGCTCTTCAGCAACGCATCTATCTGTGGCGAAGCCTGTTCCAGTGAGGACACCATGCCATGTAACAGCAAGGGCTCGGCAATGGTGAAACCCACGGTAAGCCGAGGGTTCAGTGAGGCGTAGGGATCCTGAAACACCATCTGAATTTCACGGCGGAGCGGCTGGAATGCTGCCTCTTTCAGGTGAGAGATTTCTTTCCCTTCGAAGTGAATGCTTTCGGCGTCACTGTTGATCAGGCGCATCAGCGCACGGCCGGTCGTCGATTTGCCGCAGCCGCTTTCGCCCACGATCGCCAGGGTTTCACCTGGCCACAGACTGAAATCAATATGCTCAACCGCATGGACATGATGCGTGAGCGTCGAAAAGATGCCGCTGCGGATGGGATAGTAGACTTTCAACCCACGCACATCGAGCAACGGCGCGGTGTCGTAGCGCGCGGTATGCTGTTCATTTTCGACGGTATTCTGTGTGCCGAGCAGCGGAAAGCGTTGCGGCCACGCATATTCGCGCATGTCGCCCAGTCTCGGCACCGCCGCCAGCAAAGCCTGGGTATACGGGTGCTGCGGGGCGGCAAAAACCGCTGCGACGCTGCCCTGTTCGACGACTTCGCCACGCAGCATGACCACGACACGATCGGCGATTTCAGCCACGACGCCCATATCGTGAGTGATAAACAGCACCGCCATCTGTTTCTCGCGTTGCAGCTCACGCAGAATGTGCAGAATGCGCGCCTGCACGGTAACATCCAGCGCCGTTGTAGGTTCGTCAGCAATCAGAAGTTGCGGATCACAGGCCAGCGCCTGCGCAATCATCACCCGCTGGCGCATACCGCCTGAGAGCGCGTGCGGATAGCTTTTCATGACACGATCCACATCGGCAATACGCACCTGTCGAAGCAATTCACGCACGCGCGCATGCGCTTCTTTCTTGTCGCACTGTTGATGATCGCGTAACGCTTCAGTGAGCTGGTCATCGACGCGCAGCACCGGATTCAGCGAGGTCATGGGCTCCTGAAAGATCATCGCCATTTCACGACCACGCAACGTGCGGCGCTGATTTTCATCCAGTGTTTCCAGCGCATGTACTTTTCCGCCACGATCGCGAAACTGCATGCTGCCGCGATCGATACGGCCGCTGTTCGCCAGTAAGCCCATTACGGCCAAAGAAGTGACTGATTTCCCTGAGCCACTCTCACCCACTACGGCGACAATTTCGCCCGGATTAATGGCAAAACTGATGCCTTTTAGTGCCTGATTCTCGCCGCTGCGCCCACGAAATGAGACGCTGAGATCCCGAATATCAAGCACGGGTGATGAACCGGCGGCACTGTTGGCAGAAGAAGTGAGTCGTGTGTCCGTCATCGTCGCCTCGTAGAGTTATAGCCAGATACGGCCTTCGGAGTAGGTCAAAAAAGGAGAACTGTCGGCAGCAAGCCAGATAGGGCCATCTAAATCGACGTGCTCTGCGTTAACCGCCACCGGCAATGCGGCTTCCATCGCCAGTGATGAGCCCAGCATGCAGCCGACCATGATGCGCATATTCTGCTTTTGTGCTTCTTCTACCATCGCCAGCGCTTCCGTCAGGCCACCGCACTTATCCAGCTTGATGTTGATCATCTCGTAGCGGTTCCGCAGTCCGGCAATATCCTCGCGCGTATGGCAACTCTCATCAGCACAAACGGGAACCGGATGATGAAAACGTTGCAGGTCCTGATCCTGACCGGCGGGAAGCGGTTGCTCGACCATAGCAATGTTATAGCCCTGAAGTGCGGCCAGCAGGCTTTCCAGGTCCATTCCCGACCAGGCCTCATTAGCGTCGATAATCAGCGTGGCGCGCGGTGCCGCAGCGCGAATGGCCGCCACCTTTTCCAGAACTGCATCACGATTGAGCTTAATTTTGAGCAGGATGGCGCCACGCGATACGGCATCCGCCGCCGCCAGCGCCATATTTTCCAGCGTATCGAGGCTGAGGGTTTCCGCCGTGATCACCGAGCGTGGCTGAGGACGTGCACTTTTCTGCCATAGCGTTTGACTGGCGCGGGCGGCATCCAGTCGCCACAGCGCACAGTCCAGCACGTTGCGCGCGGAACCGGCGGGTAAGCGGTGTTGCAGATCATGACGGCTCAGGCCGGCTTCAACGTCAGCACGCACTGCCTCAAGCTCGGCCTGAACGCTGTCTGGCGTTTCATCGTAGCGCGCCGTGGGCGTACATTCGCCTCGCCCAATGAAACCGTTTTGCTCCAGCGTGACCCGGATAACCGTGACGGCGGTACGCGTACCGCGCGAAATAGCAAAGGGCCGTGCCAGCGGCAGTTCCACCACGTCAATCTGCAACTGTCTCATTTCACCCCCGCGCCTGAAGCAGTGCGGCGATCTCGTCGATGCCAAAACGCACAGGATCCGTAGCCGGTAAACCAAACTCTGCGCTGACTTCGGCGCAATAGGCGCGCGCTTCGTCTTCCGTGTAATTTGAGGTGTTAATGGCAAACCCCGCCAGCTGGACGGACGCGCTGGTCACCTGGGCAGCGCGCAGATTGGCTTCAACGCAGTCTTTCAGGCTGACCATTGGCTGATGAGGTAAATGGCGCATATGGGGGCGCCCCATTTCATGGCACATCACCAACCAGTGAGGTTGCGCACCGTGCATGAGCCCCATACTGACGCCTGCGTAAGAGGGGTGGAACAGTGACCCCTGCCCTTCAACGATGTCCCAGTGATCCTCATCATTCGCGGGTGACAGCGCTTCGGCGGCACCGGCAATAAAATCCGCGATGACCGCATCCACGGCAATCCCTTCGCCCGCCACCAGAATCCCTGTCTGACCTGTAGCGCGAAAATCCGCTTTCATTCCGCGCTCACGCATCGCCGCTTCCAGCGCCAGTGAGGTGTACATCTTGCCCACGGAGCAGTCGGTGCCAACAGTCAGTATCCGTTTGCCTGTCCGCTTCTTACCACTGCCAACGCTCAGCGTCGGACGCATATGGCGTAAGTCAAAAAGCTCAACACCAAACGTCTGGGCAAGCGTCACCAGTTCGGGCTCGTCCACCAGACGGTGATGCAGTCCGCTGGCAACGTTCATGCCTGCTTTGATGGCACTTTTCACCGTATCCAGCCAGTGTTCTGGCAGATAGCCCCCTGCGTTAGCAGTACCGAGCACCAGCGTTTTCGCGCCGCGTGCTTTGGCGCTGATGATGTCAAGTTCATCCAGACCCAGGCTGACAGTACAGCCCGGGAGTTTAATTTCGCCCACGCACTGCTCCGGCCGCCAGATATGAATACCTCGCGCCGTTTTCGCCGCGAGTGGATCGGTGACATCGCCAAGAAAAAGTAAATAGGGTTGTGGAATTAGCATGATATTTCTCGTTTCAGACAAAGGTAAGTTTCTGAACCCACTATTTCATGCGCTTCAAAAGGTGACGAATGCTTGTTTAGTTGGAGGATATAACCGCAGGCTATAGTCAGATGAAAAGGTTATGGCACCCACGTTAATTCAGGGATCAGGGCGAAAATCAGCCCAGTTTGCGGGGGAATGCATAGGAAAAGATAATATGTCAGGCGCAAAAAGGCGGTGAAAAATGCCTGGTTAGTGTTGTGAAACGATCACCAGGCACCCTTAACACCCACTGACGACAGACGAAGCAATAAAAGGTTACGGCTCTCTCAGCGCCGCTTCTGTGGCTGCCTCAATCTCAGCCGGCGTCTTTGCCATTTTGCTGCGGCTCAGGAAAGCATTGAGTAAAATCGCCCCAAAGGTCGCGGTGCCGATGCCGCCCATGCTGAAGCCGCCCAGGCTCAGGGTGAAGTTGCCCGCGCCCAGTACCAGCGTAACTGCCACCATGATGAGATTGCCATTCAGGCCCAAATCAACGTGGTTTTGTACCCAAATGCGGGCGCCAGCTACGGCAATCAAGCCAAATACCACGATGGATGCTCCACCGAGCACCGGGCCAGGAATGGTGTGGATCAAGGCACCAAATTTAGGCGAAAAACCCAACACAATGGCCATGATTGCGGCGGCGACAAAAATCAGCGTGGAGTAAATTTTAGTGACGGCCATGACGCCGATATTTTCGGCATAGGTTGTCACGCCGGTGCCGCCCGCCGAAGCCGAAAGCAAGGTCGCCAGGCCATCCCCGATAAAGGCGCGGCCCATGTAGGGATCGAGATTTTTACCGGTCATCCCCGCCACGGCTTTAATATGGCCAAGGTTTTCCGCAACCAGGATCACCGCCACCGGCGCAATCATCAGCATAGCGTGCGTGCTGAATACCGGCGTAGTGACGGTGGGCACGCCGAACCAGGGCGCCTGCGCCACGGCGCTGAAATTCACCGGCGTGCCCAGCCCGAGGCCGTTGGTGATCGCCATATAAATCAGGTACGCCGCCACCAGACCCAGCAACAGTAACAGTCGCTGTACCAGACCGCGTGTAAACACCGCCACCGATCCGATACACAGCACCGTCATCACCGCCATCCAGCTGTCAAACGATGAAGCGGATACGCTGTTTATGGCAATCGGCGCCAGATTGAGTCCAATCGCCATCACTATCGCGCCGGTCACCACCGGCGGCATCAGGCGCTCAATCCAGCGCGTGCCGACCGCCATGACGACAAAACCGATCAGCATGTAAATCAGGCCACAGGCGATAATCCCGCCCAGCGCGACGCCGATATTCGGGTTCGTGCCGTGGCCGCTGTAGCCGGTCACGGCAATCACTAACCCGACAAATGCAGCACTGGAACCGAGATAACTCGGCACGCGCCCGCCTACGACCAGGAAGAACAGCAGCGTGCCGATGCCCGACATCAGGATCGCCATATTGGCGTCAAACCCCATCAGCAATGGCATGAGTACCGTGGCACCAAACATCGCCACCGTGTGTTGCAGTCCCATGATCACCGTCGCGCCAAACGGTAGCCGTTCATCCGGCGCGATCACCGCGCCATCCAGATTACCTTCTCTTTTACGCCATTGCGGAAACCAGGAATGTGCCATGTACGATCCTTACTAAGTTGAATGCGGATTGAGTTAACAGGCTATCTGACGCATCAGCGGATGATAGCGTCGGTCGAAATACGCCAGTCCGTGGCAGTCATCGTTGCAACGGAGTGCAACAACTTCACAAAACATAATATCGTGGGTACCGACCCGGGTGATCTGCGTGACCTTGCAGTCAAATGACACCAGCGCGTTAGTGAGGATCGGGGAGCCGGTGGCGAGATCTGTCCATTCGGCGGCGTCGAAGCGTTGTTCCATCGGCGTTTTTCCGCCGAATAAATTAGAAAGTGATTCGTGGCTGTCGGCCAGCGTGTTTACGCACAGCACCTGATTTTGTATAAACGCCGGATGTACCGACGCAGAACGGTTCAGGCACACCAGCAGTGTCGGTGGCGTATCGGTGACGCTGCACACAGCAGAGGCGGTGAAACCTGCCCGACCGCCGGGGCCGTCAGTGGTGATGATGTTGACGGCAGAGCCGAGGCGCGCCATGGCATTGCGGTATTCCTGTTTCTCAACGGCAGCCTCTTTTTCAGCAAGGGGCATGTCGGTCGCGGGCAGTGTGGCGTTCAGGGTTGATTGCATGCTCGTGTCCTCAGTCATGATCGGTGATGCTTACAGCACGCGACAGGCGCGGTCAAAGTCCAGGCGCGGTGCGCGCGGATAGACTTTGCTGCTGTCGCCGTAACCAATGTTAATCAGAAAATTCGATTTCCAGCCTTCCTGCGCCAGAAAGGTTTCATCAACTTTGGCATTGTCGAAACCGGACATCGGTCCGGTATCCAGGCCGATCGCGCGACAGGCCATAATCAGATACGCAGCCTGTAAACTGCTGTTGCGGAACGCGGTATCCTGTGCCAGCTGTGGGCTGGAGGTGAACCATGAACGGGCATCGCCGGACGGAAACAGTTCAGGCAGCAGCTCATAGAATTCCGGATCCCAGGCAATAATCGCCGTCACCGGAGCGGTCATCGTTTTCTTCAGATTGCCACTGGAAAGTGCCGGCGCCAGTTGTTGTTTCGCTTCCTGGCTCTGAATAAATACGATGCGCACCGGGCTGCAGTTCGCCGAGGTCGGCCCCATGCGCGCCAGTTCGTAAATCGTTTTCAGTTGTTCGCCTGTTACCGGTTTATTCAGCCAGCCGTTATGGGTGCGGGCTTCGGTGAACAACGTGGCCAGCGCGCTGGCGGTTAATGCTTCGGTCATGGCATCTCCACAGGTATGAAATCAGACGGTGTTCCGGATGGATGCGAAGCCTGCCGCTGCAGCCAGTCCAGTAAAATCGGGTTAAACGTATCGGGGTCCGTTACGCTCATGGCATGTCCGCCGTAGCCCATTTGCAGGTGCTCGCCATGGGGAAGGCGCGAGGCGAGATCGGCTGAACAGGACCAGGGCACCAGCAAATCATCTTTAGCGCTCAACGCCAGGGTCGGCGCGATGACGCCTTTGAGCGAGGTGGTCAGATCGGAGTCCATCAGCGCCTGCAGGCGATGCAGCAGGTTTTCCATCCCCTGAAAGTTCGCCACCTGATGCTGGCGCTCTTCCTGCAGGAAAGCTTCATGTTCAGAAAGCCAGTCACCCGGGTACAGAAACAGCGGCTGCGCCTGCACGTAGGCATCTACGCCGCTGTTAAGCAGCAGGTTCCGACGGACGTCGAAGCAGCGGCGCGTCTGGCTGTTAAGGACTGTCCAGCCATTAATTACCACCAGACTTTGCAGCAGCGCGGGATAACGCAGGGCAAGATGCAGACCCATAATGCCGCCCAGTGCGTGACCGACCAGATGACAGCGGCTGATATTCAGCGCGTTAAGTAAGCCTGCCAGCTCATCGGCCATATCCTCCATCCGGTAACCGGCGGGTACGCTACCCTGACTGGCGCCGGTGCCGTACTGGTCATAGACCACCACCCGAAAATGCGCCGAGAGCATCGCCAGCTGAGGCTGCCAGAATCCCCCGGAGCCGCCGAGACCCGAGGAGAGCACGACGGTTTCTGCATCAGCGTTTTGCTGACCCAATACCTTGTAATACATACTGTTTCCTCAGATGAAATACATCACCGAACAGATTATTTGCCAAGGTGGGCAATCGATGCGATTTCGATCAACGCATCCGGTTTCACCAGCCCACACTGAATGCAGAACCTTGCCGGTTTTTCACCCGGGAAATACTCCGCATAGACCTGATTCACTGCCCCGTAATTCGCCCAGTCGGTGATAAAAATCGAGTTCATGGTGACGTCATCCATGCTGCCGCCTGCGGTTTCGATCACGCTTTTGATGATCTCCAGTACATGGCGGGTTTGTGCTGCCGCATCGCCCACATGTACGACGTTGTTGTCTTTATCAAAAGGCAAAGTACCGGAAACGTACAGGACCCCATCGGCAAGCGTACCGGGAACAAATGGCGCCAGCGGAACACCGCTGCCGGCTGGAATAATGGCGCGTTTAGGCATCGTTCATTGTCCTTTTCACAAGCGGTCAGGCCGCGTTTTGTTCAGTTTTGTAACCCACCGCGTCGCAGAAGTGGCTTACGCTGGAGACCCAACCAAAAAACGTTTCGATGTTATAAATCGCGGCTTTTTGCGCAAACTCGGGGCCCGCCTGGTGTGTCGCGTCTTCCAGTACGACGCCAAAATATTCCAAAAAGAAGCCGTCACGCAGGGTGGATTCGACGCACACGTTGGTGGCGATGCCGGTGAAAACCAGATGATGAATGCCGTAGCTGCGCAGCAGGCTATCCAACTGGGTATTAAAGAAGCCGCTGTAGCGTGGTTTTGGCAGCACAATATCGCCCGGCTGGGGTTGCAGTTCATCGACCAGATCGTAATCCCAGTCCCCTTTCGCCAGCAGTTTGCCCATCAGCTCGGGACGTTTGCGCATTGTTTTCAGCGCATTGGATTTATGGAAGTTGGGCGAGCCCGCCCCCCCGGCTTCGACATACTGATTGTCCCAGCCGTTCTGGAAAAAAATCACCTTAATGCCTGCCGCGCGAGCAGCGGCAATCGCCACTTTGATATTGGCAATGACCGGCGCGGTGGCAGACACGTCAAAGCCTGCAAGATCAAGATAACCGCCCTGCGAGGCGTAAGCGTTTTGCATATCCACCACAATAAGCGCCGTCTGCTGCGGGGTGAAACCAATGGCTTCAGGACGCGCGGCCAGCACCCTTTCCTCGCCAGCATTATCGGGCGCGCGGCGAACCACGGTTTGATTTTCAACAATGTTCATCATGCGACCTCTTTCTGCTCAATGCCGATGTGCTGGCGCGTTTTCATTAACGGCTGGATGTAACGACCAAAGTTTTCAATACCTTCGACGAAATCGTCAAAAGTCAGCAATACGCCGCCCGCACCGGGAACCGTATCGATCTCATCAAGCATTCTGGCGACGCTGGCCCAGGAGCCGACCAGCGTCCCCATGTTGATGTTGACCGCTGACGTGGGATCGGCCATCTGGCGAACATTGGTATCGCTGCCGGAGCGGGTATCTTTACTGCTCTGGTCGGTGAGCCATGACAGGGCTTCCGCATCAGCACCGGCTTTGTACAGCTCCCATTTGGCGCGCGCGGCCTCGTCGGTTTCATCGGCAATCACCATGAACAACACGTAAGAGGACACGTCACGGTTTTCAGCGTCAGCCGCTGTTTTCATGCGGGCTGCGGTAGGTGCAAAAGCGGTTGGCGTGTTGACGCCTTTGCCAAAGCAGAAGTTAAAATCGGCGTGTTTGGCGGAAAACGCCATGCCGGCGTCACTTTGTCCGGCGCAGATGACTTTCATTTCGCTTTGCGGGCGTGGACTGACGCGACAGTCATCCATTTTGAAAAATTCGCCGTCAAGCGTGCAGTGCCCTGTTCCCCACAGATCGCGCAGTACGCTGACATATTCGGTCAGGTAATCGTAGCGGCGGGAAAAATAGTCATCGCCAGGCCACATGCCCATTTGTTCGTATTCCGGTTTCTGCCAGCCGGTTACCACGTTCACGCCGAACCGGCCGTTGGAGATGGAGTCAATTGTGGCAGCCATGCGCGCAACGATTGCCGGTGGCATGACCAGGGTGGCGGCGGTGGCGTAGAGCTGAATGCGGGACGTTACGGCGGCCAGACCGGCCATCAACGTGAATGACTCCATGTTGTGTTCCCAGAATTCCGTTTTACCGCCGAAGCCGCGCAGTTTGATCATCGAGAGCGCGAAGTCGAAATGGTAGTGCTCTGCTTTCTGCACAATAGTTTTATTCAGTTCGAAGGTTGGCTTGTACTGCGGCGCAGTTTCTGAAATTAGCCAACCGTTGTTACCGATAGGAATAAAGACACCGATTTTCATAGCTCACCTCGATTGAAAATAATTGGGACGACAACAAGGGCTTGCGAAAATCTCTGCGCGGCTTAAGTGCGTCCTGCGGGTTCCTGTTGCACCGTGCTGAAATCTCCTGACGTAAGGACATTTGCAAAGCGGATGCCAGTTTTTAAAAAGTCATTTAAAACAGAATGTTATAGGATTATGTAGATTTATAATGGAGTAAATGGTCTAAAACAGACCATTTACTCAAAAATAACTGCACGTTAATCAGGCAGAGTTGAGCGCAAATGGTGCAGTTTTGTTAAATATTGGTTGTGCTGGGTTGTTATCAAGTTGTGTTTATAAATAACGCGTATGACGATAGTCGCCTTAATGCCTATTTGTTATGCTTTTGGCCTTGTTGTGTGTATCAGGGAAATGTTGTGAAGCCATTGTCCGAAAACCCGGGTTCTGACGCCGGAGAAAACCTCGCCGCGAAAACGCCATCGAAATCTTTGACGCGACGTTCGCGAGCGGTTGCTGCCAAACGTGGCGCTATCATGGCCGCTGCACTGGAATTCTTCTCACTGTATGGCTTTCACGGCACCCGTCTTGAGCAGGTTGCTGAACGCGCGGATGTCTCGAAAACCAATCTGTTCTACTACTTTCCCTCGAAAGAAGATTTATACATTGCGGTGCTCAAAGGGCTGCTGGATATCTGGCTGGCACCGCTTAAAGCACTGCAGTCCGATCAGCATCCTCTGGAAGCAATACGGGAATATATTCGTCTGAAGCTTTGCGTCTCCCGTGACCATCCTCAGGCCTCAAGATTATTTTGTCTGGAGATGGTTCAGGGCGCACCGCTGCTGAAACAGGAGCTTGGCGGCAGCCTGAAAACGCTGGTGGAGGATAAATCGGACGTGATTCGCGGCTGGATTAAAGATGAGTTGATCGCACCCATCGATCCGATGCAGTTGATTTTTATGCTGTGGGCCACCACTCAGCATTACGCAGATTTTGGGGTACAGGTTGAGGCGATTACCGGTAAAACACTCAGCGATCCTGTGTTTTTTGAACAAACGGTGAAGAGTGTCCAGCACATCATCACCGAAGGGATTCAGATTCGGGCGTAAAAATGGCGGGCAGAACGCTACTGTTCCAGGCCGTTTACACCACAGGCTAAACTGGCCTCGCATCTCTCCCGGCGTCATTGCCGTAATGCGTGCGCAAAAAACTTCACGCCGTCAGGCCAGGCGCCCGGGTGGCCCGCAAACGCAGTGGCTGCATTGCCGACAAGCAGGTTATGGGT
Source organism: Pantoea sp. AG702 (assembly GCF_003182295.1). Lineage (NCBI taxonomy): Bacteria > Pseudomonadati > Pseudomonadota > Gammaproteobacteria > Enterobacterales > Erwiniaceae > Pantoea > Pantoea sp. AG702. The sequence goes on along the minus strand of NZ_QGTU01000005.1, from coordinate 161,441 downwards.
TCCGGCCTGGGTGATGTAAGGCCCCTCTGCGCGCAATCTCGCCAGCGTAATTAATGAAGGTCGGACAATAACGATATGGCCAGGCCTGTGCTTATCGGGGCTTTCATAGGAAATCACGACCAGCATTCCCTGGTTAGCAAACTGCTGTGCATGTAGTGCATCGGCCGCCCTAATCCAGCCCGCCTGACGACCTTCCTGACTGTCGAACCAGCGTGTCTGCGCGCTTGCCAGCAATATCTGGCTGTGCTGTGGTGGCCTGAGCATATACACACCCAGCCGGGCCCCCATGGCCGCCGCAAACGCACTGCAGTGAGTATGATTGCCGGGGCCTGAGTAGTCATCCGGCTTGTCAGGCTGACCGGTTTCCCAGTTGACGTGATGATGATTGAGCCATAAATGCTCAACGTCCGACCGATCAAGCACGGTGAGGATCGCCTGAGCGGCAGGCGTGACGGGACCACAGCAGGGTTGCTCAGCGGAGCGTGCGGACGAGGGAATGTTTTCGGCGGCAACCGTTATTCCTGTCAGTGCAACGAGTACCACAGCCATGCGGGTGACTAAACTTAAAAAAACGCGGATAAGCGATTTTTTCATCGTTACCTCACTGCGTAGACAGAAAGATCAGCCTGCAGGGATAATACTGGCAGCCAGCAACAGGCAGACCCGAATGTGTCTGGTTATCCCTGCCACGTCAATGCCCTGAAAAAGGTGACGGCGGTCAATGTTTTCAGGGCTTCAGCAATGCGCTTAGGCATCACTCTTTTGATACATGGAGAAGAAACGGTTGTCGATACTTTCGCGGAAAAAAGCGTCCTGATCGAGGGCAGCACAGAATCCCTGATAGGTATGAGCAGGCACGGCAAGCCAGCGACGGCAGGTGCCATTGCGGTATTCAAGTTCCAGTACGCCTGACGTCGGGTCGAATCCCGCACTGCGGAAAAGAGAGGAAGAATTAATATCGTGTCGTTTCATAACGGATAGTCCCTATCGGTTGAGCCCAGTACCTGCGTTTAAGAGCGGCAATATAACACAGTCATCGATAAGAGTTGCCTTAGGTAAAAATCTTGCCATGTTAAAAAATGATGCCCTGTCTGTAGAAGCCACACTGGCTATGGTGTACCTGTAATGACGTCCAGCCAAATGCGTCGTTCGTAGCCGTTTTTCCTTTGTTTTCAGTCACGCTTTTACGTTTTCTTGTCAGACCCGGCGCTGACCGTCAAGGCGGTATAACTTCGTTTCTCTGTCTGCAGCCAGAGAAATGATAAAACGACTTTATTTTCTTATGATGACAGTGCATCAATAACTGATTGAACGATATCACCATTTGGCTATAATAGAACAACCAAATGGAGGTGATGATGAAACAGTTCACTTTACCCGTATCCGCTGCAGAACCGGATCGTCTATGGCAATTTGCTGGCCTGAGCAGTGCTGACGGCGTGATGCTGATGGATCAAATCGATGATGGTCTGGACGGCACGGTAGCCAGTCGCATTGTCACCTGGGCGCAAATCTCTCAGGCAGAACTGCGCCGTATGACCGGCATTGCGGGCTCAACCTTCACCCGCGGCGTTAAAAGCCGCTTTACTGCGGAGCAGAGCGAACGGCTGGTGCGTTTTATTCGCGTGATGGATCGTGCGGTTGAGCTGTTTGAGGGCGATAAAGAAAAGGCACGGCAGTGGCTCAATGAGCCTGCGCGCGCCTTAGGCAATAAAAAACCGGCTGATCTGGTCGCGTCAGAAACCGGGGCTTATGAAGTGCTGAAACTCATTACCCGGCTTGAACACGGTGTGTATTCTTGAAGCTCTATCGCATGACCAAAACGCGCTATCTGGGGTCGGCCTGGAGCGGTTTTGGTGCCCGTGAAGGCGGCGGACGCTGGAACAGCGTCGGCGTATCGATGGTCTACGCTTCTGAAACTGCTTCCCTCACCATGCTGGAGACGCTTATCCATCTGCAAAGCGCCAGCGTACTGGACTTTTTTACCCTCATGAGCATTGACGTTCCCGACAGGCTGATTGAATGGATTGATATCAAGCAACTGCCTGACGACTGGGCCGCACCGGAAGCGCCTGCAGCGCTGCGTTTATTTGGTGATGCCTGGATACAAAGCGGGGGATCGGTCGCACTGCGCGTGCCCAGTGCCCTTTCGCCCGTGGAATCGAATTATCTTCTCAATCCGGAGCATCCTGAATTCAGTGCGATCGTCAGACAGGCGGTAAATATCCCCTTCCTTTTTGATGCACGCTTTTCCCGACAGGCATAAGGCCGACGGATCAACATGCACCTCTTCACGTAGCCCTGCGCCCCTGACATCGGGTTGGGCTCCGCTCTGCGGTATGTGCTTCAGCGTGCACCTTTGTTAACGTTTCGATCGCTGCCGTAAATGGATGTAACAATCGTAAACTTAACGCGCAGCGAAAATATTTTTTACCGAAAACAGTGAAGAATACGCAATAAAAAGCAGTCATCCACCTTTCTGGCCCGGTTGTAAACGCATTGATTAGCGACGGATATTTTCAGGACACTGCATAATTTGCATTAAGTATTTTTCCGTTTTTTGCATCAATTTGTCGTCGATCGTCGTTAAAACAGGATAAGCAGAGTGAATAACTGAGCTATGATGATTAGGAAAAATGAATTTGGCTTAAGGTAGAGGATGCTGGCTAAATGACTGATTAATCGCTGATGTGTTTGCAGACGGCACCGATGTATATTATTCAAAAGCCAAATTAACCGCCCCGGAAGAATTTCAAATTGTTATTGCGTTAACAATTTTTTACCTCCTTAACAGAAAATTGATAGTTAAGTAATGACAATAAACCGATTTGCAACAACATTTAAAATCAGAAAAACCCCTGATTAATGCATTGTATTTTTAATTCTGGTGTCACTTCATCAGGACAAGAATATGGCAAGCATAAGCACACTTGGCGCTGGTACTAACCTCGACCTCAACACGTTATATGATAATTTACAGTCAGCTGAGCAGGCGCAACTGACACCGATTACTAATCAGCAGGCGTCTTATAATGCGCAGCTGACGGCCTGGGGCGTGGTTCAGAGTTCAATGTCGAAATTGCAAACGGCCGCCTCTGCGCTGGAAAATGCCTCGAGCATTGCCACAACCAAAGTCACCAGCTCAAATACCGCCTTTACTGCCACGCTTGCCAGCGGTGCCGCAGCCGGAAACTATTCCGTTGAGGTCGATCAGCTCGCCGCCGCGCAGTCTCTGCTTTCTAAGTCCGCCAGCAGCGAAAGTACCGATCTCGGTGACAGCAGCATGGCATCACGTACGATTACCATCAGCCAGTCTGGGCAGAAATCGCCGCTGACCGTGACCTTAAACCAGGATCAGACCAGCCTGACAGATATCCGTGATGCAATTAACAAGCAGCAAGGTAGTGTTAATGCCAGCGTGATTATGGCAAACGATAACACCTACTATTTGTCCCTGACCGCACGTGATAGCGGTACCGCGAATGCGATGACCGTCAGCACCAATGACTCGACGCTGTCACAGTATATCAGTTACAGCAGTGGCGGCAGTAATAACGGCATGACACAGCAGGTTGCTGCTCAGGATGCTCAGTTGAAGATAAACGGTTTGGCTATCACGCGCAGCAGCAACATCGTCACCGATGCCCCTGAAGGGGTCACACTGAATCTGAATAAAGTTAACAGCGGTTCCCCTGAAACCTTATCTATCGCCACGGATACCACGCCTATGGCGACGGCGATTCAGACGTACGTTGATGCCTATAATTCCCTGCAAAAAACCATTGCAGATCAGACAAATTATACACCCGTGCAGGAAGGCCAGGCGCCAAGTACCGATAATGGCGATCTGCTGGGGGATAATACGTTAATGAATATCCAGACCAGCCTGCGCAGCCAGTTTTCCGATCCTCAGGGTAGCGGAAGCATTCAGGTACTCTCACAACTCGGCATTACCCAGGACGATAAAGGTGACCTGACGGTAGACAGCACCAAGCTGAATGCCGCCTTAACCAATCAGCCTGCAGATGTTTTAAGTTTTCTGACCGGTGATGGCAAAACTACGGGGTTCGCGACGCAGGTGACCAACAGACTCAATGATATGTTAGCCAGCAACGGCACGGTATCAAACGCGACGACAGGGATTAATACCTCGCTAAAACAGTTGTCTGATCAATATAACAACGTTAATGATCAGATCACCGCGGTCATGGCGCAGTATAAAACGGAGTTCACCAATCTGAGTACGCTGGTGTCTTCAATGACGCAGACGGGGGATTACCTCTCTGCACAGTTCGCAAAAATGTAATTCTGGTTTAGCCGAAATTTTTATCTTCCGCGCTGATGGTACACCTTGCCATCAGCGCGCCGCCGTTTGATGTTGTCCTTTCCCAGACCGGTTCCCCGTTCGTCCCTTCTCGGCTTAAGCTGAACACGAGAAACCCGTTCAACATTATTACCCGTCCGCTAACCGATGTCCCCGGGCATGAGAGCCAAGGCTGAACTCCCGTCGTTTTTCATGACAAACTGGTTTTAACGCTGCCAGCAATTTTCTTGACTACGGACGTCTGTCTTTCTTGTGGGGAAATGTAAAAAAATAATTATTATCATCGTAATGCCGGATAATGATATATCTTACTTTTTAATTAGGGAGAGTTAATGTAATTTCCTTAATGAGAGGCTGTGTTACAGAAAAAACATGACTCATCATACCATGCGGCTAATAATGTAAATATTTAATCATCTGTGCTTTTTGATGATAAATGCTGTAACAAAAGGTTTTTAACCTTTAAAAAGTTATTCTTCTGATTGAGGTTTGTGTGTGCTTATAATAACTTTTTTCTGAGTTGTTTCTGTATTTACAACTTCACCGCCCTGTAAAAAAAACCATTCACTAATTAATCTTAACTGGCGTCTTTTCATTAAAGTTTGGCGTGGTCAGCTCGATAATAATAATGCGTAAATAATACGTTTCTATAAGAAGGAATTTACCATGTCAGTGATCAACACAAACGTTCTGTCGTTAATTACTCAAAACAACCTGAATAAGTCACAGTCATCATTGGGTACGGCTATCGAGCGCCTGTCATCAGGCCTGCGTATCAACAGCGCCAAAGATGACGCGGCCGGTGAAGCGATTGCTAACCGTTTCACATCGAATATTGACGGCCTGACGGTTGCCGCACGTAACGCCAATGACGGTATTTCATTGTCTCAGACGGCTGAAGGTGCACTGGATGAAATAAACAACAACCTGCAGCGTGTCCGTGACCTGACTGTTCAGGCTCAGAACAGCTCCAACTCAGCATCTGATATTGACTCAATCCAGGCTGAAGTTAACCAGCGTATGCAGGAGATCGACCGCGATACCAAGCAGACAGATTTCAACGGTCTGAAAGTCCTCAACACGGGATCGGGTAGCAGCACTTACAATTTTCAGGTCGGTGCGCAGGATGGCCAGACTATCGGTATCACTCTGAGTTCCAGTGACAGCTTCGATCTTGCTGCGGCCGGTAACGCCTCGTCAGGCACCGTGCAGAATACCAGCGTGACCACTGGCCAGACAGTTAACGGAACCGCCCGTAGCACTGCGGCTATTGGTTTTGACGTGCTGAAGGGTGCCGTAACCGGCGGTAGTGGTGGCACCGCATCAGGCAGCACCCCACTGGCGGATATCGATAAAGCCATCAAGGCCGTCGACAGTCAGCGCAGCCTGCTGGGTGCATCTCAGAACCGCTTTGAGTCTACAATCAGTAACCTGAATAACACCGTGACTAACCTGACTGCAGCACGAAGCCGTATCCAGGATGCGGACTATGCGACGGAAGTGTCGAACATGTCACGCGCGCAGATTCTGCAGCAGGCGGGCTCGTCGGTACTGGCCCAGGCCAATCAGGTACCTCAGACTATGCTGTCTTTACTTCGTTAATCGACAATTTAAGAACCACGCTTTTTGCAGAGCGTGGTTCTTCTCAGAGGATTAACTTAAATCACCCCTCGCTTACCCTGCGAATAAAATCACTGAACGCGGCTAACTGTTTTGCCAGATGTTCCAGCGTGCCCTGCTCAATCACCTTCCCGGCCTGCTCATCGACTTTATTCTGGATCGCCCCACCCATAAATTCCGGCTTGTTCAGCACCATGGCATCGAGAAATACCAGAATCTGACGCAGGTGATACTGACAACGTGCTCCACCAATAGCGCCCATGGAGCTGGTTTGAATCGCCACCGGTTTTCCCGCCAAAGGTTGATTCGGTACGCGAGATAACCAGTCAATGGCATTCTTTAAACCGCCAGGCACGGAGTAGTTATATTCGGGTGTGACGATAATAACGCCATCAGCCTCGCGAATACGTGCAGCCAGCGTGTCAACCGTGGCGGGGAATCCCTCTTCTTGCTGAAGATCCGCATCGTACAGTGGAATATCCCGAATGGATGGCAGTGCATCTATGGTCATCCCCTCTGGCGCCAGCTGTGGGAGTGCACGCGCGATCATGGCGTTGTACGAGCCTTGCCTCAGGCTTCCCAGCAGCGTGACGATTTTTAACGGTTTGTCAGACATCATCCTTCTCCTTTTGAGTGGCTATAATGATTTACCCGATAAATCCGGATAGCATGTGAATGCGCTCTTCAACAACAAGCAGGTTATATGAGAACCTTTTTACCGATTTTACTCTCTCTGCTGCTCTCTGGCTGTCTGTCCTCACCCTCACCCTCACCGCGTGAAACATCGACATCACAGCTGGCTAATCCTGCATCCCAACATTGCCTTGCTGTCGGCGGCAAAATTGACAGCGTGAAAACAGCGGCTGGCGAAGAGGGATACTGTACCTTGCCTTCGGGAGAGCGCATAGATGAGTGGGCATTGTACCGCCGCAATACCCCGTAGAACCGGACGGCGGCATCATCTTTAAGGGAGTATCGCATTATGCCTACCCCGGATAACTATCTCGTCCGGCAAGCAACGACGCATGACCTGGCAGGCATCACGGCACTGCTTCAGGAAAACGCAGCGGGCAATGACGGCGCGCTGAATGGCGATTTCCCCGCCGAAAAAGTTGCCGGCATGCTGAATCACCCTGGCGCCATAGTGGCAGTCGCGCAGTGTGCGGCAGGGATTGCCGGCGTGTTATTTAGCACCTCATCATTCCGGCAAGGCCCGGAGATGGTGAACGCCATGTTGCGCGCCTGGCCGCCCGGGAAGCAGTGCTGGATTTATGGCCCGGCCTGCATCAGCACCCGTGCCCGCGGTCAGGGCCTGCTGCTGCGTCTGTACGATGAACTGCGCAGTCACTACGGTACTAAGGCCCCGGTGCTGTTTATCCAGGCTGATAATCGTCGATCAATTCAGGCGCACGAGCGTCTTGGCATGACCCAGGTGGCGCAGTTTTACATCAACAACGTCCATTTTTTGGTCTACAGCCATTAATTGTCCTTCACGCCCTATGGCACAAATTGAAACCTGCACCTGATACAGGCTCTAAAATTAATCTGAAAGGGTTAAGGGAGAACGCAGGATGATCAAAATTTGCCTCACGTGCGGCACGTCATATCAACAGCAGGATGTTCACATTGACCGCTGTAAAATCTGTGAGGACGAACGTCAGTATGTCCCGGCAACAGGACAACAGTGGATTTCACCTGAGGCGTTGCATGCGGCCCACAGTAATAAATGGTCCCTGCTGGAAAAGGGATTATTCAGCCTGCAAACGGTTCCTGAATTTGCTATTGGCCAGCGGGCCTTTCTTGTAAAGGGCGCGCAGGGCAACGTACTTTGGGACTGCATTCCTGATCTTGACGATGCCACGATTGACATCGTTCGCGCCCTGGGCGGCATCAGCGCGATTGCGGTTTCTCATCCTCATTACTACAGCACCATGCAAGACTGGGCAGCGGTCTTTGATGCGCCGATTTACCTGCACGCCAGTGACAGCGAGTGGATTATGCGTGACAGCCCCTATCTGCGGTTATGGGAAGGTGAGACAAAAACCCTCATGCCTGATGTGACACTGTTACGTCTGGGAGGACACTTTGAAGGTGGAACCGTGCTGCACTGGGCAAAGGAGGATGGCATCGTGCTGTCTGGTGATATCGTGCAGGTTAGCGCAGGGTCAAACGCAGTCTCTTTTATGTGGAGTTATCCCAATATGCTTCCTTTACCCGCCGCGACAATCACTGCGATCGTCAATCGACTTCAACCCTATGATTTCAGGAAACTTTACAGCGCATTTGAAGGGCGCGATATTATTGCCGATGCCAGCAGTGTGGTGAAGCAGTCGGCGCAAAAATATATCGATTGTTTACGCTAACCGCGGCGGACAGATCCAGCGCTGTCAGCCATCAAGCTCACCGACCAGTTCTACCTGCAAAGGCTTTGGCGTTTTGAGCGCTTCGATATGCGCCAGCGCGCGCCTCAAGCAAGGCTTCCGCCTGAGGTGTCAATCGATTCATCGGCCTGGCGAGTGATGAGTCCGGCGTCCTGCAGGCGGCTAATCAGCCCAGACGCGCTGTGCGGTTTTAAAATCAGCCGCTCTGCAACCTAACCCACCATTGCCGTTGCTTCTCGCGCTACCCAAATAGTCAGCAGCACCTGATGTTGCTGTGGCGTCAATCCCACATTGCGAGCCTGATTATCACTAAAGGCAATAAATCTGCGTAGTTTCATGCGGAAGTTGGCCAGCAAGATGTAATCAGCATCTGTCATTTTCGGCTGTGACATACAGTCACCTTTAGTGATGGGGTTTATCTCGTAACACGATGTAAGTTTTCTGCTTTTAGACATTGCAAAAAAAGACATTACGCAGGGGCGCACTGTCGATTTACCTGCCAGGCTCAACGTAGCTGGCCACAGGGTATCTCACGCTGCCTTGCCCGATCGGGCCTTGTACATTAGATATCTGACCTACCCTGCTATCACGTCCGCTACGGGCACAAAGCGATCGTTGAGCCAGACCTTTAGCCTGACCAGGACTACAGCGATAAGTGCAAAGATGCGGCTCAGCGCCGTACGCCCGACGTAGTCGGGCAAAGCCCTTTAAATGATGTGATTTCATGCGTTTAGCTGAAAATCCAGGCGGGAGAGCGGTGCTATCAGGACGCACGTTCTTGCGCTGCCGGGCATCAGTCGGGTTCGTCTGAAGCAAGGCGCATCGTCGCCCTGGCTACCCAGAAGGATTACCCGATGGGGCGCGGGTTTAGTGTCCGCGCGATGAAGGGGAGCGGGTCGCGGCGGTTTATGAGTCAGTGAGAAAGACGTTCATGTGCGGATGAAGGTGAGCGGCGAAAAGTCGTCTTGTCGTGAATAATTTTCGGTGTTGCTGCGCTGATAGGGATGGTTGATTCAACACACTATCAGCGCTATATAAATCTTGGAGTTTGGTTCTACATTGCTCAGGCGCAAGGTGAACCGGGTTGCCCCGGGACAGAAAAGCCGCCGCATGAAGCCAGGATTTACTCCGCAACGTCGTCGTCTAGATTTTTTACGCAGACCGCCAAGGTATCCTAAAAATGTCAAACGCTGACAGCGACGCCTTCCCGTTGCAAACGTGCATGAAGCATGACGACCCGCCATTACGTGCAGGCGTTGACGCCGCCCCGGGAAGGCCAGGAATTGAAGCCCGATGGACATCGAGTGCCAAGAGCGGAATCGGCACGGCCCTTTCATCAGACTCGCGCGTCTGGTTCACCTTGAGCCACGGCGTTCTCAACGAAATCTATTATCCACGCGTTGACAGCGCCTGTACCCGCGATTGCGTCTTCGTTATCACGGGGCCTGAAGGTTATTTCTCCGAAGAAAAGCGCGACTGCCTGACCGAAACCCGAACCCACTCGCCAGGCATTCCGGCCTTCACCATCACCAACACGGCGCGTAACGGCCTCTACAGGCTTGAGAAGGACATCATTACGGATCCGGCCCGTGACTGTGTGCTGCAGCGGGTCCGCTTCACCGCGTTGAAGGGGAACGTTGAGGATTACACCGTCACCGCACTGCTCGCTCCCCATCTGGTGAATGCCGGACAAATGAACGCCGCCTGGATCGGCGAATTTAACGATAAGCCAGTGCTTTTCGCCACCGGCCGCTCCCGCTATCTGGCGCTCGTCTGCGACATCCCCTGGACGGCAATGAGCGCCGGGTTTGTCGGTCTGTCAGACGGCTGGCAGCAGCTTAAAGAACAGGGACGCCTTGTGAACCAATACCGGCGGGCAGACGATGGCAATGTCGCGCTTGCCGGAGAGCTGGCGTTCACCAGCGCCTGCAGTGAAGCCACGCTGGCTATTGGTTTCGGCCAAACGGAATCCGAGGCCGCAGCGGCGGCAACGGCCAGTCTTAACGCGGGCTTTGATAAAGCGCGCGATGAGTATATTCGCAACTGGCAAGCGTGGCAGGACAGGCTCATTCCACTCGATCAAGAAGCGCGAAACGGCGTCAATACATACCGGGTTTCAACGGCGGTACTGGCCTCGCACAGAGCCGCTGATTGTCCCGGCGCCGTTGTCGCGAGCCTGACGATACCCTGGGGATTTTCGAAGGGCGATGACGATCTTGGCGGCTATCATCTGGTCTGGCCGCGAGACCTGGTCGAAACGGCAGGGGGTTTCCTGGCCGCAGGCGATGCCGACCAGGCACTCGCCATTCTGGAATATCTCCGTCGTGTTCAGGAGCCCTCCGGGAGGTGGCCACAGAACCTGTGGCTGGATGGAAAACCCTACTGGCCAGGCATCCAGATGGATGAGTGTGCATTCCCCCTCCTGCTTATGGATATGCTGCGCAGACTCGGCTATCTCGACAATAAAGCGCAGAAACGCTTTATGCCTATGCTACGCCGCGCGGCCTGCTACATTTTGACCAACGGCCCGGCGACCGCGGAGGACCGCTGGGAGGAAGACTCAGGCTACAGTCCGTTTACCCTGGCGGTCGAGATCGCTGCACTGCTTGCCGCCGCGGATCTGCTTTCGATAGACGGAGATGAAGCGGCGGCAAACCACCTGCGAGAAACCGCAGACTGCTGGAATGAGCAGATTGAAAAATGGACCTTTGCCGGGGATCCCCATTTTTGCACCTCGATTGGCATTTCCGGTCACTATGTCCGCATCGCGCCGTCGGGCGCAACGGATGAGGTCAGCGCATCCGGCAATACCGAGATTCGCAACCAGACACCGGATCGGGCGCTTCTGCCGACCGCTGATGTGCTGAGCCCGGATGCCCTGGCACTGGTGCGTTTCGGCCTGCGTGCAGCGGACGACCCGCATATCCTTGATACGATAAAGGCTATTGACCACAGTCTTCGGGTCGATTTACCCCAGGGGCCATTGTGGTATCGGTACACCGGTGATGGCTATGGCGAACACGCAGACGGCGCGCCGTTCGACGGTATCGGCCAGGGGCGTCCCTGGCCTCTGCTGGCGGGCGAACGCGCGCATTACGAGCTGGCAGCGGGCAGGCACGACGCGGCTGAGGCGCTCCTGGCCACGCTGGAAAAATCGGCAGGCTCGGGCGGGCTGTTACCGGAACAGGTATGGGACGGCCCCGATATTCCCGATAAGGCGCTGTTCTTCGGGCGTCCTTCCGGTAGCGCCATGCCGCTTGTCTGGGCACATTCCGAACACATTAAACTGCTGCGATCGCTTCGCGATGGCGCGGTCTTCGATATGCCACCCCAAGGCGTTGAACGCTATATCAGGAATCAGACCGGATCGCATTTGCGCATATGGCGCTTTAACAACCGCGTGTCCTCCCTTCCTGTCGGGAAGCAACTGAGGCTGGAAACGGAAGCGAACGCCCTGGTGCACTGGAGTACGGATGACTGGGCTACCGTTTCTGACTCCCCGGCGCGCTCATCGGGGCTTGGAACCTATTACGTGGACCTGCCTGTACAGCACGAAACCGCAGGAACCCGTGTTGTCTTTACCTTTTACTGGCCTGACGTTGAACATTGGGAAAACACCGATTTTACCGTTCACGTCGTAAATGAACCGAACGATCAAACCCGCATTGGCAATGGAGAATGATATGCAGATTGGAATGGTAGGTCTCGGCCGCATGGGCGCCAACATGGTACGTCGGCTTCTTAAACAGGGCCACGAATGCGTCGTTTACGACGTGAACGCCGATAACGTTGACGCACTGGTTAAAGAAGGCGCAACCGGCGCGTTATCCCCTGGCGATCTGATTGCGAAGCTGGAGGTGCCGCGCGCGGTCTGGCTCATGCTCCCCGCGGCGATAACACCAAAGATTGCGCGGGAGTTCGCAGCAGCGCTGAATAAGGGCGACGCTATTATCGATGGGGGCAACTCCTTTTACCGTGAAGCTATCGACCTCGCCGGGGAATTTTCACCTCTCGGAATCGACTATATCGACGTCGGCACATCGGGTGGCGTTTGGGGCCTCGAGCGTGGCTACTCCCTGATGATTGGCGGCCCGCAGGCGGCTGTGAAGCGCCTGGACCCGATTTTTGCGTCGCTTGCGCCCGGTGCCGGTCAGAACATTGCGGAAGATGCGGCCCTGGGCACGGCGCCGAGAGGTTATCTTCATTGCGGGCCAGCAGGCGCCGGACACTTCGTCAAGATGGTACATAATGGCATTGAATATGGTGTCATGGCCGCCTATGCCGAAGGCCTGAACATATTAAAAGCGGCCAATAGCGGAACCGGCGAGCGGGAGGCTGATGCGGAAACCGCGCCCCTTTCCAGTCCGCAATATTATCGTTTTGATATCAATCTTCCCGCCGTTACAGAGGTATGGCGACATGGCTCGGTGATCGGCTCCTGGCTGCTGGATCTGACAGCCGAGGCGTTGAAACAGGACCCGAATCTTAACCATTATGATGGCCGCGTGTCTGATTCCGGTGAAGGGCGCTGGACATTGCAGGCGGCTGTCGACACGGGCGTTCCTGCTCCGGTTCTCGCGTCTGCTCTTTTCGGGCGTTTCTCTTCTCGTGGCGAAGCACTGTTTGCCGAAAAAGTCCTCTCAGCCATGCGGCATGCCTTCGGCGGCCATTTGGAAAAAACCAGGTAACGCGGAGGTACACAGCGATGGCGCAGCAACGATCAGATGTGCTGGTAGTGTTCGGTGTCACCGGCGATCTTGCCTACAAGATGATATTCCCTTCTCTCTATGCAATGGTGAAGCGTAAAACGCTCAGTACGCCCATTATCGGTGTTGCATTTGAAGACTGGACGCGTGACCAGTTGATCGCGCGTGCAAAAGAGGCGGTTGAAAAACATGTCGATGTGGTCGATCAGGCGGTCTTTGCCGCACTGGCGGACAGGCTTTCCTACGTTTCAGGCGATTATCGATCTCAGTCAACATTCGACGGGCTGCGCGAGGCGCTTGCCGGTCATCATAACCCGCTCTACTACCTTGCCATTCCCCCCTCCCTGTTCGAAACGGTTGCGGGGGGGCTGGCAGAGGCCGGTATCGCGAAAAACGCCCGACTTATGGTGGAAAAGCCGTTTGGCCGCGATCTCGCTTCGGCAAAACAGCTGAACGAGGTGCTGCACAAGGTTTTCGATGAGGACGCGATTTTCCGCATCGACCACTTTCTGGGCAAGGAGGCTATCCAGAACCTCCTCTACTTTCGCTTTGCGAACAGCTTCCTTGAACCCATATGGAATCGTGAACATATCGAAAGCGTTCAGATCACCATGGCTGAGGACTTCGGCATCAAGGGACGCGGCAAATTCTATGACGAAGTTGGCTGCATCCGTGACGTGATTCAGAATCACCTGGTTAATGTGCTTCTGTTACTTGCCATGGAACCGCCCTCCTCCGGCGCATCCGACGATCTGGTTGATGAGAAAGTCCAGGTGTTAAAGGCCATGCCGCCGCTGTCAGACGATGACGTGGTTCGGGGTCAGTTTGAAGGCTATACCGATGAACCGGGTGTCGCCGCGTCTTCTCCGACGGAGACCTTCGCTGCGGTTCGCTTTCAGATTACAACGTGGCGCTGGAGTGGCGTTCCCTTCTATATCCGTGCTGGGAAAAATTTACCCGCGCATGCCACGGAAGTGGTTGTGCGCTTCAGGCGACCGCCGGTTACCCTTTTTGATGAAATTACCGACGAGCCCGCCAACTATATCCGCTTTCGCCTCGGCCCGGATATTACGATCGGCATCGGCGCGAGACGCAAGGCGTCCGGCGAAAAGATGCGGGGTGAAGCGGTCGAACTCACCGCGCTTGACGATGGTCTGGGCGATATGGCGCCCTACGAGCGGCTGATTGGCGATGCCATGGCGGGCGATCGTCAGCTTTTCACCAGGCAGGATGCAGCAGAACTGGCCTGGAAAATCGTCGAACCCGTACTGAAGGATAAAATCGTTCCACCTGCCTACAAACCAGGAACCTGGGGGCCTGCCGCTATGGCGGACTTTATGCCCCCCGGCGGCTGGGTCGATCCCGTTTGAGCCTATGGAGAATTACCAATGACGCGGCAAACTAAAAAAAAGAAAGATCATGTTGTTTTGTCCATCGACATCGGCGGAAGCCATGTGAAGATCCTCTCCAGCACTGGCGGGGTAAAAAAGAAGGCAGATAGTGGAAAAAACATGTCGGCCGCAGACATGGTTGCCGCGGTTAAGACCCTGGCGGAAGGCATGTCCTATGATGTGATTGCGATGGGATTTCCGGGTCCCGTCGCGGACAATAAACCCATTCGGGAGCCCGCCAACCTCGGTGAGGGCTGGGTGGGGTTTGACTATGCAGGCGCCTTTGGCTGCCCTGTTCGTATCGTCAACGACGCCCTGATGCAGGCGCTGGGTTCCTATCAGGGCGGACGCATGCTGTTCCTCGGTCTTGGCACGGGACTAGGGGCTGCGATGATCATCGAAAACGTCGCTCAGCCCATGGAGATCGCTCACTTACCTTATCGCAAAGGCAATAGCTACGAACACTACGTAGGTGAAGCCTACCGGGTAAAAAAGGGGAACAAAAAATGGCAGGCGCGGGTTTTTGACGTGGTGGAAATGCTGACCACCGCGTTGCAGCCTGACTACGTGGTTTTAGGCGGAGGAAACGTAGATGAACTCGACTCACTCCCGCCAAAGTGCCGGAAAGGCGACAACACACTGGCATTCGAGGGAGGATTTCGTCTCTGGAACGATCCGAGATTAATTACTTGATTTCAAGCGTTGATTCGATGGGAAATATTTTCCTGAATCACGAATAGCCTTTTTTCTGGCGGAGCAGCAGCAACCATCATGGTTCAGCCCGCCTGAAAAAAATGCCCCCATCCTCCTCCACAGACGCGCATTTTATCTACACAACAGAAGCAAAAAAGCGAGGGCGCTATGCGCGCCATAACTCCATCATGCGTTCCCCCTTGCCAAACCCTTATAGACATGGGGATTCGTATTGAGCGGGAGCCAAACCCAAACGTCATTGTCAGGCTCATCACCCGGCTTCATCACGCCCTGATGACATCTCCCGAGCTCATTGACAGACCAGGTGTGCGCCGGAAAACGTCGGAGACCTGCGCCAGCGCTATCCTTTCAGCGGCCTCCTTAGCCCTGAAACCGGCAAGGTGTTTGAATTTATGTTCGACGGGATCAATACCTTTACACCCCGCCATCTGGTGTTTTTTACCTCCGACCTCCATTCTGCATTTCAGACGGCGTTAGCCGGGAAAGCGGGTGTGGACAGTGAACGCCTTCGCGCAGCCATTGATGAATCACGTGAATACCTTTTTTCGGCAGCAGGGTATGAGCCAGACATCTTTGCGGAAAAATTCCTGCCGCTGGTGCAGGCAAACTAACTGAGATGAACAGCATGAGCGCGATTTATTACGTACTGGCTTTTGCAGCAGGTCTGGGTATTACCCTGCAGACAACATTGAACAGTCAGCTTGCAAAAGGGCTCGGGGGCGACCCGGTCACCGCCGCGTTATTTTCCTTCACGGCCTCGGCGTTGAGCCTCGGCGTTTACTCGCTGCTACGTGGAGGGGTTTTCACCGCCCTTGCTGCCATCCCTTCACAGCCTCTGTGGAGTCTGGCGAGCGGACAGATCGGTGCCTGTGCGTTATTCAGCTATGTGGTACTTGCACCAAAAATCGGTTTTTCAGCCCCGCTCGGGTTGGCGATTGTCGGACAGTTGCTCTCATCACAGGTGATCGACCATTTTGGTCTGTTGGGCACCATAAGACAGCCGGTTTCGCTCATCAAGATGGGCGGCGTGTTGGTCATGCTGACCGGGCTCGGCATCATGCTTTTTGGCGACCGGCTTACCGAGCATTTTCTGTATTAACCAAGCGACACTGCTGGTTAGGGACGTATGTCCAGTCGCAGACGTCCCTGACCTTCGGTTCGTTCACCCTCGCAACTTTTATCCTCCTGGAGAAATAACATATTTTCAGTAGCAGCCCATGTCAGCAATTTGCTGGGCGAGTGCCCCTCTGGTCCCAAAGAACATGCAGACTTTACTGGACAGATATTGATGCTTGCCTTTCAGGAAGAGACCGGCGAAGTCATGCGCTGGCCTCTGCCTGAACGCCTCGGATGGATTGTCCACAACTGATTTATATGTTGCGCTCTCAAGGGGGCTGAATCTGTTACGATCTTCTTCGGTCGTGATGAGTTCTCACTATAATAACTCTCCATAGACTGCCCCTAAACGATCGAACCTTAGTGTTTATAAGGTCCGCTTCTGGCACAGAGCGGACGGTCAGCGCTGAATAATATCGACATTGTGATTTTGTCCATCATCCCGCAAAGGAATGCTGTCATCCGGCAGGAGCGTGCCATCCATAGTCACTCGAGGTTCACCGTCGTGACGAGAAATCCTAATGTAATACTGACTGCCCCCGTGTTGATAGGTCAGGCTGATCGAAGGCCAGTCATCAGGTAAGTGAGTGCGAATAACCAGCGTCTCTCCGTGCCGTTTTATTCCGAGTAACTCTTCAGTCACCAGACGGTAGGCCCAGCCTGCGGAACCGGTGTACCAGCTCCACCCGGCACGGCCGGTATGAGGTGCAACGCTGTATACATCTGCACTCATCACATAGGGCTCCGCCTTGTAGATGTTAACGCCTTCAGTCTGCAGCGTGTGGTTTACCGGATTGATCATTGACCATAGTTGCCACGCTCGCGCTTTTTGTCCCATCCGGGCAAACGCCATGACCGCCCAGATGGCGCCATGCGTGTACTGCCCGCCGTTTTCCCTCACACCCGGAAGATAACCCTGTATGTAACCGGGATTAGGACCATGACCATCAAACGGTGGCGTTAGCAACTTGATCAATCCTGCATCGTTATCCACCAGATAGCTGTCGAGTGACTGCATAGCCTGCGCACTGCGCACTGGATCAGCTGCGCCGGACAAAACGGACCAGCTTTGTGCAATCGCATCGATCCAGCACGCCTGCGATTCTCTTGTCCCCAGCGGCGTACCATCGTCAAAGTAGCCGCGGAGATACCATGCACCATCCCAGGCGTAAGATTCGAGATTTTTTTGCAGGCTCAGCGCTTCTGAATAGCACAATGCTGCCACGCGTTCATCCTGGCGCTGTTCAGCCAGCGCCGCAAAGCGTTGCAAAATATCGTAGAGGAAAAAGCCGAGCCAGACGCTTTCACCTTTGCCTTCAATACCGACCAGATTCATCCCGTCATTCCAGTCACCTGCCCCCATTAGCGGCAGGCCGTGCTGGCCGAAGTTTAGCCCCCGCTCAATCGCTTTTACGCAGTGCTGCCACAACGTCTCTTCGAGGTGGCTGATAACCGGCGTATCATAAACTGATTCTTCGCCGGGCTTGAGCGGACGCCCTTCAAGATAGGGAATCTGCTGCGCCAGCACGCCAGTATCTCCCGTTGTATCCACATAGTGACAAGCCGCAAGCGGAAGCCACAGGTAGTCATCCGAACAGCGGGTTCGCACGCCATTACCCTGCGGAGGATGCCACCAGTGTTGCACATCCCCCTCAATAAACTGCCGTGAGGCACACAGCAGGATCTGGCTGCGCAGTCGCTCCGGTGCAACGTGGCTCAGCGCCAGCGTATCCTGCAACTGATCGCGGAAACCAAATGCCCCACCGGACTGATAGTAGCCGCTGCGCGCCATGATGCGACAGGCTAATGTCTGGTACAGCAGCCAGCCGTTTACCAGCAAATCAACGCTGCTGTCGGGCGTCTGCACAACGACCTTATCAAGCACGTTGTGCCAGAAATGGTGAACCTGATTCAGCGCCTGACGCGCATTATCCTCATGCAGAAAACGGGCAAGCGTTTCCTGTGCCTGTGCCGGGTTATCGGCCACGCCGAGGACAAAAACATAGGTTTTCTGGTCACCGTCAATAAGGGAGGTTGTCGACTGTAACGCGGCACAGGGATCAAGCCCGGCTCCCGTTTTACCCGAGAGTCTGCGAAGCGTCATGGCGGCCGGGGCGCGCAGTGAACCATTACGCCCGATAAACTCGCGGCGGTCGCCCGTTACCGTACTCTGAGGATCGTTAACGGCGAAAAAGGCGGTGCGTTCCCCGCCATTAGCACCGTAGAAGTTATTGGCCATGACCGCACTTCCCCCCGCGAGGCCGGGCGAATGCGTGATGATATGTGCAGCAGAGTGGTTGCGCGTTGCCCCAAGTGTCCATTCCACGTAGCCGGTGACAGACAATTTGCGTGTACGGCCCGAATGGTTGCTGAGCTTCAGTATTGCAAGCTTAACCGGCGCCTGCTCGTCCACCAGGACTGTCAGTTCGCTGTCCAGTCCATTTTCACGGTGGGCAAACACGCTGTAACCAAAACCGTGGCGGGTAAGATAATCGCCCTGACCGCGCACGGGCAGGGTCATGGGTGACCAGCATGCGCCGCTTTCTTCATCACGCAGATAGAATGCCTCCCCGCTACGATCGCTTACCGGATCGTTTTCCCACGGCGTTAAGCGATATTCGTGCGCATTTTCGAACCAGCTGTAGGCCTGGCCTGCTTCAGAAATCACGCTGCCAAAGTTCTCGTTTGCCAGCACGTTTGACCAGGGCGCTGGCGTCGGTTGGTTTTCTCTCAGCAGGATCTGATACTCGCGACCATCCTGAGAAAAGCCACCGTATCCATTGAAATGGCGCAACAGGTGAGTTTCCGGTATCCAGTCGGCGTGATGATTGCTCTCTGACGTCACCGAGGGCACAAAAGGCCTGACGCGTTTTTTTGTTGCGTGAATACGCTGGTTAAGTTGTTCATTGATGCCGTCAGCGCGATCGTCCAGGCTCAGACAGGCCACGCTCATCAGCAACTGCTTGTCTTCGGCAGACAAATGCTCACCGTTACGGACAAAAATCCCCCCGGGTTTATCTAACAGGCTGGCTTCAGAACCGGCATAGATTAAATCCATAATCTGCGTCTGCAGCGCCTGCTGGTAGCCTCCAGGGCTGTTATTAAGAATCACCAGATCCACCTCCAGCCCTTTCAGTCGCCAGTAGCGATGTGCCTGAATCAGCGTGGTGACAGAAGCAATTTTTTCCTCGCTGGTCAGGCTGATCAGCACAATCGGCAAATCACCTGAGATCCCCCAACCCCACAGGCCCGACTGACCACGTCGGTTTCGGCTAATGGCCTGTTCGTCACCGCGCAGTTCCTGACAGGGATAAAGTACCGCGCTGGCGAGGCGGTTGAACAAAGTTGCGTCATCTTCGCTGGCATTCATCTGCCGTAACACAACCAGACTGTGGGACCAGGCCAGTTCAAACACGCGATCGGCAATAGGATGATCGCGGTATTTTTCCATCAGCGCGAGGCTTTGCTGACGGTTTTCGCTGACGCCAAAAACGATATCAATGGTCACCGGCTGTCCGGGCTGGAGTGTAATCGCGTGGCGTATCGACAGTATCGGATCCAGCACGGCGCCGGACGTGTTACTGAGCGGCCCGTTCATGCTGACCGCCTGGGCATCAGCCGGGCTTTTACCCCTGCCGATGAATCCCGCTCTGTCGGTGTCGAATGAAACGTTCTCTGAACAATCGCCATGCACCACCATCATATGAAACAGATACGGGCTCTGTTCATCCGGCGAGCGTGCACGCCGGTGGCACAAAACGGCATCATGCCTGGGATCGGCTTCCGTCTGAATAAACAGGTTGCTGAACGCCGGGTGTGCCTGATCGCTGATGTCCGAGGCAAGCACCACTTCAGCATAGGTCGTCAGCTCGAGTGTTCGTGGGCTTCGGCCTCGATGCATCAGGGTGACACGACGCAGTTCGATGTCATCTTCCGGTGAGACCACAACCCGGGTTTTCACGCTGAGCGAGCCGAGCACGCGCCTGAACTCGGCCCCCGCATCGGTAAAGATGATTTCATCGCTGATGTCCGCACTGGCCCCCAGAGGGTGACAGGTATTGCTCCACACCTCGTCAGTGAGCGGATCCCGGATATAGCAGAACGTTCCCCAGTTATCACGGGTGCTGTCGCTGCGCCAGCGTGTCAATGCGATGTTGTTCCAGCGACTGTATCCCCCACCGCCTGGCGTTATCATTAGATGGTAATGCCCGTTGGACAATAATTGTATCTCGGGGGTCGGCGTATCCGCATGCGTGAAGATTCGCGGTTCATAGCGCACAGGCTTAATTCTTCCCTCATGGGACTCAAAATGACGACGCGGGCTGTAGAGTTCAACCTCATCGGGTACGCGCTCCTGTAACAGCAGGCTGGCCGATCTGAACGCCGGACTCGACATGAATCGCCCGGCCATAGGGGCATCAAGCAGCAGATGCCCCAGCGCCTGGAAAGCCATGCCCTGATGGTGCGCCATCCAGGATTGAACAACCAGGAAAAGCTGCCCGGTTGCCAGTCGCGATGGCGTATAGTCCAACGCTTCATAAAAACCATATTCGCCGCGCGCGCCGTTTTCCTGCAGCCTGAGCAGATTGTCGCAGGCCTTTTGCGGTGAAACCAACAGCGCCAGCAGCGTGGCATAAGGGGCTACCACCATATCGTCGGCGAGTCCGCGCCGGAGACCAAGGCCGGGTACGCCAAATGCCTGATACTGATAATTATGTTGAACATCAAACGCATGGTAGCCAGACTCAGAGACGCCCCACGGCACGCCACGCTCTTTGCCCCAGTTTATCTGCCTGATTACCGCAGATTTGCTCATCTCATCCAGCAGACTGCCGTGCCAGGTTGGCATCACCAGATTCGGCATCAGATATTCAAACATTGAACCGCTCCAGGACATCAGGGCAGTTTCACGATCGATGGTGGTAAACAGTCGGCCAAGTGCATACCAGCTTTTAAGCGGCAGCTGATTCGTCGCAATAGCGACAAAACTGGTCAGGCGGATTTCTGAAGGCAAAAGATCGTAGTGGCTTTTATCCAGCGTGTTGGTATCGCAGTTGTAGCCCACACTTAGCATGCTGGTAGCCGTGTTATACAGAAACGTAAAATCCATTCGCGCATGGTCGGCGAGACGTTGTTCAAGTTCGCTGATAATCGCCAGTCGCCGCCGGGCCTGGGTCATAACGGCTGCCGGCGCGATAACCGCTTCAAGGGTGATTCCGCCAGCCAGCTCACTCAGCGTAGGCAGGGCCTGTGCATGATATGTCACCGGTAGCCAGCCAAGCAGCGTCGTCCATTCATCACAGAGCTGCTGCAGTTGACTGACCAGATGCGCCGTCCAGCGCACCACCACGCGACTTTCCTCCTGAGACAGCCGGGCCAGTTCGTTGCCGTGCACCTGCATTTTTTCGAGTTCGCTTAACCACTGCCCTGAAGGTAACGATGCAGCATTAAGGCACTGCGTGCGCAGCACGCCCAGGCTGGCTGGCGCGTTATGGCCCCAATATTTTTCCAGCACATGCAGAGTATCATTCAGCCCCTCCAGTAGGCGTACGTCGTTGAAAACGGGCTGATGACGCATGGCTGACAGCCCTTCGCGCAGTGTCAGTAAGTGGCCGGCCATATTGCCGCTGTCAACGCTGGAAACATAACGCGGGCTGAGTGGCGCAAGCGTGCGGGTGTCATACCAGTTATACAAATGTCCCCGGTAATGCTCCATCTTATCCAGCGTGTCGAGCGTCTGCGTGATGCGCTGCAGGACATCCGCGCCAGAGAGATAACCGAAATCCCAGGCCGTAAGGTTCGCCAGCAAGGACAGTCCGATATTGGTGGGTGACGTGCGATGCGCGATTTTTGGCTCCGGGATTTCCTGATAATTGTCCGGGGGAAGCCAGTTTTCCTGCGCCGTCGCGAAGGTCTCGAAAAACGCCCAGATTTCTCTGCTGGTCTGACGCAGAAGTCGTTTCTGTTGCGGGTCAGGCAGAAACGCCTTACGCGCTGGCGGGCGGCTCAGTCCACTCAATAATAGCGGTGCCAGGCACCATGACAGGCTGATGATCAGGGCCAGGGTCAGCCATTGTGGCGCCAGTAGCAGCGTCAGGAGCGTGAGTGCCGCACCACAAGCCACATTCAGCCACATTACCCGATAAAAACGAAAGGCAGAAAGTTGGGACTGAAGGCTGTCCGGACTGTGGCTGGACCATTGCGTCAGGTTGCGCTGGCTGATGCCAAGGCGCCAGAGCGTTACGGCGATCGCATACAGCGAATAGCCCGCCTCATGGGGCAATAAAATAAAATTGAGTCCGATCCGAGAAAGTCGCTTCAGTGCCCCCGCCGTAACCAGCACCAGATGTTGCCTCAGAGGACGACGATGCGGCTTGTTGGCAAGATCGATAAGGATACAGAGCACAGCAGGCAGCAGCCAGACCAGGGCCAGAACGCCCAGCCAGTATCCCGGATTCGGCACCCACAGCAGCGCGCTAAACTGCAGCACCAGTAGTGCGGGGGCGACCAGGCTGCGGCGCAGGTTATCAAACAGTTTCCAGCGAGAGAGCGCCGACAATGGGTTTTTATCCCGCGTCCCATCCGCTTTTCGGACCCGCAGCTTAAGCCAGTTAAGCAGTTGCCAGTCGCCACGGATCCAGCGCGTACGGCGTGCGACGTCGGACAGATAGTTGTTCGGGTACTGCTCGTAGAGTAAGACCTCGCTCAGCAGCCCGGCGCGGGCATAGCATCCTTCCAGAAGATCGTGACTGAGCACCAGATTTTCCGGGCAGGTGTTGGCCGTGGCCTGGACAAAAATATCCACGTCGTAAATTCCCTTGCCGACGAAGGAGCCTTCTTCAAACAGATCCTGATAGATATCTGAAGACATCATGGAATAAGGGTTATTACCCGGTACGCTGCTGCGCATCGCGGCATAGCGGCCCTGACCGTTACGGGGCATCTCTTCTGCCAGCCCCGGTTGTAAAATACCGTATCCTTTGACGACCCGCTGACATCGCGGATCGTATTCCGGCTTGTTCAACGGATGCGCCATCGTTGCGACTAGCTTATGCGCGGTATCACGTGGCAGGAGCGTGTCGCTGTCCAGCGTGATGACATACTTAATCTGTCCGGGTAAGCGGTTCGCGGGCATGCCCGCAACGCTGGAAAATTGCGTGTCTGGATGACGTAACCAGCTGTTCAGCAACGCCAGCTTGCCCCGTTTGCGTTCATAACCCATCCAGATCCCCTGCGATGCATTCCATTCAGGCGAGCGGTGGAGCAAATAAAAGCGCTGATGGCGGCAAGGATAGCGCAGGTTAAGCCGGTGCATTTCTGACATCGCCTGACTAAACAGTGCGCGTTGTTCATCCGTACTTTCAGTCGCCGCGTCAGCAAAATCGGTAAGAAGCGCGAAACAGAGGTTATCGTCCTGGTTGCCAAGCCAGCACACTTCAAGGCTTGTGAGGAGCGTGCTGAAGCCGGCGTGACTCGTCAGCATGCAGGGGATCGCCACCAGCGTGGAGGATGTCACCGGAATCCCGTCAGAAAAGTCCATTCGTGGCAGTGGTCGGGGAGTCCGAAAGCGGGTCGTCGCTTCACTGAGTATATCGCTGACCAACTGACTCAACGCCACAATCAAAGGTAAAGCCAGCAGTAACAACCACCAGGCCATGCCCAGACTCGCTGTGTCATACAATATTGCGGCGGTGGCCGCCGTGGTTAACAGGCTCATGCTCCCAAGCCAGGATAACAGAGGATATCTGTTGAGACTGTGCCGTAAGCGTTTGAGGCCAGAGCTCGCCACCGACAAATGGTGATCTAACTGACGCCGCCCTTCTCCCATCAGATAATATCCAATGTGATGAGAGGGCATGCCCGGTTGGGTTGTTGCTGACAACGCCAGTATGCGGCTTGCCACGTCGGGCTCACTGAGCTGACTTTCCCGGGCCAGAATCTCAATCACATGGCGATAATGATCGCGGGTATCAAAATGCATACAGGAATATATGCCCGCCGGATCGCGACGTAACGTCTGCTCAACCACACTAATGTTCTCGGCGAAATCAGCCCAGTTGGTTTCATTGAGCAGGCGTAACCCGGCAATACTGTTGCTGACGGAAAGTTGACTGGCCGCAAGCTGTTGGTTGAAGCGATGGATCAGTAACTCGGTTGTGAGGCCTTGCTCGGCAAGGCGTTGTTCTACCCAGCCCAAGGGTAATGCCAGCGCATTCCCCTGCCCGTGCAGACGACGAACCATTTCCGCGACAAAGGCACTGCTCAGTGGCGGCCGGGAACGCGCCATGTCGGCGATCACCAGAATGAGGTCAGCTGGCGCATGTTCGGCGCAGTCGGTCATCCGCGTTATCCAGCTGTCAGCAAGGCTGCGTTCCTGCTGAGCCTGAACCACCTCAATACTGACCCGACGCAGATTTTCAATCAGCGCCAGTCGCAACATACCGGGCAACGCCCAGACTTCCCCTAACGTCAGCGGCGTGACCTGCTGGTAGGCGCCGATGTAGCTGGTCAGACTGGCGGTGTCCCAGCGTCCGTCACCATGCGCAACCGCCTCGGTAGCAATATAATAGATACGCGGACAAGGGTGCGGAGACGCGAGTGAAGGAAGACCTTTGCCAAAGCTGGTCGGCAAGTGCTGGCGGACGTTGCGAATTTGCTCCTCAATCAGGTAGTAGTTGTCCAGCAACCACTCCCCAGCGGGCATAATGCTGGTTTTTTTACCGGCGTTAAGGGTGTAACAGTTTTGTGTAATAACGGCTTCGTTATCACTTAATCGTTTTAGCAGGTAGTACGGCATCTTGTCCGGCGACAATTTATGCGTATGCGCCAGCTTTTGACCATAACGCTCAAGCTGAGGCGTTGAGAACAGTTCCGGGCGCGGAGTGTTTTCCCCCATAGGGTCATTGGAAGAAAACGATGCGCGCCCTGGCGCTTTTGTCATGATACGGGCGCGGCGAAACCATGCCCCAGGATTTATTTTCATAGTCTTGCTCTCATGCGACATTAACGCGCAGGAGCAGTTGAGAAATCAGTTCAGAAACGTTCTCTCAGGATGGGCGTAAGGCATCAGGGATTTATCAGCTGCAGGTCCAGGTCTTTACGGTATAACAGGGAAGATCGTCGGATCTGAAAGTCAGGTGCTAACGTGGAGAGACAAAGAGAGATTTACATCCCGGACAAAGCATAGCCTGTTTCAGGCGAATCTTTGAGGCAGGCTGGGAGGAACTTAAACCGCAGGCAGGACAGACTACCGTGGACGGAGCACTCATGAACTTCCTGGCGTAATCGAGAAGAGACATGGTGGTTACCCTTTAGAGGAATGAAACTCATACTATCACAGTTGATTAATTTCCAATCGATTTGTTTCGTTGTTACCTGCCTGCAAGTGAGCAGTTACATAAAGTGGGAGGATTATTTAATTTTGCCCCTGGAAAAAGGCGTCACTTTCATACTTTTTCTAAAAAAATATTATTGCTAAAAACCTCAGTTTTTTACTCACTGTCAAAAAAAAGTGCTTGCGACGGTTATTTATGCCCTGTTTTTAAGCGCTTCCGAGAGTATCAACGCTCTAAACAATCAGGGGTGAGGCTCCTTTAAGAACTGATGACCCGCCACACCCGGTTTACTGTAGCAGCAGACATCCAGATTTACTTCTGCGATCCTCAATCCCCTGGCAATGTGGCTGAAATGAAAACACGAACAGGTTGCTCAGACAATATTTTCCAAAGGGAACTAACTTATCGGTTCACAGCCAGCAAAGACTAAACAGTGTTGCCAGGCAGCTCAACGAAAGACCGAGAAAAACGCCAGACTATGAATCACCCGCAGAAGGGTTCAATAAATGTGTTGCATCTATCGGTTGAACTCACAGCACAAAGCGGACGTTTTAATCTGAATTAACCCCTGCAGTGAGAGCCGTGTTTCGAATGGCGCTTAAGCGGCATGACGGCGCCAAAGGACGTAAAAGATGGCGCAGATGATGAACGGCCCCTTACGCCCGACGTAGTCGGCTACAGCCATATAAATCGTGACATTCCCTACCTTTCTTTAAACAGCCCTGCAGGCTTTCAGCAATGAAGAAACGCAGGTAACCCGGATGAGCGTGCTTTCACCGCGAAAGGCGCAATTGCCGGGTTACGAAGCGTCAACTTCCTGCTGACGCTTCGGGGAGTTAAGGATTCTTAGAGTAAAAATTGCGGTACCCGTTAAGGTAGATAACCTGTCACGTTGCAAACGTATGAGAAGACGTTCAAGGATGTTGGACGTGCATTCCGCCGCGCGCGGCGGACCGTTATTTTTTGAGCCGAATGTGCTCCAGCCCCAGCAAAACGTTATTGATGTCGTTATCACTCAGATGCTGGACATTTAGCTGCTGATGTAGCTGAGCTAAATCGCCTTTGGTAAAACCACCCTGTGACAGCTGCTGGTTGATGGCTTGCAAAATCTGTCCGTCTAACAGATTAATCTGCTGGCGCAACTCTGCCAGATCTTTCGCGGGTGGGACGGCATGCGGAGCACTCAACCAGTCTGCCAGATAACGATACTGAATCGCTTTACTTGCATCCATCAGTCCCTGAAAAAAAGCGGTCACAGACTGTGGATCGAGGCCAGCTTTTGCCGATTTCTCTTTGGCTTCGGCTAACACATCCTGTTCCCGAGCCAGGTCTTCAATCGGCTTATTGTGCGTTTTTTTGAAGGCTGCAACATCCTTCATTAACAGCATTCTCTCATGCAGTGCCCGAGAGAGTAGTGAAACGGGTTCTGACGCTGGCGCGGCGGCGGCAGAGCCGCAGAAAATTAATGCAGCAAGAAGAAAGGTCATATATTGCATGTTTGGTTAGCCTGTTTCCAAATAGTTGAAAAAGATTAATCAGATTAAACGTACCTCTCAGGGAGCGAGTTTCATAGAAATATCATTTAATCTCTGTAATTAACTAATACAAATTATAACTAGAATGTTAATCACTAAGCTGGCGATGTTAAGAGAAAGTAACGTATTTTTTCTGCACATTTAAGTTTCAGGGGTGATTATCAAATCTTTAAGATGTTAATAAATACCCGCCGGAAGGCAGATCAACCAACCTATTGATTTTAAAATCTTTTATTCTTGGTAAAGATTTTTAAATTTTATATTTTTTCTGGTTTCAAATGAAAAAAAAAGTCAGCAAAAAACCTGCTTAAATTATTCGCCCCCTAACTATTATGGGCTTAACTGTTAATACTAAACCATAAAAAAGTCGTAAAACAGCGCTTAAACAGACTGATGTCACAGTTGTGAATTTATATTTCAAATTGTCTTTAAAGTTTTCATGGTGGTAGTCGATAAGTTTCATTAAGCAGTGTGGGGTTAATACAGGCTGCAAAACACGCTTTCTTTTTCCTTCCTGTCAGGGTGAAATTATGTTTATTACACGTACGTTTTCCGATATGAAAATAGGAAAAAAGCTGGGGTTGAGTTTTGGCGTGCTTATCGTTGCGACCCTCGCGATAGCGCTTCTGGCCTTTAAAGGTTTCCAAAGCATTAAAGAGAATTCAGCAAAACAAGACGTTACCGTCAACATGGTCAATACACTCAGTAAAGCGCGCATGAACCGTTTACTGTATCAGTACACGAAAGACGAGCAGTATGCTCAGGTCAACGCCCGCGCACTCAACGAATTAAGCGCCCATTTTGACACGTTAAAGAAATTTGACTGGAACGCTCAGGGTGAACAACAGCTTGACGTTCTGGGGAGCGCGTTACAAAGCTATCAAACCCTGCGCCAGGCATTCTATCTCGCCTCCAAAAAGACCTTTGCGGCTTCTGCGGTTATTCAGGGTAACGATCTGCTCACGCTTGGGCAAAGTCTTGATGGGGTGAATATTCCCGCTCAGCCAGAGGTAATGCTGCAGGTATTACGCTTAGCCTCATTACTGAAGGAGGTCGCCGGTGACGTCGAGCGCTTTATTGACAAGCCCACTGAAGCCAGTAAAGTCGAAATTTACGGTAATATTACGTCCATTGAGCAGATCCGAACTCAGCTTTCGGCGCTCGCCATTCCTGAGATCCAGACGGTCCTTAATACGCAAAAAACGGATCTGACGCAATTAAAGCAGGCTTTCACGGACTATATGACTGCCGTGGGTGCAGAGGCCGCTGCCTCTTCACAACTCAGTGCAGTGGCCGAAAAGTTAAATACATCTGTGGCTGAGCTCTTTGACTACCAGGCATCTGAATCTACCAGCGCTCTACTTAACGCTGAACGTCAGATCGCCGTCGTTGCCGCATTGTGTATCCTGCTCAGCCTGTTGGTTGCCTGGCGTATTACGCGCGCCATTACGGTACCGCTGAAAGAAACGTTGAGCGTGGCTCAGCGCATCTCTGAAGGCGACCTTACCGCCACGCTTTCAACCACGCGGCGCGACGAACTGGGCCAGTTGATGCAGGCGGTCAGCGTGATGAACGAAAGTCTGCAAAACATCATCACCAACGTGCGCGACGGAGTGAACAGTGTGGCGCGTGCCTCTTCTGAGATCGCCGCCGGTAATATGGACTTGTCATCGCGCACTGAACAGCAGTCTGCCGCCGTGGTGCAAACCGCTGCCAGTATGGAAGAATTAACTTCCACCGTTAAGCAAAATGCTGAAAACGCGCACCATGCCAGCCAGCTTGCAACGGAAGCATCGGCGAATGCCGGACGGGGCGGTGACATCATTCGTAACGTAGTCACCACCATGCAAGGCATTACAACCAGCTCAGGTAAAATTGGCGAAATCATCAGCGTAATCAATGGAATATCTTTCCAGACAAATATTCTGGCGTTGAACGCAGCTGTTGAAGCGGCACGGGCGGGCGAGCAAGGTCGGGGTTTTGCAGTTGTCGCCGGCGAAGTCAGAAATCTTGCGCAGCGCAGTTCTGTGGCGGCGAAGGAAATCGAGACGCTGATCCGTGACTCACTGCATCGTGTTAACGAAGGGTCCACGCTGGTCGATCAGGCGGGATCGACGATGGATGAAATAGTCTTGTCCGTCACGCAGGTGAAGGACATCATGAGCGAAATCGCGGCGGCTTCCGATGAGCAAAACCGCGGCATATCACAAATTGCTCAGGCAATGACAGAAATGGATACCACAACACAACAAAACGCCGCACTGGTTGAAGAGTCTTCAGCCGCCGCCAGCTCGCTGGAGTCTCAGGCAGAAGAGCTGGAAAAAACGGTCGCCGTGTTCCGTTTGCCCGCGAACAAGAGTGGAATGGCCGTTAGCCACAACACAGCAAAATCTGTGACCAAAGCGCCTGTCTCTCTTCGTCAGCCCAGTCCAGCTGAGGGTAACTGGGAAACGTTCTGACTGTGATGATAAAAAACGCCGGCATAATGCCGGCGTTTGTGTTTGATACGCATCAACGCGGTTCGCCAACCCTGCCCCTGCTCTTTCGGCATAGCCAGACGTTAACTGCCTGACATGGCTCAGAGCGAAACCGTGCTTTCAGCTCGTTTTTCCTGGCTTGACGCACAGACAAAGTAAACCCACCAGGATCAGAAATACCCCCGCCATCGCGCCCGCATGGAACGGCTCTGCAAACAGCGGAAGGCTGATCGCCAGCAACCACACCAGCACGTAGCTGATGCTCAGTAGCGGATAAGCCCGGCTCAGCGGCAGGTGGCGCAATGCTAAAAACCAACTCACCATCGAGCAGGCATACGCCGTTAAACCGCCACACAGCACCAGCAGCGGTAGCCAGTAAAGCGCGTATTGCGTTATTAACATCGGCAGCGCGGGCAACTGGTGCATTGCCCAGCGCAGCATCAGCTGGGCCAGCGTCACCAGTAAGACGCTGCACAGTGCCAGCAGGTAGCCTCTCATGCGTAACTCCCTATGATGGCCACGCCCACCACAATCAGTACGGTGCCCATCCACTGCCAGCGGGTCATTCTTTCCTGCCAGACAAAGCGCGCGGCCAGCGCGACCAGGATGAAATTAATACTCAGCATTGGATAAGCCAGGCTGACGGGCAACCGCTGCAGCACCAACAGCCAGACGACCATCCCCAGCGCCAGCAGCGCCAGGCTGGCAACCAGCCAGCCTGTAAGTCGTGCCCGGTTGGTCTGACGCGCCGCCTGCTTTTGGCAGAGCTGACCGGCACAGGTAAGCAGACTGGTCAGCAGGACCAACAACAAACTCATCACTCATCAGCCTGGTTATAGTGCAGCAAAAGCATCCGACCGTTACGGTAAACAGCATCCGCAGGCGGTAAGTCTGTTGGCGTCGCTTCTCCACGATCCAGCATTAAAATCAATGAGACATTGCCCGCTTTACGATGTGCCTTAAGCCACTGCGGGAAATCTTCGCTGCTGACATAGGAGGAATGCGCATCAGGGAAGCTGAGGCCATATTGCAGTTCGCCTTTTTGACTGTATGCAATGATATCGCTACGCTGCAACGTCCAGGCAATCGCAGAAGAGACGCCTGAATTATCGCTTAATATGTAGCGGCTATTGGCAAGGCTGCTTTCAATGCTGCGAATAAACACCTGAGGTTGCTTCGTGTTTTCAACGCCTTCAGGAATGGCCGAACCCACACAGAGTGCCAGAGCCAGCGGGCTTAGTGCCGCTGCCAGCCAACGACTTTGTGGCGATTTCAGGCTGAAAAGCCCCGCAATTGCCCAGCCAGCAAAGGACAACACGGCCATAGACAGCGCCAGCAACTGATGCGGTCCATAGAGCGGTCGATGACTCAAACCCCAGGGCGCAAATACGGCTAATAACGCAATAATACAGGCCGTACCGAATACGATATTTATCCACGCATTGATGGTAAAGACTCGCGTGTTCTGGCGGGCTTTTTGCCAGGCATAGCTGGCCATCAGCAAGGCCAACGGCGCAAAGCAGGGCAGGATATACGTTGGCAGTTTGCCCTTTGCGATACTGAAAAACAGCAGCGGAATGACCACCCAGCTCAGGAGATAAAGCGCACCGGGAGACTGTTTGCGTTCGCGCCAGCCCGACCGCAATGCGCCAGGCAGCAGCGCCAGCCAGGGAAGCGCACCGGCGATCAGGACGGGCACGTAATACCAGAAAGGCGCTTTGTGTTGGGCATTCTCTTCTGCAAAACGCTGAATATGCTCGACCCAGAAAAAGTAATGCCAGAAGTCAGGTTGCTGCTGCTGAATCGCGATCGCCCAGGGCGCACTGATTAATGCCGCGCTGACGATGGCAAGCGGGCCAAAAATAACCAGCTCGCGGAAACGCTGGTGCCAGATGGCCCAGGGCAGGATCGCTATCACCGGTACGGCAAGAGCCAGAAAACCTTTGGTCATAAAGCCCATACCGCAGGCCAGCCCTAACAGCAGATAACGCACGACCCTTTGCGGGTTAGTTTGTGCCTCACTGGCATACCAGTAGCTGCACATGGCGGCCACCATCCACAATGTCAGCATCGGGTCCAGCACCGCGTAACTTCCGACGCCGTAAACCAGCAGCGAGGTTAAAAAGATCACGCTGGCCGTTAGCGCCACGCTGCGCTGCGAAAAAATACGGCAGCCCAGCCAGAAAATCAGCACTGCGCTCATCAACGTTGAAAAGACCGAACCAATTCTGACCGCAAAGTTATTGTGGCCAAAAATGGCCTGACCTACGGTGTTGAACCAGTATCCGGCTATCGGTTTTTCAAAATAACGCAGACCGAAGAAATGCGGCGTAATCCAGTTACCGTTTTGCAGCATTTCCCGGCTGATTTCGGCATAACGTGTTTCGTCAGGTTGCCAGAGATTACGGAACTCCAGAGGGACTAAATAATAGAGGATAAAAAGTGAAACCAGTAATAGGGTCTTTTTGGTGGCAGTCATGGTGCTTACCTTGTTAAATTCTCACAACCCAACCAGCCTTCCCGGCCAGCGATATGACCACGAACCACTTTACCCACCGGTAAGGTTTCGAGGTCTGCAGGTAAGAGTTCGCTCAGCGGGCAAAACTGTATTCCCTGCTCACGGGCGCGCTGCAACAACGTATCAAACGCACTAAGCTGGCTGATACCTTCCACTTCGGCATGGATGGTATAAACCGGCGTGCCCTGGTCAGCCTGAATTTTTTCCAGAATGTAGTCGTTGAAACGTTCGGCGCTGAGCGTGGGTCCGACGACCTCGTCCCATGTCGGTAAGGTGACAGGGATCTGAACCGTACCCAGCTCGCCATTTCTTAACTGTGGGCGAAACGGCCTGGTACCACGGCAGTCGCTGTTGTACTGAAAGCCAAACGTTTCTTTTGCCTGGATTACGCGACCATCAGCGCGCCATCCGGCCACCGCTGAGCAGGTCACCGGTTGTCCTGTTATGGCTTCCAGTGCGTCGCGCCCTAACGCTATCTGTTGAATGAGCTGCGGCGCTTTCCAGACGCCCGCCCAGGTTTGCCAGGCAAAATGATCCCAGGCATGCAGACCGACCTCATGGCGATCGGCGGTTGAGCGAATGATATCGCTCATCCCTGCCCCGATCCGCTTTCCTGGCCAGGCCGTTCCGGCTAACAGAATGTCCCAGCCATAAAGGGATGCTGCGCGTGAGCGCAGCATTTTCCACAGAAAGCGTGGTTTCATCAGACGCCATAAATGGCGTCCCATGTTGTCGGGTCCGACACTAAAGAAAAACGACGCCTGGAGATCATGTTTATTGAACAGATCCAGAAGCGCGGGGACGCCAAGTTTTGTCCCGCGCCAGGTATCTACATCAACACGCAGACCAACCTTTCTCATTCCTTGTCGTCCTGAAGCTCAACGGTACGCAGGAAGAAGTCGAGCGTATTATCAATCGTGGTGTTCATTTCCACGGTAGGCGTCCAGCCGAGCAGACGTTTAGCATTACGGATTGATGGCTTACGGTGTTCAACATCCTGATAGCCCTTGCCGTAGTAGCTGCTGCTCTCCACTTCGCGGAAGCCGGCAAACGGTGGGAAGCTGGCACGCAGCGGATGACGTTCAAAGCTTTCCAGCAGACGCTCAGCCAGCTCTTTGATACTGGCTTCGTTATCCGGGTTACCGATGTTGATGATTTGTCCGTCGCAATTATTGTTTTTGTTTTCAATAATTTTAAACAGCGCTTCGACACCGTCGCTGATATCGGTAAAACAACGCTTCTGGCGACCACCATCAAACAGCTTGATGGGCGATCCTTCCACCAGGTTTAAGATCAGCTGAGTGATCGCACGTGAACTCCCAATACGCGCCGCGTTCAGGTTGTCTAAGCGCGGGCCCATCCAGTTGAAAGGACGGAACAGGGTAAAGCGCAGCCCTTCTTTTTCCCCGTAAGCCCAGATAACGCGATCCAGCAGTTGCTTGGAAACGGAATAAATCCAGCGCTGTTTGTTAATCGGACCCACGACCAGATTTGAGTGATCCTCATCGAAATTCGCATCGGTACACATGCCGTACACTTCAGACGTCGAGGGGAAGATAATGCGTTTGCCGTATTTAACGCAGTCGCGAACAATTTTGAGGTTTTCTTCAAAATCCAGTTCGAAAACGCGCAGCGGATTACGGGTATATTCAATCGGTGTTGCGATGGCCACCAGGGGCAGGATCACATCACATTTTTTGATGTGATACTCAATCCACTCAGAGTGAATACTGATGTCGCCTTCAACAAACTGGAAGCGTGGATGTCCGACAAACCGGCTAATCGCATCAGAACCAATATCCAGACCAAAGACTTCGAAATTGTCATCCTGCAGCAAACGTTCGGTCAGATGGTTACCGATAAATCCGTTCACACCCAGGATTAAGACACGGGTACGGCGTTTTACGGCTGCAACGGCCTGTGAATAAAGCAGTGCGCCATTCACCATGCCCAGATGCTGAGCCAGCTGAACACCGTTCATGTACACGCTGTTTGCGGTCTGGCCGGTCTGAATCTCCAGGGCGCCTTCTCCACAGGCCACGACAAATGGCTCTGCAGACAGCACGGTGCCGGGCCTGACGTTATGCGGGGTGGAGAGTACTTTTGCTTTCCAGACCACGAATTTGGTGGTGCCGGCAAAGGCAAACGCGCCCGGCCACGGATCGGTCACCGCACGCACCAGATTATTAATTTGGCTGGCAGGCAGCGCCCAGTTAATCCGGCCATCTTCTGGCGTACGACGACCCACTACCGTGGCGTCCGCTTCATTTTGCGGGGTGCCAACGATGTTGCCCTGTTTCATGGCAGGTAAAGCACTTTCAAGAAGCGCGCTGGCGCAGTCAACCAGCTTGCGGTGCAGCGTCAGTGCGTTATCTTCATCGGCGATGGCGACACGCTGCTGAGCAATGATATCGCCCGCGTCCGCTTTTTTAACCATGCGGTGTAAAGTGACACCGGTTTCGGTTTCTCCGTTGACCAGCGCCCAGTTTAATGGTGCGCGTCCGCGATATTTTGGCAGCAGTGAGCCGTGAAGGTTAAAGGCACCCTGCTTCGCACTGTTCAGAATCTGATCGCACAGCAGGTTACGGTAATAGAAAGAGAAAATCACATCGGGTTCAGCCGATTTGATGCGATCGATCCACAGAGGATGGTTAACTTCATCCGGAGCATAAACCGGGATAGAATTTTCAGCCGCGATTCGCGCCACTGAGCCAAAAAAGTGATTTTCTGACGCCGTGTCGGCATGGGTATAGATCGCGCTGATGGTAAAGCCCGCTTTTAACAGCGCATTGATGCCCGCACAACCCATGTCGTGATAAGCGAAGACGATAGTTTTCATTACTCGGTTTCCTGTACAGAACGGTCTTTCTGAGGATTGATAACACGTTGAATAAAATAGCGAGGTCTGGCACGAACATCGTTGTAAATACGGCCGATATACTCGCCAAGCAGCCCCATACCAATAAACTGCGCGCCGATGAAAATAAACAGCACGGCAAATAACACGAAGACGCCATCACCGGCCCAGGCTGCTCCGAAACACAGTCGCAGAAGAATCAACACCACGGAGAAGGCAAAACCAGTCAGCGCAATAAGGCTGCCGAGCACGCTCAGCATGCGTAACGGGGTCGTGGTAAGGCAGGTCACCAGGTCATACATCAGGTTGATTAAGCGCATGAAGCTGTATTTTGAACTGCCGTGCTCACGTTCAGCATGAGTGACGGGCAATTCGATCGTGCGTCGTGCAAAGGTATTCGCCAGAATAGGAATAAACGTGCTGCGCTCGTGGCAGTTCAGCATGGCATCAATGATGTGGCGACGGTAAGCCCGCAGCATGCAACCATAATCACCCATCGAT
Source organism: Pantoea sp. AG702 (assembly GCF_003182295.1). NCBI lineage: Bacteria > Pseudomonadati > Pseudomonadota > Gammaproteobacteria > Enterobacterales > Erwiniaceae > Pantoea > Pantoea sp. AG702. Next base: position 125,966 of record NZ_QGTU01000005.1, on the reverse strand, counting down.
TTTCCGGTCACGCGCTGAATCATCTGGTTGATGGTGCGTGATGCCTGACGGCGGAACCAGCTGTCCTGGCGATTCTGGCGAACGGTGCCCACAACGTCATAGCCTTCCTGGGCGGCAGCCACCAGACGCGGGATCTCTTCAGGTGGATTTTGCAAGTCTGCATCCAGCGTGATAATCAAATCTCCACTGACGTGACTGAAGCCCGCCATGATCGCGGAGTGCTGGCCATAATTACGGTTAAGTAGCACAGCCACAATATGGCTGTCCGGCAGCGAGGCGGCGTCAGCAATCATTACGGCTGATGCATCCTGGCTCCCGTCGTCAACCAACAGGATCTCATAGTCCAGATTAAGACTTTTACAGGCATCATTCGTGCGCTGAATTAATGCCGGTAAACTTTCCTGCTCGTTATAGACCGGGATCACTACCGATACTTTTTCAATCTCTTTATCGTCGAACATTTAAACCCCAGTCAGTTCACGTAGTGCGCTGATAACGCGTTCAACGTCATCATCTGTCATGTCGGGAAACAGCGGAATCGAACAAATGCGTTCGCTGTTCCACTCAGTCGCGGGCAACGATAATTGCGGATAGTGCTCGCGGTAATATTTGTGTGTGTGGGCCGCGCGGAAATGCAGGCCGGTTCCGATATCCTGCTCTTTAAGCTTCTGCATCAGCGCATCGCGAGAGAAACCACATGCCTGCTCATCCACACGGATGATGAAGAGATGCCACGCATGCTGGTGCGACCAGGCGGGCGGAACCAGCGGCTTGAAGGGCGTATCTTTCAGCGCCTCCAGATAGCGTTGCGCAATGGCCGCGCGGCGCTGGTTGATTTCAGGCAACTTTTCAAGTTGGACCAGCGCAATGGCCGCGCTGATATCAGGCAGGTTGTATTTAAAGCCGGGCATGATGACTTCCGCCTGCGGCTGACGGCCATGGGTTTGTCTGTCAAAGGCATCGACGCCAAGGCCATGAAATTTGAGGCTACGGATGCGATCGGCAAGGGCAGCATCGTCGGTCACGACCAGACCACCCTCGGCGCAGGTCATATTTTTGATAGCGTGGAATGAAAAAATAGCATTTCCATGCCCGCCAACATGCTTGCCCTTGTAATACGTGCCGGCCGCATGTGCCGCATCTTCGATGACCGGAATGCCATGGCGTTTGCCAATAGCATAAATGGCATCGATATCGGCGGGTGCGCCAGCGTAGTGGACAGGGATGATCGCTTTGGTATTTGGGGTGATTGCCGCTTCAATGGCTTCAGGCGTGACCATCAGGTTATCGACGTCAATATCGATCATGACCGGTGTGGCACCCAGTAAAGTGATGATGTTGAGTGTGGAAACCCAGGTCAGTGAAGGGGTAATAACCTCATCCCCTGCCTTAATGCCCAGCGCCATCAACATGACGTGCATACCGGCGGTGGCGGAAGTCACGGCGATAGCGTGTTGATTTCCGGTCAGCTGGCAAAATGCACGCTCAAGTTCTGCACATTTTGGCCCAGTAGTAATCCATCCCGATGCAAACACATCACGTACTGCAGACAGTTCAGTTTCACCCAGAGATGGGCGGGAAAACGGAAGAAACGCCATCAAGTAATATCCTTAAACTGTTTTGCCGTTTTTCTAAAAACTGAGATGAATTTTGAAATGCAAAAGTGAGAAAAATGCAATTGAACGTTCATCAAACGTCGTCAAAATCGGCAAAAAACAGGCAAAATCACAAAAATCTGGCAAGAGAAATAAAACATTAGAAAAATATTTATTTCACACCGGTCTCAGATCATACGCCCGGAACCTTAACCAAACATTAAACACCTTGAGAAATTAACAAATTGACATGATATTTCTCACTTTTACCAGACTAATCACATTAAATAAACAGATATGTTTGACAGTTGCGTGAAGGTACTAAAAAGACAGTTTGGCGTTCAAAAAAGGCTGAGGACAAAATTGACAGAATCGCTACGATCGGGGAAAGTCACAGAGGTGAATCGCGTTATTTATTAGTCGTCTGGCCCGCTTTATTCGACAGAAAATTTCGCTTAACCACAATTTTATTGAAATTCAGGGTGTTACCCGTAACCATGCGTCCCAATGAAACCTCAGCCACTCAATACTGGAACCCGATGGTGCCTGAACTTGCCGTGACGGATTTTGCGGCATCCTGGGCTTTTTACGTGGAGGCGATCGGTTTTAAGGTGAGAATCAGGCGCGAGAATCCTGACTTTGCCTATCTCTGTTATGGTCAAGTACAGCTAATGATTGAACAGGTACACGAAGGCGGTTGGCTCACCGCTGAAATGGCCTATCCTCTGGGACGAGGAATAAACTTACAGATTGACGTTCCGGACATCGAGACGCTCTACAGTCGTCTGCTCAGATTGAGTACGCCCCTCTTTCGGCCGCTACGCGAAAATTGTTACGACACGGGGGAACGCGTCGAATGTCAAAAAGAGTTCCTGGTTCAGGACCCCGACGGCTATCTTCTCCGCTTTTGTCAGCCTGTCGGCTGATTTCATCAACCGGCAGGCGCACCGATATTGAGCATTTACAGCGGCACGATTTCGCTCACCTGATGCTGGAAAACATAGGGGTCAGAGACTAAGGCAAAGGCCTTATCATCCGGCCAGGTCACGGCGACGTGGTAATTTTCACCCGCAAACTTTTTCACTGCAGTTAAATCCTCCCAGTACGTCGCCAGAAAAAAATGCTGCCACTCTCCCTGCGTTTCCTGATGCACGAAAGCGGCTTTATTCCCTGGCGTCGCCAGGGCGTGCTCAACACCCGTCTTTTGTAGATGGCGGGCAAACCCTTCGGCATGTTCTCGCGGAACGCATCCGTGCCATGTCCTGACAATCATTTTTTCTCCTTAAGACCAGTCTGCATTAGAGGGTAATACCTTGATTTTACACATCACTCTTGAAAAATACGGAAAAATTTTGCCTCGCACTGGCACAAATCCTAATTTGTTCTACATTTACTGGCCCGACCAGGGATAACGACATTAATCACAGCAATAACTTAACGGTAACAAACATGGAATTGAGCAAATTTGAGGTCAGAACTGGCCTGTGGCCACACATGCATTTCACCGACATCGAATACGATCAGCGCGGCAGCAGCTACGAAATTTATGCCACTGATGTGACGCATCAGACCAAGAGTAAGCTGTTTATTTGCCGGACGGTTGATGAACAACAGGCGAGACTGCTGGCTGAGCAGTTCAGGATTTGGCTGCCTAAGATCAACAGCAAAAAGCGCAAAGCAGCCGCAAAGAAATCGCCAACAGGCTATGACCGGATTGCATGCCATAAAGGCTAAGCGCTGACAGACCTGTTTTGGGGGTTGGCTTAACCCTCACAGGAACTCAGCGCCCGTAGCCGCCAGACAATCCTGTTGGTCTGGCCTGTCAGAATGAGTAGGTGATTGCCGCCGTCACGGAGGCCCCCCCGCGGCGGAAGACAATTGGACTGTCCGCCGCGTTTTTATCCAGCCAGTTGTAATCGCCGATTAAACTGGTTCCCCATCCTGAAGCAAACTGATGGCTCCATGTCACACTGGCATCCGTCCCATAGAAGCCGCCATGGGTGGTGTAATCGGCGTACCCGCTTCGGACATGCTGCTCCCTGCTTACCCCGTAAAACGTGTTGATATAGCGCGCATCCCCAAACAGTCCTGCTATCTGCAATGCTACAGTGTCACTTTTCGTCTGCCATGGAATGAGGGTGACCGATGTCTGATACTGAACACCCTGGCTGTCGCTTAGCGGAAGCGTCGCTTTTCCTTCCACGATAAACCAGGGCGTTACCGACCAGCCGAGAGCCAGGGCGGTATTGACAACCGGATCGATATTCCCCATGCCTTTCAGGCTGTCGTCCCCTGCTCGCCACGACGAATCACGGTCTGAGCGACCCAGACTCAATCCCAGTGTATGCTCCAGGTAAAGGCCGTTTTCAGCCTGTAAGTCGTAACCTATCCCTTTCTGAGAATCAAAAAATATCGGCCCCTCGCGCCACTGAATAACCGGAACGGCTTGCCAGTGATGCTGTTTCGCCCCGCTGTAACGTGGTGCATTGTTTGCCGCCAAACCCACTGTCAGGCTGTTTTCTGGCGCAGAACTGTCATCTGCCCTGGCATTCAGGGCACTTAGCGTCAGCATTAAACTGACCATGTGAAGCGCATGTTTTCCGGTTATTATCACTTTGCTTGATCTCATCAGGTGGTGTCATGAAGGCGACATTGTCGCGACCAGGCTGGAGTATAAAAACAGCGTGTCAACAAAAGCCCAGGAAACGATGGAGAAACGGTCAAGGTGGCCCAAATGAAAACAAAACGCGTATTGATTATTGAAGATGACGCTGATGCCGCCAGCGTACTGGAAGCCTATCTGAAACGTGATGGCTATGACGTGATGGTCGCCAGTAACGGCATGACGGGGCTGGAACAGGTCGGGCGTTGGCAACCTGACCTGATATTGCTGGACGTCATGCTGCCGGTGATGAATGGCACCGAAGTGCTGGCCGCGATCAGACGCAGCGGTGACACGCCCGTTATTATGGTAACCGCGATGGGAGACGCGCCAGACAGAATCGGCGCGTTGCGCTATGGCGCAGATGACTATGTCGTTAAACCCTACCATCCCGGCGAGGTGGTCGCGCGTGTTCAGGCCGTACTGCGCCGCGCGCGGCAAGCGAAAGTGGCGGATGATAAGCTCTGCTGGGCAGGGCTGGAGGTCGATCCTGACTCCCTGACCGCGGTGGTTAACAATGCACAAGGCACTCACCGACTCGATCTGACGCCAACGGAATTTTCCATTCTGGTGACCTTAATGCGCGCACCCACTCGCCCGTTCAGCCGACTGTTTTTGCTCGAGAACTGTCTGCCAGAGAGTGATGCGCTTGAACGCGTCGTTGATACGCACGTCTACAATCTCCGCCGCAAGCTTGAGGCCGCAGGGATGACGAATATTTTACCCGCAGTGCGCAGCGTGGGTTACAGGTTCAGACAACCATGAAGCCAGACAGCAACGATTCAATGTGGCGCTGGATCTGTATCCGCATACTGATTCTCGGCTTAGGCGGCGTGATTCTTATCGCCTTTTGCATGTGGCTGAGATTTGCCCTGCAAATACTCTGGGTTTACTACCGTATGCCCGCCGCACTCTGGGCAGAGTTTTCCCAACTGCGCCTGCATCCGGAGCAGGATCCGGCTCGCTTTCATCAGATCGTCGATCAATGGTGGGGCGTTGGCTTTTCCGACCCTTCTATTGCGTCTTCGGACTGGATTACCGTAGCCGTGCTGGTCGCTTTCATTATTCCCTTTTTTGTGGTGATGGGATTGCGCTTTGCCTTACCGCTGGCAAAACAATTCAGCCAGTTGGCGCACGCGGCGCGTGATGTCGCACGGGGAAAATTCAGCACCTCGGTCGGTCAGGTAAAAGGCGCGCCGCAGGAGTTAGTGCGGTTCACCGATGACTTTAACCTGATGACCCAGCAGCTGGCGCGCTATGAGCGTGAACTCAAAGCCTCACATGTTGCGATTGCTCATGAACTCCGCTCGCCCTTAACCGCGGCCATGGGGCGACTACAGGGCATTGTGGACGGCGTGTTTGAACCCGAACCTCGGCAGTTTTCCATGATTATGAAGCAGCTGACGCAACTGAGCCGGCTGACAGACGAGCTCCATCTGCTGTCGCTAGCCGATGCCGGTCAGCTGAGCCTGAATCTGTCCCGGTTTAATCTTGCTGACCTGATGCGGGAAAGGGCTTCCTGGCTGGCGCTACAGGCGGAGGCTGAGCAGGTGGAAATAGATGTTCAGTCACCAACATCGCTGCCTTATACGGGCGATGCTTTCCGCTTCGGTCAGGTGATCACGATTTTAATGGAGAATGCATTGCGCTATGCGGCCGAAGGCAAGCGAATTTCCATTGATGCGCACGCCTCAGACTCCGCCATCACCCTGCAGTTTCGTGATTATGGTCCGGGTGTCGATCCTCAGTTCTTAAGCATTATCTTTGACCGTTTCACCCGGGCAGACTCCTCCCGGGCCCGTCATTCTGGCGGGAGCGGTTTGGGATTGTCTATTGCGAAAGCCATCGTTGAGGCTCACGGCGGTGCTATCCGTGCCAGCCTGCCGCCTGAAGGAGGATTACACATCATGATTACGCTGCCCATAATAGAAAGCCTGCCAGCAGAGTAGGACCGGCAAAAGTGAAGCCTGCGCGCCCTGCGCCAGGCATTTTTGCTGACCTTGACCATTTCTTGATGATTCATAAAAGGATTCTGGACATAAGCCACGTTAAATGAGGCTGTCTCATTTAAGGAATCCGGCTATGACAGATTTTATTCCTTGTTTTGCTCGCCAGGCGCTGCGCCACCTCACCCTCTTCAACGCTGCTGTACCGCCACTGTTCGTGGTGGGCATCTTGATACTTGCAGGGTGTAGAGATGAAAAGCCTGCCCAGCGGGACACGCTACGTCCCGTCCGTACCCTGACGGTACCGCCCTTTTCCAGTGGCGGTCTTATGACGCAAACGGGTGAGATCCGGGCGCACGAAGAAATAGCGTTAGCGTTCAGACTGGAGGGTCGGGTAACCGCCCGAACGACCGATATGGGTCAGCACGTTACCGCAGGTCAGGTGCTTGCGACATTAGAGAGTAACGCTGCCCAAAATCAGCTCAGCAGCGCGACGGCCGATCTCAACAGTGCACGGGCATCGGAGCGCGTTGCCGCTCTCACGCTTCACCGTATGAAGCTGCTCATGCCGGGCGGTGCCATCTCCCGCGCGCAGTTAGATAGCGCGCAAGGTGACTGGCAGGTCGCCGTTTCCCGCCGTCAAAGCAGTGAGGCTGCGCTTAAAAATGCGCGCGATAATATGGCCTGGACACAGCTCACCGCACCGCGTGACGGCGTGATCACCTCGATAAACGTTCAGCCCGGGCAGGTGGTGAGTGCGGCGCAGACGGTCATGACGCTGGCAGCCGACGGCAAGCGCGATGCCGTGTTTGACCTCGCCGAACCTACACTCACAGAAAAGGCGACAACCACGCCGATCCGGATCGCGCTGTTATCCAATCCTGCGCTGAAGGCGGACGGGCAGTTTCGTGATATCAGCCCGCAGGCCGATTCACAAACCCGCACCTGGCGGCTTCGCGTGACGCTGACCAATCCGCCAGCCGATATGGCACTGGGTTCAACGGTACTGGGCACTTTTCCCGGAAAAGTGGACCAGGTCATTGCGCTGCCAGCCAGTGCACTCACGCGAGCCGGGGAGCGGCCTGCCGTCTTCGTCGTTAACAGCAAAACCCAGCAGATTCAGGTCAGGCCCATCCAACTGACGCGGTTTGATGCACAGCAGATCTATCTCAGCGCTGGCGTGCAGCCGGGCGAGCGCGTGGTCACCGCAGGCGTAAAAACATTGCTGCCAGGCGAGCGCGTCAGGCTTGAGGAGAACGACAAATGAAACCGGACAGCACTCTGCACGGCGTTAACCTGTCCGCCTGGGCGCTAGCGCACCAGCAGCTGGTGATCTTCTTTATGCTGTTAGTGATGACGACGGGTGTTCTCAGCTACATCGATCTGCCGCGTAATGAAGATCCCGCCTTTACGATTAAAACGGCGGTGGTGTCGGCACAGTGGCCTGGCGCCACGGTCGAAGACACCATGCAGTTGGTCACCGATACGTTGGAAAAAAAGCTTCAGGAAACGCCTTCGCTGGATTTTATTGAAAGTGAAACGCGGGCTGGCAAGACGGTGATATTTGTTAATCTGCGCGATGATACGCCCCCGGCACAGGTTCCAACCATCTGGTACCAGATCCGGAAAAAAATGCAGGATATCGCCCCAAGCCTGCCGCAAGGCGTTCAGGGCCCAGGCGTCAATGATGAGTTTGGTGATACGTTTGGCACCATTTATGGTTTTACCGCCGATGGCTTCAGCCCACGCGAACTGCGCGATAAGGTCGATAATATTCGTCGTGACCTGATGGATGTGCCTGATACGGGCAAAATTACCCTGTTGGGTGAACAGGAGGAGCAGATTGTTATCGCCTTCTCACCCAGGAAGCTGGATGGTATGGGCCTTACGCTTCAGCAAGTCAGCGATGCATTAACGGCGCAGAATGCCGTGGCGCCCGCGGGGGAAATACGCACCGATAAAGAGAATATTGCGCTTCGTGTCAGCGGTGCGCTGACGACGGTGGCAAACCTGGAGGCGGTTACACTGCGCATTGGTCAGCGCTTTATCCCGCTGTCGGATATTGCGACGATCTCGCTTCAGCCCTCACAGCCACCCTCTTCCACCTTTCGTGTCAATGGTGAGCCCGCCATTGGGCTGGCGGTTTCCATGGCCCCTTCTGGCAACATGCTCAGATTTGGCCAGGCACTCAATCAGCGGATGGCAATTATCGCCAGCCAGTTACCGCATGGTATCAATATGATAAAAGTCGCCGATCAATCCACCGTCGTCAAAACGGCGGTTAGCGGATTTGTTCAGGTGCTGGCGGAAGCCGTCATCATTGTCCTGGCGATATCCTTTTTTTCACTGGGTTTTCGGGCAGGGCTGGTGGTCGCGGCGGCGATCCCGTTGGTGCTGGCCATGACGTTTGTCGGAATGACGTTTGCAGGGATAGGTTTGCAACGTATTTCACTGGGCGCCTTAATTATTGCACTCGGGCTGCTGGTTGATGATGCGATGATCACGGTGGAAACCATGGTGTCACGCATTGAAGCAGGCGACAGCAAATGGCAGGCGGCAACATTTGCGTTTAAAACCACGGCCTTCCCTATGCTGACGGGCACGCTGGTGATGATAGCCGGTTTTATCCCGGTGGGCTTTGCCGCCTCCAGCGCGGGCGAATATTGTTACTCGCTTTTTGCGGTTGTCTTGATTTCTCTGCTCTGCTCCTGGGTGGTGGCTATTCTGTTTTCACCCGTGACAGGCACCTGGCTGCTGACAGATAGCGCCCACGCAACGCACAAACAGCCGGGGCTGATGGGCCGATTTTATCGCCGCCTGCTCGATCAAACGCTTAGGTATCGCTGGACGACGGTCACTCTCGCCCTCCTGCTGCTGGGCATGGGGATCTTCGGCACAACGCTGATGCAGGGGGAATTTTTCCCCGCTTCAGACCGCCCTGAGCTGTTAGTGAACCTGACATTGCCCGCGAATGCCTCTCAAACCGAAACCACCCGGCGAACCGGACAACTGGAAAACCTGATACGCAGCGATAACGACATCGATCATTTCTCCAGTTATGTCGGCTCTGGCGCGGTACGTTTCTATTTGCCGATGGAGGTCTTGCTGGACAATGAAAATACTGCCCAGCTGGTGGTGGTTGCGAAGAGCCTTGACGCTCGTGAAAGAGTACGCAACAAGCTGGATCACATCCTGGCACGTGACTTTAGTGATATCACCTCGCGCGTTTCGCCCCTTGAACTGGGGCCACCGATTGGCTGGCCGCTAAAGTACCGCGTTACAGGCCCCGACTACAGGCAGGTTCGTGAAATTGCGGAAAAACTGGCCTTACAGCTGTCACGATCGCCAAATACGCGTGAGGTGAATATGACAGCAGGTGAACCCGAGCGGGTTATCAGACTTGATGTCAATCAGACGGCAGCGCGTGCGGTTGGTGTCTCTTCTGAAAGCATTGCCTCCATGCTGAATACTGTGACGTCAGGCAGTACGGTAACCACGATCCGTGATCGTAACCGACTGATTGATGTGGTGCTCAGGGGAAACGATGAGGAACGGCAAAATACCGATATCCTCAACGGTCTGATGCTGGATACCGCCTCTGGACAGAAAATCCCACTGGGTCAGGTTGCGACATTGAAATGGCAGCTTGAGGATCCGGTTATCTGGCGACGTCAGCGCCAGCCTTACATTACGGTGCAAACCGATATTGCCCCTACGGCGCGTGCTGAAAACGTTTCAGATCAGCTGAAGCCCGAACTGGATACATTCCGCGCGTCCTTGCCTGCCGGCTATCATATTGAAGAAGGCGGTACCGTCGCCGAATCGGATAAAGGTAACCGATCGGTGTTTGCGGTGTTGCCGGTCACGCTGAGTGTGATGCTTATCCTGTTGATGCTGCAGTTGAAACGCTTCTCAAGAATGTTGCTGGCGCTGCTGATGGCCCCTTTCGGCTTACCCGGCATCGTTATCGCCATGTTGCCGAGTGGAACGCCAATGGGATTTGTTGCGCTGTTAGGGATTATCGCGCTGGCAGGCATGATCATCCGTAACGCGGTGATCATGATCAGTGAGGTGGACAGTAATACTCAGGCAGGCATGATGCACAACGAGGCGATTTATCACGCGGCTATTCATCGCGCCCGACCAATATTACTGACGGCTTGTGCGGCGATATTCGGCATGTTGCCCATCTCCCGGCAGGTGTTCTGGGGGCCAATGGCGTACGCCATTATCGGCGGTCTGGTCACCGGAACGCTGGTCACGTTAACGCTGTTACCGGCCTCGCTCAGCCTGGTCATGCAAAGAGAAGGACGCCGTCAGAATCAGGTGCAAGATCAGTGAGTGATAACCGGCAGTAACAGGGGGCCTGATCAGGCCTGCCTGTTACCCAGGACAACAAGCGACACGCTCACCCGCTTTACTGGCAGAAAAGACGTGCATCGGGCAATAAAAAAGCGCTGTCGTACACAGCGCTTTTTGTCGCCAGCAGGCACCGGCGGGCTTAGATCCCTAAAGAAGGCATCAGAAACTTTCCCAGTTAACCTTATCGACGTTGACTGCTTTCAAATCCGGCCTTTTCAATGCGGGTACTGACGGGCTCACCGGCACACTGGCTGGTGAAGCAACCTGGGTGACACTGTCATTAACCTTAAAGGTTGAAACCAGTCTCGACAGCGTTTCTGCCTGCTCCTGCAGAGATTTAGACGCCGAAGACGCTTCTTCAACCAGTGAGGCGTTTTGCTGCGTCACTTCATCCATTTGCCCGATGGCCAGATGAACCTGCTCAATGCCTTTACTCTGCTCGGCCGTAGCGGCCGCAATTTCATTGACTAAATCAGCGACCTGTTGAATAGCATTGCTGACGTTGTCTGAATTGCTGCCCACGCTTGTTGCCTGCTCAAGGCCCTGCTCAACTTGTGAAACTGACACGTTGATAAGATCTTTAATCTCCCGGGCTGCGGACGAAGAGCGCTGTGCCAGATTACGGACCTCAGAGGCGACGACCGCGAACCCCCTACCGTGTTCACCGGCACGTGCCGCTTCTACCGCGGCATTAAGCGCCAGGATATTGGTCTGGAAAGCAATCCCCTCAATAAGCCCGGTGATTTCAGAAATTTTGGCAGAACTGCCGCGAATGTCGCCCATCGTCGTCAACATTTGACTGACTGCGGAGCCGTTTTGTTTGGACAGCGTATTGGCATTATTTGCCAGATTGCTGGCCTGTACCGCACCTTCCGCATTCTGACGCACGGTATCGCTCAGCGTCGCCATACTGACTGACGTTTCTTCCAGTGAAGCCGCCTGTTGTTCCGTACGCGATGACAGGTCTTCATTGCCCGCTGCGATTTGCGTCGCGCCCGTACTGACAGATTGCGCTGAATGGTTCACAGACATCAGAGTGGTGGATACACGTTTCAACAAATCATTAAACGCTGATGCGGTCTGGCCTATTTCATCGTTTCTGAGGACAGGCGCTGAACAGGTTAAATCAAGGTTATTACTGACGGTCGACATCGTATCTTTAATGCTGGTCAGGCTTCTTTTAATTCCCAGAATAATACTGACAGAGAACAGGCCGAGTAACACAATAACCAGCACGGATGCACTTGTCATCATCCAAAACGTCTGTGAATAAATACGGTTATTCTCTGCTCTTAATCCATCACCAATTTTAATATTCAAATCGATTTGTTTGGTGAAGTCAGACTCCATTTTGCGGGCAGCGGCGCCAATGCCGTTTTCGCCCTGAAGCTGTTCTAGCGACAGGGCATTATCGTGACTGCGCGAAGCTGCAAGAAATGCCGGAAGCGTGCTACGAACCGCGTCAAGGTTACGTTGCGCCTGTACCGTCATCGCTTTATCTTCATCACTGGAAATATCATTCGCCATATAGTAGTCATTCAGCGATTTAATATTATCAAGAATGCCATTGATTTTATCTTCAGCTGCGGACTGTTTCGCGCTGTCGGCCATCGACTGATGACGATACAATGCCAGCCCGAGCTGGTTAGTTGCACTGATTGACTTGTTCAGATCTTTAATGCTGGGTATCGCATTCACCTGAACATATTCAAAGCGCGACTGGAAACCGGATATCACGGATAATGAAACAGCAACGAGCGCACAAAGTGATAACGCCAGCAATGAAAATGCCAGCACCAAACGCTGGGTAATAGTCATAAAAGCCCCTGAGTGTGAAATTGAAAAAAGGTTATCGCAATGCATTCTTATCGGCACAGTACAAACCAGCTTTACCTGTTAATCAGAGATATATTTAATTTCTAAAACTTGATAAATAGAAAATAAAGACTAAGTCACTCAACCGCTGACGGGAATAAAAAATAATGACTTGCCTCAGCCTTTAGCGATTAAACCCTGTTCTATTTGCGCGTTGCCTTGCATAAGGTTGTTGTTTATCAGCCTGATATACAGACTCGTGACCTGATCGCCCCTGCCTGATGACAACGACATTCCAGACAGGTAAGGTGGCATTTTTTGTGACAGAGACGAATATGGAAAGGTTGTTTGTTTATGGCACCCTGTGTCCGGGCCGCAGTAACGCCTCTCTTCTGGAGAACATCGGTGGCGCCTGGCAGGCCGGAGTTGTCCGGGGCGTTTTTTTTACTGAAGGGCGCGGCGCGGCTGCAGGCTTCCCCGGTATTGTTGTGGACGATCGCGGGCCACAAGTGCAGGGCTTTCTTTTTTCCTCGGACAATCTGTACCTACACTGGCCGATGCTGGATGAATTTGAGGAGGGTTATGACCGGATCAGCGTTAAGGTGGCCCTGGAAAACGGTGACAGTGTCACCGCATGGATATATCAACTTCAGCCGCAGAGCATTCCGCAAGCCAGTGAATAACGCCTTATCTGATCACTGCTTTATAGCGTGCCCGGCATGGGTTTCGGTTTTGGCCAGCGCAAGGGACGTCCGAACATCACCAGGTTACCGCCCAGGATCATCAGCAATCCCACCACGCTGTGGCTTTGCCAGTGATAGCCTTCATAAACCGTCGATAAGGTGAGGGCAACCAACGGAAACATCAGTGTTGTGTATGCGGCTTTAGCGGCGCCCGTACGTCTGACCAGGGTGAAATACGCCCAAAACGCAATGACCGAACCGAATATGGACAAATAAAGCAAGGCACTGAGGTAGCTCAGTGTCCAGAGCGGTGAGAAACTCACGCCACGAAGCAGAGCGATAATGCCCATGACCATTGCGCCGTATAACATAGCCCAGGCGTTAGTGGTCATGGTTTCCAGCTGTCTGCGCTGATGCCGCAGGCTGATCATGTTGCCCAGAGAAAAGCCAAACGTGCCCAACGCCGACAGGCCGATGCCTCGCCACAGTCCACCGCTTGCGCCGCTGATGTGCAGATCGTCCCAAAACAACAGGATCATGCCCGTTAATCCCAGCGTGACCGCAAACCAGAAACGCGGCTGGGGGCGCTGCCCAAAAAACAGATAACTGTTTACTGCGTTATACAGCACCGCCATGGAAAAAATCACGGACTCTAAACCGGTATTGATATAACCGGCGGCGGTGTAAAAGCACCAAAAATTAAAGCAAAATACACAGCAGCCCTGCAAAGCGCAAAACAGATGATCGCGCGGCGATAATCTGCGCAGGCGCCCCATTATCTGCAGGAGCGTCAGCAATAAAATACTGGCTATGGCGAAGCGCCAGAAAACGGACACCGTGACATCAACGGGCCCTTGTTGCAAAAAGATGGCAATCCAGGTTGTACCCCAGATAACCACGACCACAGCATAGAGTAATGCGTTCATGCTTTTTCCTTTAAACGAAGCAGAACACAGTGTCCCAACTGATGAGGACGCACGCTTCTATGAACCTGCGTCTGATTTGCAAAATCTTGCGCATTTTAACGATACAGATCTGGCTACCTGCCGGCTCTCGCCCTAGACTGAGCCTCTGATGAACGGGCGGAAAAGAGTTATGTCTCGCGTTTACGACACGTTTGAAATACTGCGTCAAAATAAAGCTGTGTTGCGCGAATCGGTCATGCTTAACTCCGGCATCCGGCTGGCAGCGTGGCACAACAAGCAAGACAGGATTACCGTAAACAGTAACCATCACACGCTAAGCCTGTATGTTGCCGATGGCTATGAGAGTTACCATAAAACCGCTTCCGGCTGGCGAAACGGCGGTGGGCCAGATAAATTCTGCCTGATGCCGCAGCAGAGCGAATCCACATGGGACGTACGTAATAACCTCTCTTTTGTACATCTCTATTGCACAGATGAGCATTTACGCGATGTGGGCGAGAAAATATGGGATCGCAGCCCGCTGTCGATTGCCCTGGATGAGAAAATATTTTGCAGTGATGCCAGTATCACCACGTTGTATCGCCAGTTCTTACTCAGCTGTGACTGGCAGCAGCCCGCAAATCACCTCATGTTGAGCACTGCCAGCACCCTGTTATTAACTCATCTGATCCAGCACTATTCCAGCGTTCAGTGGCGGCCTCCGACGGTAACGGGTGGACTGGCCCCCTTTGTATTACGCAATACGCTGGCTTTTATTGATGCGCACCTGGCATTGCCCCTCACGCTTGATGCACTGGCCACTCAGGCAAACCTGAGTGAGTACCATTTTGCCAGGATGTTTCGCCAGTCGCTCGGTATTGCGCCGCATCAGTACGTCATGCAGCGCCGCATGGAAAAAGCACAGCAGATGGTGCAGTCAACCTCGCTGCCGTTGACGCAAATCGCACTGGATACTGGCTTTAGTTCGCTAAGTCATTTCAGCCACCGCTTCAAACAGGTGACAGGCTTGACCCCTTCGCAACTGCGAATGGCGAATGGCGTGAAAGCGCCCTGAATCAGAGGCACTGGTAAGGGCTGATAACCGTGACCGGAAATCAGCAACGATAATTTCATGTCTGAGTAACTTAAACCTATCCTCACTCACCCACAGGTATTGGCTTTACTCACGTTGCATCCTGATTATACTAGGCACGCATTCATTCAGGCTTCATGGTATCGGCGTGATTGAAGGTTCGGATGGCTGTTTCGCAAAGCTGACCATGATTACCCGCATGACAATCGCCATTCTGGTCAGCCAGCAGTTAACGAATGAGGACTGTGGTCATGTTACTGTTCAAAAACGCGCTATTCCCTCCTCCCGCAAAGCGAGTGCAATCGCTGTAAGCCTTATTGACGCGATGTCTTGCTGTCGCCGCAGTTATTCCTACACGAGCAGCGTAACAGCAGGCTGGATCATCCCTTTTTTGTCGCCATGCATGCGGATAGCCGCACAGGAACATGACGCCAAAATCAGCCGATAAAGAGGCTTACCGTCTATCGTTAAACCGTCAGACTTATCACCTGATGCAACATTGATATCGAGCGGCGTAATAAAGAGGTGCCTGCCGCCGAAACATCAGCGCACTCGGGCCGGGATAACGGCATAGGTTTCTGACAGGCAGAAGCCGGACGCTGTCTCACCAGGTGACGTTAATGTTCACATCAACGGATGCGATTAACCGTCATCATAATGACAAGGAAGCACATCATGAAGTTTTCATCTGAAAGCGCAATTTCGTTCATTTTTCTTTTAACCGGCCTGATCCTGACAGGATTGGGTATCTGGCAAATACTCACGCCGTGAGGTGACGCTATGCGTAAATTCACGCTTGATCGGATTTTTATTCAGGTGGTAGCTATCGCAGTCGTTTTTATCCTGCTTACCATCGTCATTCGCTAATCTCATCGGGCCAGACCGCCACAAGGTTTGGCTCGCGCCTCATCACTCCGCAATCTTTCCCCCAAAATCCGGCTTTCATAATCTCGCTCAACTTCTCTTTGCCGTTTATGCATTACCGTCTGATTGCTGAAAATGACAGCCTCAATGCAGGTTTTTTTGTTCAATTGAGAGCATTTCTCTCAACGTCTGGGGAAAAATTATGAATCTATGCCACAATTTTTTAATTGGTGGGTTAGCAGTAATGATGACAATGGGGAGCGCGATGGCGACAGAGCATAACGATCTGACGGGTTATCGTGAGGGTGCAAAGGTTATTCAGGTCAAACCAACACGCAATCAGATAGATGCCATAAGTGGCATCGTTTATTCACAAATCACGACGGCAAGAGAGACCAGGCCGCTCCATATGTCGCTGTTAGTGCCCCGCACCGACGCGCCTAAACCCGCCATCATTTATTTTCCCGGTGGCGGTTTTACCAGTGCCAATCACGATAAGTACATCCAGATGCGTATGGCGCTGGCAGAGGCTGGCTTTGTTGTGGCCGCTGCGGAATATCGCGTTGTACCGAATACCTTCCCGGCTCCGGTAAATGATGGTAAAGCGGCAGTGCGCTATTTGCGACAACATGCCGAGACATACGGCATTGATCCCGCGCGCATTGGTGTACTCGGCGATTCGGCTGGGGGATGGCTTGTGCAAATGCTCGGCACCACACAGGGGGAAACGGCGTTTGATCGCGGTGATTTCACCGATAAATCCTCTGATGTGCAGGCAGTGGCAACGCTATATGGCATATCCGACCTCCTTAACATTGGCGAAAGTTATGCCGATGAAATTCAAAAAGTTCATCAGTCACCTGCGGTAACCGAGGCATTGCTGGTGCACGGTCCAGCCTTTCGTGAGTTTGCTGGCGCAAGCATCATGGACGACACGGCAAAAGCACGGCATGCCAGCCCTATGGGACATTTACGAAACAGCAAGCCGCCTTTCCTGATTATGCACGGTGATAAAGATTCTCTGGTATCGCCCCATCAAAGTGCGCAGCTGTTTGATGCCCTCAGGAAAGCCGGTGAGAAAGTGGACTACGTTGTGGTGAAAGGGGCAGAGCATGCCGACCTCACCTGGTACCAGCCGGAGGTTATCCAGGAAGTCGTAAGCTGGTTTACGCGCGAACTCAAACCAGATACGGGCGTCGTTGCCGACCAGTCTGGCCGTCCAAACGATAACCTGTAATCGCCAGGCAAGCCACTGCCCGTGGCTTGCCTCACTGAAGATTAATGCGCAACGGCAGCGGCTACCGCGCCTTTCGCCCCTTTATCAAGCAGAAGCTGATAGGCACGGGTTACCTGCTCCACAAAGCACGCATTATTTGCCAGCGCCTCACCAAAAATGGCATCGACACCTAATAATGCTTTCACCCTCGCCTCGCCATCAGCACTGGATCCCACAGCAGCGTTCAAAGTGGGTAATAACGGGTCGATCACTTCAATCGGATTTCCCTGCTCGTCTACGCCTGA
Organism: Pantoea sp. AG702; assembly: GCF_003182295.1. Taxonomy (NCBI): domain Bacteria; kingdom Pseudomonadati; phylum Pseudomonadota; class Gammaproteobacteria; order Enterobacterales; family Erwiniaceae; genus Pantoea; species Pantoea sp. AG702. The sequence continues at coordinate 108,520 of NZ_QGTU01000005.1, read as the reverse complement.
GACATAGCGCATCCAACCGGCAATGCCCAGGGCGAGCAGGTCAAAATCACTTTCGTATCTGAGATGCCAACGAACCGAGTCCAGCCAGCGCTGAGGAAGTTTCTGGCTGCCATCCATGGCTATCTGCCAGGCACGGTGCTTTAACGCATGGTTTTCAAAGCGCGCGATCAGCAGGTCAGCATAACGCGTCAGATCCACGCCCTTAACTTGCAATGTCGGTGCCTGCTCCTGCAGCATCAACGTTCGTGCTGCCCGACTGAAATCGGGATCCTCCATGCAGTCACAAATATGTTCATAGCCCGCCAGATAACCAAGATAGGCCAGAAATGAGTGACTGCCGTTTAACATGCGCAACTTCATTTCTTCGTACGGGACAACATCGTTAACGAGTTCTGCGCCGGCCTTTTCCCACTCAGGACGTCCGGCTACGAAGTTATCCTCTATCACCCATTGCCTGAAGGGTTCACAGGCCACCGCCAGAGCATCCTGCACTCCTGTCACCTGTGCAATTTTATTCAGGCTTTCCTGGGTAACGGCGGGTACGATACGATCCACCATGGTAGAAGGAAAAGTGACGTGCTGTTCGATCCAGCTTGCCAGTTCGCGATCGCATTGCCGCGCATAGGCGCAAACGACCCCGGCAATCACCCTGCCATTTTCAGGAATGTTATCGCAGGACATGACGCTGAAGGCGGCTAACCCCGCCGCTCTGCGGCGGGCCAGCGCTTCAACGATGATGCCTGGGGCGGAATGGGGCTGATGGGGCTGTGCTAAGTCAGCTACGATGAGGGGATGGTCACGCATCAGTTCGCCTGTCGCGGGCGCGTGGCAGTAGCCCTTTTCGGTAATCGTTAACGACACAATGGCAACCTGCGGCTGGCATAGCGCCTCCAGCACGGCTTCAGTGCCATCAACCTGCGCATGAAGCGCCTGCCTGACGACGCCAACCACCCTGCCTGACCACGCACTGGCGGACATTTCTGCCACGGTATAGAGAAAATCCTGACGCTTGAGATCGGCAATCTGTTGCTCACCGCCGATAAGATTGACTTCAATATAACCCCAGTCGCTGCTGTGTTCAGCAGCAAGAACGTCTGCATAGACAGCCTGATGGGCACGGTGAAACGCACCAAATCCGAGATGAACGATTCTCGGAACCAGATTATGGCGATCCCACTGTGGAACGGTGGCGTTAGCACTGAGTAATTTATTTGGCATTGTAATCTCACTGTTAATTAAAGTTATTATTTGGTTATTTCCGGCATGATTCGCTGTGTCCTTGCGTGACATAACAGCATTGATGAAAAAAAGGGTAATTAAAATTAAATGACCGCCGCGACAAAATGATCAATTAGTGGATTGCAGATTGTGCGTTGAACAATTTTTTTGTCAAAACCAAGATTACCGCTATGAAAATATGCAAGTCCACTACCATACCAGAAGCAACACCTGAATTGTGACATGTGCTGGGATGAGATAGCGAAATAAATAACACGCATTTAAGGAATACACCTCACAAGCCTGTTTCCATGAGGTTAAATTGGTGGTTTATATGTTATTAATATTTTAAGACATAAGTAATCAGAGACAGCACCGTCTCTGGCGAAAAATGCTTATATCCGGAAAAAAGCGTAATGCCTGACAGGGCGTCATGTAAAATAAATTCAAATTTATTCAAAACTTGTGATGCAGGAAAATGAACCCTTCATAACTAGCTCCATTATGACAACACTGTTTCATCGTCGGTCCGATCAAGTTTGAGTTAGTTATTTCTTACGCGATTCGCGATGGCTTTCATTGTGACAATTTAATGACATAGATGTACATCAAGTATTTATAATTTAATGCTTACCATGAGGGAAACAGAGCATCAGGTAGCACTGATTCCTCATTTTTCCGGCGGATTACCACGCATAATTCCAGCTGTGTTCATGACATCCATGAACCAAGGAGGAAATTATGTGGAAATTGAACTCTGTGATTGATATGCAAGGAACAAATCCTTACCTCATTCTTGTCAATAACCTTGGTGATACCCGACTGTTACCCTGTAAGAATATTAATCCTGCCTTCTTGAGAACCCTGAATTTTTCTGATCTTGAAACCAGTCTGTTAACTGAACGAGTAAAAATCAATAATAAATCAGCAAAATAAATACCACTGTCCCGATCTCTCCTGGCCCTCTGACTGGTTTTAATGAGGGCCGCTCTTGTTAAAACCCCAATTCACATTGCTCAGACCTCATCTCAGGATGTTGCCATGAAGAGATGCATGTTTGCCTTCAGGTAAGATTCCGCGCAACGCGACTGCAGCAACAGGGTATTACCCTTTAGCCTGCTGCCTGTCATCACACCTTGAATAACAGGTAGTTATACGCTTTGTCGATCGGGGCTCACTGAGCCCTGACACTGAGCTTCAGCCAGCTTGTCCGTGGGAGCATCGCGGCTGAAGCCTGAGAAGTGTGGAAGACGTGAGTCGCTCAGCCCCCGGCAAGGGACACTGGGCTAATCAGGCAGCACGAGAGCACAGGATGGTGATGGTGATAAGGTGCACACATCGCGCTCGCTTCACTTTAGCTAAACGAAGGCAGCAGCCGGAATACATCAAGTACCACCGTCAGGTATACGAATCCCCCCACCACGATAACCAGATTAAGGATCATGTTATTACAGGGTGCGGTATAGACTGCAGTGGGAAAACGCTTGCGGGCCGCTTTCACAAGAAAAGGCGGCAGAATAACGCTCCAGATCGTAAAGGCCAGACCGGCATAGCCAATTGCATAGACAAAGCCACCGGGCAGGATGAAACAAACGACAGCGGGTGGCAAATACGTTACCAGGGCCGTCTTAAACCGGCCAGAACGGTCGTCTGAAAAATGAAACAGATCGGCAATATAATCGAAAAGCCCCAGCGTCGCGGCTAGCAATGAACTGGCTACCGCAAAATTACCAAAGAAAGTGAGGATCAGATCCATAGACGTGCTGGTAAATAAGCCCCCTATTGCCTCGACAAATACATCAATATTCCCCCCTTTGGCGATAATGGGCGAAAAATCGGCGCGGCTGATATTGCCCATGGTGACGACCAACCAGAATATGTAAAGCAGCAGAGCGAAAGCCGTGCCAATAAAAATCGACCGGGTGATATTCTTAACCCCCTGAGTGCCATACAGCTTCACCAGACTGGGCACGTTGCCGTGGAAACCGTAAGAGATGATGCAGAAAGGTAGCGTCATTAAAATATAAGGCAGATATTGCGTGTCAGGCAGCGCCCAGGCGGCACTGTCAATAAGTTTAGCGCCTTCGACATGCCATATCAGGCCAGAGAAGGTAGCAAAAAAGGCAACAAACTTCCCGATAATTAACACCGTTGTAATACGACCAACCAAAAGTGAGCTGTACCATGCGATGCCACCGACCAACACGCTTACGATGATCACAGATAAGCGGGCTGGAAGATAAAATCCGCTGTATTTTTCTACCGTCTGAGAGATGACAGCAGAAGAGCCAGAAATATAAGCATAAGTTAAAATATACAAGACAAAGCCAAATGCGATACCCACCACAACATTCCATTTATGACCTAATAAATCCTGTGTGAAGGTGTTAAAACTCGCACCACCGCCATAATGGAGATTGACTTCAACCAGCATCAGTCCGGTTAACAGCATCATTATGGCAATGAGCGTTAAAATAATTGATGCGCCTGGAAACCATATGCCAGCCATAGCAATCGGCAGTGAGAACATACCGCCACCTATGACGGTGGCAATGATAAGCATCGTTCCACTCATTAAACCGGGTGTTGTTTTCTTAATAACCATGAGAAATTCTCCTGTTGACTCTTTATTATCATTTTGGCGTCATTCTGAATCCGCTGGATAATAACGGTTCGACTGCAGACCTGCCATGGCGGCAGGTCTGAAATAAAGGAAGGGTGATAGGAGAGAAACAGGGCCCCAGCGGGGCCAGGGTCGTATTAAATAAAGTCAAAACGCGCAGTAAAGAAGCGAAGTTGTTTAGGTTCATAAACAAACGTCAGACCACGAATATCTTCTTTATGCTGGTACAGTTTAATGATGCCATCGGCAACAACATCCATGTGCGCGTAAGTGTAAACACGGCGTGGAATAGTGAGACGTACCGTCTCCAGTTTGGGGCGATGGTTCTCCCCCGTTTCCTTGCTACGACCGGCAGAAACAATTCCACGTTCCATACTTCGCACGCCGGTTTCCATATAGATGCTGGCTGCCAGGCTCTGCGCAGGGAACTGATCCTGCGTCAGGTGTGGACAGAAACGACGAGCATCAAGAAATACCGCATGTCCGCCCGTCGGTTCAACAATGGGTACGCCGGCTTCACGGAGTTTATCGCCCAGATAGCGCACCTGTTTGACCCGGTGTTCAATATATTCATACTGCATGGCTTCACGTAGCCCAATAGCCATTGCTTCCATATCCCGACCGGCCAGCCCGCCGTATGACGGCATACCTTCATAAACGACAACCAACTCTTTTGCCGCTGAGAACATCTCCTCATCGTTCATACACAAGAAGCCGCCGATATTCACCAGACAATCTTTTTTACCGCTCATGGTGCACCCATCGGCATAGCTGAACATTTCATGCACGATATCTTTGATACTGACGTTCTCGTAGCCCGCCTCCTGCTCTTTGATAAAATAGGCATTTTCAACGCAACGGGTAGCATCGTAATAGATCTTAATGCCATACGTGCTGGCCATTTCATGTACGGCACGCATATTCGCCATTGAAACGGGCTGCCCACCCGCCAGATTCACGGTGACCGCAAGGCAGATATAGGCGATGTTCTCGGCGCCTTTTTCTTTAATGAGCGTCGCTAATTTATTCAGGTCAATATTACCTTTAAAGGGGAGATTCAGGCTGGCGTCATGTGCTTCATCGCGGACAATATCCACAAAGGTTGCGCCATTTTTTTCCTGATGGAAGCGGGTTGTTGTAAAGTACATATTTCCTGCGACATATTGACCGGGCTTAATGGCCAGCTGCGAGAGCAGGTTTTCCGCCCCGCGTCCCTGGTGGGTTGGAACGATGTGTTTGAAACCAAACAACTCTTTCACCGTTTTTTCGAGATGGTAGAAGTTTTCACTGCCTGCGTAGGCTTCATCACCAATCATCATCCCTGCCCACTGCTTGTCACTCATGGCATTTGTACCGCTGTCTGTCAGCAGATCGATGTAGATATCCTTTGAATTCAGTAAAAACGTGTTATAGCCCGCTTCTTGCATTTTTTTAACACGCTCATCGCGTGAGATCATTGATACGGTTTCAACACTTTTAATGCGGAAAGGCTCGGCAGGATAGTTCATGTTTATTTCTCCAGTTATCCATTTTCATACGCAGAAAAATGCGCGTCGAATAAGTCTGGTGCATAGATGAAATGCACAGGAAGATATAACAATAACCTCAGAATTGAGGTGGAAATAATACGACACCATCATGCGGGATTTATCATGCGATGAAAATAGCCGCGTCACTATGCGCGCCTTTCTGACAATGTATAAAACGTAAAAATGATTAAACATCAAAAAAGATCGGCCATGTATGCTGAATATTCATAGCGTTAGCGTAACGGCCGTCGGTCATACAGAAACAGAAAAGTCGGTTAAGGTTGATAACAATGAAAACTTATCTTTCCATTTTCTTTATAGGTAATAAATGTGACATTTTTAACCAGATAATATGAGGCAGCGATCACCTAAAAAATGAATAATCACACCGGTTGCTTAAAATCCGTAAACTTCAATGTACATCTCCGAGTTATTAACTGAGCGGCGAATGTTAATGACGTTGACATAAGAAAGTCGCTACAGCACTGAGACAATCCATTCATATTATCCCACTGAGGCAGGTCGCTGCCGATCAAAACTTAAATAAAGAGAACTTATGTAATAGAGCATGACTATCTGCTCGTAGTCATTTGCAAGCGAAGTGGAGGTAACGTGTTGAGGTGGATGGGTTGTGGACAGCGATGACGCTTCAGCCCGGTGAAGAAAAGGCGATGTCTTGCCATCGCCTGAGTGACCAGAAAGCATTAGCTTTCGATAAATTATTACTCCCGGGTAATCTTCATGGCCATATCAATTGATATCGCCATACTCTCCGGATTAGCCTTACCTGTCCAGGCGATGTTAAATGCCGTACCGTGATCGGCTGAAGTACGCAGGAAAGGCAATCCTGCCGTGATGTTCACCCCGTCGTAAAAGCCAAGCAGCTTAAGCGGAATATGCCCCTGATCGTGATACATGGCGACAACAATGTCGTACATGCCTTCGTTACACTGCATGAAAACGGTGTCCGGTGGACAGGGGCCGTACACATCCATGCCCTGCGCTTTCATCGCTTCGACAGCGGGCGTCAGAATATGGATCTCTTCATCGCCAAACAGACCATTTTCACCCGCATGTGGGTTTACTCCTGCCACCGCAATACGCGGTTGGGTGAAACCGACCCGGCGTAAAAAGGTATCGGCAATCCTCACCACCGTTTCCACCCGCGGCTGACTCAGCGTATCCAGAAACTTGCGCAGGGAAATATGTGTGGTGACATGAATGACTTTCAGTTTATCGGTGTAGAGCACCATCGAATAATCTTTGGTGTCCGTTAGCTTCGCGAGTAATTCGGTATGGCCCGGATAGTGATGCCCTGCCAGATGCAGCGCTTCTTTATTCAGCGGCGCAGTCGCAATCGCCTTTACCTCACCACGCAGCGCCATTTCTGTCGCGCGCTTGATGCAACGGTAGGCCACGTCACCGGCTTCTGGCTGAACCACACCACATTGCAACGCTTCGGGATGCGCCACCTTCTCATCAATAATATGAAGGATGCCGGGCGTGAACCGTGCCTCAGAAACCTGGTCGATCACCCGGAGTTCAACCTGAGGTGTGATGTTCATGGCCAGTATGCGGCGGAAAGTCTCAGCGCAGCCGATAACAACCGCGGGTGAACCATTCAATGCACCTTCGGCTAACGCTTTAATAATGATTTCAGGACCGATCCCGGCAGGATCTCCCATTGTTATAGCAACAGTATTCGTCACCTGTTTTCTCCTCAACGAAGCTCAATATTTCTGAAAGGGTGGTTTCATCTCCGAAAACACCGACTTTAATCAATACAGTCAGACTCCGGCCGCGACCGGGAAAGTATCTGTATGGCGCACAATCACCCGCCCGGCCCTCAATTCTGAATCCCGTCGCGCACGATGCCGTCGCAATCTCCGCACCTGAGTAATACCGCATTTGACGGTGCGCTGCGCATCACCAACGGAACACGCACCAGGCAGCAAATCGCGTGCTGCTCACTGACGGCTTCAGCTAAAGGCGCATTTACATACAGCGACCAGGTGTGCAAAGCACCCGCTCGATCATTTGATTATATTCAATCACAATCGATTATATGTGAGCAAGATCAATTTAATAAAGCGCCATTTTATTTATAAATTTAGTCGCTGAGTGATTGCGCTACAGCAGCATGATGAATTTCAGTCATAAATGGGGAGAAGAATGTGGCCATAATTAACAGCACGATATTAAGCGGTTCTCATGCGATAAACGCACTGGCACCCGTCGTGGCGGGCAGAAAACGACTGCTGGTTTTAACAGATAAAAACATTGTGAATTTGCCGGCAACAGCGCAGATCCTCACGCTACTGGGGCAGGATGCTCGTCAGGTAGAGCTCATTGACGATGTTCCGGCAGAGCCGACGCATACTGACGTTGAAACAGTGCTGACGCGCACGGCAGGTAAGGCCTATGATTTGGTCGTGGGTGTTGGTGGCGGAAGCGTGTTGGATGTGGCGAAGCTCCTCTCGGTTTTATGCCATGCGTCCCGTCCTTCGCTCAAGGCTCTGCTGGACGGTCAGAAAATTGAAGCACGCTTGCCATCGCTGCTCATTCCTTCTACTGCGGGCACAGGATCGGAATCGACCCCAAATGCCATTCTGGCCATTCCCGAGCAAAATACCAAAGTCGGTATTATTTCGCCTGTCATGCTGCCAGATTATGTTGCCCTGATACCTGAGCTGACAACCAGCATGCCCGCGCATATCGCCTCCTCAACGGGAATTGATGCGCTGTGCCATTTACTTGAGTGCTACACCGCGACGATTTCGAATCCTGTCGGTGACAATGTTGCACTCATGGGGTTGTATAAATTATTCCGTCATCTGGAAACCTCCGTTAATGAACCGCATAACCTGACAGCCAAGCTGGAAATGCTGTGGGCCTCTTATTATGGCGGTGCAGCCATTGCCCATGCCGGTACCCATCTTGTTCATGCCCTGTCCTATCCCTTAGGCGGTACCTGGCATCTGCCTCACGGTGTCGCTAACGCCATTCTGCTGGCGCCCTGCATGAAAGTAGTGCGGCCCTTTGCGGTGGAGAAATTTGCCAACGTCTGGGATCTGATCCCGGAAGCCGATACCACGCTGAGTCAGGAAGAGAAATCACATGCGCTGGTTGACTATCTGGCCAAATTAGTCAAACGCCTCAACCTGCCTGATAACCTGGAAGCCCTGGGTGTGCCATCCGATGATATCGATTCCCTCAGTGAAGCGGCTCTGAACGTGAAGCGATTGATGAACAATTCGCCTTGCGTAGTCAGCCATCAGGATGTGGCTGCAATTTACCGGACACTTTTCCCCAGGATTTAATTTAAAAAAGGAGTGGGTAATGCGTAAGAAAATTGAAGGTGTGTTAACAGCTATTGTTACCCCTTTTGATAAAGAAGGCGGACTTAACCTTGATGAACTTAAGCGTCAGGTTATTCGCCAACTTAATGCGGGCAACGGTATTTTCTGTGGCGGCACTAACGGTGAGTTTTTTGTCCTTAATGAGAAAGAGAAACTCACTGTTACTGAAACCTGTGTTAATGAAGTATCGGGGCGCGGAAACGTTGTGGCGCATATTGGTGAGATTTCCACCCGCGAAACCATTCGGCTGGGCAAACAAATCGAAAAACTGGGCGTGGACGCAGTTTCGGTGATTACGCCTTATTTTGTGCCGCTTAATCAGCGCGAACTCATTCATCATTACACGGTCATTGCGGATGCCCTTTCCGTTCCGGTGTTTTTGTATAACATTCCGGCCAGGACGGGTAATACGATCGAGCCACAAACGGCCCGCACACTTGCTGAACACCCGAATATTATTGGCGTGAAAGACAGCGCCGGAAGCTATGAAAGCCTGAAAGGTTATCTGGATGCCGTTAAGGACAGTAAAGACTTCGATGTTCTGAACGGTCCGGACTCACTGATTCACCAGGGCTATGTCGAGGGATGCTCAGCCTGTATTTCAGGCCTGGCTAACGTCGCGCCGCGTCAAATCAATGCTATCTGGTCTCGCTTCCATGCCGGAGATCGTGAAGGATCGCGGCTGGCGCAAGAGCAGGTCACGGGCTTACGCACAGACCTTTATAAAGTGGCATTTTCACCCGCAGCAGTTAAAAAAGCGTTGCAGATTTTAGGTTATAACGTGGGCGAAAGCCGTTATGCCGTTCACTTTGATACCGCACAGGAAGATGAAATCCGCAGAATCATCAACCTGTACCTGAAATGATAATAAGAAGTAATAAAACGTAAAGACAGGGAGTCGCTGTGCTCCCCGAATTTATCTTGTTATATCTGAGGCTATAATGAAAACTTTCAACGCTCAGGACACCCTGATAATTATTGGCATCGTGGTGGCTTATATTTTATTTACCACCTGGCTAACGTTTCGCTTACGCAGTAAAAACTCTGGCGATTTTATGGAAGGCTCACGCGCCATGCCCGCCTTTATTGTTGGTATTCTGCTGATGTCAGAATATATAGGGGCAAAGTCGACCATCGGCACCGCGCAGGCCGCTTTTGAAGGCGGTATTGCCGCGTCATGGTCTGTTATTGGTGCGGCAATCGGTTTTCCGTTATTTGGTATGATTCTGGTTAAACGTATTTATAACACCGGCAAAATTACCATTTCGGGCGCCATCGCTGAAAAATACGGTAGCAGTACCAAGAATATCATTTCACTGATTATGATTTATGCCCTGCTGCTGGTAAACGTGGGTAATTATGTGAGTGGTGCCGCAGCTATCGCGACGGTCTTACACGTTACCCTGCCCATTGCTGCGTTTATCACCGCTATCGTCAGTACCTTCTACTTTGCGTTTGGTGGTTTAAAGGGAATTGCCTGGGTCACCATGCTGCACAGCGCGCTGAAGTATTTTGGTATTCTGGCTATTTTGTGGTTTGCACTGTCGCAAACGGGCGGCTTCAAACCTATGATCGACGAAATGCCCGCCTATTACTGGACCTGGGATGGTAATATCGGCGTATCAACCATCGTTGCCTGGCTCATCGGTACTATTGGTTCGATTTTCTGCACACAGTTTGTTATTCAGGCTATCTCCTCAACTAAAGACGTGAAATCTGCACAGCGCTCCACGTGGATTGCTTTCCTGTTCTGTATGCCGATTGCACTGGCGATTGCGGTGATCGGTGTGGCCGCAAAGTACCTGCATCCAGAGATTAACAGCCTGTACGCCATGCCGGTGTTTTTGCAGGACATGAACCCCTGGCTGGCGGGTCTGGTAACGACCTCGCTGGTGGCCTCCATCTTTGTCAGCGTCAGTACCGTCGCTCTGGCGATCGCCTCACTGGTGGTGAAAGATTTCTATGTGCCTTATTTCAAACCGACGCCCGATCAGGAATTTAAAACAACGCGCTGGTTATCACTGTTGATTGGTTTCCTGCCGTTGATTTTTGTTCTGTTCGTGCCTGAAGTCTTAAAACTCTCTTTCTTTACACGTGCTATTCGTCTGTCTATTACCGTTGTTGCGGTGATTGCCTTCTACGCGCCGTTCTACAGAAGTACGCGTGGGGCAAATGCGGGCCTGGTGGGCGCCTGTGTGGTGACCTCCATCTGGTATCTGTTAGGCGATCCTTTTGGTATCAACAACATGTATATCGCGCTACTGACACCAGCATTGATTATGGCTATTGACCATATGATCCCAAGTAAAGCCCGGATCCAGGCCGCTGAAGAGGCAAAAAATGCAGCAAGCAAAGGAGAATAAAATGACCGTAACCGTAATTCGTGATGGCCATCTGAAGCCATGGGAAAAAGATGGCCGAGTAATGACGGCAATGTTGCCTTCGTCATGCCCGCAAAACCACGCCGCCAATATTTTGCCACTGCAGGACGGTTCCCTGCTCTGCGTCTGGTTTGGCGGAACACAGGAAGGGATTGCCGATATCTCCGTCTGGTGCTCTCGCTTGCCGGCAGGCGCTGACACCTGGAGCGAAGCCGTCAAACTGTCTGACGATCCCACGCGGTCTGAGCAAAACCCTGTGCTGTTTCTCGCGCCCAATAATGTTCTCTGGCTATTGTGGACGGCGCAGATCTCCGGCAATCAGGATACGGCGATTGTCCGATACCGCCAGTCCAGCGATCTTGGCCAAACCTGGGGCCCGATCGATACGCTGTTAGATAAGCCAGGCACCTTTATCCGTCAGCCCATTACCGTTCTGGATAACGGTAACTGGTTACTGCCCGTGTTCTACTGCCGTACCCAGCCAGGTGAAAAGTGGGTAGGTAATGATGATATCAGCGCGGTGAAAATTTCGTCTGATCAGGGCAAAAGCTGGCGAGATGTGGTCGTGCCAGACAGCCTGGGGTGTGTACACATGAATATCACCGCCTTGCAGGATGGTTCGCTGGTTGCCCTTTACCGCAGCCGCTGGGCGGATCATATCTATCTGAGCCGCTCCACCGATGGCGGAGAAACCTGGTCATCGCCCGAGGCCACTGTTTTACCTAACAACAACTCTTCTATTCAGGTGACGACGCTGCACAGCGGCGAGCTGGCGCTGGTATTTAACAATATGAGTGCGGCCGGGGCCACAGAACGTCGTGCCTCTCTATATGATGAGATCGATGACGGTGATGGCAGAAAAGAGCCGGAAACGACAGGCCGTACCGCATTCTGGGGGGCACCGCGCGCGCCCATGACCGTGGCTATTTCAGCGGATGGGGGCAAGACCTGGCCATGGCAGAAAAACCTCGATGAAGGCGATGGATACTGTATGACCAATAACTCTCAGGAAAAACGCAACCGTGAATTTTCCTATCCCAGCATCAAGCAGGATGCTGGGGGGACTTTGCATATCGCTTATACCTATTTTCGTCAGGCAATTAAATACGCGCGCGTCACGCCTGAGTGGGTGAAGGAGTAATCTGATGATTGTTGGAAACCTGAACAACCTGGCCCTGGCAGGATTACCTGAACCCTTACTGGCCCTGCTCCGTTTACCCTCATGCACGTTTGAGGCACTGGCAGCAAAAGATATCGGTAAATGGCAGCCAGAAAATGTTGCGTGGTTTTGTAATATTCAGCAGGCCACTACCGAAGATGCCGCGTTACGGCACACCGAATATCACCATCTTTGGGCGGATATTCAGGTGATGCTGGAAGGCGAAGAGATTATCAACGCCGGTACGCAGTCCGTCGCGAAGACGGATGATGAAGAGAAGAAACCCGATCTGTTCATTACCCGCCCCCGCGAATGGCCCGTGAGCATAACGCTACGCAAAGGGGACTTTGCGGTATTTCTGCCCGGTGAGCCTCATCAGGCGCTGTGCGCGGTCAACGAACCGATGACGGTCCGCAAAGCGGTGTTTAAAGTACCAAAATCTATGTTAGGAGACTGAGATGCGTCACGCTATCGTCACGGGATACAGTTCCGGTATCGGCCAGGCCATCACCCATCATCTGCTGAATAACGGCTGGAAAGTGACGGGACTTAGCAGAACCCAGGGAGAGATGGCCTCACCGAACCTTAACTGGGTTGCCGTGGATTTAACGGATGCGGAACAGCTTAAGTCGGTTATCAGCACACTCGGTACCCCGGATGCGTTGATACATGCAGCAGGGATGATGGTGGCCGCCCCGTTAGGCGAACTTGATAGCGCTGCCGGCGCGCGCCTGTGGTCGTTGCACGTTCAGGCGGCGGAAGTCCTGGTGAACCACTTTGTGCCGATGATGCAGCCTGGCAGTAGGATTGTCATTATAGGTAGCCGCACGTCGCGAGGTGCCGCCAACCGCTCGCAGTACGCTGCAACCAAAGCGGCGCTGGTTGGCATGGTTCGCTCGTGGGGAATGGAGCTGGCACCGCGTAACATCACTGTTAACGTTGTTGCGCCTGGTGCGACCGAAACCCCCATGCTCACCCGACCTGAACGTACGTCGTCGGCCCCTATGGTTCCGCCGATTGGCCGGCTCATTCAACCAGAAGAAGTCGCCTCGCTAGTGGGTTATCTACTCAGCGAACCCGCCGCAGCCATTACGGGCCAGGAACTGGTTATCTGCGGCGGCGCCTCGCTGAAAGCGTAATGAGAGTTGCATACAAACGTAAACCAGCCTTCACCGGCTGGTTTTTTTTGCGCCATGACCCTACACAGTATTCCAGATGCCAAATGCGCACCCTGAATCAGGTTTTCTGCCCCGTTCACGCGATCTGCAAAGGACTGGCTCCAGCGAGTGTTTAACCCGAAACTGTACCGGTAGGCATTCTCACGCTAGAACTCCTCAGGTTCGCCGGGAAGCGGGTCGGTCAGCTCCATCCCTTTCACCCCCGCATAGGTAATCACCAACTCGGCAGGCGTGTTCAGCGTAAAGCCGCGATGTGCGCTGTTCACCGTTTCATTTAACGCTTCGCCAGCCTGAAAGGTTTGCTGCTCACCCGTTTCTTTATCCTCAACTACAAGCGTACCTGACAGGATAAAACACGCATTCGGCATGGGATGCGTATGCCAGGGTAACGAAGAATGAGCCGGAATGGTCAGGCGCATCACGGTCAGTTCGGGTTCACCCTGCGGATAAGCGTCAATGTGTTGACCGTTCCATGCTTCACTACTTTTTAACACCTGTACGGCAACGATTTTTTTCTCTGATGATTTATCTGAATGATTCCCTGACATGGTTTCTCCTGACTCGCGTCGGCAATACTGAAATGAATAACGTGTTTAAACGTAGCCTATGATCGTGTTCGACGACGTCAATTACCCTGCCAGCGGTTAAAAACGCCAGGATAGGGCCTGATGACCATGCGGTGAATTTTTAGACAAATCATGCAGTAATGGTTATATCTTATATCGCCGCGTCAGTACGCAAGGCGGATAAATTGTATTAGGCTTTTGACATCTTTTACTGATGGGAATCGCTACTAATGAAAGGTTTATTTACGGCGCTAATCGCCAGTTCCGTATTACTGTTGTCCGCCTGCTCACCTGATAACGATCATAAAGTTAAAGTGGCGATCAACACCGGTCCCGACGAAGCTATCTGGCAGGAAGTTCAGAAAATTGCCAAAGACAAGTATCAGCTGGATGTTGAAGTGCTTAACTTCAACGATTACGTACTGCCAAACGAAGCGCTGAACAATAAAGAAGTTGATGCCAACGCCTTTCAGAGCCTCCCCTATTTGGAAGAACAGTCTAAAGAGCGTGGCTACAAATTTGCCGTTGTCGGTAAAACCTTTGTTTTCCCTATCGCTGCCTATTCTCACAAGATTAAAAACATCAGCGAACTCAAAGATGGCGATACTATTACCCTTTCTAATGAGGCCACAACGCTGGGCCGCAGTCTGTTGCTGTTGCAGGCTCAGGGCTTAATTAAGCTCAAAGACGGCGTGGGCTATTTGCCGACCTCGCTGGATATCATCGAAAACCCTAAGCATCTGAAGCTGGTTGAGGTGGATACGCCGCAGTTAACCCGTACTCTTGACGATCCAAATGTCACGCTTTCAATCATAAATACCAACTTCTCTGCCCAGGCTGGCCTGTCGGCGCGTCGCGATGGGTTGTTTATGGAAAGCGCCTCATCGCCTTACGTCAATGCGTTGGTATCACGTCAGGACAACAAAGACAGCGATAAAATCCAAAAGCTGAAGTCTGCGTTACAGTCTCCGGAAGTCGCGGCCAAAGCAGAAGAAGTTTACAAAGGTGATGCGATCAAAGGCTGGTAAAAGGCTGGCTGAAACAGGCCGCATCGTCAGCGGCCTGTTCCACGCTAGAAGTGAGGCTAAGCCGCCGCACCTTTGAGTTGAGCAGAGAGATGTCCGGCCCACAGGCTGGCAATCCATCTGACACCATTGGCGGTAAAGCGAGCCTGCGAGAAAGCATGCTGATTGTCCGCCGTACCTGAATGCAGTGTAAAGTAACCCGCCTGCAGATGGTAATGCTGGGGCCTTAAGGCTCCCTTGTCACGGAACATAATATTGCGCTCCAGCAGGAACTGGCGAAAATCTGGCTCTTTGGCTTTCAGCATTTTGCACAACTGACGGAAACCCAGAGACGTTTCAACGTTGACAAAGTGGTCAAAAAAAGCGGCTTTTGGTGCCGATTCGGCCAGTTGTTTCTCTGCTGCGCGTCGCTGTTCAAACTGTTCAGCCCAGGCACGAGCGGCTTCAGCAGGGTTCGTAAAATCTGGCAGATGAACACGCTCTTCAAGGGCCTGCCAGCGATCGAGCGCATCGGCCGTAAAACCCGGCGAAAGTCGGGCGACAGCCAGCAGAGAGTCGCGTTTATTCAGGCAGAACTCCTCACGCGTCTGGCCTTCGCGCTCATAGAGATTGACTGAAAGCGGCTGAGAAAGGCGCTGCGCCGTTTCAAGACTTTTAATTAAGCGTTTAACTTCGCCGTGCGTATTGCCGGTCATTTGGGCAATTTCACGGCTTGTCATCGTAATGGCATGATCCGTTGCTTTGAAGATTTCTGTCGATATCATCATGGGCTTTACCCCCTAATCATTCCAGACAACACCCAACGGGCAGTGGAATAATTATACAATTACCTGTTTAAATATCCAGTACTATTTTTAAGCTGATACATTAATGGAAAGCGTTACGCAAAAAGCGAGCATTGGCCAGACGGATAAAACACGACAGCGCTCTGGCGGATGATCCGCGCAAGATCGGTGCCGTCCGTAACGGTGGATGGCGGTAAAAGCGGATTAAAGATAAGCACGGATTATTGACATCAGTTTATAATGTCGGCCATAAGCAAGAGACGTCATCCGGCTCCGGCGCTCAGGTAGCCAGGTGATTCAAGAAGTGCTGAGCGAATTTACTGTGCTGCTCATCAGACAGCTTTATTTTTGATTCGGAAGAATGCGATCGTTTTGCGATTTCACGTGCACCGGATGTCACGTTTACTGGAGTAAGTTATGCAACCGTTAAGAGTCGCCTTTATCAAGGCAAACTGGCACAGCGACATTGTTTCTCAAACCCTGGCTGGCTTTAATCAGGAAATGGAAAACAGCGGCACGTCTTACGAAATTAAAACCTGGGACGTGCCTGGTGCCTTTGAAATGCCTTTACTGGCGCAGCGCCTGGCGCAAACAGGTCAGTTTGACGCCATTGTTTGTGCGGCCCTGGTCGTTGATGGCGGCATTTACCGCCACGACTTCGTGGCGCAGGCTGTGGTCAGTGGACTCATGCAGGCTCAGCTGGCTACCAATGTTCCCGTGTTTTCTGTTTCACTGACGCCGCATAATTTTCAGCCTGCCGACGAATTCGTGCGTTTTTATACCGAGCATTTTGTGAAAAAAGGTAAAGAAGCGGCACGCGCCGTTTGTCAGGTTCACGCCATTTCGCTCTAAAACCTGCCCGTTTATGAATGTCATCAGCCGGCACTCCAATGCTGAAGTGTCGCTGAGTCTGCCAGCGTTTCAGGAGACCTTATGGAATCACCACGTCAGCCTTTACCCCCGTTTAACGATGTACAGGATGCGATAAAGAAAGTGCGCCTGGCAGAGGATGCCTGGAACAGCCGGGATCCCGAACGTGTTTCTCTGGCCTATTCTCCCGACAGCGCATGGCGAAATCGCGATAGGTTTATTACGGGCCGGGCCGAAATTGTGGCGTTTTTACGAGACAAATGGCAAAGGGAAGCAGAGTACCGGTTGATCAAAGAGTTGTGGAGTTTTCATTCAAATCGTATCGCCGTGCGCTTTGCCTATGAGTGGCATGACAGCCAGGCAAACTGGTTCCGTTCCTACGGCAATGAGAACTGGGAATTTGATGAGAATGGCTACATGGTGAAACGCCATGCCAGCATTAACGACGTGGCCATTACCGACAGTCAGCGACTGTTTCACTGGCCTCAGGGCCGCCGACCGGACGATCATCCCTCTCTCAGTGAACTGGGGCTATAGGCATTCATTAACAGGCGCTATGGGTGATCAAAATTGCCATCGTGCCTCATGTGTCATCAAAAGCACAACGGCTGTCGTCAAGGCGAGATTAACGCCATAAAGCACTGAGGTCACGGGCACTACACGGCGGGTCGACGTCAGCAGAAAGATAACCTGCTGCCGTCGTAACGCTATCTGAACGATCGCCAGGCAGTGAAATTCACGACCTGACGTTAGCAGGACAGATTAGCCCTGTTCCTGCGTCTGTGCCGGCTGGGGTTCTCTCTGTTTAGGTTGTTCAACAAAGGTCGCCTTATTACGAGTCACGGTATAAGCCACTTTTTTAACGTCTTCAGGTGACGTTGTCACTTCAAGTGGATCAATAGTTACCCGCCCCAGGCCAAACAACGTGCGCACGTAACCGCCGACTTCATGTTTACCCGCGGGAACACGAAGGATTTTGCTTTCACCATTGGGCAGTTCGCCTGCATCTTTACCATCTACCGTCAGATAAATATGTGAACCGTCATCCGCACGCGTAATCACGTGTGAAACATCGATCTGGGTCTGTCCGGTCGTAAAATCATCCGCTGCCGCAGCGGGGGGATTGGCGGCGGGATGCCGGGCGCATCCGGCTAATGTTGTGGCGACCGCAAGTGCGGTAAAAAGATTACGATAACGCATTATAGCTGTCTTACTCCCTGGCAAATGAACGCATTATTTTAGCCGTTTCACTGAACGATGGAAGCCCGGAAACGCTCGGTATGCTCTTAAAATTGTCAGGAAATGAGGGAAAAAGTAAGCGGCGTTATTTTTTTACAGGACGTCATGCAGGATCTCAGCCTACCTCATGCGAGGTGACAGAATACCGGGCAGTCTGGCGCCGTAGCGCCAGACATTTTTCCGGTTAGCTAAACACCATGCCGCCGTCTACCAGTAACGACTGTCCGGTGATGTAATCAGAATCCGGGCCGGCAAGAAAGGCGACACAGGCTGCGACATCTGCGGGTTCTGATAACCGACCAAGCGTGATTCTTTTCGCAAACTCCTGAGTACCATAACCCACGGGTTTGCCTGCCGCTTCGGAAATCTGCCTGTCGATCTCCGCCCACATCGGTGTTTTAACAATACCAGGACAAAAGCCATTTACGGTGATCCCCGCCGGTGCCAGATCCCGTGCGGCAGTTTGTGTCAGGCCCCGAACAGCAAACTTGCTTGAGCTGTAAACTGCCAGCTCGGGATTGCCGACATGCCCGGCCTGAGAGCAGGCGTTAATAATTTTTCCGCCATGGCCTTCAGACGCGAACGCTTTTATCGCGGCCTGCATGCCCCAGATCACGCCTTTGACATTAACGTCGTAAACCTTGTTGATGACCTCTTCGGTGATTTCATCAATGGGCGTTGAGGGCGCGACACCTGCGTTATTCACAATGACGTTAAAATCACCCAATACGCTGCGCGCTTCTTCTACGGCATGAAATACCTGATCCCGTTTTGTTACATCCACCTTGATGGCCAACGCACGGCCGCCATCTTTCTTGATCTTTTCCGCAACCTGCGACGCGGTTTCAATATTATAATCAGCCACGGCCACGGCAAATCCGTCTTTTGCCAGACGTAAGGCTATCGCCTCACCAATGCCCTGACCCGCACCTGTCACAAGCGCAACCCGCATTTTCATCATCGTTTCCTTATTCCGTTGAAATTAAAGTAACTGGCTGAGGTGAAGCTGCCCCATCAGCAAGTGGTTATCGGCGTAATCCACTGGCACTGCCACAACAGCAGGCCCCTGAACATCCATCGCTTTGCGCAGCGTGGGTTCCAGTTCGGAGGCACTGTTCACCGCGAATCCCGCCGCACCGAATGCTTCCGCATAGGCTTTAAAATCAATGGGTCCAAAGTTCACGCCTGAAACACGCTGATATTTTTTCTCTTCCTGCATCGCCACCATGTTGTAAGCATTATCGACCCAGACAATGTGCAAAATGTTGGCGTTGAGCCTGACGGCGGTTTCCAGCTCCATGCTTGACTGCAGGAAGCCGCCATCTCCTGAAACCGAGACGACTTTACGCTGTGGATCGACCAGCCAGGCACCAATCGCCCAGGGCAAGGCCACGCCCATGGTTTGCTGCCCGTTAGAAATCATGATTTGGCGTGCGCGGAAGCTGTAGAGATAGCGGGCAATCCAGATATGGAAGCTGCCCATATCAACGGTGAGGCTGACGTCGCTGTTGATAATGTCCTGCATCGCACGCACGATGCGCAGCGGATGAAGAGCAAACTGATTCAGGCTCGCGCCCTGTAATGCAAGTAACTGCCGCTGCTGCTGACGGTCCTCAAGGATACTGGCAGCCTCCTTGCTGAGCTGTAACGGCTGGCTGACCTTTTGTGCCAGTTTACGCAGCGTGGCGGCGATGTTGCCGACCAGCTCCGCATCTGGCAAATAGCGGTTATCCGTTTCCGCTGGCACAACGTCAATGTGGATTAAGGTGGCATTCCCGCTGTTCCACATGGCAGGTTCATACTCAACCGGGCTGTAGCCGATGGTAATAATCAGGTCGGCCTGTTGCAGCAGCTTGTCGCCTGCCTGATTGTTGAAAAGTCCCACGCGACCGGCAAAACGGGAAAAGTGCTCCTGGCGAACGGCACCCGCAGCCTGATACGTGCTGGTTACCGGGATATGGCTGCGGTTTAACAGATCGTGAATGGCTTCGCTATTCTCAGGCTGGCTTGCCATCAGGCCCAGCAAAATCACGGGATTTTTTGCGTGGGCGATCTCACGGCTGACCGCATCAATCATCACATCCGGTGCCGCACCCAGCGTGATGCGGCCGTGATGGCTCAGCACCTTACCCGTGACCGGCTGATCAACGATATCCTGTGGCAGGCTGACAAACGCACCGCCGCCGCGACCGTGTTCAGCGTGACGAAACGCGTTTGATACACATTCCGCCAGTGCCGACGAGTCGGTGACTTCAACCGCATATTTTGTCACCGGGCGGAACATAGATACGGTATCAAGACTCTGGTGAACCTGCTTGGCGCTGTCGGAGCGTTTGACCGCGCCCCCAATAGCCACCACCGGGTCGCCCTCACTGGTTGCGGTAGCCATACCGGTCACCAGGTTTGAGCAGCCCGGGCCGGATGTGACCAGCGCCACGCCAGCGTTACCCGTCAGACGGCCTACTGCCGCGGCCATAAAGGCGGCATTCGCCTCATGCCGCACGGGAATCGTCTGAATGGATGAATCCAGTAGGGAATCAAATACCTTATCAATTTTTGCGCCAGGGATGCCAAACACATGGCTGACGCCTTGCGCTTCAAGTTGCGCGACAACCAGGTCTGCACCGCAGTGCCAGAGTGTCGTATCAGAGAGAGTTTTCATATTTCAGGCCTCGTGATTAGCTTTCGACAGAACGGATGGCATCATCCAGATTTTCCGGCGTCAGGTTGGCATTAAGAAAGTCGGCGTTTTCAGGTAAATCGATCACCAGCTTGCTGATGGCACCAAAAGTCAGCGTGCCCTGCTCCAGCACATAATCCAGGATATGCCCACCGCCGGTTCTGTCGTCTGTGATGAAATGTTCGTGATATCCCGCGACGTTGATACCCTGCATGTACTGCGGCGTGCGGAAGCCAATAAGCTCGCCATGGCGATGCGTGAATTCAAATATGGGCTGGTTTCCCAGAACTTCAGGCATCGATCGGTAAGGCCGGCACTGGCACGGAACGGTACGCGTCTGGACGGATGAAAAATGTCCGCTTACACGCAGTGCACAAAACTGGTTGTCGGAGGTGATTTCGCTGTCGATAAGCTGGTGCAGCGCATCGCGCTGAACCGCGCGTTCAAAAACGTGTTTATGCTGGGGTTGAAAAAAGGTCATTACCGCAAATGGCGTTTTCTGGTCAGGATCAGCAGGCCGGGCACTGCCATCGGCGCGCAGCTGATACACATTGCTGTCGAACGCAATGAGTTCACCATCCAGCTGATTGAAGGTTCCCAGACCAAAGTCACCTTTGCGCAGTAAGTCAGCAATCCTGGTTTCACCGTCATAAACACCACTCAGCAGCGCACTCATCAAAGAGGTTTGATACATAACACTTTCTGGCATTTTTTTTCGCAGCTTTTGAACGGTATCTTTTAGTTGATCCTCGCAGGAACAATCAGTTACAAAATTGCTCATCGGATGCCTCGTAGGTTAACTGTTAAGCCGTGTTAACATAATGGTGACCCTGTTTGCGGACAGAATCCAATAGCAAAACCTGTAAACTTTGAGACGTTTTTAATATGGAACTGCGCCATCTACGTTATTTCGTTGCTGTCGCTCAAACGCAGCACTTTACCCGAGCGGCCGAATTGCTTGGCATTTCGCAGCCGCCACTCAGTCAGCAAATTCAGCGACTGGAGCATGAAATCGGTACGCCGCTGTTAAAACGACTGACGCGCGGTGTGGAACTGACGGATGCAGGAAAAACATTTCTGGCGGATGCGATTGAAATCATTCAACTCGCCGATCATGCGCTGGAAAAGGCGAAAGGCGTTGCCCGGGGGATCTCTGGCAAAATGTCGCTAGGCTTTGCCAGTTCGGTAGCATTTGATCCCAACGTCTTTGAGATTATTCGGCGATTTAAAGATCGCTATCCCGCCCTGGAGCTGATGACGCGGGAAGAGAACATGTCATTGCTTATTCAGGATCTCCAGGAGGGATTGCTGGACGCGGCATTTCTTCGTCTTCCCTGCGAAAGCAGTAAATCGTTTAATTTGCGCGTCATTTCTACCGAACGGATGCTGCTGGCTTTGCCTGCTGCGCATCCTCTGCAACAAAAACCCAGCATCGCGCTGAGCGAACTGGTGCAGGAAACCTTAATTATTTTTCCGCGAGACGTTTCACCCAGCCTGTATGAGCTTATTGTCAGTGCCTGTTTGCGCGCGGGTTTCTCCTCATCGTCTTTTCAGCAGGCTCCGCAAATCAGTTCTTCTTTAGGTATGGTCGGCGCAGGTTGCGGTATAGCCCTTATACCGGAATCGATGGTTTGCGTGCAGAATCCGCAGATTTGCTTCCGGGAAATCGCCAACAATACGCTTTTTACCGATGTGGCTTTTGCCTGGCGGCGGAATAATGCGTCTAAAGCGGTTAACCATCTGTTGTCGCTGATTTCAGAAGGTCAGAGCGTAAACTGATGCACTACTGTTCGCAGCCTTTTTCATCCGCTCACGGCCGTCTTCCTTATTCAGGTTAAAAATTTGGCGGTTGAGTTCCATCCCGTTTTAATAAACGCATGTTGCTGGCACGTCTTATTTTCTGCTCTGCCGTCGGTGATAAAAGCGTGAGATATTGTCCGTTAGCCTCTTCGCATAAGTGAAAGTAACCTTCGCATTACTTATATTTATGCACCCTGGCGGTGCAACAAAGTCAATATCCTTTGAAACAATTCATTAACTTTTTGACCCCCTTCAAAGAACTGATAAATCATAAAATTTTTGGTTTATGCACTAACAATGCCTTATTTATGCACGAAACAGCCGCATCAGGGGCAGATAAGTCGAAATATTATTCACTCTTATTCACCGTTAATCGAAATAGCATGGGGATAATGACCGCCTGGTCGACATCATATTTTCTCTGGTAATGATAAATTATGTCGGCGCGCTTAAGCGCGCGTCATTCCACGGCTCAACACAATAAATAACTTCGATAAGAAAGGTTTTGTATGGATAAGTTATCTTACGCGTCTGACAGTAGTACTTCAGCCTGGTCCACCTACCTACAACAAATCGATCGCGTTGCGCCTTACCTGGGCGACCTTACGCGCTGGATTGATACTTTACGTCATCCTAAGCGTGCATTAATTGTTGATATTCCTCTGCAAATGGATGACGGCTCCATTCGTCATTTTGAGGGTTATCGTGTTCAGCACAACCTTTCACGCGGTCCGGGTAAAGGCGGGATTCGCTATCATCCCGATGTCGATTTAAATGAGGTCATGGCCCTTTCAGCCTGGATGACCATCAAGTGTGCCGCTGTCAATCTGCCCTACGGCGGGGCAAAAGGTGGGATTCGGGTCGATCCTTTTAAACTGTCTGAAGGCGAACTCGAACGTCTGACGCGCCGCTATACCAGCGAGATCGGTATCATCATTGGACCGCAAAAAGATATCCCGGCCCCCGATGTCGGCACCAATGGCAAAGTGATGGCCTGGATGATGGATACCTACTCCATGAATCTGGGCACCACAGTGACTGGTGTGGTGACAGGTAAACCTATTCACCTTGGCGGCTCCCTCGGCCGTGAAAAAGCGACCGGCCGTGGTGTGTTCGTCACTGGCCGTGAGGTTGCTGGCCGAGCCGGCATCCAGATTGAAGGCGCACGTGTCGCTGTACAGGGATTTGGTAACGTAGGCAGTGAAGCCGCCCGATTGTTTAGTCAGGCGGGCGCGCGCGTTGTGGCGATTCAGGATCACACTGCAACGCTGTTCAACGCTGACGGCATGGATATGGATGCGTTGACACAATGGCAGACTGAAAACAAGCAGATCGCAGGCTTCCCTGGTGCACAAAACATCGAGAAAGAGCGTTTCTGGCATACGGAAATGGATATTCTGATCCCTGCCGCGCTGGAAGGACAAATCACGCGGGAGCGTGCTGAGATCCTGAGCTGTAAGCTGGTGCTCGAAGGCGCTAACGGTCCGACCTATCCGGATGCTGATGATGTTCTGGCAAACCGCGGTGTGATTGTTGTACCCGACGTGATTTGTAACGCCGGAGGTGTGACAGTCAGTTACTTCGAATGGGTGCAGGATATGGCCAGCTTCTTCTGGAGCGAAGACGAAATTAATAAACGCTCAGACAAGATCATGACGGAAGCCATGGTTCACGTATGGGAAAAAGCCAAAGAGAAAGCGTGCTCGTTGCGTACCGCAGCCTATATCGTGGCCTGCGAACGTATCCTGATGGCACGTAAAGATCGCGGTATCTATCCGGGTTAATGACTGAAAACACAACCCGCACCGTGCGGGTTGTGTTTTAGCGGTTTACCGCGCGTTAGCGGAACTGCTCCACCGTTTGCGCCAACTGCTGCGCCTGATCTTCCAGCGAGCTGGCGGCCGCCGACATTTGCTGCACCAGTGCGGCGTTTTGTTGTGTCGTACCGTCCATCTCGTTAACTGCGACAGTGACCTGACCGATACCGCGCGCCTGTTCATCAGAGGCAGAAACGATTTCATCAATGATGCTCTGCACTGACGATACGGCCTGCGTCATCTCATGCATCGTTTTGCCTGCTTCGTTAACCAGTTTCACGCCGCTTTGAACCCGAACGCTCGATTCTTCAATCAGGGCAGCGATATCTTTCACCGCGCCCGCACTTCGCTGCGCAAGATTACGCACCTCAGAGGCCACGACAGCAAAGCCTCGTCCCTGCTCGCCAGCGCGCGCCGCCTCAACCGCAGCGTTAAGGGCCAGAATATTCGTCTGGAAGGCGATGCTGTTGATCATCGTAGTAATGTCACCAATTTTCTTCGAGCTGTCATCAATCTGTGACATCGTCTGCACCACCTGCCCAACCAGCGCTTCGCCCCGGCTGGCGATTGAGGTGGCATTTTCGGTCAGATTCGTGGCCTGTTGAGCATTATCGGCATTCAGGCGAACCGTTGCGCTGATTTGCTCCATGCTGGCTGCAGTCTCCTCCAGCGCAGCCGCCTGCTGTTCGGTACGCGATGCCAGATCGAGGTTACCACTGGCAATCTCGCTAGCCCCTTCTCGCACCGACGCGCTGGCATTTTTGATTTGGCCCACAATAGATTGCAGCTGGCTTTGCATGGTATGCAGCGCATAAAACAGGCTGCTGTTGTCGCCCGGTGCAACGTGAAAGCGGTTACTGAGCTTACCTTCCGCAACCGCCAGCGCTATTCTGGCTGCCTCTGCAGGCTCGCCGCCGAGCGGACGCATGACTTTGCGATTGAACAAGAGCCCCAGCACCGCGCCGACTAACAGTATGCTTACCAGCATTAGTCCGATAGCCCAGTAAAGTTGGCGATTCGCCGCAGCCATCACCTGGCTGACCGGTGCGACAATCCCAACGTACCAGGGCTTATCGCTATTGCCTACCGTGACCGGATACCAGGTATACATGGCTTTTTCGCCCAGCACCGGGTCGTCATGTTCCACAATTTGCTGGGTGAAATTGTCTTTTTCCCCCTTCCACGCTTTGCCCGCCTCATCTTTATCTGGCGAGGAAACGACTTTGCCTGTGTTAGAGAGCAACAGGGCATAACCGGTGTCCTGCCAGGGTTTTATCTGGTTAACTTTCTTTTGTAGTGAGGCAAGGGAGATATCGGAAGTCACCACGCCGTAAAGTTTACCCTGATCGATAATGGGTGAGGCTACAGAGGTCAATAACGTTGGTATACCATTGTAGGCATAACTGTAGGGCTCAATCAGCGTATCTTTTCTTGTCTGCTGGGGAACCAGATAATAATCACCCTGACCCGGCGTTAAAAAGGACAGTAACGGATGCATGGCGTAATTACCGGCCTGATCGCGGTCAACAAACCAGGCATAACGGCCCTGTGGCGGCTGTCCGCTCTGACCTGCAAATTCAGCATCACGACCATCAAACGCGTTGGGTTCAAAAATCACAGACATCGAGAGATAATCAGGATTGGCTCTGAGGGAATATTCCATGATTCTGTCAGCGACTTTACGATCGTTAATGCCCGCTTTGGGTAAAGCAATCAGACTTTGGCCTAAGCTGTGCGCCATATTAAGGGCATAACTCAGCTCTTGTTGAATTTGCAGCCCGCGACTTTGAGCGATCTGCTGCAGATAATGTTCAGCCAGCGTTTTTTGTTCTTTTGCCGACTGCCAGCTCAGAACACCAATCGTCACGGTAAACCCAAGCGTAATCGTCAGGCCGCCCGCAACAAGCATCTGCGTGCGGGTACTCATGGTTTTTTTACTGGGTTGAGTGGTCATATTGATTCCCCTGGAATACACCGGCTAGGTTGACCACCCTGTCAGATACAATCTTTCATGTCCCTGGAATAACTATCGGCGCGCCAGAATTTAACTTTAATAAGATGAATCAAAGCCAGAATCGGCTCACATTATCCGTTGCGGGCATAAAGAGGATTTATGATTTCGAAAGACAACGCAGAACATTATGTTTGGGGAAATAACTGTGATGGCTGGCATCTGCTGAAACGCCAGGATTTAAGCATTATTCATGAACATATGCCGCCTGCGACTGCTGAAACCCGACACTTTCACGTTCAGTCTCGCCAGTTCTTTTTCGTTTTAGAGGGAGAGCTGACGATGGAAATTGAGGGCATCGTGCATCTCCTGCAGGCGCAGCAAGGCATTGAAATTTCACCGGGTGCGAAACATCAGGCACGTAACGACGGAAATGACAGTGTCACTTTTTTAGTTATTTCCCATCCGACGACCCGAGGCGATCGGACCGATCTGACCTGAACATGGCCATAATAATATGCAGGAATCCGTTACTGATCTGAATAGTATTGATATGAAACAATACATAGACGGGGATTCAATGGCAGTCTGTGCCCTCTTCTAACCAGGCATAACTGAACCGGGAACCCATTCATGCTAAACAAATCAGGCTGGTTTCATGGTTATGTACTTTGCATGACGTGCATGGCCAGATACCTTCATCACTATGCTTTTGCCGTAACGCATTTGATTCGCTGAGAAGGATCAAAAGACCCACCGCTGAGTCGGTCATTGACGGATAAAAGACAGGAAACGAGAGTGGTTATGCTGGAAGCAGGCTTCCAGCATAACCCGGTCAGGCGGCTTTGACGGCGCGGACTTTCTTGTCACTTTGCGGCGCATGATCAGCATCCGTCGCTTCAGGGGCGCTACCGCCTGAGGTTGACTGAGGCAGTTTACTGGTGCGAAGAATGTGCTGCACGGCGTCTTTTTGTTCTGCCAGCAACAGGCCGAGTGTTTCAGCCTGAGATTCATCCATCTCCGCCTGATGAGTCAGCAACCAGTCGGTGAACGCTTCCGCCATATCCAGCATTTTGTCGTAGGCATCAGCCTCTTTTTTGTTGGCAAATGTCATCTTCTCTTCACCTTTTCTGACCACTACAAATTTTGTCTCAACAGCCATAGTTTTGCCCTCAGATACTGTGTATTTATACAGCATACCACAGTAATCCGCATTTTCCAGAGAAGAATCACCACGCCCGATAAACCTGACATGCGGTTCAGATTTTACAACGACGTGGTCAGCCCCGCCCCGCGCATCACGCCAGAAGCGCTTGCATAAAATCGGCCAGGGCTTTTCGAGGATCGTCTTCTTCAGAGACGATCATTTCAATGCCCCACTGACCCAGCACTTCTTTTGCCACCGGGTTATTGCGGTTAGTGAAAAGGTACGACTTGGGGCGCGCAGTGGCCAGGCCCGTGCGCCCCCACATTTTGGTCAGGCGATAAAACAGCAGACGAATATTAAAGTCACTGATGCTGTAGCCCACGAACAACACCGAATTCCCCATGACATCATGGGTCAGTTTGATATCCAGCGGCGAATCAAAATAGAGGCGCTCAAAGTAACTGCTTTCATCTAAAACGATGGAGGTATCATCATCAAAGTCGCCGTGCAGTTTAATGATGTGGCGCTTGTCTTCAGTTAATGACACCAGATCGGCCGCATTCGCGACTTTTGAGTAAGGCACACCGTGCGCCTCATGTGCCGCTTCCAGCCAGCGGTCATAATTGGTGGTATAGATACGCGAAAAGTTGCCCTGCGTGATCATGGTGTGAATTTCAGAGCTACGAACATCAATATCCGGCCGATGCCATTCGCGATCCATCCAGCTTCTCAACGGCCCTAGCGATCCTTTTTTTTGCTTATAGTATTCGGCCAGGGAAAGGTGCGTACCATAGGTATTAAAAATTTTGGGATCGTACCCCAGCTCGTTGGCCAGATGGGCAATGAGCTCATGCCATTCTGGCAGGCCAAGATTGCGGGACAGGCCTGCACCGGCAAAGAGTATCAGCTTACCGGAGTCATAAGCCCGCTTCAGTTCAGGTTTCATGCCACGCCTCGTGCTGTTTTTAAGAAGGACGCGAAGCGGTCCAGTGCAATGCGACGGTTTGAGATTTCATTTTTCTTGTCGCCCATCTCAGCGAAGGTTTGATCGTAGCCTTCAGGAATAAACACGCAGTCCCACTGAAAACCACGCGGGCCCGCCGGTTTTGAGGCAATAGTGCCACGTAATTCGCCGTAAAACTGATACATTTTGCGCCCGTCACAATAGCCCAGTACGGTTTTGGCCGTGACGCCCTGGCTATCGAGGCCATTAACGAGGGAGGCAAAACGATCGGCATCCAGCCGGTTCCAGAATATGCGCGTCAGCCCCGCAGGCAGGCCATTCAGCCCATCGAGATAAAGTCCGGTATGCTCAACGAAGAGAGGACGCCCAATAATTGAGAAGGCTTTTGTGAGTTTGTCCCGCACCAAATCCAGCTCATTCTCTGTTTGAATTTCTTCAATACGACGAGCGATCGGCAAGACTTCGACGCCCACTGGCTCCAGGATTTCACGCACCTCCGCCAGTTTTTGCTCATTAGCCGAAAGGAATCTGATTTTCATACTTCTTCCAGGTTAATTAGTTTGCCTCAGACAGCGCTATCATAGCGGCAGAATGGAGGATTAACGCTGGTCAGTGTAGCGCAAATCCCCGACTTTCTGGCCTGGCAATTACGTCAAAACGTGATGGATCAGCGATTTGCGCCGGGTCGAGGGGGAAAAAGCAGGGGAGCAAGCGCCCCGGGTGAGGCGCTCACTGGTGAAAGTCCGGCGTCTTCAGAAACGGTAGCTGGCAGTCACAGAGACGTTACGGGGTTCACCGTAAACGATATCCCCCGCAACATTCGTGTCATAGGTTTTATCAAAGAGATTATTAATATTGCCCTGAACAGCAAAATTTTTCGTCACCTGGTAGCGGCTAAATAAATTGACTAACGCATAGCTGCCCTGCTCTGCACGCCACGTTCCGTTTCCTTCCGGTGCCGAATTATCGCTCCAGACGTGCGTTTGCCATTTCACTCCGCCACCCACAGTCAGATCAGGGAACATGGGTAAACGGTAGCGCGTAAAGACGTTTAACTGCGTTCGCGGTAAGTCGGGTTTTACCGCCGTGCCATCACGCTGTTCGGCAATATAACGCGTGCCTCCCAGGGTCATCTGCCAGTTATCTGTGATTGCGCCGTTAATTTCGAATTCAATTCCTCGGCTTACCGTACCATTTTTGCCTTCATACGCTGACTCGGTGGTACCCGGAATAATGCGACCGGTGGTCTGTGCCACATTATCCAGCTCAGCCCGAAAGACCGAGACTGACGTGGTCAAGCGGCTGTCGAACCAGTCAGATTTAACGCCGGCTTCGTAGTTCTTACCAATAACCGGCGCCAGATAGGCACCTGAGAGATCACGATATGACTGCGGTTGAAACACGGAAGTATAGCTGGCGTACGTTGACCAGTTCTCATCAATGTCATAAATCAGACCCGCATAAGGCGTGATGTTATTTTTTTCCATATAGTTGGTCAGCGTATTTTTGCTCCAACGGGTGTAACGTGCGCCCAGTATCAGATTTAACGGATCCGCCAGTGAAATACGGGTGGCAAGGTAGCCCGAGGTTTGTCGGGTAATATCCTGCTGGGACAGGGTGCGCGCCGCCCAATCCGTTTCCGGGAACTGGCCGTCAAAAAGGTTAAAATTCCCCAATTCTTCTGGCGAGATATTCGCAAAAGTACCGTAATAAGTGTTTTTTTGTTTGCTGTAGCTAACACCGACCATTAATTCATGGGTGCGTCCGAAGAGTTGATAAGGGCCACTGGCGAAGGTATCCACAGCATCGACTTGACGTTTGGCTGCATTATATCCCGTGCCCGCAACGACAGGATAATCCGCATAGGGAGAAACGCCTGCACCCGTATTTTTGTCAAAATAGCCGGCGATATACATCATTTTGCTGTTAAGCGTTGACCGATCATGGGTGCCGTTAAGGGTCCATTGCCATCCACTTGCAAAAGTGTGTTTGAGCCGGGCAAAAAGTTTTCTGCTCTCTTTATCGTTATAAGTCCAGTCAGGGGCGGTATTAAAGCCGCGACGAAAATGGGTTTTACTACCGTCTGTGTACCAACGCGGTAAACCGCCCCACATTGGGCTGTCAGTATTCAGCTGCTGAAATTCATAGCCTGCAGATAATGTGGTGGCGTCATTGAGATCGGCATCAATCACCCCATAAACAAATTTCTTTTCAGCACCATAACGCTCAATAAAGCTATTATTATCCTGATAACCCGCAATCACCCTGCCTCGAACATTTCCTGCAGCATTCAACGGGGACTGCACATCCATAACGTAACGCTGTTTATTCCAGCTGCCATAGCTGGCGGATATCTCGCCTTCTGGCTGATGACTGTCGGCATGTTTACGTACCATGTTAACGGCAGCGGAAGGATTACCGGCACCGGTCAATAACCCGTTTGCACCCCTGACCACTTCAATGCGTTCATATAATGCGCTATCCGTCTGTGCATCACCCAAATTCCAGCGTTCTTCGAATACAGTAGGAATACCGTCAATCAGGTAATTGTCGATTAAAAAACCGCGAGAATAATAGGTCTTACGATCCATATCCGCTGTGCTGGTCTGAATAGCCGTGGTGTTGTCCAGAACATCATTTAACGACTGTAGCTGTTGGTCTTTCATGCGCTGCGCGCTGATGATGCTTACAGACTGAGGAATATCGCGCACGGTCGAAAGTAACTTATTGCCCGCGCGGGTAACAGGTACGCTGTAGTCCGAGGAAGTATTTTCGGAAACCGGCTGTTCAGCCGCAGTAACGATAAGCGTCGGGTTGCTCTTATTCACATCCGATGGCGTCTCTGCAAACGCATTATGTGAAGATACGCCTGCCACAAGGGTTGCCAAAAGTGATAAGCGTGAGGGAACCAGAGAAAAAGTGGGCTTCACGCGATCCCTGTTCAGGAGGGGGATATTCAGAAACATTCTAACGCCTCGTTTTCTTTTTTTTAGCTGCCACTGCCCTGCATCAGTCCCAGTTAACTACCGTGCGGGCTGGCCATCAGGAATAAGGACAAAAACAACAACATGTAAAAACAAATGAGAAATATACTCATTTAGATTATCATTGCAAGTTATTGTTAACATTTATCTTTAAAAGCGTCAGAAAAGCCGATGTGTGTATTCTGTTGATAATGCAGATGTTTTAGCGCAAGTCGGGCACAGTACTTCTGAACCCGAGCGCGTGACGTAACGCTGAAATTAGCTGGCCTGGATATTTTTGAGCCATCCGTTTTACCCCTGTGTGAACAGAATTATTTCTCACACTCGCTTATGTCTTTTTTCCTTATATATAATGCGGTCATTATCTGAGACAGGTGGACTGCAGGTTTAAACAATATGGAAAAAATGGGTAAAGGCTGTTATTGACAACGGTGATGTGAACGTTATTGCCCTTATTGACGCTTCGCTTATGTTCAGATAATACAGACTTATGGCCGTTGGGTTGACAGAGAAAACGTTCAGCCTGGCATGAAGCCTGGCACAGGTTACAGGTTGCTTTATCGGGTTTGTGTAATTGCGAAATCCGGAATGCTATTTTTCTCAGATCGGGTAAAGCCGCTTCTCATCTTTGCAAAGCAGCCAACAGCTGCAACGGTCGGGTTATGGAAGGTTCGAGGGATGTCTGGCATCAAAATCAGGATTTACACATAACAAAATGTTATCCTCAATAGCGGTTTTTTTAGTAAGGCATTTCGTCCGCTCAGACCAGCTTTTATTTAAGGGTGGCTATTATTAACTATACGTTATCATTTCTCTCTGACGAGACAAATCACATCATTCCAGGTTTACAACGTGACGACAAATCAAGATAGCCAGGTATTAGGTTTTGATTTTCATTGATTTTTTAACTTAAAAAAGAGATTCTATAATTCATGTTGTGTAGAACCTGCTCGCCTTTCATTGGCATGAGGCGATTTAAATATGTTTAAAACATCAATGTATTCCTAAACTTTATGCCGTTTCTCAGGTTCTGAAAGTCAGTAATAATCTTTACAGTAACAAATTTGTACATTTCGGCCTGAAGAGATATTTCCTTCTGGGAATATTTTTCGTAGAATGGCTCTGTTTAAAATATTCGCTGTAATTTAAGGATTAATCAATGGATGCGCTCAAAGCATTAAATAACCTTCGTATTTTACGTGCACAAGCCCGGGAAATTGAGCTTGATGTGTTAAATGAGATGCTCGAAAAGCTTTCTGTCGTTGTCGCTGAACGCCGTGAAGAAGAAGAAGCTGAGCAAGCCCTGCTGCGTGAAAAAGCAGACAAGCTGGCTAAATATAAAGAAATGCTGATGAATGACGGCATCGATATTTCTGAGCTGATCGATTTACCTACAGAAACTAAAACAAAAGCTAAACGTGCTCCGCGCCCGGCTAAATATCAATATACCGACGAAAACGGTGAAAAGAAATCATGGACAGGTCAGGGCCGTACACCATCGCCTATTAAAAAGGCCCTGGATGCAGGCGGTTCTCTCGATGACTTCCTGATCTGACATAATTAAGCGGTGTTGATGAGGACACCGCTTTTTTATTGGAAACAGCCTGACTGTCCCGTTAAAGGCTCATGACCATGACAGAGGAACTGTCTAATTTCAGCCTTTCGCCTTCATAACGATGATGTAGAAAATGGTAACTATCACTGTTGATAATTACCTGTAATGATTCCGAATACTTTTCCAGTGCAGCGCGCATCTGCACGACATAGTCGTGCGTATCGTAAACACGATCTATCCCTTCTAATGCATGATTCATGATTTTTCTTGCCACGTCGTTGGGCGTGTCCAGTGCAGATAACTTTGAGCGTGCCGTTCGCCGCAGGTCACGTGGTGTAAAATGTTCCAGTCCCAGGCCGCGCGGTGCGCGTAACATGCGTCGCAGAGCCTGATTAAGCGCACCTTTTGACAGCGGTTGCATCACATCGCGCGGTGCCGGTACCAGCCAGGGCGAAGCAGGATCGCTGGCCTTTAACAATGACTCGATACACAGGCGCATCAGGGAAGAGACCGGCAACGTATGTTCACGCTGCGATTTGTTCCGCGTACCTTGTTTCCACAACCCTGACTGTAAATTAAATTCTGCTTTACGAGCCTGAACGATCTCGTCTGGTCGTCGCGCGCTCACCAGGCAAAGCCGCAGTGCCCAACGGGCCTGTTCAGAGAGTGCCCAGTTGTCCAGCCCATGCCAGAACACCCAAATCTCAGCATCCGACAACTGTCGACTGCGCGGTGAGGCCGCACGGCCTGCAATGTCACGTTTTTTCATTGAAGCAACAGGGGAATGCTCAAGATAACCCTGCATTTCTGCCCAGGATAAAAACTGTTTTGTCAACGCGAACACGCGCCGCGCCTCTCCCTTTTTACCCTCTGAAATCAGTATGTTATATAGTCTGTTTAGTCGTAATCGCGTCAGATTCTTCAGCGGGAGTGAGCCAATATTCGGTAAGACATGCCGGAGAAGGGAGGAAATCGCGATTTCAGGACGGCGACGCGTAACGAGTAATGACAGCTTTACCCAGACCTTAATGACCTGCTCGACCGTGCCCTCGTCACCAAAATTATCGACTTCAGACAGCGAAGCCTTTCTGATCTGCTCCAGCCATACCATGACGTGATGGCCGACATGCGGCGACCTTGTATTTATGCTGATTTCAGCCACTGCCCTTCCCAGATAATAAAGCCGTATTGCAGATTCTACCTTTCTGCCGACTGTGACTCCAGACCTGTTAAGTCTGGAGTCACAAAGACGTCGCTACGCTGATTCTGAAAAGGAATCAAGGCAAAGGGATGTAAAACGGCAATGACTGTGTTAACGCCTCGACGCTACGCAGAGAAGCTGCCCTTCCCCGTAACATTTGTCAGGAGAGACGTTTTTCTTCAAATCGGCATTGCCGTCGGGATTTTCAGAGGGGAATAAGGTGTTCACTGGATTGCCCGGCACTTAACACGCCGAAGGATGTGGGGGCTTTACGCGGCGCTGTGCAGCAAGCGCAACATGGCGTTGCCCCGTCATCGCTGACGAGACAACGGGAAACACGTTAATGACGCGGGGCGGGCGCGCTAAGCGGAGGTTTTCACCATAGCGTACATCTGCTCAGATTAAGA
The DNA here is from genome assembly GCF_003182295.1 of Pantoea sp. AG702. Classification (NCBI taxonomy): domain Bacteria; kingdom Pseudomonadati; phylum Pseudomonadota; class Gammaproteobacteria; order Enterobacterales; family Erwiniaceae; genus Pantoea; species Pantoea sp. AG702. The sequence goes on along the minus strand of NZ_QGTU01000005.1, from coordinate 74,082 downwards.
TTGCGAGACTGGGGAGGATTCTTCGACAAATACAGCGTGCGTTTGCGTGGCAGCATCCATCTGGCTAACGGCAATACTGACCTGAAAAATGTCCTGCCTGTATTGATAAGGACAGCGAAATATTATCCATGGCATCGGCCAGCTCACCGGCCATACCGACAATTTTCAGAATACGTTTTCCGGTGCCGGTTGCCACGATGGGCTTATTCATCACATCCCTCCTGAACGAAGAGGAATACGTTATCTCCCTGCACAGATCCGCAATTGTGTTAACCTGGCAATACAATCACGTTTTTTATTGTGCGCAGAGATATCGGGATAAAACGTCAGCTTTTACTGAAGGTGTAGTTAAACACTTTGCCATTTTTTGTCTGTACCGTAAGCGTTTCACCTGCCGAGGTAGCCAGCGCTCTGGCTTTACTGTATTTCCACATCAGTAACTGTTGTCCGTTGGGATACGGGGATTCCGTATCAGGCGGGCCAAACATCGCGATCAGATCCGCTCGGGTTGTCAGGCCTGGCCTGATTTTCTGAACGGTTGCTGTATCAACATTGCGACCCACTGAGCTGGAGCATGCGGCTAGCGCAAAGATCAGGCCTGTGACGAAGAGTGCTCTCATAAGGTTAATCCCGGTGGTTAAGTGCAACGTGGACACGCGTAATCCTTTTATGATGCCGTTTTAAGGCGTAAAGCCCCGGATAAAATACCACCGCCTGCGTTAAACCTCCCGCACATTACCGCCACTCTGCACAATCCACACCGCGTCTTGTCAACGGACATCCGCAACCGGCCTGTAACTGAAGCAGGAGCAACAATCAGACAAAAACAAATCTCTGTCTGATTGTACCCAACCCATGAATTGCAGACCTTAGCGCGATGGCCAGGGCGGAACAGGCGTGATGCGTCAATATCGCAGATTTTCAACAGTAGATTATGGTTCATGATCTGCGAAGTAACATGAAAAGTTAACCTGGTTAATACCGCATAGGTTTATGAAGTTTAACTCGGTCAAAGAATAGTGTTCGACTTTGCTGATCGGTCACATCAAAGACTAACTCTGCCCGGCACGCCAATAAAAGGCGCGGGATCAGAACAAATTAAATACGCGCTCAGACTGTGCCGTTAAGTTAGAAATTCATCGCGCTACTGGAAGAATGGCGCTTTAAGCATTTTATGACCGGTTAATTCAGCTTTCACTGTCACCGCAAAAAGCGTAACCTATATATAAAACGTATACATTTCATATAGGCTTCGCATGGGCATTGTTAAAATATCCGATCTGATGCATGAAAACTTACGCATCGCCAGCCAGGCGATGAGCCGCTCAATAAATGCGCAGGCTGAGCACTGGTTAAAACTGGGCATGCTGGCCGAGCTGTATCCCCAGCTGACACAACATGAGCTTGCTCAAACATTAATCCGCATCGAAATGAACGGCGGTGCCGATATTCGCCAGGTACTACATCATGCCGATTTAACCCCACAAGGAGAAGTGTAATGGGGAACGTTAAGATCCATTCTGCAGAAGAAATTGAAAAAGCCCGTGCTGCCGGGCACGCTGCCGCCCAGGTGCTGGCGATGATCACCCCTCATGTACGCCCGGGGATCACGACAGAGCAACTGGACGATATCTGTCATGATTTTATTGTCAATGAACTCAACGTTACGCCCGCCAATATCGGTTATCACGGTTACACCCGTACCACCTGTACTTCCGTTAACCATGTTGTTTGCCACGGGATCCCGGCGGCCAAAACATTAAAAGAAGGTGATATTGTGAATATCGATGTCGCCATTATTAAAGATGGCTGGTATGGCGATACCAGCCGAATGTATTTTGTGGGGACGCCATCCGTGCGTGCAAAACGGCTGGTGGATATTACCTATCAGTCCATGGTTGCAGGCATTAAAACGGTTCGCCCGGGCGCGACACTGGGCGATATTGGCGCCGCTATTCAGCGCCTTGCTGAGAGCGCGGGTTTTTCCGTGGTTAGGGAATATTGCGGTCATGGCGTCGGCGAGATTTATCATACCGAACCTCAAATTCTTCACTACGGCACGCCGGGCGAAGGAATGCCTTTACAGGCAGGGATGATTTTTACCATCGAACCCATGATCAATGCTGGAAAAGCAGGGACCAGTGTGCTTTCTGATGGCTGGACGGTGGTTACAAAAGATCGCTCGCTGTCTGCCCAGTGGGAGCATACCGTCGCCGTCACCGAGACGGGCTTTGACCTGCTCACGCCCTGGCCTGAAGGCACTGGCGACTATCCGGCTATCTGATACTTATGCCGCCTCAGAGGAGGCGGCATTGATGACGGTCTGGTGATGCACTACGGGTGGACGTTACCGAACCCCGCGATGCGTTGTTTCGCTGGGGATCAGGCCCGCCATAATTTCAGGCCATCCCGCCCTGATCGTTTCACTTCATATAACGCTTTATCAGCGCGCCGCAGCCACTCATGTATTGAGTCGGCTTTATCAGCACTGGCAATGCCAATACTGACTGAACACCTGAACGTTACAGAAGCAGGCAGGCGTAATTGCCCAATATTTCTTTGAAGCGATTCGGCCAGTCTGATGATGTCAACGTCATTCGAATCACGAATGATAACGCCAAGTTCATCTCCGCCAAAGCGTGCCGGAATGTCTTTCATACCTACGCTGTCACGTAACAGGCCGGAAATTTCAGCCAGCAAAAAATCCCCGGCTTCGTGACCGAACGTATCGTTAACGTTTTTAAAATGGTCGACATCTATCAGTATCAGATACGCTCTGGTGTCACCCCGCAAGGTGCGCAAAAGCTCGCTTTCAAGCCGGCGTTCGAACAAACGACGATTAGGGATTTCCAGACCGGGATCCATCAGCGCAATTCTCTCCAGCTCACGGTTCTTCTGACGCAGGCTCAACGTCAAATTGTGTGATACAACGCTGAGTGCCAACATATAGAATGTGGCCAGTGGAAGGGTAAGCCATGCTGTGCGCGTACTAAACTCCATCAAAACCGGCGCGCCTTCAATCGTCCATACCAGAATAAAGGCAAACAGAAATGCCTGCGTAGCAGAGAGCAACTGAGGCCAGCCTCCTGCGGCGTAACGGTCGGCCATCAAAACCGCGATGATGACAAAGGACGGCATAGGACTCACGGCCATCAGCGCAATCCAGATACCGCCAAATGCGGCATCCAGCGTTAAATTTGAACGCTCCCGCGCGGTGGAGTCCCGTGATTTTACGGCAAGGCGGTATGCCAGATAAGGCCAGATAAGAACGTTGCTAATCAGTAATACCAATATCGCTGGTTCTTTCCTCAGTTCCAGGAGAACGGATGCAATCGGCAAAAAACATAAAAGCGTGCCAAGCTGGCGCATGGCAAACATGCGACGGACAAATCGCGTGGATCGCATTTTAAGATGATGATCATCAGGTGAGTAATAGGTCATTCGCACGCGTAATTGACAATATATTTAGCGCAGTTTATCCACAAAAAACGCCCTGCGCTTTAATTTTTAAGACTTTTACCCTTTATTTGTTATTGCCGTTATGATGACTTATGCCGATGACTTGCCCGGGTCCACATGGCCCAACGATCCATGTTATATCGTCAGGCCTTAGCGCGACTGGGCGTTACTTTATCTTCTGCGGCCTTTAGCCACTGAGGCGGACCAGTTGAAATCGCCGACTTCACTGGCCGTTAGCGAAGAGGGTTTCTTTTTCCTGAGCGGTTTTTTACTTTCTTTTTCTGCTTTTAACTTTTCATTAAGAAGTTTATCGGCCATGACCTGCTGACGAGCTTCGCTGTTTAACTCTTTCTCTTTTTTTGCATCAGGTTCTTTGCCGGTGCGTTGACGGTGCTTCTGCATCAGGTTTTGAAGAACTTCATTAACGGCGAGTCGCTCTTCATCACTGAACTGATCGATGGAAATCATTTTCTTGTCATTCATAATCGCTTTCCTCGTGGTGAGTTCATAAGCAGTGTACATCATGCCGTGCTCGCAAAGCGCATTACCTGCGAGTTAAGTGGCTCAGTCTGACAAGGTTAATCACGTTAAGCAGGTATCATTTCCCTTCAGGCAGACTAAAATAAGCGGAAATTTCAACGAGAATCGACGTCATGAAAATTCCCCTGCACAACGACCACAAACCTTTTATCACTGCCCTGCTGGATGAAACGGTAGAGGTGATTGAAATGCACTCACCTCAGGCTGAACATATCGAACGCGCCTTTACCGTCGCCCTCCAGCAACAGAACCGCGAAGCAGAGGCGGACTGGAAGCGCACGATAACCTTTTTGGCGCTATTCGTTTTTTTGTATGCCGCACTGGGCGCCTCATTAACGCTGGACCTTAGCCCGGCTGGCGCAAGCCACAAAAGCATTGAGTATGCTCTGGAGGCTGTTCCGGTACTGATTGCCTTTTCAGGCTTTTTTATCTCCGTGCTGTATCTGTTTATTGTTCGCGCCGGTTCACGCCAACGCCGTAACTGGCAAAAAACGATTTTGATGCTGGAAAAATACACCCTCGGGAACCTGTTTAAACTGACGCACCAACAAGGCGCCGGCACCAGCAACTATTCACTCTCATCGATTATGCTTGCCCTTTCCCTGTTCATTTGCCTGACCTGGTTGATTATCTATAACTATCTGACCTTCACCACCAGCGGCGTATTCGGTAGCGTGATTTCGTTATTTATTAGCACGATGGTTTACGTCATTCTGGATATTCAACTCCTCAAGCCCTGGCTGTCCGTTGCTGAAGCGGAGCCGTCAGGCGCTGAGGATGAGAAGAAAGCGGATAAATAATGCCTGCCCGCCCGGCCTGGACCGGGCTTTCCGTGATTTTCTTGCCCAGACAAAGACGACGTCGATCTAACCGAACGGTGTTAAGAAAATCATTTAAAGTATGTTGTAACTATTACCATTAACCTGTCTTTGCATGCGGTTTCTTTGCGCGGTACTGACATCCCCTGCCAGCACCTTATACAGTCCGAAAAGATCAAAAGCAGGCAAAATAAGTGACAGCGTCACGTTAAGTTTGTTTTTTGGAGGGTTTCCGCTTCCGCGCTCATGATTGAAAAGCCGCCATTGCGGCGTTAATCAAAAGGGAATTCGCGCGCCAGCACTCTGGCAATGACGTTTAGCGCCCCTTCATCCTGATTGCTTTCCGTTTTAAACCGCGCAACGGCTGAAACCGACTCAACAGCATTGGCCATTGCAAAACTGAAACAGGCCTGGCGCAACATTTCGATATCGTTTGCACTGTCGCCGATGGCCACCACCTCACAATCGCTGATGCCCCATTTTTGTTGCAGCAAAGCAATACCATGTGCCTTGTGACAGCCTGGAATAATCAGATCAATAAAGCCATAGCCGCTCGATACGGGGTGCATAATATGATCGATTTCACCGAGCTGGTTATGCAGACGATCCATCAGACTGTCTATGCCTTCGTTGGCCAGGTTAAGCGAAAACTTAAAAATGGTGTCATCGATATCATAAAGATTATCGCGCTTTTCAAGTCGGTAATAATGATTGTTAAGCATCTGAATAATGCTGTCTGGCATTGAAGAATGGACATAAGCGCCCTTGCGTCCACAAACGACAGTGCTGATATCCGGCTCTTTTGCCAGGATATCCAACACGCGGTGCACGCTTTCCTTTGCCAGCTCACCACAAAAAATTTCATCATCGCCTTCTGATACCCACGCACCATTTTCGGCAACAAACGCAATGTCGTTTTTGATGTCAGGAAAGTAGCGCTGTAGCTGATAATATTGATTGCCACTGGCGACAACAAAGTGAATACCTTTTTGCTTTAGCAGGGCGTACTGGCGTGAAAAGCGCTGGACGTTGTACTGCTTGTTTTCGTCCAGAAACGTCCCATCCATATCCACTGCAATCATCCTTACTGCCATTGTCATCCCCCTTTTTCCCGGCCTGAACAGGCTCACTCATTTTTAAGCTTACTCGTTGAAGGGGATAATGAGAATTCCAGTCATCAAAAATCCTTCTGTTCGCTCACATTGTGCGCCAGTTCCGGTTTTCACCAACAGCAATCTGTTAAACATAGTGCTGACTTTCGAATGAAATGAAATAAACCTTCATATGTAAAATGAAAACACTGTTAAGGGCGCAGTCATGAATGTAAAGCTTCAGCACACAGCGTTACCCACGGATATTTCAGCCGCCATCCGCCAGTTTAAACAGCAGATCCGTCAGCAGATTGGCGATGTTGAAGGCTTATTCAGGCAGGTTTGCCAGAGAACCGAGCAGGCGATAAGCGACGCAAAAGCGGAAGAGCGGCTAAACGGCAGCGCCTGGCCGGTTATTTCACCCGAGGAGATCACCCAAGGGCTGACGCCTGAAACCCGAGAAAGCATCAAGCGCCGTGGCTGTGTGGTGGTTAAGCAGCATTTCCCTCGGGAACAGGCGCTGGCATGGGATACCTCCATGCTGCGTTACCTGGACGAAAATCAGTTTGATGCACAGTACCGCGGCCCGGGCGATAATTTCTTCGGCAGCCTGGAAGCATCCCGCCCTGAAATCTATCCCATTTACTGGTCTCACGCACAAATGGAGGCGCGTCAGAGTCCTGAAATGGCCCAGGTGCAGTCATGTTTAAATCGCCTGTGGACGTTTGAATCCGGGGGCCAGCAATGGTTCGATCCGGACGTGAATCTTATCTATCCGGATCGCATTCGTCGGCGACCGCCAGGAACAACCTCGAAAGGGTTGGGCGCACACACTGACTCCGGCGCGCTGGAACGCTGGCTGTTGCCCGCTTACCAACGCGTTTTTCGATCGATTTTTGACGGTAATCTTGAGCATTACGACCCGTGGCATGCTGCTCATCGCAGCGAAGTGGATGAGTTTGATGTTCCTGATACCACAAAATGCTCGGCTTTCCGGACGTTTCAGGGCTGGACGGCGCTGTCCGATATGATGCCGGGTCAGGGCTTACTGCACGTGGTTCCCGTACCGGAGGCCATTGCATATGTGCTGCTGCGCCCATTGTTATCGGATGTCGCTGACGATGAATTATGTGGTGTTAAACCGGGGCGCGTACTCCCGATTAGTGAAAAATGGCACCCGCATTTGGTAAAAGGATTATGCTCCGTACCGGCGATCACCGCAGGCGATTCGGTATGGTGGCACTGTGACCTGATTCATGCGGTCGCACCGGTTGAAAATCAACAGGGATGGGGAAACGTTATGTATATTCCCGCGGCGCCAATGTGTGATAAAAACCGCGCTTATGCGCATCAGGTGGCGAGTGCACTTGAGCAGGGTCATTCCCCTGCTGATTTTCCGCCTGAACATTACGAGGCCGGCTGGAAGAACCGGTTTACCCTCGCCGATCTCAATTCGGTGGGTAAACGTGGACTGGGTTTAGCCTGAAACCAGTGAGACTCAACGTCAGAGCAGAGAACCATGATGAATACGCGTCAGCAGAAAATTATTGAACTGGTTAATACCCGAGGCAACGTCGCCGTCAGCGAACTGGCTGAGCTGGCCGGTGTGTCGGAGGTTACCATTCGCCAGGACCTCAACCTGCTGGAAGAAGAGCGGGTTTTACGTCGGGTTCACGGTGCGGCTCAGGCATTAGACAGCGACGACGTTGGCGTGCGAATGCATACCCGCTATGGGATAAAACTGGCGCTCGCCCGTTATGCTGCCGGGCGGATTAACGATGGCGAATCTGTATTGATCGAAGGCGGCAGCACCAACGCCCTGCTGGCACGTATGCTGGCCAGCCGCAAAAATTTGACGTTAATCACCGTAAGCCATTATATCGGCCATCTGCTTAAAGACGCGGCCTGTGAAGTCATTATTCTGGGCGGCATGTTGCAAAAGCGCAGCGAATCAATGACGGGGCCCTTAACCCGGTATTGCGTACAGCAAATGCACTTCCATAAGGCCTTTATTGGTGCAGATGGCTGGCACCCGGAAACCGGCTTCACCGGGCGGGATATGCTGCGATGTGATGTCGTGGATGCCGTGCTGGCTAAAGGTGCAGAAAGCTACGTTCTGACCGATAGTTCTAAATTCGGGCAGATCCATCCTTATCCCCTGTCTTCCGGTTTTCAGCCCAGTCACGTCATTACGGAAAAGGGGCTTTCTCAGGACGTGGTGGCCGGACTCGCGGCGCAAGGTATCGGGTTAATACAGGTCGCGATCGACTCAGCACAGTAAAGGCATCAGGTGATGCCGGTAATGGAATCACGCACAACGAGGCTGCCCTGATAGGGAGTAAACGGCGTTAATTCACCGCCATCCAGCATAAAGACCAGTCGATTAATGGTGTCATTGATCATATCGGTAACGGGAAATTTAACACTGGAGAGCGCAGGCGTTATATAAGGGGCCAGCGGAATGTCATCAAAGCCAATGACCGAGACGGTTCCAGGTACAGCAATATTATTTTCTGTAAGCTGTTTGATCGCCCCGATAGCCATTTCATCATTGCTGGCGACGATAGCACTAAAGGGCTGTCCGCTCGCCAGCAATGTTTTCACCGCCAGCATCCCACTTTGCGCCGTCCATTTGCCCTGCACAATTAGCTGCTGATTAATTGCGATTCCCTGAGTGTGAAGCGCGGTTTTATAGCCCGCAAGTCGCTCCTGACTGGTCGGCGAATCCAGTGATCCCGTAATAAATGCAATATTGCGATGGCCCTGTTCAATCAGGTAACTGACGGCCCTCTGGCTGGTTGCCTGCTGATCGCTGTAAATACAGAAGCTGTCATTAATTCGCAGACGACGATTAATGACCAGCACAGGCTGCTTGTGCTGCGAAATAATCGCATCCAGCTCGTCGATGCTGAGAAAACGCGGATAGATGATAACGCCATCGCAACGTAAATCGAGCAGAAACTGGATGGCAGCGCGCTCCTGCTCAGCGGTATGTTTGCCATCGGCCAGGATCAACTGCCGATTTTGCTGCTCCATAATTCTGGCAGAGTGAGACATTAACTCACTGAAAATGTTGCCACTGTACAGTGTATTGGTTACAACCAGCCCGATGGTTTGGGTACTTTTATTTGCCAGATTACGTGCCAGCAGATTAGGTCGATAGCCTGTCTCCGCAATGGCCAGCAAAACCCGTTCCCGCTTCTCCTGCCCTACATAACCCTTACCTGACAACACCCGCGAAACTGTCGCTTTTGAGACGCCGGCGCGTTTTGCTACTTGTGAAATGGTTGTCATGTTATCGCTGCCAGAATCTTCTGAGTAAATGGAGTTTACCTAAGCCTTTCATTATTTGAAATATTTAGCCTTAATGTCGTGCCGCCTGCTTCGCCACTCAAAGTGATTATCATCACAAAAATAACATCAGCCTATTTTACACTCTTGTTTAAAAGGTGAAATCTCTTCATGATTTTGTGAAACCGGTTTCCTATTTAGCCGCACCGTGGGTCAGATGCAGAGTAAGGCAGGCTGACTGGCGAAGTAAAACAACAACACGACGGCCAGAGCGGAAACCCGAGCGCACTTTCCTCTTCCCTACGAGATAAAATCATGCCAGGAAATTATGCAGAGATTTCACAGGCTATCGTCAGTAAGCTGGGTGGCCTGACTAATATCAGTGCGGTAACCCATTGCATGACCCGCCTGCGTTTTGTGGTGAAGGACGACCGTCTGGTTGACCTTGCCGGCCTGAAAGCCATTGACGGCATCATGGGCGTTGTTCATACCGATACTCAGTTACAGGTGATTATTGGCAATGAGGTAGCAAAGGCTTATCAGGCCGTGCTGGCATTAGGCGAACCGCAGTCAGACGGCGCCGCGCCCGTAAAACGCAAAATGACGCTTAAAAGCGTAGGCGCCGGCATTCTGGATGCGCTGGTTGGCACTATGTCACCGCTGATTCCGGCTATTATCGGCGGTTCAATGGTCAAGCTACTGGCCATGATACTGGATATGGCTGGCGTATTTGAGAAAGGCTCATCAACCCTAATCATACTTAACGTGATAGGTGATGGTGCCTTCTTCTTTTTGCCCATTATGGTGGCTGCGTCTGCCGCGCTGAAATTCAAAACCAATATGTCACTGGCTATCGCCATTGCTGGCGTGCTGGTGCATCCCAACTTTATTGACCTCATGGCTAAAGCAGCACAGGGACAACACGTCGACTTTGCTTTTATCCCGGTTACGGCGGTGAAGTATACCTATACGGTAATACCGGCGCTGGTGATGACCTGGATTTTGTCTCACATCGAACGCGGGGTGGATCGTATCACCCCTGCAGTGACAAAAAACTTCCTTAAGCCTATGTTGATCGTGTTGATCGCCGCGCCGATCGCCATTGTATTGATTGGCCCGATTGGTATCTGGATCGGCAGCGGGATTTCCGCTCTGGTTTACACTATTCACGGTTATCTGGGCTGGCTTTCTGTGGCCATTATGGGTGGGCTGTGGCCGTTGCTGGTCATGACAGGTATGCATCGGGTTTTTACTCCCACCATCATCCAGACCATTGCCGAAACGGGTAAAGAAGGCATGGTGATGCCTTCTGAGATTGGCGCCAATTTATCGCTTGGCGGCTCGTCGCTGGCGGTGGCCTTTAAAACAAAAAACCGCGAATTACGTCAAACCGCGCTGGCGGCGGCGGCCTCCGCTATTGTGGCTGGCATTTCCGAACCCGCTCTATACGGCGTGGCAGTGCGATTAAAACGCCCTTTGATTGCCAGTTTGATCAGTGGATTCATCTGCGGTGCCGTGGCCGGCATAGGCGGTCTGGCCAGCCATTCAATGGCTTCACCGGGTTTATTTACCAGCGTCCAGTTTTTTGACCCGACCAATCCCCTGTCGATTGTCTGGGTTGTCGCGGTAATGGTACTTTCCGTGGTGCTGTCGTTCATTCTTACCCTGATTCTGGGTTTTGAAGATATTCCAGAAACCACCCCTCCGGCGCCATCACAACCTGGCGCATCCCCCGAACAAACGAAAGCGGCTAACGCCAGCTGATCATTAATGACCCTGTTAAAGAGGATTTCATGTCTGAAGCAACATTCCCTGAAGGCTTTTTATGGGGCGGTGCCTTATCCGCCAATCAGTCAGAAGGCGCTTTTCTTGAAGGCGGGAAAGGACTCACTACCGTTGACATGATCCCCATTGGCCCCACGCGTATGCCAGTAAAGCTGGGGCAGGAAAAACGCGTTGAGTTGCGCGATGACGAATTCTATCCCAGCCATACTGCGATCGATTTTTATCATCGTTATCGGGAAGATATTGCCTTGATGGCAGAAATGGGCTTTACCGTCTTTCGCACCTCAATTGCGTGGAGCCGTATCTTTCCGCGTGGCGATGAAAGCACGCCGAATGAACAGGGCCTGGCTTTTTATCGTGATATGTTCACCGAATGTCGTAAACATGGCATTGAACCTTTGGTGACGCTCTGCCATTTTGACGTTCCCATGCATTTGGTTACGCAATACGGTTCGTGGCGTAATCGTAAAATGATTGAGTTTTTTGCCCGCTATGCCCGCACCTGTTTTGACGCATTTGATGGTTTAGTTAAGTACTGGCTAACCTTTAACGAAATTAACATCATGCTGCACAGCCCATTTTCGGGTGCCGGATTGGTGTTTGAACCTGGTGAAAACAGTGAGCAGGTTAAATATCAGGCAGCTCACCACGAACTGGTCGCGAGCGCCCTGGTGACAAAAATCGCGCATGAAATCAACCCTGATAATCAGGTGGGATGCATGCTGGCTGGTGGCAATTTTTATCCCTGGTCGAGCAAACCTGACGATGTCTGGGCGGCGCTACAAAAAGATCGTGAAAACCTGTTTTTCATTGATATTCAGGCGCGAGGTGCTTATCCCGCCTACGCTGCGCGCCTTTTCCGCGAAAAAGGGATTCAGATTGAAATGGCAGACGGTGATGCGGATATACTCAAGCATACCGTCGATTTCGTGTCGTTCAGCTATTATGCATCCCGATGTGCTTCGGCCGAGATGAATGACAACAATAGCAGCGCGGCAAACGTGGTGAAATCCCTCACCAACCCGCATATTCAGCGGAGTGAATGGGGCTGGGGCATCGATCCGCTTGGCCTGCGCATCACAATGAATATGATGTATGACCGTTATCAGAAGCCGCTTTTCCTGGTCGAGAATGGCCTGGGCGCACGCGATGAGTTAACGGAGAAAGGCGAAATTATTGACGATTATCGTATCAGCTACCTGCGCGAACATATCCGGGCGATGGCCGATGCGATCGGAGACGGTATTCCTGTTATCGGCTATACCACATGGGGCTGTATCGATTTGATTGCCGCATCAACCGGCGAAATGAGCAAACGTTACGGGTTCGTTTATGTGGATCGTGACGATCGTGGAGAAGGCACGCTGGCCCGGCGGCGGAAAAAGTCCTTCTGGTGGTATAAAAAGGTGATAGCAAGTAACGGCAGGGATTTGGATTAATCGCACAGCGCGCTTCAGCCTCTTAACCGACTGAAGCGCTGCTGGCAAAACCCCCTGAAGCAGGCTGTCCTGCTTTTCAGGCGACACTGACTGTCGCCTTCAGGGCATTTACTTCTGCAGCAACCAGTGTTCGATATCGCTGGCCGGGAGCGGCTTCGAAAAGAAGTAACCCTGTATCTGGTCACAACCGTATTGCTTCAGCAAACTCAACGTGGCTTCAGTTTCAACGCCTTCTGCCAGTACCGTATAGTTCAGCTCTTTCAACATCATGATAATACTCCGCACGATGATTCTTGACGCATGATCGCCATCCATTCGGCCAATTAAAGACATATCGACCTTAATGACATCTAGCGGTATTTCCTGCAGATAACTGATATTACTGTAGCCCGTACCGAAGTCGTCCAGTGAAATAACAAATCCCTGAGCTTTAAGCGCCTCCAGCCCGTTAATGGCGATATCACTCTCCGTAATGAGCTCGTTTTCCAGACACTCAATGCCCAGTAGTGCTGTCGGCAAGGCTGCCGCCTGCATTTTACTGGCTAAGCCAGAAGCAAACTCTGGTCTGGAAAAGTCACGTTCGCTGACGTTCACGGATACCGGGATAAGTTCAAACTCGTTTTTCCATTGCTTAAGCTGAATAATGACGCGATCGATAACCCAGTCAGTGAGGACAGAAATCAGGTTGGTTTTAATGGCCAGCGGTATAAAGTCGGCCGGAAACAGTTCGCCTCTCTCCGGGTGGTGCCAGCGGATCAAAGCCTCAAGCCCTACGGTTTTTCCCGTTTTTAAACAGACCTTTGGCTGATAAGCGAGGTACAGGCCTTCATCTTTTTTAAGCGCCTGAGCCAGATCGTTCATAATCAAAAAATCTTCAGTGCGACGCGAATCATAAGCATGATCGAACGTCATGGCGCCCATGTTTTGATGGATACATTCGTGTAATGCACTGACCGCCTGGCGCACCACTTCATTCGCATCGATGTCGCGGGAAACAAACTCTGTCTCACCCGTATAAACGTCAATATCAATCGTAATGTTATCCGCTAAATCTGCTTTAAGGCTGGTTAATACCTCAACGGTGCTTTGCGCATTATAACCACCAAGATAAGGTTGTATTAACGCAAACCGGCCGGGCGCAAATGAATACAGCATGTCATCTGACTGCAGTTGAAGACGAACACCGACCAGTCCGGCAATTTGTCTGAGCAGGTTTTCTACCGGCGCAATGCCAAAAGTACGGGATAACTCATACGCCTGTGGAATATCAAGACAGTCGATGAGGATCAGGCGAAAACGACGATCGGGATTATTGACGGCCAACTGCTGCATGTCGCGAATAAGTCGGGGCCGGTTGGGTAAAAGCGTGATCAGGTCCGTGAAACTGGCAAGATTCCAGGCATCCAGAAAAGAACTAACCAGTTTTGCCAGCGACTTTAAGGTGTCCAGTTGCTCATCACTAAACGTATGAGGCTTTGTGTCGGTCACGCAAAGCGTGCCTAAAACCAGCCCTTCCAGATTAGATAACGACACGCCTGCATAAAACCGAATGTGCGGCTCACCCTCAACAAGTGGATGAAAGGTAAAGCGGTTATCCTGTAATGTGTCCTGCACAACGAGCTGTCCGTCACCGTCAATCACGTGACGACAAAGGGAAACTTCTCGTGCGGATTCTTTAAGATTGAAATTACGGGAAACCTTAATATATTGATTTTTATCATCAATAATAGAAATAAAACTGCCTGAAATGCCCAGTACCTGCGCGGCAAGATGAACAAACTTTTCCAGCACCTCATCCCTGGTGACATCAGGTGACAAAAGTGCTTTAACCGCTTTGAGACGATTTTCGTCATTGCCACTTTGATTATTGTGCACAACAGCCTCCCCTTGTGCGGGTGCAAAAACGCAGAAACTAATTTAGCCTAAATTTAAATATTTAGCGCCCTGTTAAAGGACGATTTATCGCAAACAAGGGCTATGCGAGACTGTATAACATGACCGGAACTTTTTTCTAAGATTTTTAACGAGAAACCGCGCCGTCAGCCTCGCGCCTGGCGTTGTCAGCTATGTCGATATCACACATGACTGCAAGCCAAAGTGAAGCAATCGAATAAACGACCTGATTATTCCGGGCATATTTATCATTCACCTCATCAAAAGCGCAGCTGCCTGCCTGAATAACCGCAGGCTATAACATGAAATGCGTTCAGCTGTTGCGTTTACCGCTCTTTCAGCGATCTCTTCAGATCGTTTTGTGTAACGCGTTACCGCCTCCTTATCTGGGCCTGACGGGGCGGAAGCGAAAATGGCGGCTCATGCACAAGCGTAAAACGCGCGCTACCCTGTTGCTGAAGCCAACAACACCAACCGCGATCATATGGCTATAAATAGTCAAGATGTCGCAGGCCAGCTGTCGCGTCTTTTCTGTCTGATTTATCGACGCATAAGGTAACGCCTGTCCTGCTGCCCTTTCCTTTCTTCTGCTCGGCTGTCAACAGGCCTTCGAAATCTGTCCTTCCCGTAGTAAGCTACGCCCTACAGCCAATATGGGTCATGTCCATTGAGCGTTGAGCAATGACGAAAGCTGACGGTAACCCGTTTGACTATAATTAACAGATTTAAAACCCCTGCCAGATGGCTTCGTTTATGGGCTGGGTGTTCAGGAATGGAAGTATGCTGACTGAAGAACAGTTGAATCACATTGTCACCCACCCCGACGACGTTTCTCATCAGGTTGTGGCAATGGCAAAAGAGTTACTGGCCTACCGGGCCGCTTTCGCGCGGCCCTATGCAGTCATAGAACCTTTGGGGATGACCTACATCGGCGATGAAAATGCAGCCATGGTCTGGCACCCAAAACATGGTGAAGACGGCGATACACGCTTGTATCTCAAACCCCTGATAGACGAGTAACGCTCGCTGGCGGGATAACGGTTGCGTGACCCAGGCGCGTATTTTATCAGCCGGTTCAGCGATGTCGTGTTCTGGCGCCAACCCTGGTACCTGCCTGACGCATCTATCCTGTCGCAAACCCTTAACCCTTTCTCAGCCGCGCGCTCCTCTGGGCAAATCTTGATGCCATGCCCGGGCAATAATCTGTGCCACGCGGTTAACGCGCTGTTCCGCCACGCACTCATCCGCACCCGATGGGTCTGCAACACCGCCATAGGCAACGGCGTGTTACACGGGTTCCGCGATCGTCAGCGCAGGGAGTGGGTTTGACAGCAACCTTTGCCGGATCTCATTATCCAGGTTGTCATCGGTGACAATATCCGTAAGCTCCTTCAAATGCACCACGTTGAACAGCGACCATGCGCCGTATTTTGAGCTGTCTGCCAGTAAAATTCGGCGCTGGGCGTTCCTGATCAGGTCCCGTTTGAGCGCGGCCTTTTCTTCTGTAGGCGACGTCACGCCCTTAACCCCATCCCATCCGTTACCGCTCAGGAAGGCAATGTCCGGATGAATATTATTAAGCAGTTTGCGCCCGTGGTCACCAATGCACGACTGGCTGCTTTCATCAATGCGACCGCCAATAATTGTCACTTCAATCTGTTTGAACTCAGACAAAAACAGCGCGATATGGAGATCGTTGGTGATCACACGCAAAGGCATATGGGTAATCTGTCGCGCCAGCTCAAACATGGTAGTACCGGCGTCCAGTATCACCGCATCACCGGCTTTGATGAAACTGGCCGCAACGCGGGCAATCGCGTGTTTCTCAGCCAGATTGCGCGACGACTTTTCCAGCGTCGTGGGCTGAGAAGGGATAAACCGGTTCAGGGTAACGCCGCCATGCGTGCGACTGACGACACCTTCGTGATCGAGTTTAATCAGATCGCGTCTTATGGTCGCAGGTGACGCACCGGTCACCGTAACAAGCTGTTCAACCGTGACCAGATTGTTGCCTTTAAGATAGTTCATGATCGATTCTAAGCGACTGTTTTCTTTCATGTTATGTGTACCTGAACAGGTTTTTATTTTCCGTAATGCAGCCATGATCGCAAACTGTGCTTTTTGTGTCCAGGTAATCTCTGGAAAGGTGATTAACTCAGCTCACTGGTGAGTAATACCGCTTTATGCGCCCGCCTCCTGACCACCCTGCTCAGACTGTTCAGACTGTTCAGGGAAAATCGTTTTAATTTCTCTGACGAAAAGTGGAGACATTAAATATTGTCGCGGAGTACGAGGAATCGTTATTCATCCCTTTCGCAACAGCACACCAGCACTCTTGCTGGCTGCCTGACGATTAACAATGACTCGCGATAGAAGATAGCGGATCGGTAAAAATGGCAATATTCAGGCTGAATTCAAAATGCGTAGCAGGAGAGAAGGATAATACAGGGCGGGTACGTAGAGCATAAGTGGAATAACAGCAGCGTTCCGTGCTGCCAGGAATAGATTACCGATAAACGTTCAGACTATGATGTTATAACGGCATGAGCATACTTACATTGCGTCACGATATTCTGGCCAGGCAACCGCATCGGACTGCCCCGAATCTGGCGACGCAAACAGACTGCCCTGAAAGTTGATCACGCCCGCGGCTTCCAGCCACATCCACTCTTCCGCTTTCACGATGCCTGCGGCAATTACCGTGATTTCTAATGCTGAACAGCATTTGATGATCGCCTGAACAACTGCCTGTTTCGGGCCGCTTCGATGAACATCCGTGGTGATACTGGAATCAATACGAATGCGATCGGGCTGAATGTGGGTCAGCAATGACAATCCTGCCGAGCCCGCACCGAAGTTATCAACGGACAGGCTGATACCGGCGGCTTTAAGCTCCCTGACAGCCACGGAAAACGCTTCCAGCCGTGAAATAACTTCGGTTTCACTGACGCCAATGACCACCTGCTCCGGCACCAGACCTGAGGCGTTGATGGTTGCAACAATTCTGGCAACGGCGTCCGGCACGACCACCAGCGTCATAGGAAGCAGGCTGACATACAGGGTCATTTCATCCGGACAGGCCCTGCCTGCCATCTCGAAAGCTTTAATCACGGCATCGAGGTCGGCATCATGTAACTTTTTATCCGACCCGTTGGGATCGCTGCCGCTGTGGCGCGTATCCGTAATCGCCTCAATAGCCGTCACCTGCCTGGCAAGGGGATCAACAACCGGTCGGAAGGTGATACCCGAAGGAGAGGATTTTGCCGCGCTTGAGGCAGGCGCTTCAGGAATGAATTCCCAGTATTCTGACGGTAATACCTCGTAGTAGTTTTCTTTTTCACGCGCTTCTACGAAGGTACGCAGGAACTGCAGCGCTCTGTCAGCATAGGTCAGCTGATATTTGGAGGTGCCTTTATCGAGAACCGCCTGAAGCACGGTTGAACGATCGTGTTCACGCAAATCGAACAACTCCATTCCGGCGTTACCGAAGCGACGGGATGGCGCGTAGTCACGCATCAGTTCTACCACGTTGTGATGTCGGCGATCGGCACAGATACGTTGGTAAATAGCAAGAACGCCCTCTTCCGGGCCTTCCAGCAACTGGAAGAAATGTGTGCCATTAAACAACAAAATGCCTGTCACTTCATGGGAAGCATTAAGTATGCTGGCATCATCCACCATTCCTGGAAGCGTCTTAACAGGAACGTCATCCGAAATGTGGCTGCGGTAAATAATGGTGGTCAGCAAAGGGCAGCTCCAACGTCGTCGTGATTGTAGAAGATAGCTTATCAGTTATTGTCCAAACATGCAGGTATCGGTTCGCGAACAGGCACAATAATTTACATTAATATACTACGGTGACGACGCTTCATCGCGGCACGATCCGGATTAATCTTGTGGCGTCGTGAAACCTATTCATTAAGGTTATTTATTTAAAAATGCCTATTCACCGTAAAGATCCCGACATGGCTTATTGGTTGACTTTAACGCCTCGTTACCGCCCGCCATTGAGACAAGATAATGCCTTGTATTAGCTGACATTGCAGACGTAACCATTGAGTGCCATCCCGTCAGGCGGGGTAATGCACAACGCATAAATGACATAAGACCCGGCATGTATACATTAAAAAAAACGAACAATACCTGAAATTTAATTTAAGGCTGAATGATAAAATAAAAGTGAATCGTTTGATTAAAATGGCCGCACTATTATTTATAATATTTCAGCGTCAAACTTTTTAACCAAAAAACAACGCCAAAATACGGATACAATTTGCATTAAGTAAAAAGACATGAAAACTTTATAATTCCTACACTCACTCTCCACAAGAAATAAATTAATTGCTTTTGCCTTTTATATTGATTGGGTTTTATTTCCAGCATTTGTCGTACACTCTTTTTTTGCAGTTCTATTCAGCAAACGGGCAGGAGCGGGAATGTCTATGGAATACACTAAAAAGGAACCTCACCGCACCAGTGAAAAAAATGCACTCAGCGTTTCCGATCGCGGCCGGGATGAAGGTCTGAAGAAATTTCTGCGTCTGGCCAGCCAGCTGCTGGGCACCCATGGAAGTTATATTACCGTCCTGACCGATGAACAGCATATTGTTCGCGCCAGTTATAATATTGAGCTGCAAGATTCATCTCGCGAGCAGGCCTTGTGCCGGCACGTGGTCGAAGGCGGCGCAACGGTCGTTGTCACGGATACCTGCCGTGATGCACGTTTTGCTCATCATCCGTTAATAACGCATGCGCCTTTCATCCGCTTTTATGTCGGCACGCCGCTAAAAAACAAAAATGGCCTGATGCTGGGGACGCTGTGCGTAACGGATACGGTACCGCGCCCTTTCGACAACCAGCAAAAAAATATCTTTGAATCCCTGGCAGCGTTAGTTATCGCATTCCTTGACGCCTGGCACTCTGCGGCTTTTGTCGAACCGGTTACTGGCCTGGCGAATCGGGAACGTCTTGTTCGTGATATACAGCTCCTTGCTAATCTGAACGACACGGCTTTTCGCCGTCTGGTGCTGATTGACTGTATCGATATGTCACGCGCGTTCGAATTATCCCGATCGTTAGGTATGGCATCGCTGGAGTCGTTGCTTAAAGATGTGGCGACGCTTCTGCCTTTACGCCTTCGACCAATCAGTGGCGGCATGCTTTATACTATCGCCACCGGGCGTTTTGCGATTTTAACCCATACTGACAGCCACATCAGTGCGCGCTGGGTGGTCGAGCGTCTTAATGGAATCAGTGCTGATGTCGGTGATGGTCTGACTATGGCCCTGACCACCTGCGTCGGGCAAACAGATTTTGTTGCCGGTGATGCCCCCGCCCATGAGGTTCTCCGACGAGCAGTCAATGCGCTGGAATATGAGAGTGACCAAAAGGTCTCGCCGTTTCGTCTTGATGAATTAAGCGATTCAGGCTGTGCGCCAGATTTTACCCTGATGAGCGAACTGGCAGAAGCCTTACGACACAATCACGGTTTATATTTAGTTTTCCAGCCCAAGGTATGCCTGAAAAGCGGCAAACCTGTGGGCCTTGAAGCACAGATGCGCTGGCACCATCCGTTGCGCGGCGACCTGCCGGCAGATAATTTTGTCACGCTGGCTGAGGGAACAGAGCTGGACAAACAGCTCACAGCCTGGCTGGTCGACCGCGCTATTTGCCGCCTTAAGCGTCTCCGGCATCACCCTATTCAGTTACCTGTAACGATAAGTCTTCACGAGCGAGATGTTGCTGACGTCGCTTTTGCAGAAAAGCTGGCGGAGAAAATGCTAAAGGCAGGGCTGCCGGTCTCACTGCTCATCATCAAGATAGTGAAAACGGAGCATATCATTGACAGTCCGGCCGCCATGCTGGGGCTGGAAATGCTCAGACGTCTGGGATTCAGTATGTCGTGGGAGGATGCCGCTAAAGGCTATAGCAAAATACGCTACCTTCGCCAAAGCCCGCCTGTCATCATCAAGCTTAATAACGTCCTGGCAAACGCGATCAATGCAAAAATCACTTCACGTCTGATAGCGCACAGTATTTTTAGCACCTTAAAAGAGTTTAATACGATCGTCTTAGCGGATGAAACCGGTTTTCCCGCTGCGACGTCACCCCTTGCCGCTCCCCCGCAAGATAATGATGTCGCATATGAATATTTCAATATCAAGCCCATGGCCGAAACTGAACTGGATGCCTGGCTGCGTTGGAAGTTACCTGGCGAGCCTTCCGGACACTAACGGTTTACCCTTCTGAACGGATTGCGAGGAGAGGTCTGGCCGATTGTTTATTTCTTTGCCAAATAACGTTTATTGTCACGCGCCTGAATACGCGCTTCCACGGGCGAGGGAAAAATATAATTATACAGGTCACGATACAGGCTCAAATGCTTGATCACGCCTTCACGAATGGTTTTTGTCATATCATTCACTAAAAAGTCACAGGTAGTCTGAAAACTTCCCATTTTAAAAAAGGCTTTATCAAAAACCGTGACTGTTCCTTCCCATTTCATCAGGTACTCATCTCGCGTCGCATCGTGGCTGGCAATAAACAGACCTTTATGGGATTTAACACCGTGGTTGCCAACATACGTCACCGGAGAATCATAACCGCGCTTGCTGCGCCAGCGGCAAAATTCATAAGGAACATCATAATGCGGCAAAATAAAATCGGGGCAGCGAAAGTGCGCGTCGCTTAATAAGCCATCGAGCGTGACAGAAAAATGCAAAAAATCCTGCATGAAATCGAACTGCCGCGTTTTAGTATATTCAACATGGATGTTGAAATTACCGGATAATACGTACCAGTAATTAGTAAATCCATTGACCAGAATACAAAAAACCTGCCAGTCACTGAGACGACGATCCCCCGCTAACCCTCTGAAACGACTGATCATCAACCTTGATTTTGGATGCTGATACGCTTTAAGTAACGGATCATTCATACCTTTCAGTAACATCAGGCCCACTCCTTAGTAATTTGGCTTATCCTGCCATGTCGTTTTCATCCTGAAAAGGTGGCGTCTTCTGATTATGCGGCCTGAGGCACTGGCCTGACGCTTTCTCGCACGCATCGGCTGTTCCCACATGCTTTATCTCATCGTTTCAGGCACTTTCGGCAAACGCCAGTACGCGCTTGCTGCTGAGTGAAAAAGTGTAGAGGGCAGAAACAAAATTCCAGAAAAGTTGCGGGTAATTGAGAACGAGGCTGTGGAAGAAATCAGAAGGGAAAGAGCGCCAAAGCGCGTTGCTGATGAAACTGAATAAAATCATGTTTTAATGCGCAATAGATCTTCATATCGCCCTGGCAGGCACGTTGTGCGGCGTATTTGACCGCAGCATATTCATGGCGAATCGCGGGAAAGTGTCGCAAATAATCCCGAAACGCCAGGTGCCGTATGATATGCGGACTCCCCGGGAGAAAAGCATGAATCTGGTGGGTCCGCGCCTGAACACCTTTAGTAAAATAGCGCCTTCCCGGAATACCGTTTTCTCCGCGCGGTTGATAGCCTGCCTGTATTAGCCCAGACTCTGCTGTTGGCGCATCAGGATTCATCACTTCTGCCAGAATATCGATGACAGGTTTGGCTGATAACCCTTCAACAGCCGTACTGCCAATGTGGTGGATAGCCACAAGATGCTCACCCAATGCCGCCGCGATAACGGCAGCTTCGGTAGAAAAGTGATCCGCCCATTCGGGCCGGTATTCACGGATAATCAAAGGGAAACGATTCATTGATGCGCATCCGTTCTAGCGCCCTTTTTTCTTACGACCCGGCTGGGTAAAGCGCTTGCGTGACGCCGGTTTATCCTCTGACTTTTCGCCCTGTTTAACGGCATTTTTTGCCGGTTTCTTTGCCGCCGGACTCTTCTGTGGTGTTTTCTTCGCTGGCTTGTCTTCTGAAGAGGAATTTTCGAGTAACTTAAACAGTTCAACCCGTTCATCATCCGTGAGATCGCGCCATTCTCCTAAAGGGATCCCTTTAAGATTGACGTTCATGATGCGCGTGCGTTCAAGCTTAGTCACTTCATAGCCAAAGTGTTTGCACATGCGACGGATTTGCCGGTTAAGCCCCTGAACCAGCGTAATACGAAACACGTAAGGCGCTTCTTTCTTTACTTTGCATTTTTTGGTTACCGTACCCAACATGGGAACACCTGACGCCATGCCCGCGATGAATTCGTCGGTAACAGGCTTATCGACGGTCACCACATATTCCTTTTCGTGGTTGTTGCCGGCACGCAAAATTTTATTGACCAGATCGCCATGGTTGGTCAGGAAAATTAGGCCCTGAGAATCTTTATCAAGCCGACCAATAGGGAAAACGCGCTTGCTGTGATTGACAAAATCACTGATGTTATCGCGCTCGCCTTCTTCCATAGTGGTAATAATGCCGGTTGGCTTGTTCAGCGCAATCAGCACCAAATCATCTTCATCACGTGGCTCAATTAACTGACCATTCACTTTTACGACATCGCCTGCAAAGACCTGGGCACCTACCGCCGCGCGCTTGCCATTGATGAAAACGTTGCCTTGTTCGATAAAGCGATCGGCATCGCGGCGGGAGCATATTCCGCTCTCACTGATGTATTTATTGAGCCGTGTAGATGATTGGGTCAGCATGGTTCCTCCAAAAACGCGCACTATACCTTACCGAAACCCGCTTGCGAAGCGGGATCCGTCAAACTTTCTGAGCCGTTCACCCTCCCTCAGCCAGGTAACGATTTATCTCGTGGCGATGACCTCAGGACACAGGCCGGGGTATCCGGCAGTCCAGCGCCCGGGTTCATGAGCAAGCAAACTTTTATCGCGTCCCTGCGACGACATCCTCTTAAAAACGAGCGCTCAGGCCCAGGTTCCATGTGACGTCGCGATAATCACGGTCACCCACTACCGTCGAAACAGCGGCAAATGCGGTCACCGCCTCGCCCAAGGGCACATTGGCGCCAACGGCCATATCCACCCAGTCTTTATCCTGGCCGGCGCTGGTGCGCCGGAAGGTGGTGCGGGTAGATTTTAACCCCGCGCTCACGGCTGAGTCGGTGTCGCCAAACTGGTGGTTATAGCTGACCTGCGCCCAGGGGTTTATCCATAATCCTTGGGTGTCGATACGCCAGCCCGCTGCGCCAATCTGTGAGTGCCGCGTTTGATCGGAGAAACGCATGGCGCTGCTGCTGTCGCCCCGTTCCTGATAAGCATCTGCCTGCACGTAGTCCAGTGCATAGCTGGCTACCGGACCGGTAGTGATGACCTCGCCTAACGGTAAATCCCAGCCTGTCTGGACGCGCAGCCCCATCAGTTTACCCCCGCTGCTTCCCTGCTCCGTTCGCGTTGCAGGTCCAAGTTTTATCCGCCGTTCTATTGCGTCGTAATCCAGATCCGCATAGTGGACGTCGGCGTTAAGCCAGAGCCGATCCATCAGCTGCAGCTGGCTCCAGAGCGCAACCATATTGCCACGCAGTCGGTAATCATACCGATAAGAGGGATGCTGGCGTTGACTGGCGGTCGACAGCAATGCACCGGCCTGCCAGTTATCGCTCAGTTGATAACCGATGCCCACAGACAGGTTGGCGGTATCGGTGTCGCCATCATTGAAAACATCGTTTTTATTGCGGGCATGCTGACCGGCATAACCGCCAAATACGGTGAACTGACCGGCCTCAGTAGGTTGCTTGCGCTGCTGCTGAAGATGACCATCCAGTGTGTTGTGCATGTCATGCAGCATGGCGAGTGGGGCCTGCGTCAGCACCGCAACCTGCGCGGGTGCATCCAGAATCGACTGAATGTAGTCGGCAATGATGGCATGTACCGCCGGACTGGGATGAAGGCGATCGGCGAACAGATAATTTTGCTGGGACGAAAAACCTGCTGTTGATGAGGTACAGTCAACGGAGGAGGTTCCGGGCGGACAGGCCATGCCTGCGGTATTACTCAATCCATAAACCGCGGGGTTGTCGATGACTTCACTAAAGAGCCCATTAATATCAACCCGGACGATATTTCCCTGGGTATTTGCCAGCGCGTTTTCCTCCAGCTGATTGTACCGCGCCGTCAAGGCTGCCGCCTGAGCGCTCAGCTGTTGCCAGGCGGCGAATAACTGCTGTGCAATCAGATCGCGAACCGCCGGGACACCGGAGAGTTGTCCGGCTGCCTGATTGAACGCAGCCTGAATAGCCTGCTGTCTGGCGGCACTGTTGGGCGTTGCGGCAGCATCCAGTGACTGAAAGGCAGCGGACACGGCTGCGGCACTAAACGGCTGAAGAATCGCCTCGATCAGTGCGGGCGTGGCGCCTACGTTAGGGACTGTCGGCACAATCACGGTGCCTGCGCCAGCATTGAGCAGCGCTTTCACCTGACTGGCGGCCGCACCGGCACTGTTGTCAATGAGGGTGGTTGCCAGCGGAGGAAGCGCAACGGCTGCGGCCAGGTCGTTACCGCCTATCCAGTGAATATATAATCCGTTGGGATCGGCCCGACCGTTGGTCGATGCGAGGTAACGCGCCACCTGATCCTGAGTATTAAACTGCGGATTAATAGCGGGTACGGCAACGGCCCCGCCTGCCGCGT
Source organism: Pantoea sp. AG702 (assembly GCF_003182295.1). Lineage (NCBI taxonomy): Bacteria > Pseudomonadati > Pseudomonadota > Gammaproteobacteria > Enterobacterales > Erwiniaceae > Pantoea > Pantoea sp. AG702. Next base: position 49,206 of record NZ_QGTU01000005.1, on the reverse strand, counting down.
AGTTGCTGCCGCCCTGGGAAGAAGGCTGGAGCGTAAGCCCTGCCTGCCGCGCAAGGATTTCGTCATACAGCGGATTGGTTGCAGAATTATAGGTAAACCGACCCACATTTCCGGTATCGCTCAGGCTGTCACCGAATACGGTAAGACTGTCCCATGCCATGGCCGGCAGCGGTGTTGTCAGGGCACTCACCGTGGCCAGCGCCACTAAGGATACAGGAAACCACACACGCGCTCTCTTCATCATTTGCTCCGCTCAGGGATGTAACAAGGATGGATAAATCGAAGAACAGCAAATAACATCACGGCTCAGTAATAGCCATTGAGAGTGAAAGGCTCCAGGTGAAAGCTGGGGTGCGCTCGCAAAAACGAAAACTTTTTTTAAAATTCCGAAAAGTGCCAGCCACAGCCGCACCTGAGCCCGGAGCGCGAAAAACGTGCCCGGCGAGGCCAGGACGGAGGCAATGTCGTCAACCCTGGCGGCCGTGGACAGGCCTCATCAGGTTGGAGCTGTGTGACACCCAACGAAGGCGCTATTTTTTAGCCGCAGGCTTAAGCCCGCGGTAAAGGTCCTGCAGTCTTTTCATGGTTTTCACGGTGCGGTCAGGCAGGGAGGAGGCAACCGACAAAATCATCATCTCCAGGCAAACCATTACGGTGCCATGGAGCGGAATTCGCCCCTTCTCTCCACCGCGTGGAACGTTGATTACCACATCCGCTTCGCGGGCAAAAAAGGAGTCAGTGGCATTCGTGAGTAAAATAATGGGCACGCCGAGTCTTTTGGCTTCACGCACCACGATGCTTCCCTCACGGTGGGCAGACTTCTGCGCCATCATGATCAGCACATCGCCGCGCTGCAAGGCCAGCATTTGCTCCGCCAGCGCTATCCCTGCCCGATTAAGTGAGAATGACGCCAGGCCGATTCGGTTTAACAGGCGGGCGCTGTAGTCCGCAAGGATGCCTGAGGCATTGATGCCAAAAATGGCAACCTGACGGGCTTCGATCATCAATCCGGTAGCCTCGGCCAGCGCCTGACGGTTTTGTTCAGAGGATAAAACATGGCAGGCATGAAGGTGCCCCTGCAAAACAAAGTCTATTGACGAGGTGACATCACGCGTTACGTCGTTGACCGTGGTTGTCATCTTCTCCTCTGACGACATGCCAGGGCCGAACCAGGCCTGCAGCACTTTTTTCAGATCGCGTAAGCCCGAAAACCCCAGCGCCTGGATTGCGCGGATAACGGTGGCGTCAGAGGTATGATTGGCGTCAGCAATATCCATCGCCGTGCTGTCAAGCACCGTTTCCCGGTTGCTATTGATGTAATGCGCGACAGCCAGAAGGCGTGGAGAGAGTTGATGCTCACGTGACCGGATACGCTCACCCACGATATCAACGCGGCTTTTAGTCTGCATTGCGATGATCGTCCGCCTTATCATTTTCACTAGTAAACATGTGATGTTATTCCCGCACGTATTGATCCTGAAGCGACATGAGTGCCGGAAACCTGAATGCAGGAGGCCCCAATAAGCCGGATAAAGGATAATGTTTCTCATTTCCCGCCTGCAGATAATGGCCCTGCACAATGTAGTCAGCAAGCAATTTCATCGCCCACAGGATCCTTATCCTGGGACAGCTTACGCGTTCACTCGCCCATCATGAATTAAAAAAATCATTAAATTCAATATATAAAGCCCTTCACGCACCGCTTTCACTGCATGCCAGGTAACATTTCAGAATGTAGTGAAAACCCTCTCTTTTCTGTTTACTACTACATCAGCCAATGATTGAATGATTATCAATTACAAAAAAGCGAGGGCGAGGTGATGAGGTCATCTGCCCGTCGCTGAATAAATACACGCAATACACAGGGTTATTCCCTTTATTTCTGTCATTGATGATCAGCGAAAAAATAATGAAAAAACGTTCCAACGAGATTAAAAACCTGGGGATCCAGCAGGCAGTCATGCTGGCGATGTGTTCTGGCGCGCTGCTTGCCTCGGGTAAAGGCCTGGCGGCGGTCAGTGATAATACGGTGACGGTAACCAGTGACGCAGAGCGTCACGATGGCTACACCATCCCCACCACCAGCGTGGCCAGCAAAGCCCCGGTGGCACGTCTGGATGAGGCACAGTCTGTCAGTACCGTGACACAACAACAGCTTGATGACTACCAGGCCAGCAGCCTGAGTGATGCAATGCGTTTTGTCAGTGGCGTGTCTGAAGCAAACACCCTGGCAGGCACGGAAGATGGCTTTGTGCGGCGCGGTTTTGGGAGTAATTCTGATGGGTCTGTTTATCGCGACGGCATCCGCAGCAGCCAGGGACTCAATCTGGATGCCACCACGGAACGCGTCGAGGTGCTAAAGGGTTCGGCTTCGTTACTCTACGGTATTCAGAATCCCGGTGGGATCATCAACGTGATCAGCAAAAAGCCGCAATATTCCTGGCACTCAGCGGTCAGTGGCCGCTACGCAAGCGAAGGCGGCGGTGCCGGTACGCTGGATGTTACGGGCCCACTGGGCAACGGCGTTGCCTTCAGGCTCATCGCGGAAAAACAACGCCAGGATTACTGGCGTAACTTTGGCAGTGATGAACACTCGCTGCTGGCTCCCTCTCTTCAATGGTATGGGGAGAAGGCCAGCCTGTTAATCAGTTACAGCGATTATCGTTATGATATTCCCTACGATCGCGGCACCGCGTTTATCAACGGCTCACCCCTCTCACTGCCCTACAAACAGCGGCTGGACGATAAAGCCAATCATGCCTGGGGACGCAATCAGGCGCTGAACGCCCATTATGACTGGCAGTTCAACGACAGCTGGAGCACGCGCCTGACGCTTGGCTGGAATCAGCGCCGTTATGACAATAATGAGGTGCGGGTAACGGCCATTGATCCTGCCAGCGGCGTTGTCACCCGGCGCGCGGATGCCAATCGCGGCTTTAATCAAAAAACCAAATACGTTTCCTGGGATGTTCTGGGCAATCCGGAACTTTTTGGCATGACGCATGCGCTGGTGTTTGGCACCGATTATGAAATGAACCAAACCTATCGGGCGCATCAGTATCAGGGCAAGAATGACAGGCGCTTCAACTATTTCAATCCGGTTTATGACATGTTTTCTCCCGTCACCGACAGCACGACAGAGAATACGGCGAATGCCAACAACTTAAACCGTATCCACAGCCGCTCGGTTTATGTCAAAGACAGCATTTCGCTGACATCCGACTGGATCGCCGTCGTGGGCGGGCGTTACCAACATTATGAGCAACGGGCTTCAAAAGGTTTTAACCCGGTCGTTCAGACACTGGATGATGAAGGGAATAAATTCCTGCCGCAGGCCGGGCTGATTTATAAAATCACGCCAGATATTTCGCTCTACACCAGCATAAGTAAATCCTTTACCCCGTCAACCGATGTTGATGATGCGGGCAATGTGAGTCAACCCGAACAGGGAACGACATGGGAAGCAGGGAGCAAATGGCAAATCACCCCACGCCTTTTCGCCTCGGTCGCCTTCTACAACATTGATGAAAGGCAGATGTCGTTGAGCATTAACGGCACCACCCGCCCTATTAACAAGGCGCGGTCTCAAGGGGTTGAGCTTGAGGTTAATGGTGAAGTGGCGCCCGACTGGGACATCAGTGCCAATTACAGTTATGACAATGCCGAAATCGTCGATGACAGAATTAATCCGGCCAACAACGGCCATCGCCTTCAGAATGCACCTGAACATGCCGGGGCGCTTTACCTGAGTCACAACCTGGTGATACGCAGTTTACCCGGTGATTTTCGTGTAGGTGGTGGCGCACGCTATGTTGGCAGTCGCGCCGGCGATCCGGATAACAGCTTCTCTTTGCCGGATTACGTTGTCGCTGACGGCTTTATTGCCTGGAACAATCAGCTACTGGGTAAAAAAACGCAGTTAAGACTGAATCTTAATAACCTGTTTAACAAACACTACTACACGTCGAGCGGCGGTAACCTGCGCGTACGTGAAGGTGAAACCCGTAACCTGATGGTGCAAGCCCGTGTTGAATTCTAATCCCTGCAAAACAATCTGGCGGCTCCTGCTCCTGCTGCTCTCCATGACAGTCAGCAGCGTCGCCTGGGGCAAGACGATTACTGATATTAATGGCGATCGGGTTGATATTCCCGATCGTCCTCAGCGTATTGTTCTTGGCGAAAGCAGAATGTTGTACACCTTCGCCATGCTGGAACCCGGCAATCCGTTCAAAAGGCTGGTCGGCTGGCCACAGGATCTGAAGAAGTATGACCGGCAAACATGGAATATTTTCGCGCACAAATTTCCAGAGATGCTCAACATACCGGCGTTAGGTTTTGATGGAATAAATGATATTAATCCTGAACAGGTGATTGCGTTAAAACCAGACGTGGTGATCCTGCCCGAGTTCGCCCGCAGCAGTGATGCCGGGCAACGGCTGGAAAAGGCGTTGAAAGCGGCGAACATTCCCGTGGTTAAAATCGATTTGCGGGTCCATTTACTGCAAAACACCACGCGGAGTGTTGCCATCCTTGGGGATGTACTGGATCAGCCACAGCGTGCATCGGCGTTCAACCAGTTTTATCAGCAACATATGCAGGTTATTCAGCAGCGCCTTGCCCGTTATCAAGGCCCTAAACCTACCGTGCTGTTACAGCTCCACCTGGGCCGCCGCAATGAATGTTGCGTCACCGCTGTGAATGGCAGTCTCGGCGAGGTGTTGTCGCTGGCAGGGGGAGATAACATTGCCGGTAAAACCCTGGCTGGCGTTTTTGGCCGACTGAATGAAGAAGCCGTGATTGTCGCGCATCCGGATTTTTATTTTGCGACAGGTAGCGGAGACAGCGGCGATTCATCGGATCTGAAGATCGGTCCCGCCATCAGTTCGGCTGAAACACGCGCGTCCCTGATCCAGCTGACTGCGCAACAAAATGGCCTTAAGCAGCTTCGGGCCCTTCATAACGGTCATGCTGCCGCGCTGTGGCACAACTTTTATCTCAGCCCGTGGCACGTTGCGGCAGCGGAATTTTTTGCTAAAACCCTTTATCCGGATCGGTTTAAAGACGTTGATCCGGAACACACCCTGCAGCAGATATTCACCACGTTCCTGCCTGTTCCCTATTCAGGAACCTACTTTTATTCGCTGGAGAAAGCATCGCCTTAAAGCGCGGTCTGGCGGCAGACTGAACATCGCGCCGCCAGAACCGGCTGGTATAGTATCAGTGTTGGTTTTTGACCCTTACGATATCGGCCATCACTGATAACGCTATCTCCGCAGGCGTTTTACTGCCAATGGCCAAACCTATCGGTGCCTGAATCCTGGCCAGCTCATCCTCAGCCAATCCGGCTATCGTCGTTAAGCGTGCCTTACGCTTAGCGCTGTTTTTTACCGATCCCATGATGCCGATATAAAAAGCGTGCGTATTGACCGCTTCCATCATGGTTAACTCATCAATACGGGGATCGTGTGTTAACGACACAATGGCAACAGCAGCATGGGCACCGTTTAACTCCAGCCAGCGCGCAGGATGCTGCGGCACAATCGTCACGTTGTCTTCACCCGAAAAATGACGCTCCAGTTCACTTAACATTGCCGAACGGTGCTCACAGACGCGCACATGAAAACCCAGAAGCTGGCCAAGACGAATGCATTCAAACGCAACCGTGGAATACCCTGCCACCAACAGTTCAGGAATCGCGCCGACTGGCAACACGATGTCGGGGTCCTGATAGCTAAGCACGGGTAACGCGGCCGACGTTGCAACCCTCTCCCACGATGCGCGCTCGCCCACGGACAACTTTTTGATCATCCGGGTTTGGCCGATAAGCGCCTGATGCATCGCACTTAACAACGCGCCGCTGAGCATGTCAGGAAGCAGATGTTCCACCAGCACGTCCAGACGGCCGCCACAAGGCAACTGCACCCGGGTTTGCCGTCCGCCATCACCATATCGGACAACCTGGCTGCTTATCCGGTAATGCCCTTCCGCCAGACGTGCCAGGAAATCTTCTTCGATGCAGCCGCCAGAAAGCGAGCCACAGCAATCACCGCAGGCGTTAATCGCCATCATTGTCCCCGGCGCGCGTGGGGACGAACCCCAGGTGCGAAGCACGGTGCACAGCCAAATCGCCTGTCCCGCCTGATGCCAGTTCAAGGCCGTTTCGATAACCCGCTGATCCAGCGTAATCATGAGCTGCTCCTTACTCGCAGTAGGTCTTCCGGGTAATCAATATCCTCCAGGCAGCCCCGATCGCTGAGCGGCACATAGCGGATTTGCTGGTTTAACAGCAAATGTTGTGCCCCCGTATCGCCTGAAAGCTGTTGCAGCGCGGGAAAAAATGCTCGCTGGAAGCCAACCGGATGGCCTGGCTGTCCTTTGACCCACGGGCGTACAAGCGGTGAAGCATGCAACGCCTGCTCCACCGCCTGATAGCTGTCAGTCGTGACAAAAGGCATATCGCCGAGCGCGATAATGACGGCATCATAGTCCAGGCAGGCGCTGACGCCTGCTGCTATGGAATCTCCCAGCCCCTGACTGACACAGAAAACAGCACGCACGTTGTCCAGCAGCACATGAATAGCCTTATCTTCCGGGCGCGTCACAACAATTATATCCATACCGCTTGCCCTTGCCTGTTCCAGCGAATGCCGGAGGACGGCTTTTCCTTGCAGTACCGCCAGCAGTTTATGCTGGCCGCTTGCCTGTCGAAACCGGCGGCTCATCCCCGCCGCCGTGAGCACAATCGCCGTCTTCACATCCGCCTTCCCGGCAACCTCGCTACCCATATTTAAAGGATTTTATCCAGCGTGATGGGTAAATCCCTGACGCGCTTACCGGTCGCGTGATAAACCGCATTGCTGATAGCCGCAGCCACGCCCACGATGCCCAGTTCACCGACCGTTTTCCCGCCCATGCTCGTGGCCTGATAATCAGGTTCACCGACATCAATGGTGGTGATCTCGGGAATATCCGCATTCACTGGAATCAGATAATCGGCAAGATTATTGTTAATCACCCGACCATTACGCGGATCGATAATGCCGCCTTCGAGTAATGCCTGACCTACCCCCATGATCATGCCGCCCACCCACTGACTTCGGGCGAGTTTAGGATTATAAAGTCGGCCACTGTCGAAGGCCGCGACCATACGTTTCAACCGTATGGTGCCAAAGTCTTCGTCCACCCGCACCTCAACAAACTGTGCGCTCCAGCTGTGTGCCGAGACCGTATCCGGTCGGCTCATTTCATTCAGGCTACCGGTAACGCTGTCCCGTTCCTGCGCAGACATGTTCGGTGAAAACGTGCCGCCTTCAACGCTGAGCCCATTAAGGTTAGCCAGCTTAAGCAGCGCCCCCAAATCAATGGCCTGAGACGGTTTAGCCGTGAGATGGATGCCACCCTGGGCCAGAGTGAGTTGGTCATGCGAAATGCCGGCAAGAGGGGAACCTGAGGTCTGGCTGGCCAACGCCAGTAAACGGGCGCGCAGCTTTTTCGCGGTATCGTCTACGGCAGCGGTCAGATTCCCTGCCAGCTGGGAGCCGCCCGCAACGCCAGCCCGGGGCAGTTGCGTATCGCCTAATTCAACATCAATGCGCTGTGAATCAACGCCCAGAATATCTGCGGCGGTTTGCGCCAGTATGGTGTAAGTGCCGGTACCAATATCCGCTCCTGCGCACTGCACAACGAACTGACCTTGCGGAGAAAGCAGGATTTTAGCTTCCGCTGGCATGGTGTTGACCGGGTAGGTCCCCGAGGCCATTCCCCAGCCAATCAGTTCGCGTCCTTCACGCATCGATCGGGGCGCCATGACGCGTTTATCCCAACCAAACGCCTCAGCCCCTTTTTGGTAGGCCTCTTTAAGCCGACGTGAACTCCAGGGAAGATCTTTTTGGTAATCACGATCGGCCCAGTTAAGTAGCCGAAAAGCCAGGGGATCAAGATCCAGTGCGTAAGCCATCTCATCCATCGCCACTTCAAGACCGAACGCGCTGGGGTTTTCACCCGGTGCGCGCATCCAGCCAGGCGTCACCGTATTAATAGGTCTGACCTGATGTTGGGCAGAGAGGTTTTCGATGGCATACATGCGGCCAGTGACCTTGCTGCAGTTTTCGGCGAACACGTCAATAAGTGATGTCTCACTAAAACTGCGCAGGATAACGGACTGAATCTTTCCTTCCCGCGTCGCCCCCATTTCCAGCTGTTGTGAGGTTGCCGGACGTCCGCCCAAACCCGTGAAGGTTTGCGGTCGCGTCAGTGACACACGAACCGGACGATTGAGCGTGCGCGAGGCCACACAGGCCAGCGCAACATGTGTGTAAGGCACGGGCTTAGAACCGAAGCCGCCCCCCACATAGGGCGAAATGATACGCACCTGTTTGGGTGAGATGCCCATCCATTCCGCAATTTCGACCTGGGCGCCCATCACCCACTGGCTGGGTTCCCAGACGGTCATATGATCGTTCTCCCATTGTGCAATACAGCCATGGGGTTCCATGGGCATATTGTATTCACGCGGGGTCGTGTAGCGCTGATTGATGCGGACTTCAGACTGGTTCATGGCGCTCTGCGCATCACCCATCTCAATATCCTGAGGTGGGAGCGGCTTGGGTTCCACCCCTTCATCTGTCGGTGATATCAGCGCAGGCGTGGTATCATAGTCAATCTCTACCAGCGAAGCTGCGTAAGTTGCCTGTTCGAAGGTTTCGGCCACCACCAGGCCAATGTTCTGACCGTTGTGAATAATCACGTCATCCTGGATCGGCGTGTAGGTTGTCTGCGCGGCGCCCCCGTCAGCGATTGCCGTCGGCTGATGAATTTTCAGTGAATTGAGATGCGTATAAACGGCAATAACACCCGCTGCGCTTTCTGCTTTAGTGGTATCCATGTGTCTGATGCGACCGCTGGCGACGGTGGACTGGATGACCACGCCGTGCACAGCATTCTCGGGTGTATGTTCGATCGCGTAACGCGCTTTTCCTGTCACTTTAACCTCACCATCACCCCGGGTGCGCGGCGTTCCCAGTCCTGACAGGCTTGCGGGTGCGCGGCGATAGCGTTCGTTGTGATCGCCTGTGGAATCCACGGCGTTCCCACTGTGAAGCAGGTCGTTTTGGTCATGGGTCATACGATTTCTCCTGCCGCCATCAAGGCGCGTGCGATTACCCGCGGTGTAAGCTGTATTTTATGCGCATTCCCGGAGAGCGCCTGTGTTTCCTGGTTAATCAGCTCTGCAGCCTCATACAGCGTTTGGTGCTCAAAAGGCTGTCCTGTCAGTGCCTGTTCAATGCGGCGCGCGCGCCAGGGTTTTGTTGCCACACCACCTAAAGCAATATGGACCGTTTCGATCATTCCCTGATTAAGCGTGAGTCCAACGGCTGCACTGGCGCTGGCGAATTCGTAGGAGGTGCGATCGCGGACTTTTAAATAGTGAGACTGCTTAAGCGCCGGGGAGCATGGGATCTCAATGGCTACGATGATTTCATCCGCCAGCAACGCATGTTCATGATGGGGTGTATCACCTGGCAGAAGAAAGAAATCTTCAATCTGAATGCGTCGGCTCTGCTGCTGGCTGTTTTGCACCACAACCGTTGCATCGAATGCCGTCAGAGCGACCGCCAGGTCGCCGGGATAAACCGCCACACAGTGGTCGCTGTTTCCCAGAATAGCGTGGTTGGTATTCACACCATGCCGCGCAGCGCAGCCGGAGCCAGGCACGCGTTTATTGCACGCAGAGAAGGTGGCCGGATCGCGATAATACGCGCAGCGTGTGCGCTGGCATAAATTGCCGCCGATAGTAGCCATGTTGCGAATCTGAGGCGACGCCGCCTGCCATAAGCTGCCGTACAAAGCCGGCGCCTCGCGTTCACAGGCCGGATGATTCGCCAGCTCACTCATAGTGACCAGAGCGCCAATGGTGATGTTATCCTGACCAAAATCAATCGCAGACAAGTTGGGTAATCCAGCGATATCAGTGAGCCGGGACGGCGTAAAGACACCACATTTCATTAAATCGAGTTGTGTCGTCCCACCCGCGATAAGATGATTTTGGGGATGTTGTTTGGCGCCAGCAGCATCCTCAACGGACTGCGCAACCTGCCAGTGAAATTCATTCATCGTGCCTCCTCCGCCATTTCCGCCGCGGCCTGTTTAATGGCATCAAGAATGAAAGGATAAGCACCGCAGCGGCAGAGGTTGCCACTCATATATTCCCGAATTTCGTCGTCAGAACCGGTATGGCCTTCTTTGATACAAGCCACCGCAGACATAATCTGACCTGGCGTACAGTAGCCGCACTGGAAACCATCATGCTCAATAAAACAGCGTTGCACCGGGTGCAGTTCACCCGAGGACTGTTCCAGACCTTCAATTGTGGTCACGGCTTTACCTTGCGTCTGCACGGCCAGTGTCAGACAACTCAGTACCCGCTGCTCGTTTACCAGTACGGTACAGGCACCGCACTGCCCCTGATCGCACCCTTTCTTGGTACCGGTCAGGTTAAGATGATCGCGCAGCGCATCTAATAAGGTTACGCGAGGATCGATGCTGATCTGTCGGGTCTGACCATTGACCTGCATCGTTAACGGTATTGTTTCTGACATTGTCTTTTTCCCATGGTTGCAGGGCCGGTTAGGTGATCGGTTACTTATACATAACGGGCGAGATAAGAACGGGGAAAGCTGGATAACCCTGATGTTTACATGCGTATGTACGTCATTAGGTTTAGCACTTATTTTCAGGGTAAGAGGTAAAAAGACGACGATTGCGTTAATTAACACGGCTGGTCGCCCTGTTCATTCAGGCGACCAGCACAGTAATCAGCAGGAGGATTTAGACAGGCGAGAAAGTTTATAGTGAGTGGTGATAAAGCTGACGATAAAGACCAGAGCGAAAAGCACCACAATGGTTGGTGCGGGAGCACTGTCAATAAAAAATGAGAGATAAACGCCGCAGAGTGAGACAACCAGCGAAACAAACGTCGCCAGTATCAACGCATGGGAAAACCGATCCGTCAGCAAAACGGCAATCGCTCCGGGTGCAATAAGCAATGAAATCGATAAAATAATCCCTACTGCCTTAAGCGTTGCCACAATGGTCAGAGACACCATACACAACAGGCTATAATGCAGCCAGCGCACCGAAAGCCCGCACACCTGAGCCTGTTGAGGATCAAAGCTGAACAGCATGAAATCGCGCCATTTCAGGCCGACAACAGCGACAATCACAGCAGCAATGCCTAACGTCTGAAAAATATCGCTTTGGCTGATCCCCAGCATATCGCCGAATAAAATATGGTCGAGGTGGATCTCCGGTTTCAGGGCGATGTACAAAATCAGGCCAACCGCAAACATCCCGGAAAAAACAATACCCAGAACCGTGTCCTGCTTGATTCTGCTGTTCTCTTTAAGGTAGCCACTGGCGACAGCACAAAACAAACCGGCACTGAATGCGCCCACTGCCAGAGGTAATGCCATCATCCACGCCAGCACTATGCCTGGAAAGACAGCATGACTCATCGCATCACCCATCAACGCCCAGCCCTTCAGGACCAAAAAGACTGACAGCAGCGCACAAGGCACGGCAACCACCGCCGCGATGAGTAAAGCATGATTCATAAAACCAAACTGAAAAGGTTCCAGCCACATCATCTTGTCTCCCGCACAGCATGCGCCCGGGCACGACGACGATTCGCCAGCACACCGTGCTTAGGCGCAAAGATGAAGGCCAGTAAAAACAGTAACGTTTGCGCAACGACAATAATGCCGCCCGTTGCGCCATCAAGATAATAACTTGCCCACGCGCCCATAAAGCTCGTGATGCTGCCAATGGCAACCGCGATGGCAAGTAGCCGGGGAAAGCGATCGGTCAGCAACCAGGCCGTTGCGCCTGGCGTGACAACCAGACAGATAACCAGAAACGCGCCCACAGTTTGTAACGCAGCCACGGTCGAAACGGCCAACAAAGTGAAAAATAAGATCTTAAGACGCATCGGATTTAAACCAACGGCGCGAGCATGGTTTTCATCAAAAAAGGTGACCATTAAATCTTTCCATTTGAAAAACAAAATGGCGACAGAAGTCAGTCCGATAATAAGCAGCTGAATGATATCGGAAGGCGCAATAGCCAGAATATTGCCCAGCACGATAGTCTGAATATTTACCGAAGTGGGATTGAGGGAAACCATAAACAGCCCAAGGCCGAAGAACGAAGAAAAAATCAGGCCGATGATGGTATCTTCTTTCAGCCGCGTGCGCTGGTTGAGCAACAGCATGCTCCCTGCCGCTAAGCCCCCTGATAAAAAAGCGCCCAACGCAAACGGCAGTCCGAGCATGTAAGCGCCCGCGACACCGGGAACAATAGAGTGTGACAGCGCATCACCAATAAGCGACCAGCCCTTTAACATCAGATAACAGGACAGAAAGGCGCACAGCCCGCCGACCATGGCTGAAATCCACATGGCGTTCAACATATATTGATAACCAAAAGGTTCAAGGAGCGCGGTCATCGTTTACCCCATGATGAATGCGTGTCCATGGATGCATTAACCGGACGTTCATGATCGGCGATAACCTGCGTGATACCGCCCTCAGTCATGACATGGCGCAGTACGCCACTGAATGTGCGCTCCAGATTCTGCTGCGTAAACGTCGTCGCCGTGGGGCCGCTGGCAAGAACCGTGCCTTTAACCATGACGGTGTAATCACAAAACTCGGTCACGGAGCCAAGATTATGGGTCGAAACCAGCATAGTTTTTCCTTCCTCCTTTAGCTCACGCAACAAGCTGATGATTTTGGCCTCGGTATGAACATCAACGCCGGTGAAGGGTTCATCCAGTAAAATCACCTCGCCCTGTTGCGCAATGGCCCGCGCAAGGAAAACGCGTTTCTTCTGACCGCCGGAAAGCTCACCGATTTGGCGATGGCGAAAATCCAGCATGTCAACGCGTGCCAGCGCGTCAGTCACCCGATCGCGATCCTGCCGTTTAGGGATACGCATCAGGCCCATATGCCCATAGCGCCCCATCATAACCACATCATCCACCAGAACCGGAAAAGACCAGTCAACCTCCTCGGCCTGCGGCACATAGGCGACCAGGCTACGGCGAAGCGCCTTACGCGTTGGCAATCCCAGTACGCTGATATGGCCCGATCGCGCAGGTACAAATCCCATAAGCGCTTTGAAAAGCGTAGATTTACCCGAACCATTTACCCCGACGAGTGCAGCAATTGACCCGGCTGGCACGCTAAAGCTGGCGTTGTGCAACGCTGTATGCCCGTTACGGTAGGTTACCGAGAGGTCCGAAACGACAATTGTGGGGTTCATGGTGTTTTCATCCCGTCCTGAATGCCGTTAACCAGCGTCTGGGTGGTAACTTTCAACAGGTCAAGATACGTTGGCACAGGCCCCCTGGCCGCGCTTAATGAGTCAACGTATAACACACCGCCATAATGTGCGTGCGTTTCGCGCGCGACCTGGCGTGCAGGTTTATCGGAGACGGTGCTTTCACTGAAGATGACGGGAATGGCATTCTTTTTCATCTGATCGATGACGTTCCGAACCTGCTGTGGCGTTCCCTGCTGATCGGCATTGATTGGCCAGAGATAAAGTTCTTTAAGCCCTAAATCACGTGCCAGATAGGAAAAAGCGCCTTCGCTGGTCACTATCCAGCGTTTGTTTTCTGGTATGGCGGCGAGTTGCTTACGAACAGGTTCGAGTGCTGCAACGATCTTTTGCTTATAGGCGGCTGCGTTCTGCTGATAGGTGCTGGCATTGGCCGGATCGTGCTTTACAAGCGCATCACGAATATTATCCACATAGATCAGTGCGTTATCCGGTGACATCCATGCGTGAGGATTGGGTTTGCCATTATAAGGTCCTTCCCCTATTCCTATCGGAGAAACGCCCGTTGAAACAACAACTTCAGGAACGCCTTTGAGATGTTGATAAAAACGTTGAAACCACAATTCCAGATTCAAACCATTAGCCATCACCAACTGTGCACCCTGTGCACGTTTAATATCGCCTGGGGTCGGTTGATACTCATGAATTTCGGCACCAGGTTTGGTGATTGACGTCACCTCAGCCGCCTCCCCTGCCACATTTTTTGCCATGTCAGCAATAACGGTGAAGGTCGTGACAACCTTAAATTTATCAGCCGCATAGCTGTTGAGGCTAATAAAAACACTCAACATCATGCCAAGTGTTGAAACCGATAATTTACTCACCATGTTCGTCATCCTGAGATTAATGAAAAAAGCGCCAATAATTTAGCCCGTGCTAAATTTTATAGCACAGGCTATAAAATTCACACAGAAACACTTTGTGAAGTTTTTTAATGAAATGAATGGAAGTTTTAAGTTTTGTAATGCAGAGTGGCTAATTAGTTATTCTGAAAGTAAAAGTCCAGCAGTGTAGCGCCATCGAATAATGAAGAAACCGTCCTGATGCAGGTCCATAAAGTGGATGGATCAACGCTGAGCGCGCGCAGGGCAAAACAGGAACGCTATTCTTTGCTAAAATAAACTTGTCGTATGAAAGGCAAAGGAGGTCATTTTGTTACTTTCCCAGCAGCACCTGACAAACACGATCATCGGCGAAGCCGCTCTGAACCTGATCGCCATCAATCAGGACGTCAGTGTGGAGTCTCTTGTCGATGAGCTTAAAGTAATGACCCGGTCTGAAGTGGATGAAGCCAGGCTGTCACAACTTGATGATGCAACCAAATGGCTGATGGGTTTCAGGCAAATTGGTTCGCGCCTGACTTCAGGCAGAGGCTGGTCTGCACGCAAATCAGCGTTTTCAGGATCTTCAGACAACGACGGCGATGACATTGTCATAAAATAGTTCTATGCTCATATTTTACGCATTGTGTTAACTTTTAAGCTTAATTTTGGCACAATGCCTGATAACATCCGCCCTACTTCACACCTCTGTAACTCTCTGTTTTTAATCAATTAGCATTTTTTGCACAAAAAACTCCCGTTAAGACCATCAAAATTCTGTACAAGTTTTTGAAAGATGTATAACTTTCGCTCTATGGCAAAGTACATTTTAACCACCTGAGGATAATCGTATGCGTCAGAACGGACATGCACCGGATAATACCAGCGACATCGCCCGTTACTTCAGCCAGGCAAATTTGCCCTCTCAGCAGGAAACGCTGGGTGAGATTGTTGTTGAGCTACTGCGCGCAGGCCAAACACTTTCACGCAAAGCAATTTGCAGTAAATTGCTCCATCGTCTTGACGGTTGTGATGCCACAGAGCAGCAAAGTCATTACCAGGAGCTGATTGGATTACTGTTTAGTCGCGAAAGCTAATATAAATTTAACGCTTTAAAATTAATTCGTTACCTGAAGTAATTTCTGATCGGGCAGTACCATGTTTACTCACAGGGATAGTACTGCCCACAGCTGACGCGGGAAGGTTAGCTGTCCCCCGTCATCGTAGCCGGAGCGTGGCTACAAATTCGTAATCAGAGAAGCCAGTATGTACAGAAGTGAAGAAGAAAAAATAACGGATGTCATGATTGGTGAGGCCGTTCTGATCTTACTGAAATCAGAAAGTCCGATATCCAGCAATGCACTTATTGCTCAACTTGAAGCAATGGCAAGTGAAACCGAGGACGCAACCAGGCTGAAAGCCATCAAAGTTGCGATTGTTGAAGTACAAAAAGGCATGGCCACAGCGAACAGTCGCCGCCGGGTGGATCTTCCCGAGCGCGATAAACACCGTTTGAACAACGACGGCCCACCAGAAGGCTCTAAAAAACACTGACGCTGGCGTCTAAGATTTAAGCTGTGCCAGCGAGAGAAAAGATGGGCATCAAAGTGTGTTATGCCTGGTAACCCTTACTACTTAATGACCTTGTCGGCTGACTCCTTAAGACGCAACTGACGATTCTTAGAGAATGATAACTATGCAACAGAGCACATCAGATTTAGCCATCATCGAGTTTTTTCGCAGTGAGGGAGAGCATCTTGCTCAGGAGACTGAGCTGCTTGGCAGAGTTATCAGAAATATTGTCAGTGACGAAAAACGCGTAACCAATAAAGCGATCATCCTGTACCTCATCGCAGAACTCGAATCGACGGATGATGAGTTCCATATCGAACTGTTACGCAGAACTCTTGAAATCGTGGTAGGACGTACGCCAGACGATGCAGGTGTGTAGTTTCGCATCTGACATCTGTGGTGAGGGCGTTTATCCTAAGTCAGCGTGAGTTTGTTGACCTGCAACGCAGCCAGATTGCAGGTCACTCTTAATGCATTTTGCGTGAGAAAAAATGGATTGCGCGCTGGCAAAGTACTTTAAATCTTTTGTCTCGGCTGTCCTGACTTAAACGAAACAATGCATCTGTGATCTGGTGAAACTGCACGGGCTCACCTACCTTCAGAAGTTCACTCACCACCGCCCCAATCAGCGCACGAATGTCGTTGTCTTCATGGTTATTCACATAACCTCCAACCGGTGTATGTATATACAGACTAACACTTTTGTGGTCAGGAAAACAAAGCCAGCAGAGGAAATAAACCTTAAGCGAAGCGGTAGAATCTACTTATATTATTGATTTAGTTATACAATAATTTTATTTTTCCACGACCAATTTAGTGAAATGGTAATTCTTTTCTAAATCGGATAAAACGTAAATTTTTATTACTTTTTGTCAATTTTATGGACTTGTTCACCGGTCATATTATGGAAGTTAATTCCTCTATTTAAATTGCCACACCACTTTTAAAATACAGTCTTAAAATAATCATTCCTGCTAGTAATGGCAGCACCTGAAATAAAATCTCACGTAACCGCCATTTATAAAAATCAACTAGTAAAGCTTTTTTGCATTATACAATGTAATAACAATCGCGCCAGCCGCAAGGGCGATGAGGGAAATTCCCAGTCCAATCATAGCGTTAAATGCATAGGTTTTAAAAAGTAATAGCCCGACAATGCACCCCGTTAAAAAAGATAATACCGTGGTTAAATGTGTATAGAGCTGCTTCTGGGCAAATCGTCTGTCGCAAGGTTCTGCCCGGGATATAAAAGATGATAAATAGGAACCTAAGGCGATGCCTGCGTCAGTTAGCGTACCGGTAATATGGGTTGATCTGACACGGCCGTTCGACAGTTGCGTAGAAGTCGCATTATGTAAGCCCATCAGGAAGCCCAGCATCAACAATACCTCACCGTTGTAGCTGGGTGAATAAAACCATTTTTCGAAGAGTGACGCTGCCGTCAGTGCAAACCCTTCAGCCAGAATGATCAGGCAGAAGATGGTTCTGATTTTCCGTCTTTCGCCGGCAATAATGAACAATCTCGCGGTGGTACAACCGATCACAAACGCAGAAATCAGACCCGCAAGGAAAACCAGACTATCAAAGTCAGAAGTGAAAACTTCGTTAGAAATCTGAGAAGTATTACCGCTCATGTGTGACGGAAAAAAACCAAACGCGCCTAAAGCCATTGCGTTGAGTATCCCGGCAGTCGTTGCCAGTGCCAGAGCCAGATATCTATCATCGGTATGTGAACGTATTTTCTTCTTCTTTATCAGCACGCGGTTCCCCTATAAATGTGCATAAATATCAGTCTGGATCCTGAGGCTCCAGACAACTAATAGTAGTATGCTTTTAAAAACTCAGCGGTGAATACAGATAAGTCTGGGTCTGTAACCTGTTAATTGTATTGATTTTTATAGTTTCATTGACTGATTTCATAAAACGTCAATGCCGGTCATATTTTTTATGCTGCTCATGACCAGGGCTGGTGCCTGGTGTCACCTGATAGCCTAATCCAGGCAGAGGATTTAACTAATAGCGCTATTTATGGCAGGATATGCGACCGGACTGATGCCCCTGTTGGCCAGTGAGAAGAATGACTCTGGATGGATAGATGACAGTACTAAAACCCGCTTTTCTTATCCCTGCCGCCCTTGTCGTTGGGTTCCTGGGGTGGTGGCTGACACCTCATTATGACGCTGAAGATGAAAACTACTACATTTCTGTGCTCTGCGCCGTACCTCAGCAAAATGAGCAACAGCTGCAGAAAGACATAAAAAACGTTATAGAAGGCAGTAATTCAGACTATGCGTTGCAAAAAATACATTTTGTTCCTGGCCTGGCCGCTCGGGTGATCGACAACTGGAAAAGTCTGACTCAAGAACAGCAGCAGCAGGCAGCACTTAGCAATCATGCGTGCTCGCAGTTGCTAATGACCAACAAGTAATACATTGGGAGTTAGGCACTATGATGCCTGTACGGAAAAACTATGCTTCGCTTGGGGAAGTCACTGCCCCCTATGTCCATGCCGTCAGCCACAATCAAACACTCTATGTCTCAGGCTTAACGGCGTTTGGCACGCCTGCAAACCAGGGGGATATCGCGGCGCAGGCCGAAGTGATTTTTGATCAGCTGGAAAGCATAGCGGCGGCTGAAAACACCTCTCTGCAGCAACTCATTAAGGTCACCCTCTTTGTAACCTCTTTTAAAGATATTGATGCACTCCGCAACGTGCTGTTTAAACGTTATGGTGATTATTTACCTGCGAGCGCATTGGTACAGGTTAGTGCTCTGTTCTCACCTGACTTGCTGATTGAGATCGACGCAATCCTGGGTCTTTGAACATTTATAAACCTCATTTTCTGGGTTATGAAAAGGGCAGAAATTGAGGTAACGCAATGATGTTCGACACAGTACTTAATCCAGTGCAACTCACTGGCAATGGGAGCAAAGTTTCATTTCGCGTAAAGCCGTTCAAACCACGCAGAGCGACCTGAACCTTCGCTGGCTGTTATCGACAGATATATCAGATGACGACAGATGTTTTCAGGCCTGGCATCTATTCCGGCAAAAAAGACACAACAAATTCTGATCATACGGCATGATTAACATCTGATTATGATCGTGTTTTCCTTCTCTCATCCTTGACCCAACGCTTTATACTTCAGTTGCCGCACCGTCAGATGGCATTGAACGAACAGGTTTATGCGTAAGTGGCACAGTGCTGAAAGGCTATAGATGCCCCCGACGTTAGTGATGCTGAGTAGTCTGGTGGAAGTTCTGGAATCGTTGAGTAACAAAGCCCCCTGCCCTACCCTTTACTTGCCTGAAGCTCAGTGCTGGCTAATAGCCACTGACCATTATTGCCTTGAAACGCGCATGACACATGAAGTGTCACTGAACTCTCATCTCTCCATCTTCACCCATTACCGCTTTCACTCTGCGGTCACGCTGGCAAAGGCATTTTCGTCTTGAGAGATACGTATGTTGTCGAATCGCCGCTTGTGCCTTGTCTTCGTGAACGCTTACGCCAGTCGCACTCCACGCCGGGCTGAGCAGTTTCAATTAACGAGGAAGGCTGCGCGCTTTTCGGCTTGAATGCTGAACCAGTGGCTATCTGCTCATAAATAGAAATCGTGTAAGACTCCCATTTACACAAGGCTGATATACGTGGCGCAAATTGCCATTAGGTGCATAAGGTAAATTTCAGCCTGAAATCGCCAACACTTAGGTGTTACTGATTACAGTGAACGTTTAAGTGGCATTCACTGTAATCAGTGAAAGAGGAAATAAAAACCAGCCAGAGGATGAATGATTTTTTTGAACGTCAAAAACACAGGCAAACCTTTATATTATGTTAAATAATCAGGCACGGTCGCAAATTTTCGCCCCTGAAATCGTTGACGTCCTGAGAAGACAGCGACGTATTTTTCCTTCGATTTGGCTAAAACACGTTAATACCTCCACGTGGATTTCCCTTCGTGGCGAGTCGTCATTTATCTGCTTTAAAGCGATTTTAAGCCTGTTAAAGAGAGCTGTTCCCAACCCCGCCATCATGTGAAGAATACTTTTAACCCGGGTGAGCAACGCATCTTAACCGTTCACTGTACACTGCAACCCAGATACCTATGTAAAGCCTAGATGATGCGATCAAAAAACCCTGTCTAAACGGCCACTCGCCAGCGAGGCTTGCCTGTTTTCATAATGACTGCTTTCAACAATTTCATGCAGCAAACCCATTGATAAGTATGAATTTCAGCCTGAAATCGCCAAACAGGTCATTTGCGGTTGCTGATTACAGTGGTTGTGATTCGCTGTAATCAGTATCGAAAGTCATTCCCGTGATTGAAGCGGGATGTAGCCTCAGCAGGATGAAATAAACAAAACTCAGCCAACATGAGCATGTTATGAGTGAAGACCAGAACAGTTAATCTCAAAAGGATCTCGTTGCCGATTCACTGTAATCAGTTTTTCATCATGGATGGGAATGTGACAGTGCCACACATAGTAGAATCAAGCCTATGGCCAACGTTTACAGATTACAGTGAACGTCGGGTTGGCCTGAATGCAGCTTGTAGTATTTAGTAAAAACATCATGCCAACGCCAGAAGCCGTTAGCTTTCGCCCGGGCATCACTGTTCTGTAAGGAATGGCGTTTTCTCCTCCTGCAGGCACTGATGCGAATTTGATAAAATGCTGTACAGCATCAGGCTTTTACTTTCATTAGCGCCTAACAGAACGCTTTCGCTCTCCAGCCTTGTCTGTTACTGATTCGAATAATACCTGGGCTGAAACGGGTTTTGTATGATGACTGCACCGACTTCAGCTTGTCGCTGTGCATTCTGTCGTCGTGTCAGCGCTCGTTTTCACTAAATCGTTGTTTTATCAACGTGAGGGCAATTGCCAGGTGTGAATCTGTTCCGATTAAGCGAAAGGCCAGAGTCACGATGCAAACTGCGACATGTTTTTTAGCATCTGGGCATGAAACCAACTCCATGTGCTTAACTTACTTACTCCTGAAACGCCTATCAGTAAGGCGAAAGATTGGCGCATGTCTCTGTCATTAAGGCTTTCTCAACTTATCCACTTTTTCTGTGGATAACTAAGGGATATTTTCTGTATATCAATTTAACCAGAGTTTGACCGGGACGTTCGTCTTCAAAAAAATAACAAAGCAAAACCCTGACGCATTGACTTCTCTCAGAAACCGAGGGATTACTTTTTATCTCTGACTGAATTTCAGGCTGAAATCGCCATCATAAAAACAATATTTTTCATGAAGATAGGGTTGAAAAAAGCGTCTCTTTCGCCCTGACACCGATAATCCACACACTGCTAAATCTCTTATTGCAATCACAGCAACACCGCTAATTGAGATGCCGTCGAAAAATTGCTGTATCCGTCTCTGTTTGTGTAAATATCGCGCAGACTGCATCCAATAAAAATCATCGACGTGATTTGCCCCACAGCATTGAGCACAATAGACCGTTAGCCATGTCGGTTGGGTTACCTTCTCTGTTAGCATTTTGCCAGCCCACTGCTAACCTCGCTGACGTCAGATAAATCACTCAGGAATGAGGCTGAAACGCTTATAGTCCTTCCGCCAGTCGTTAATGTATTTTTTGGGTGAACACTTTCGCTTAACCCGAGCTTAATCTGACACGCCTTTAGAAAACTACCATTTAAGCTTTCGATAACCCCATAGGTATTCGATCGCCCGGCTGAATAAGCCGAAGCTTAACGCCATGCGCAAAGGTCCACTGGTTCAGTGCCCGCCAGGTAAACGCTGGTGCAGAGTCTGGTCTGGT
Organism: Pantoea sp. AG702; assembly: GCF_003182295.1. Lineage (NCBI taxonomy): Bacteria > Pseudomonadati > Pseudomonadota > Gammaproteobacteria > Enterobacterales > Erwiniaceae > Pantoea > Pantoea sp. AG702. The sequence continues at coordinate 27,626 of NZ_QGTU01000005.1, read as the reverse complement.
CTGGTCTGGTCTTAACGTTACCGGATAGCCATGAAATAGCACAATACTGTCCAGAATACGTGTGACCTGCATGCCAGATATACCTGAGGTAAGAGAAACTGACAGGTATTCATTGGTAAAATCATCAACGCAGATATAACACTTTATTCTGCGTCAGGATGCCTGTGCGTCCATGACGAAATACGGTGACCACGACAGACCAGGAGCAGCAAGACGGAGCAGAGGAAGGCGTTCTGTAACCCGTATTCTACGACCTCGCCTGCAATTAACACCCGGGCCGCTGAGAGGGTAAAGGCATCACAAGTACTTGTGATTAACATGCAGGCCTTCTCGTTGCCGTAGTTTCCCGCTATACGGCGCTAACCGAAATGCCGTCGCTCGGATGGCAGCGCAATAGTGCGCCCTAAAAAATGCGCATCAGCCACCGGAGGCTGCTTCTCATGGCAGCAAGTCGACAGGAACAAATCAGCATACGTGCACGCACGAGGTCGTGACAGACTCATCACTTCACACCTCACTGCAACCGCTTCCCGCTTGCGATCTGTCGTCAGTATTATCGGCTCAACCACCTGTAATGCATCTTCACTCAGGCATCACTTCTGCAAGTCACTTCCTGAGACGGGCTCTCTCTTCTTCAGACGTTTTACTTCAGGGAGTGCCAAGCCATTAAATGTCTTACGCCAGGCGCAAAAGTTTGCGTCAGAAATAATATGCTTACGGGAGGAAATGCCAGCCTCGGCTATGCAAGCGATACTGATGATCTGTTCGTACGAAAACTGTCTTCATTGGGATGTCCTTGCGTTGCTATAACATCATGTTGTGGCCAGCAACGGGGAGCAGATCAGTCGAATCAAAAATCTTTTAGCACCGAGGCAGACAACCACATTAAAACCACAGGCGGCAGGCGGCAGGCGGGAAATATAGCGAATTTCATTTTGGGAAAGTAAATTAAAACACCTAAAAAACAGTATCTTAGAGATAAATTTCAGGCTATTTATTTGGCGATTTCAGGCTGAAATCCGCTATAGCGATATCGAATATTACAGGGATAAAGGAAATATGAGGGAATAAAAAACCAGACAATCATTTTGCCTGGTTTGATATGTTTCATCGGGTCATATACTTCTTTAATGTCTCAGCAATGACCTTATCAAGCTCGTCCTGGAGTTCTTTGGACTGGCGGTTAAACTCATAGCTAAACATTCTTCCTCGCGTTTTTTTGCGCGCAAATCGATCCTTATCAGCAAAGGACCAGAGAGCCACCGCTGTGGTTTTATCTTTCTCAGGCTCTTTAACGAGCGTCTGGCTGCCCTGGCGAATCAACCTCAGAATCGTGTTTTTTAACTCGTCCTCAGCCAAACCATCACGAGCCCTGACAACATCGATTTCAGCCGAGATAGCGTTTATCAATGCCTCGACGGTTTGCCCGGTCTCACTCAGTTTATCCGCAGCCTGAAGCAAGGCTTTATAATCAGGATAAGTCAGCTCTGACTGATTAGGAAAAAGAGAGATCAAATCAGCGGGAACGCTGGCAGCTTGTAAAGCACGGGTGACCTTGGCTTGCGAAAGGCCCTGGTTTTCAGCAATCTCTTTTTGGGATAAGCCGCCGTCTTTGAGCGCCAGTAATCGCATCCCGACTTCACGCAAATTATGCTCACGAGCCGTCTGAATATCCTGCGCAAGCCTGCGTGCCTCATCCGGAGTGATGACCGCATCGGTCACAAGAATATCCAGACCGGTTTTACAATAAAGTGCTGCCGCGCGACGTCGTGAGCCGTCCAGTATCTCTATACGTTCGCCTTGCATCACACCAATGGCAGGGAAGAACTGCTGAAGCTTAATCGTGCGGATAATATCCCGCAGTGAGTCAGGCGTAAGACCAGACTGATCGCGACCATTCGTTTCCATGGTCACAAAGGTTTTGCTTTCTATCTCATTCGCAGGAATGTGTTCAAAACGGAATACGGCACGTTTTCCTGTGGCAAGAACAAACGTCTGCGAAGGGTTATCAGAGACTTTTTCTGTGTTTAACGGTGTCTGGCTGAAGGTTCTGCCGATCGTTATTCTTTTCGCACTCATAAAAACCTCAGTTCAGGCGGATAAATTCAATGCGGTCAAAAACCGCTTTAGCGAAGTCTTCGGCGGCAGAACGGGCGTTTTTCAACGCCTCACTGCTACCTACATAGGTTGACGGGTTAGCCGATATAACCGTGTCAAACGACTCACCGCAACGCTCAAAACCATCCAGACGGGGCAGGGTTGCGTCCAGCATGTCGCCGCCGAAAATTTCTTTAGCAAGGCTGTGGCAAAGTTTATGGTCTGCTTTGTTAGAGAGCTTTGACATAAACCCGATATTGCCCTGGAGACGGCATACGGCTCCCGACTCTTCAATAATGCCAATCAGCTCTGGTAAACGAGTCAGGTATTTGAGGGTAGAGTGGAAATCAACCTGTGCCGGTGGGACTGGAGTCATCAGGAGATCGGATGCGGCGATCGCATTCTTTAAAAATGCATCCAGATGTGGGCCACTGTCGATGAAGATGAAGTCGTAATCTTTTTTAAGCTTAGACACGACATTATCGTATAACACCGAATGAATGTTTTGCCCTGGCAAATGAGTGGCACACAGCTGATCCCAACTTGATGCAATAAATGCGTCATCTATTGATGCAGGTAATACGTCCACACCAGGAATAATGGATGAAACGATAAATTCACTTACCAGCTCATCCCGTGTGACGTTTTGTAGCATCGCCTGAGCGGCAGTCGCCTCCACGAGCCCGACAGAACGCTCGTGATTCAAAAACATCGTGGCAGAAGACTGTGGGTCGAGATCAACCACAAGGATGCGCAGGTCTTCATATAAAAGGTGAGGGTGAGCCCGAAGAGCGTGAGCCAGAGAAACAGTAGAAACCGTCTTGGAAACGCCGCCTTTAAGATTCCCCACAAATAAAGTAAAGGCTTCAGTGTGACGATCGCGATATTTCGGCACGCCGCGATGATGATAGATATCAATAATGTTCTGAATGGACATGGCGTACTTCACCGAGCTACCGGCAGCGCGCTTATCGAACTGATAACCACTCTCTTCCATTTCGTTTACAGCATAATCAACGCTGGCGCGGGTCAGTTTTGGCAGTTTAGCCAGAGCCGCCTTGGCATAAATTTGGTAGTAGCTGTTTTCCTGCAACTCAAGCTTTTGTGCCTGAATTTGTTCAGTAAGGCTCAATAACATGCGTTCGGAACGCTGAGCAACTTTCATGACCTGACTATCATCGTTAGCCATACTTACTCCAAATATGTAGGATTTATGAATTTATACCTAAATCCTGCACACAAGGCAACAAGTTATCATATCAACGCAATACTGTGTTAAATGTAGGACTCCTGATTTCTGTGACTTTGTTCGCACAATTCACTGTGATGAGCGGGACACATCTCGAGCTCGCGCACATGAAATACCGCCCATTCATCTTCACAGCCTTAACCTTGACGCTTGATCCAGCACACGATAAGGCTGACAAATTCTATCTCCTGTAAAAGCTGGTAAGAAAAGGCATCAATAACAGTGTCGAACGTTCACTGTAATCAGTAAATGAATGCATTCGAATTTTTGCAGACCTGATGGAGGTCAATTCAGTTCCAATACGTGTTAATCGTAAGCAGGAGGGCCAGGCCAATATGCTGATTTCAGCGCATGTCTGGAGCACAGATTCATGCCGGTTGGCAGCGGTAAGATCGCTAAACTGAAAGATTCACTATAGTCAGCAAAAGATTCACTGTAATCAGTAACGAGGGATGGGTGCATCATGAGTTCAGGCCGATGTGTGGCCCTGCATGTGAAGCCGGTAGACAAAAGGGTACTGAGTTGAACGGACTGGCAACTGGCAACTGGCAACTGGCAACTGGCAACTGGCAACTGGCAACTGGCAACTGGCAACTGGCAACTGGCAACTGGCAACTGGCAGGGTGTCATATCCCGTTTTTCAACGAAAGAAAAGGGGAGTCATTTCACAGGGCGCTAACAGAGGATTCACTATAATCAGCAAGTGCAGCGCTCAGTATATTCACTGTAATCAGTAAAAGTTATGGGTAACTTTAGGCATTCACTGTAGTCAGTAACCTTCCGCTTTCATTTTGATGGCCCCTTTACGAGGAGTCATCAGGCTGGCCTTTCCCACAGCCAGACTCTAACTTAAACGCAGAACGGCTATGGGACTGAGTTTCAAACATTCACTGTAATCAGTAAATACACATCCAGCCAAACACCTCATACGGGGTTGAATGCTAAACAACTCAATCGACTTCCACCAGCCCCAGCATGGTCAGAGCATTCACTGTAATCAGTATACTTCGTAAGTCCTGACCCGCGGGTCAGTGACCAGAATCAGGCCACGTCTCATCATGGGCGGGCTTATGGGTGAGAGTGGATTCACTGTAGTCAGTAAAACATTCACTGTAATCAGTAAAAGAAGGAAAGGAATTCGGTTGGCTGCAAACGGAACCTGGCCGCGTCAGATGGGATGTTCACTATAATCAGCAAACGTGATTTTCATTTAACCTGCCAGTATCTCAACATTCACTGTAATGAGCTAAGTGTTCACTGTAGTCAGCTGACTTCGTGACAAATGCTGAAGCTTCATCCCAAACGGCACACATCATTCACTGTAATCAGCACTGGCTTAACCCTGTCACTTTTTTTTAAGCGGAAAAGCACCCAATTGGAACAGGAAAGGCAGGGCAAATAGCCAGCAAAACAGAGGTAAAAAAAGACACTATTAAACAATGGGTTAACTCTAACATTCACTGTATTCTGTAAATAACAAAGCTCAGTAAATTCACTATAAACAGTATGACGACGCGGAGGTCTGGTTTCGAGCCGACATTCACTGTAATCAGTAAAAGCGGTTTAAACGCATGGAGAGAGGTGTTCTAAAAAAGGTTAGTAAGTGCAAGCTAACTTATAAATTATTGATAAGTTTGCACTTAAAAAAATGGACCGCGAAAGTAGATATGTGAACCAGTCCACTTTTACTGATTACAGTGAACACGACTGATTACAGTGAATGGCCAGCCAACTGCCTGGAGAATTAAGACGAAAATGATAGGCATACGTGTCACTTTTTGGCAAAAGTGACACTGCAACGCGAGGAGTACTGATTACAGTGAACGTTGGGCTCAGTCTTCAAAATCGATCTCATCGAGCGTATCGATTCCTTCCAGGTTACTGATTCCATCGAGTTTCGGTGTTCTGCTGTGAATGATGAAAAATACGGAGCGGCCTCGTTTGACTTCAGAGTAATCAAGGTAGCCAATCTCTTTAAGCTGTTCCATCGCGCGTCGTACCACGTGATTCTGCGTGGTAATCTTTGAGCCAAGATTGAGCCGCATACGTAAGCGGGCAAGAGAAATGGGCGCAGGGTTGGTCGGCAGGCTCTCCAGGAACGTATAAAGCGCCTGAGCCGATTCTTTACGCTTAAGGCGGGAGATAGCCCTCAGCTGCAGTAAAACCTTGTGGTCGAAGTTATACAGCTCAAAGAGCTTGGGATCAGCCTGTATGCGAACAATGTCTTTTTCACGATCGTAATAAGCTGACTGTACCAGATGCGTATGATAGGCCTTACCGTTACCTTCAAAAGAGAGAGTGTTCGTCGCAATACGGCGTAACGAAGCGTCGAGTCGCTTACGCAATGCGGCAGAGGAGTTGGCGGAGGGAATACCGCACATCTTCACGAAATCAATAAAAGGCAGGGTTACCGTATCACCCTGTGTAGGGTAACGGGAAAAAGACTGAATAATGCCGGCCCAGGTCTTAAAGTCATTATCCATATCCAGTCTGGCACCGGTGATGGTAATCTTTTCATAGCCTTCCGCTTTAACCAGAGAGAGGTTTTTAAGCTCTTTGGTGGCATCGGTTGAAGCCATAGCACCAGAAATGCCCCGCGCTGTGGATTTAAGCGTGGGAACAAAGAGTCCCAGACGCATTAAGGCCACGGGCTGAACGGTATTATTTTTGTTGGGATGAAGCTGAATAACTTCACCACTGTTTTTGGTCACAGACAGAAAAGGCTCTAGTAACGCTTTGTTTTCACTATCTTTATCTGCCATTGGATAAGATCTTCATTCTGTGGATGAAAAGGATCGTTTTCTGATTACAGTGAACATTAGCACTGATTATAGTGAACATTCTACTGTGTATAGTGAATAAAGTACTGATTACAGTGAATACTTTACTGATTACAGTGAATGCAAACACCCTCTCAGCCCTTGTGTGGTGCGGCCTGCGACGATCGGGGATCTCTTTGGATCTATAAGGGATCTCTTTATGATCGTTATATAGGAACTATTCACTGTATAAGTGGATAACTTGCCTGAAACACATATGGCATTCACGTTATTCAGCCGTCTGTCCGGATCCGTTCTGCCAACATAGTAACGCGCTGCTCGTGGTGTTCGCCTGAGCGAAACCTGGCGTGACAAAGTGATCACTTCATTTTTTATAAACAACTTGCTCAGCATTATTCATTTTTCATCAGCATTATCCCGGCGTATGGTGACAACATCACTTACTGAAAAGGATCGAAACCATGACTGACTTTGCCGTGTCACGTAATCCAACCACGGGCGACATTCTTGCCAGCTATCCCATGCAGAACGCATCTGAACTGGAACAGGCATTAAGCACCAGCGCGGCCGCGTTTAAAAAATGGCGAAAAAGCAGCATGGCATCACGCGTAACAGTGCTTCGCCAGCTCAGTCATCAGCTTCGTGAACGCGAGCCTGAACTGACACGCATGATTACCCTTGAGATGGGTAAACCCGTGGCGCAGGCGAGAGCGGAGATCCTGAAATGCGCCAATCTGTGTGACTGGTATGCAGAATTTGGACCTGCGATGCTGGAAGACCAGCCATCACAGGTACCTGATGCGTGGCAGTCCTTTCGCCCAATAGGCGTGATACTGGCCGTCATGCCGTGGAATTTTCCCTTCTGGCAGGTTCTGCGCGGCGCCGTAGGCATGCTGCTGGCGGGTAACACCTATCTGCTTAAACACGCGCCCAACGTCATGGGAAGCGCAACGCTGATGGCTGAGTTATTTGATGCAACCGACCTGCCAAAGGGCGGTTTTAATCTTATTAACGTTGATAACGAAGGTGTCTCAACCGCTATCAAAGATGATCGTATTGCTGCAGTCGCAGTAACAGGCAGTGTTCGGGCTGGTGCAGCGATCGCAGCACAGGCGGGCGCAGCGTTGAAAAAGACCGTGCTGGAACTGGGCGGATCAGATCCTTTCATCGTGCTGGCTGATGCAGACATCGATGAAGCGGTGAAATCTGCGGTGACAGGCCGTTATCAGAATACCGGACAGGTCTGTATGGCGGCTAAACGGTTCATCATTGAGGCATCCATAGCAGAGGCATTTGAGGCCCGTTTTGTAGAGGCTGTAAAAGCGCTTAAAATCGGCGATCCTTTGAATGAGGACACCTATATCGGCCCAATGGCCCGCGCCGATCTGCGTGATGAGCTGGATCAGCAGGTACAAGCCAGCCTGCGTGAGGGTGCCCGGTTGGTGTTAGGCGGTGAGAAAATAGCAGGGCAGGGCAACTATTACGCCCCCACCATCCTTTCAGACGTCACCAGCGAAATGACCGCCTTCCGGCAAGAGCTGTTTGGTCCGGTAGCGGCGATTGCCGTGGCCCGGGATGCGGAGCACTCTCTGGAAATCGCCAATAACAGCGACTTTGGGCTGAGCGCGACCGTCTGGACAGGCGATGAGCATATGGCTGCCCGGATGAGCGAAGAGCTGGAAGTGGGCGCTGTGTTTATTAATGGCAATGGCGCTTCAGATCCGCGCGTCACCATTGGTGGTGTCAAAAAGAGTGGCTATGGCCGCGAACTGTCACATTTTGGTGTGCATGAGTTCTGTAATGTGCAGACGATTTGGAAAAACCGTCGGTAATCCACGTTCTGGCTTCTGGCGACAACAACAATAAAACAGGCGCATGACAATGCGCCTGTTTCTTATCACTTTCAGCCTTCATGAAGAACAGACAAACGGGTTTTCTATTGCGAATCAAAGGGTGCACTCAGGATATAACGATCAGGAATCAGCATCACCAAACCAGCCCGGCATGGGATCCGGAAGCGTTACCCAGTATTCGGGGCCCTGAGCCATTTCAAGCGGCGTTAACAGCGCAGCGTCAAGCGCGCTGCGCACCTGATCTTCATCCATTTCAATGCCGATAAAAACCAGTTCCTGTCGGGCATCGCCAGTCCCATCCAGCCAGTTCTCAGCAATAAAATTCAGAGACTCACTGTCTCTGGGCCATTTGTCCCGCGGAATGCTGGCCCACCAGCTCCCGGCATAACCATGCTGTGCGACCGCGCCGGCCTGTGACCACATCGCCGCATATTCCGGGCGGCTGGCCAGCCAGAAATAGCCTTTCGAGCGAATGACGCCATCAAGCTGGTGGTTAACAGCATGCCAGAAACGTTCTGGATGAAAAGGGCGCCTGGCACGGTAAACAAAACTGCGAATACCATACTCTTCTGTTTCAGGCTGATGCTCGCCGCGCAGCTCTTTCAGCCAACCCGGTGCCTGTGCAGCCTGATCAAAGTCAAACAGACCGGTATCCAGTACCTGATCAAGGGGAACGTTACCAAAGTGGCTGGTGATGATACGCGCTCGTGGATTCAGCGAATGTAACATCGCTTTAAGCGTCCGTTGCTCATCCTCCGTGATGAGGTCAGTCTTATTAACCACCAGCACATCACAGAATTCGATTTGATCGACCAGAAGATCGACGACAGATCGTTCATCTTCTGCCCCAAGAGATTCTCCTCGTGCCTGAAGCGAGTCGACCGAACGGTAATCCTGAAGAAAGTTATACCCATCTACGACGGTGACCATGGTATCTAACCGCGCAATAGTGGATAAACTCTCCCCGTCCTCATCGGCGAAGGTGAAGGTTTCTGCAACCGGAAGCGGCTCAGAGATGCCGGTCGATTCTATGACAAGATGATCAAAGCGGCCTTCCTGCGCCAGCCGTTTGACCTCCAGTAACAGGTCTTCACGAAGGGTGCAGCATATGCAGCCATTGCTCATTTCCACCAGCTTTTCATCGGTACGAGAGAGTTCAGCTCCGCCATTACGCACCAACGCCGCATCAATGTTGACTTCAGACATATCGTTAACAATCACTGCAATGCGTCGACCCTCGCGATTATTAAGAATGTGATTTAGCAGTGTCGTTTTACCTGCGCCGAGAAATCCTGACAGTACAGAAACAGGCAAGCGGGGATCGGATGAGTCCGGTAAGGAATGAAGCGCCATGAGAAATCCTTAAAATCAGTGTCATTTAATATGTTATAACATAACAAAATGGCGGTGATTTTCAACACTGTTTGTCAGGAATAGCAAAACACAGGATCGTGAAACTGCTGAGTGCCTATCCCGTTTTCGTCTCGACATGTTCAGATGGGTTTTGCTTTGAATTGATATGTTATAACATAATATTTATGGGTAACATTATGTGGTTAAAAGACATATTATGAAACAACTTAAGTACCTCCTTCACAGCACGCTTGCGTGCCTGTTATTTGCCTCCTTGAGTGCCGGTGCTGCCGAAACAAAACCGGTCCGTATTGCCGCCCCATTTGAAATTAAGGGTGCCGATCCCGCTCTTTCGGGTGATATTTTACTTCGCATGGATGTGGTGGAAACGCTGGTGGAGACGGATGCTAAAGGAGCCCCTGTTCCAGCGCTGGCAGAGAGCTGGCAGGCTTCTCCGGATGGTCTGCAATGGCGCTTTACACTGCGTCCAGGCGCCCATTTTCACGACGGTTCCCCTGTTACTGCTGAAAGCGTGGTGAAATCACTTAACATCGCCCGCGGTAAGCCGGGCTTGCTGGATAAGGCACCGATAACGTCGATTGTGGGTGAAGATCGACAGGTCACCATTACACTCAGTGAACCTTTTACACCGCTACTGGCGGTGCTGGCAGAAAGTCGTTCACAAATTCTGGCGCTGGCATCATGGGATAGCACGAACGCTGTCACGCGGATCATTGGAAGCGGTCCGTTTCAGCTGGTAAGTTTCCAGCCGCCTCAGGCGCTGAGCGTAAAGAGATTTGAGGGTTACTGGGGGAAAAAACCGGCCATCGCTGGCGCTGAATTTTTATCTGCGGGACGCGCTGAAACACGCGCACTGCTGGCTGAAAGCGGAGACGCCGATTATGTTTTTAACCTTGATGCCGCCAGTCGGCAGCGCCTGTCACATAAAAAATCTCTGCAGCTGCTTACCGTTTCCGTTCCACGAACGGTGATGCTCAAACTGAATCTGGCACATCCCTTTCTCAGCGACCACACCACGCGCGAGGCGTTAAGCCTTGCGATTAACCGGAGTGCGCTTGCTAATGCGGTTTTGCGCTATCCGGGGGCGGCGACACAGATGTTCCCGCCTTCGATGGCCGAGTGGCACAATCCGGCATTGCCCACGCTGGATTACTCACCACAGCATGCAACAGCATTGCTTACGCAGTCAGGCTGGCAAGCCGGTCAGGATGGGATACTGATCCGTAATGGACAGCGTTTTACGCTCACGCTGCTGACCTATCCGGACCGTCCTGAATTGCCGCTCATCGCGATGGTGATCCAACAGCAGCTGCGTCAGATTGGAATCGATGTCGTCATTAATTCAACTAACTCCAGTGAAATCCCCGCTCGTCATCACGACGGGAGCCTGCAGATGGCGCTGTTCGCCCGTAATTTTGCCTTAACGCCCGATCCCACCGGTACGCTGCTTCAGGATTATGGCCCTCAAGGCGGTGACTGGGGAGCAATGAACTGGCACGACAAGGCCTTTAACGAGGCGCTCGGTACGCTATCGCAGAGTCATGATCCTGCGGTGCGACAAAAGGCCAGAGAGGTCATTACTACGGCTTTCCAGCGCGATTTGCCGGTTATTCCCATCGCCTGGTATCAGCAGTCAGCGGCAGTTAATGCCAGCCTCACCTCGGTCACGCTGGATCCGTTTGAACGCCATTTTGGCCTGCGTGATATGCAATGGGTGAAATGATGCTTAAACAACTCAGCTGGCGCCTTTGTCAGGCCGCCTTCGTCATTCTCGCGGTCGGGATCTTAACGTTTGTTCTGGTACAGGCATTACCGGGTGATATGGCCTGGCGTATCGCATCGGGACGTTATGGTTATGATAGGGTCGATCTGGCAGCGGTAGCCCAGGTAAAACAGCAACTGGCGGATATGACCGCCCAGGGAAGTGCGCTGGGGCAGTGGATGTGGGATCTGCTGCGCTTCAACTTTGGCCGTTCACTGGTATCGGGTGAGCCTGTCAGTGGCGAACTGGTCTGGCAATTGAAACAAACGTTCGCCCTTGCCGGCTTTTCTCTGTTACTGACCCTGCTGCTGATTATTCCACTCGGGATTTGGGCAGGCTGTCATCCCGGCCGTTTCCTGGACCGGGCCGTTAACGGCGCTGCCGCCATTCTCAAATCGGTTCCGCATTTTGCTCTTGGCCTGCTGCTTATCGTTTTGTTTGCGCTGCGTCTGGACTGGCTGCCCAGTGCCGGGCAGGGGAACTGGCGACATTTCATCCTGCCGTCAGTGACGCTGGCGCTGCCGCTAAGTGCCGTGGGCGCTCGGGTCGTACGTGAGGCGACATTCCAGGCTGTAACGGCCAGCTGGTATCGCTGGGGGGCACAAAAGGGTCTCTCTCAACCGCGTCTTTTCTGGCGTCACGCCCTGCGTAATCTCAGCGTTTCGGTCGTGACCTGGCTCGGCATGCAGTTCGTCTGGCTGGTGGAAGGCGTGGTGGTGGTGGAAACGCTGTTTGCCTGGCCAGGCATTGGCCATGCGCTGGTCCATGCGATTTTTGCCCGGGACGTGCCCGTGATACAGGCCAGCGCAATGGTACTGGGGCTGACGTTTGTCACCCTGAACATGCTGGTCGATGGTTTGTGCTATGTGTTGGATCCAAGGGGGAAACGCATATGACCTTTCGTCAAAAAACAGGTCTGGCAATTATTCTGGCGTTGCTCGCGTTTGCCTGGCTGGTGCCGCTATTCGGGGCTGGGGATCCTGTGCAGCAGGACCTGTTGCAGATGTTACAGCTTCCCTCTGGGCAGGCCTGGTTGGGCTATGACCATCTTGGCCGCTCAATGCTGGCCCGGTTAAGTGCGGCACTCAGGTTATCACTGGGCCTGGCAGCGATATGCGTTATCACGGCACTGATAATGGGCACGCTGGCGGGGATCATGAGTGCCTGGCGCGGCGGTTGGGTGGACAAGGTGTGCAACGTATTAGCGGATATGTGCCTTGCGCTTCCCGGTCTGCTGCTGGTGCTGTTGTTAGCGGCTATCTCACCTGACTCGCCAGAAATGTTGTGGCTGGGGATTTCACTGGTGCTGTGGGTCGAGTTTTTCCGCGTGACGCGAGCCACCCTGCGACCCGTTGTTACGTCTCCCGCCGTCCAGTCCTCTTCACTGCTCGGTTTCTCGATACGCTATCTGTTTCGCAGACACTTATGGCCAGCCATGGCGCCCTTGTTGCTGACGTTAACGGTCTATGCGTTTAGCAGTGCCGTTATGGCGGTGTCCGCATTGGGATTCATCAGCGTGGGGGTTCGCCCACCGACACCAGAACTGGGGCTGATGATGACAGAACTTTTTCCCTATGCCTGGGAAGCGCCCTGGCTTCTACTCCAGCCCGTGCTGGTGCTTTTTTTGTTACTGACTGGCATGAATTTATTAGTGAATAAGGATCGGATATGACGGGCATAGTAATTAAACAGGTCGCCGTTTACGCCGAAGACTCCATCGTCGAGCCCGTGAGCATGGTCATTCAGCCGGGCAAACCCATGACGCTGGTGGGCGAAACCGGATCGGGAAAAAGTCTGTTCGCCCAGGCCATCATGGGGGCGTTACCAGAAGGACTCCGTGCCACAGGCACGGTTGAGATTGACGGACAACGTTATGATCTCCAAACCGATCTGGCCCGTCTTCGCGCTCAGTGGGGGCATCGCATCGCGTCTTTGCCCCAGGAACCCGGGCTGGCGCTCGATCCAACAATGCGTGTCAGCGCTCAGGTCATGGAAGGTTACCGGTACGTGCGGGGCTTAGCCAGGAGGGATGCACAACAGGCCGCGGCACAGGCACTCGACCAACTGGGGCTTGCGCATGCCTCTGCGCGTTTTCCCTGGCAGCTTTCAGGGGGAATGGCCCAGCGGGTTTGCTTCGCGGCTGCTCGCGCGGGGGGCGCGACGCTGCTGATTGCAGACGAGCCGACTAAAGGGCTGGACGTCGCGCGGCGGGATGAAATGGGTAACCTGTTAAATACGGCGGTGGCTCAGGGTGAAACCTTGCTGACGATCACGCACGACATTGCACTGGCCCGGCAGTTAGGTGGTGAGGTCATGGTGATGCATAAAGGCAAAGTCGTTGAGCAGGGCAGCGCCGGGCAGGTGTTATACCGTCCACAAGCGCCTTACACCCAACTGCTGTTGGCGGCCGATCCTGAGGCCTGGGCGCCAGGCTCGCGAGTACCCTGTGATGAAACCATCGTGTTACAGACAGAGGGCCTTTCTCTGAAACGGTCAGGGAAGCAACTGTTTCACAATGCCTCGCTAATCTTCCGGGCCGGTGAAATCGTGGGGCTTTATGGCGAAAGCGGCTGCGGTAAAAGTAGCCTGGGGGATACGCTATGCGGTTTGATAACGCCCGATTCGGGCAAGGTCGTGCGTCCAGGGGCTGCCAGTAGGTTACGTTACCAAAAACTTTATCAGGATCCCTCAGCCATATTTCCACCTGACATCGCGATGGCCAGAGTTATCGATGATGTTCTGCGGCTGCACCACGCCACGGTGAAACGACGTGATGAACTGATGGCACAACTGGGATTAGCGCACGCGTTGCTGAACCGTCCGGCTTCAGGTTTGTCAGGCGGCGAGCTTCAGCGCTTTTCACTGCTCAGGGTGATGTTACTGGACCCTGTGTTTTTATTCGCGGATGAGCCGACGTCGCGCCTGGATCCTGTCGTTCAGCAGCAGACGCTGGCGTTGATTAGCGAACTGGCCACACAGCAACGCTGCGCCATTTTGCTGGTCAGCCACGATCTCGCCTTACTGGAGAAAAGCGCGCATCGTGTTATCTCACTGGCCTCCCTCAGCCAGAGCGGCGCAATAGCCCAGGAAGTCTGTGTTTAACCGAAGGCAGGGAAACCTGCCTTCACACATGCTCCATGACCAGCACAGCCAGCGTATCTGGCTCAAGCGCACGAAAAATATGCTCAGTGTCGCCCGGGTAGCTGATGTAATCGCCTACCTCAAGCTCAACGGGTGAATCAACCGGCCCAACCTCTGCGCGCCCTTGCGTCAAAATTAAATGTTCGATGGTATTCGGTGAATGCGGCTGTGAGCAGCGTTCGCTGCCGGGCTGTATGTGCAGCAGATAGATATCCCGTCGCGCGCCCGGTGGACAGGTTGCCAGTAAGACGGCTTTGTAATCAGCCTGCTCAGCAGCCACCGCGGGGCCTTCTCCGCGGCGAATAACCTGTAACCGGTTCGTTTCCGGCTCCATCAGGCGTGCAAATGGAATATTGAGCGCGACACACAGCGACCACAACGTCTCAATACCCGGATTGCCGTTACCGGCTTCAAGCTGAGACAGGGTCGATTTTGCAATCCCCGCCCGGCGAGCAACTTCAGCCAGCGTCAGGCCGGCACGCAGGCGTTCTCTTACTAAACCTCGGGCAATGATATCAATGGGCGTGCTCATCACTTTTCCTGTTCGTTAAAATGAACGTATCGTTCGTCTTGTAATGCATATCCGATGTTCATTATAATGGATTTATCGTTCGTTATGGGATTCGATGTTGATGCTGGCAAAAAAATTCACGCTGGATAAAGGCGTTATAAAAGCAATTTTTCTGGTCTGTATCGCAGATGGCATTGTCGGCCTGTCTTACGGGTCGCTCGCCACTGCTGATGGCTTTCCGTTTTGGGTACCGCTGGCGTTATCAACGCTGGTGCTGGCTGGCGCATCGGAATTCTTATTTATTGGCATCGTTGCCGGCGGTGGCAGTCCGTTAACCGCGGCGGCGGCAGGTTTGCTGGTCAACGCCCGCCATCTTCCCTTTGGCATTGCGGTTAAAGACTTAGTGGGCAGAGGCTGGCGGGGGGCGCTCGGCTGTCACATTATGAACGATGAAAGTGTGGTGTTCGGCATCTCTCAGCCGCAGCTGGCTCAACGCCGCAGTGCGTTTTGGCTGTGCGGCATCGGTATCGGATTGATCTGGCCGTTCACCGTCATGCTCGGGGCCGCGATTGGCCAGTTTATCCCGAATATTTCCGTTATCGGTCTGGATGCCGTGTTTCCCGCCATTCTTATCGCACTCATCTTCCCGGCGTTACGCAAACCCCGAACCCGCATTCCTGCTGCTACCGGCGCCGTGCTGTCGCTGGCGGTCACGCCATTTGTTCCAGCAGGGATGCCTGTTCTGTTTTCGTTGTTAGGGCTGCTTACGTGGAGATCGCGTAAATGAATCATCCGATGATAATTGCAGGTATTGCCTTGCTGGCTGCCGGAACCTATGCCATTCGTTATGCGGGCGTCAAACTGGGTAACCGGTTGCCTGTCAGTGAGCGCACGCAAAATGTGTTATCCGATGCGGCCACGGTACTGTTACTGGCCGTTGCAGCCACCACCACGTTGTTCGAAGGTCAGCATTTTGCCGGGATGGCAAGGCTGCTGGGCGTGTCGTTTGCCATTATTCTCGCCTGGCGCAGGGCGCCGCTGATCGTCATCATTTTGGGCGCAGCCTGTATGACCGCTCTGCTGCGTTACCTGAATGTGCCTTAGTCGCTAACGACAAATTGCTGCATCAGCCTTGACGTAAGGCGCGGCTTAAAATAAAACTAGAACCCGTCAGGGGAGTCTCGCCAAAGAGACTGAGAGGCTAATAGCGCAATGCGCGGCTTAGCGACCCTTAGAACCTGACCCAGTTGATACTGGCGTAGGAAGACGGGTATCTTTGCCACAGGCAGATACTTGCCGCAGAGTCTGCTTTTGCCGGGCTCATGCTTTTTCCCTTCTTGTATCACGGGTCTCTGACTGTTAACAGAGAGGCCAAAGTGAAAATCCTGTTTCTGATGTTACCCTGTCAGGTTGGCTGGCAATGAGCCGCTGGTCAGTGCTCGGCAGCGGCGTGTCCGGATTGTGTATCGCCACGCTACTGGCGGAGCAGGGTGAACCTGTCGAAATCATTACCTTACCGGACTGCCGCGCGGCATCGCACTGGGCTGGCGGTATGCTGGCGCCCTGGTGCGAAGCGGAAAGTGCGCCACAGCAGGTCGTTGACTGGGGTCAGTATGCTGCGGCATGGTGGTCGGCCCGGGTCAGCGGCGTGGAACAGCAGGGTACCCTGGTGATTGCGCCCCCGCGCGACAGTGCTGAGTTAACGCGTTTCGCTAACATGACCTCATCACATCAGTGGGTGACGCCAGCAGAGATTGAACCTGCGCTGGAAGACCGTTTTGCCCGTGGCTTGTTCTTTGCCGCAGAAGGTCATCTTGATCCCCGGCTGGCAATGCAACAATTACAAACGCGTTTACTGAATGCGGGTGTCCGGTTTCACCCGGGTAAACCCAGCGGGAAAATTATCGATTGCCGGGGTATTCATGCCCGGCAATCCCAACCGGAATTGCGTGCCGTGCGCGGTGAAATGGTTATTCTCCACACCGACGAAATAACGTTTTCCCGTCCTGTTCGCCTGCTGCACCCGCGTTTTCCCTGTTATCTGGTGCCCAGGGCTCAGGGGCATTTTATGCTGGGCGCGACCATGGTCGAAAGCCAGGATGACAGCCCAATCAGCGCGCGCGCTATGATGGAACTGTTAAGCGCAGCCTACAGCATCCATCCCGCCCTCGCCGAAGCACGCATTATTGAAAGCGGCACAGGTTTGCGTCCGGCTTACCGCCACAATCTGCCCGAAGTGCGTTATGAAAATGGCATTTTTTCCATTAACGGCATGTACCGTCACGGCTTCCTGCTGGCCCCGATGATGGCCGAGAAGCTTATGCAACAACTGACGTCCAAGGGAGTGCGATGAAAATAGAACTGAACGGCATTGCTATTGAAACCGAAGCCCGCACGCTGGCTGAATTACTCGTGGAACAACATATCGATGCTGGCTGTGTCGCCAGTGCCGTGAACGGCGAATTTGTTCCCCGGGAGCGTTATTCCTCAGAGCCGCTTGTGGCGGGTTGTCGTCTTGAAGTGTTATCGCCGATGCAGGGAGGCTAACGATGTTTTATGACTTTAGCGGACAGTCACGTTTTTTACTGGGTACTGCAGGTTATCCCTCGCCGGATATTCTGCAACAGGCCGTTGGCGCATCCGGCGCCGAGATTATTACGGTGAGTCTGCGTCGTGAAGGAAGCCAGGGCGGAGCCTTTCGCGATCTCCTGAAAACCTTAAATAAACGCGTTTTACCCAATACCGCAGGCTGCCACACGGTGAAAGAAGCCGTGACGACTGCGCATATGGCGCGGGAATTGTTTGCCACGTCCTGGATCAAGCTTGAGGTGATCGGTCATGCCGATACCTTACAGCCCGATCCCTTTGCCCTCGTCGAAGCAGCACGTATTTTGTGTGCAGAGGGTTTCCACGTTTTCCCTTACACCACAGAAGATCTGATTGTGGGCGAGAAACTGCTGGACGCGGGCTGTGAAGTGCTGATGCCGTGGGGGGCGCCTATCGGCTCAGGCCAGGGATTACGCAATATCGAGGGCTTACGGACGATGCGTGCCTGGTTTAAGGACGTTCCACTGATTATTGATGCCGGGATCGGTGCGCCGAGCCAGGCGGCTCAGGCGATGGAATTGGGGTTTGATGCTGTGCTGTTGAATACCGCCGTGGCGAAATCCAGCGATCCGGTTCGCATGGCTGGCGCATTTGCGCGCGCCATTGAAGCGGGATATCAGGCACGTCAGGCTGGCATGATGGAGCGTCGCGACATGGCTGCCGCCTCTACGCCCGTTTTCGGGCTGGCGCAATTTCGCTAAGGAGCAGATATGGCACGTTATCAACGACAGACAATGCTGCCAGAAGTGGGCGAGCAGGGGCAGCAGGCTTTGTCCGCTGCCCGCGTCTTAGTGGTTGGCGCGGGTGGACTGGCTTCCACGTTATTACCGCTCCTGGCGGGCGCTGGCATCGGTTATATCCGGCTCTATGACGACGACGTCGTGGCGCTGCATAACCTGCATCGTCAGACGCTATTTACGACTGCCGATATTGGCGAGCCGAAGGTGTTTTGCGCCCAACGTGCGCTGGCACAGCGTAATCCTGATACGGTGGTTGAAGCACATCCCGTAGCGTTACAGGCAAGTCGTATTGAAGAAGCACTGGTGGATATTGATTTGGTTATCGACGCTGCGGATAACTTCGCGGTGACTTATCTGCTTTCCGACAGCTGCTTTGCCCGTAACCTACCGCTGGTTTGCGCTTCGGTGCTGGGGCGACAGGGTTATGCAGGCAGTTTTTGCGGCGGCGCGCCCAGCTATCGCGCACTGTTCCCACAATTACCCAAAGCCTCAGGTAACTGTAACACCGCAGGCGTGCTGGGCCCGGCGGTTGCCACCCTTGGCGCCTTACAGGCGCAGATGGCGCTCAGCATTCTGTTGCACCTGTCGCCCTCACCACTGGGCTGCATGATCAACTGTGATTTTGTCTCATGGCAACTGCGTCAGTTCCGGTTCGATAATGCGCCTGAGCCCAAAAAGGCCGGCATCCCGTTTATCGATCCTGCTTTGCTGACCCCCGATGACTGTGTGGTGGATCTACGGGGGACAGAGGAAGCACCTGTCAGTGTCAGCCAGTATGCACAGCGGATATTGCCACAGCACATTGCCGGCTGGCAGCCGCCCGCGGATAAACGCATTGTTCTGGTCTGTGCCAGCGGCATGCGTGCTGCTCAGGTCGCGTTGGCCCTGGAGGCACGTGGCTGCCAGCGGCTGGCGATTATTGCAGATCGGTAATACAGGCGGCTGATCACGTCTGGGCATCGCGGTTGGCCTGATAAATATCGGGCCGGGTGATTGTCCAGGCATAGTCGGGTTTGTTTACCGGCTGGTAGCCAAATTTTTGATATAACCAGGGCGCGGTTGAGGTGAAGAGCAACAGCCGGCGCAATGTGTTAACCACGGGATGTGACTGACAGCATTCGATCAGCCATCCGCCCAGTCCTTTGCCCTGGCATTCTTCAAGTACATAGACATCGCACAGGTACGCAAAGGTCGCGTAATCAGTAATGAATCGCGCAAAGCCAATCTGCTGCTGCTGATGAAAAAGCCCAAAATTCAGGCTGTTTTCAATTGACCGCGCGACCGTGGCGTAATCAATTCCCGCTGCCCAACTTGAACGGGTGAGGTAACGGTGTATTGCCCCGATATCCATCTGCGACTTATCCGTCGTAACGGCATACTCGCCGTTATGCCAGTGCTGAACAGGTGCCATCATTTTTCCCGTATTCCTTGTTTAAGTATGAGAGTCGGTGGCGAAAGACCTGTCAGGCGTTAAGAGTGCGTACGACAATGCCGATAAGCAGTAATCCACCACCGATATTGACGTAGCGTTTCAGCGCGACAGGATTGATTTTTTGCGCCGAGAAGACCAGCGCCTGGCTGAAGAGCGCTAACCACAGGCTCATCACGACAATGTGCACTGTTGCCAGCGTCAGAAAGGCATCAATACCGGCCCTGTCGCCAACAAACTGTGAAACCACCGTCAGGTA
This sequence comes from Pantoea sp. AG702, assembly GCF_003182295.1. Lineage (NCBI taxonomy): Bacteria > Pseudomonadati > Pseudomonadota > Gammaproteobacteria > Enterobacterales > Erwiniaceae > Pantoea > Pantoea sp. AG702. The sequence continues at coordinate 7,824 of NZ_QGTU01000005.1, read as the reverse complement.
AAACAGGATAGCTTTGGGGTTAGCGACATTAGCCAGCCACGCACCTTTAACGGTAATTGCGCTACCCGTTGTCTTAAGCACGAATGCCGTGGTCCTGACGCCAGTGATAAATAAAAGGCCGCCCAGCCAGAACAGGTAAAGTACGCCAGCTATTTTTAACAGGGCAAACAGCGCGGGGGACGCAACCAGCGCTGTCGACAGGCCCAGACCGATCAGCAAAGCATGCGTATAAATACCCAGCGCGGTACCAAGCAACGTTTTCACCAGCCCCCTGCGGCCAGCCGTAAGCGCGCTGTTCATCGCCAGCGTGAAACTCGCGCCGGGAGAAAGGGCAATCGGTAGAAGCGCAGGCAGAAACCCTGTCAGGTTAATCTCCATCCGCCACCGGCTTTTGGGAGCGCTTCAAGGCGCACACCAAATTCGTCAAAAAATTATGCCGGATTATAAAAAGCACACAGCTTATTGCCGGTTGGATCCCGCAGATAGGCGACGCATCTTCCATCCGTCTCTCTGAAATGAGGCGGTGTTTCAGCCGATGTCCCGCCGTTTTCGAGACCTTTTTGATACCAGTTGAAAACGTCTTCAGAGGAGGCCATGGTAAAGCCAATGGTACCCCCGTTGGCAAAGGTCGCGGGCTGGCCATTAATGGGCTGAGTGATAATAAAACGCTGGTGATTTTTAACGTAAAAAGGGCGACCCAGGGCATCAATGCCCTGATCTTCGCAACGGATCACAGCAAAAACAGCATCGTAGAATTTTTTAGCTTGCTCAATATTATCCGTACCAACAACCATATGGCTAAACATACATAACTCCTTTTTAACATTGATGGCGATATACTTAGCACACCCGCTATGTGTGAGGAAGAGCTGATGAATGACCATCCCGTTTTAGAGGTTGTCAGGTTATGCGACCGGGCGATATCAGCCGGTAATTATGATGCCCTGATGAAACACTATGCTGCCGATGCCAGCCTGGTTGTGAAGCCCGGAATGACCGTTACGGGTCGCGTAGCCATTCGTCGCGCCTTTGAAGCGATTGCAAATTATTTTCAGCATCAGCTGGTGGTAGAGCAGGGCAGGATGGAGGTCATTGAGGGCGCAGGCACCGCGCTGGTGATTATGGAAACTGTGCTGCGCTATCCCGATGGGCAGGGACAGTCCGTAGAAAGCACCCGCCGGGCCACCTATGTATTTCGCCTGGAAAGCGATAACCAGTGGCGCTGCACCGTGGATAACTCCTATGGCACTTCGCTACTGGATCCTGTACTGAGTGAGCAGGGCTGATTTTGGTATGCACTGCGTGATTTAGGCCGTTAATCCGGATAGCGTGCGGATTAACGGCTGATTCAGATGACTTCAATAAGCTGAAAGGTCTCAAATATCAGTTCCATTTCAGCACTGAAACCCCCGTTACGCTGAAAAAAGCGTTGATGTTCACGCTGCCAGTACTCAAGGCTCAGGTCACCTTCGCCTTCCATCATGGCCATCTCCGGCGTAACGCGATCGAAGCGTGTCACAAAGAGCCCCGTCGTCCTGATGACGCAAACCGGATTGTCCGCGCCGTTTAAGATGATGCTATAGCCGCCGGGTTGCGGTTTCACGTCATCTTCATACCAGCCTTGCAGAGAACTGCAGGTGGCGATTTTTTTGCCGGTAAGGACCAACGTGGCCAGTTCATTGGCCAGATCGGGTGAATCGCCAAACGACCAGGCCAGCGCGTCAGGGTATTTCGTTTTAATCTGTTCAAGCGTCATCGTCATATTAAGTCCTTTTACAGCAGGGCCTGAATGGCTGCTTTTGGGCAGCAAGTCTGTCAGGCCAGAATACGTTTTGCCCACTCATCAACCGTATCACCACTGCCGATATCGGGCTGCACCAGGCCATTAATCATAAAGGTGGGAGAAACATGAATACCGTTCTGGCGGGCATATTTACAGTGCCATTTGATCAGGTTTTGCAAATCAGGCCGGTCAAATGCCGCATAAGCATCGACGCCGCTGTACTCCCTGAGTCTGGCGAGAAGCTGATTAGGCGTAACGTCTCGGTTTGGACCACGACAATGGTCTGTAAACTCAAAGGCTTCCCGATGATCGGCAACGGCCTGCAGAACCGCTTTAGCCGCCGCTTTACTTTCTACCGATGCCGCGAGGATGTAGCGCACGATTACGCCAGAGTACATGTGCCAGGGCTGCGACTGAAGATGAATTTTGAGTGTCATTTTATCTTCACCAACCTGCTCTAACAGCGCATCGAATTTGTTAAACGCGCGTACAGAGAAAGGGCAGGTGGGTTCGATAAAAACCTCAAACACCTGTGGACCTTGTCCCCAGACAAGAGGTTCGACCTGTAGCTTGTCATTGTTCATAGCAACTCCCGTTACGATGGTTAAAATTCTGCTTCACTGACTGTGACAAACTTACGCTTATTCTGCCAGGTGATCCTGCCAGCAGCCGTGAATGCAGCCTGATAAGGATTAGTCTTATTTCTCATCTTTCATACCAAACCGAACTAAAATTATCCCTTCAGCGGTTCCGCTTGTCGTGCAACCTGTTTAAAATTTCAAGATTGTTAAATCATGATATTAAACACTATTTTGTCAAGCTAAGGCACAAAGCGGCAAGTTCATCTGAGATAAAAACCGCTAGAGTACCGGGTTCATCAACCTGCAAACCCGGTGTACTGGCGTTATATTGCCTGACCCAGTCATTAAGGATTTTCGAATGTCGCACTTTCGTCCTGTCGCGCTGGAACACGCAAGCCGTTTGCTGAACCACGGACCGACTATATTAATAACCAGTCGGGATAGTCAGTCACAGCGTCGCAACATCATGGCCGCAGCCTGGTCCGTTCCCGTCGAATTTTCGCCGCCGCGGGTAGCGATTATTGTGGATAAATCGACCTGGTCACGTGAGCTGATTGAAGCCAGTGGTGCATTTGGTATTTGTGTCCCTGCCGCGCAATTTGTCGATCTGGCTTATGCCGTTGGCAGCACGACCGGGCGCGATCAGGATAAATTTGCGGCTTTTAATATTCAGGCCAGCGAGAGTCAACACTTCGGTGTGCCTCTGTTGGAGGAGAGCTGTGTAGCGTGGATGGAATGCCGTCTGTTACCTGAAACCGAAGCGCAGCAGGCGTACGACACGCTGTTTGGTGAAGTGGTCACCGCTGCGGCAGACAATCGGGTTTTTTACGACGGTCGCTGGCATTTCGATGACAGCAACTCAGCGCTACACACTTTACATCATCTTGGCGGCGGTCAGTTCGTGACAGTTGCAAATACGCTGACCGCCAAAACAACGCGTTAAATGAGGTACAGAATGACAATTAAGAGTTACGCAGCCATGCAGGCGGGACAAGCACTGGAGCGTTACGACTATGATCCCGGCCCGTTAGACGCTGAAGATGTAGAAGTTGAAGTTGAATACTGCGGCGTATGCCACTCAGATCTGTCGATGATCGATAACGAATGGGGAATTTCCGCGTATCCCGTTGTTGCCGGTCATGAAGTGATTGGACGCGTGGCTGCGCTTGGCGAAAGTGCCAAAACGAAAGGCCTGAAAGTGGGACAGCGCGTGGGCATCGGCTGGACAGCCAAGAGCTGCCAGCATTGCGATCCCTGCATCAGCGGCGATCACGTCAACTGCGCCAATGGCACCACAACCACAATTGGCAACAATGGTGGCTTTGCTGACAAACTGCGCGCCAACTGGCAGTGGGTTATCCCATTACCTGAAAAGCTGGATGCGGCCACGGCCGGTCCTCTGCTGTGTGGTGGGATTACCGTCTTTAAACCCTTACTTATGCATAACATTACCGCGATGAGCCGCGTCGGCGTGATCGGTATTGGTGGTCTGGGCCACATCGCCATTAAGATTCTGCACGCGATGGGCGCAGAAGTGACGGCGTTCAGTTCTTCGGCCAATAAGAAGCAGGCTATTCTGGATATGGGCGCCGATCATGTGGTGAACAGCCGCGATCCGGAAGCTTTAAAAAGCCTGGCGGGCCAGTTTGACCTGATTATCAGCACGGTCGCCGTCGATCTCGACTGGCAACCCTACTTTGCGGCCCTGGCGCCTCGCGGTAAGTTCCATACCGTTGGTGCCGTACTGAAGCCGTTTGACGTGCCGGCTTTCAGCCTGATTTTAGGCGACCGCGCCGTGACGGGTTCTTCAACCGGTTCACCTGCGCAGCTGCGTTCACTGCTGAAGCTGGCTGGCCGTACAGATATTGCGCCGACAGTGGAGTACTTCCCGATGTCGAAAATCAACGATGCACTGGACCATGTTCGTGCAGGTAAAGCCAACTACCGTGTGGTTCTGAAAGCCGACTTCTGATCCCTGGCGCGCCTTTCTGGCGCGCCTTTTTCCCTTCCCGCCGCCAGATCGGCTAATCTCTGTTAAAATTGAATCCTTAAGCCTGCTGCCAGACGTCTCTACCGGAGAAATTATGTTGTGGATTTGGAATGCCCTGATCGTTTTCGTTACCGTGATTGGCATGGAAGTGGTTGCTGCACTGGCACACAAATACATCATGCACGGCTGGGGTTGGGGATGGCATCTTTCACATCATGAACCGCGTAAAGGTGCGTTTGAAGTTAACGATCTTTATGCCGTGGTTTTTGCTGCATTATCGATCCTGCTGATTTATCTGGGCAGTACAGGAATGTGGCCGCTCCAGTGGATTGGCGCAGGTATGACGGCGTATGGATTACTCTATTTTATGGTGCACGACGGGCTGGTGCATCAACGTTGGCCATTCCGCTATATTCCACGCAAGGGCTACCTCAAACGGTTGTATATGGCGCACCGTATGCATCACGCCGTCAGGGGCAAAGAAGGTTGTGTTTCTTTTGGCTTCCTCTATGCGCCGCCCCTGTCAAAACTTCAGGCGACGCTCCGGGAAAGACATGGCGCTAGAGCGGGCGCTGCCAGAGATGCGCAGGGCGGGGAGGATGAGCCCGCATCCGGGAAGTAAGGGCCTGACCAGAGGCGGCCAGCAGCAGCGTTAATTTTTCGGGCGTGGTCGTTGACTGCCGCTGATCCCAGGCTTGCTGACCGGCCTGTTCAACTTTGACACCTATTTTCCGGTAAACCTGCTTCGCCGCAGCGATTGCCCAGGCCGAACGCAGGGGCAACCCAGCCAGGCCCGCTGTGGCAGACAAATAGTAAGGTTCTGCTTCCTGCACCAAACGACGGGCGATACGGCTCAGCGCCTGACGGTTTTCAGGTGCCGCATAATTCTCTTTGTTCAGACCTTCATGCTCCAGCCAGCTTGCCGGCAGATAACAGCGGCCCGCATGCGCATCGTCCACAATATCGCGAGCAATATTGGTCAACTGAAATGCCAGCCCAAGGTCACAGGCGCGGTCCAGCGTGGCGTTATCCCGTACGCCCATGATTTGCGCCATCATCAAGCCGACAACGCCTGCAACGTGATAGCAATAGCGCAGCGTATCATCCAGTTGGCTGTATTGCGCTTCGCGTACATCCATGGCGAAGCCTTCCAGATGATCAAACGCGTAAGCCGGGGCGATATCATGAGCCATAGCCACTTCCTGAAAAGCCGCAAACGCCGGTTCGTGCATCTGCGATCCTGCATAGGCCTGGCGCGTTTTCATCTCAAGTTGCATCAGACGTTGTTCGGGCGTTTGTAAGGCAGGCTGCCGGGCCTGGAAGCCCAGCGTCTGGTCGTCAATAACATCGTCACAATGGCGGCACCAGGCGTAGAGCATCAGTACGCTGCGCCGGGTTTTTGCATCAAATAACTTTGAGGCTGTCGCAAAACTTTTCGAGCCAACTGCCATCGTTTCGACCGCATGATTGAGTAACGACGGATTATTCAAATCAGATCCTCCAGCATCAAACCTGCTGTCGCTTTTGCCGAGCCGATGACGCCAGGAATGCCTGCGCCGGGATGCGTGCCTGCGCCGACCAGGTAGAGATTAGTAATGGTTTTATCGCGGTTATGCGGCCGAAACCAGGCGCTCTGGGTAAGAACGGGCTCCACAGAAAAGGCTGAGCCCTGATAGGCATTAAGCTGGTCGCGAAAATCAAACGGCGTAAATATCCGGTGCGTGACCAGCTGACTCCGTAAGCCAGGCATGTAATGCTGCTCAAGGTACTCAAAAATACGGTCGCGTAGTTTTGGCCCCTCAACCGTCCAGTCGAGGTTCGCGGTGCCTAAATGCGGCACCGGCGCCAACACATAGTAACTGCCGCAACCTTCAGGCGCCAGTGACGAATCCGTGACACAGGGCGCGTGCAGATAAAGTGAGAAGTCTTCTGCGAGGCCATCATGATTAAAAATCTCGTCAATCAGTTCGCGGTAACGCGGGCCGAAACAAACCGTGTGATGCGCGAGCTGATCATGATGGTGATTCAAACCAAAATAGAGCACAAACAGAGAGTTACTCATACGCTTAGTCTGCAGTTTGTTGGACTGCTTAACCGCGGCAGGGTGCTGGCTTAACAGGTCGCGATAGGTATGAACCACATCTGCATTTGACGCGACGGCTTGCGTCAGGAACCTGCGACCGTCCTCTAAATGCACGGCTTCAATCTTGTTTCCTGTCGTTTCCATATGGCTGACTCTGGCGTTTAACACGACTTCGCCACCCAGATCCTGAAACAGCTTTATCATCCCCTGAACTAATGCGCCGGTGCCGCCACGCGGAAACCAGACGCCCCATTCACGTTCCAGCGCGTGTATCAACGTATAAATGGATGAGGTGGCGAAGGGATTGCCGCCCACCAACAGCGAGTGGAAAGAAAACGCCTGGCGCAGATGTTCATCTTCGATGTAACTGGCAACCTTACTGTAAACGCTTCTCCATGCCTGCAGTTTCGCCAGTTGAGGTGCGGCGCGAAGCATGTCTCTGAACGATAAAAAAGGGACAGTACCGAGCTTCAGATAGCCTTCTTTAAACACCGCGCGTGAATAGTCCAGAAACTGACGATAACCTTCGACATCGCGGGGATTAAACTGCTGAATCTGCGCTTCGAGCCGGGTTTGATCGTTATCGTAATTAAAGACCTTCCCTGACTCCCAACACAGGCGGTAAAACGGCGTAACCGGCAGCAGTTCGACATACTCTTTTAACTGTTTTCCTGCCAGTGCAAACAGTTCTTCAATGGCACTGGGATCGGTGATAACCGTCGGGCCTGCATCAAAGGTAAACCCCTGATCCTCGTAGACATAAGCCCGACCGCCGGGTTTATCACGTTGTTCAAGCAGTAAGACGGGGATCCCCGCAGCTTGTAGACGAATTGCCAGTGCCAGGCCACCGAAGCCTGCACCAATTACCGTAGTTGGTTTCATGTAGTCGCTCTTTAACGATGAGTCGTCATAATGGCTTGCAATGCTGCTAATACCGGAACAGGCGGCTTGCCGCTCAGAATACGTAGCCGATCGGTCAGCGTGAGTTTTCCCGCATAAAAACGGGCAATTAAATCTTCAGGTAAACCATAAAAACGCTGCATAACCCGCCAGCGTGAATCGGCGGGTCCGGCTAAAAACAGCATGCGATTCAGCATGCGGAAAAAGCGCTGCTGCTGCCAGCGCTCGCGGGCAAAATGCGTAATGGCCTGGTGAATTGAGGCCGACGTAAAGACATCAAGTGCGCTCAGGCGGTCGGCCACGGCAACCGCCAGCGGCAGTGAATAGCCGGTGGTAGGATGGAACAGACCGGCACGTAATCCACTACAGGCCAAGGGGCGCTGCTGCCAGAATGCGTCGGCATTGCCCGACAGGGTGATGGGTAAGGCGCCCTGTTCTTCACGCAGCAGTGTCTGAAGCTGCCAACCCTGTTGCGCGGCATAGTCGC
>NZ_QGTU01000004.1:391165-510791 GCF_003182295.1 Pantoea sp. AG702 | reverse complement strand
ATCAAGCGCGGCCTGCGTGGCGGCGGGAAGGGATAAAGCGGTGTCGGTCATGTCGGCTTCCTGTGTGGTCGTTTTCAGTAAGTCAATTGTGCCGGAGCTGGCACAGGTGAGCCATGTGCGGGCCGTGTGCCGTGCCTGACACAACGCCTGCCAGAAAAGGGCGGCTGGCTGACTTACCTTCTGTCTGCGGTGTAACACGGGTAACAGGTGTTACAGCGATGAATTAAAAGCACTTTTTCTTATTCTTCCGGTGTAACACGACGGGTAACACGGTGTAACAGTGCAGGCGGGTGCGTTACACCTGTTACACCTCACATGAGAAAGAGGTGTAACAGGCTGACGCCTTACTGCATGCGGCTGTTACACCCGTTACACCTGTTACCCTTTAAAAATAAGACTCACGCAAAGGCGTCTGCATCAGCCCGGCACCTCGCTGTTGAAGACGTACAGCCTGCGCACGTTCATCTCTGGCGGGCGGATGCTGGTCTGCAGCTTGCCGTCGGCGGAGGCCATCAGGTAGCCCCGGTCGGCGCACAGTCGCGCCACCTTGCGCGGGTCAAACCCCCGGCAGATTTCCTTCCACCCGGACGGCATGACGTAAAACGTCGTGGCCGCCTCGGTGCCCTGCGCGGTGTTGCCTTTTTCCACCCTGCGCCAGCCCACCATGTTGCCGGGGCGGTTGCGCTCGTCGTGCCAGTCGGCAAAGCGGCTGTACTGATTGGCTGTGAAGAAGCTGCGCACCTGCTCCAGCGCCGCGATGTCCTCCTGGTTGGCCGTGTGGCCGCGGTCTTTCAGCCAGGCATTCAGGCACACGCGGGTTGCCCGCAGCGCTTCCCCCTCCTGCCAGCCGGTGATGCCGAGCCGGGTTGCCAGCTCGCCCGCCATCGCCACCAGGGCAAAGCGGTTGACCGCGCGGCCCACCTGATTGCCCGCATCCTGCGGCGTCAGGGCGGCGGTGTACTCCTTCATCAGCGCCTTGGCCTGCGCCGTCAGCCCGCTGAGGTCGGCGGTCAGCGCCCTGAGCCACTCGCGGAACGGCGCGCCGTAGTAGCTGGACGTCGCCCACTCCAGGTGTTCGGCCAGCGCCTTTCCGCTGTCGAAGCCGTGCAGCTCCTCAAACACGCCAAACTTCCCGGAGTCGCTGGGTATCTGGATCATCCTCACCTCCATCCCGGCAAACGTGCGCTCACCCGCCTTTGCGGCGTGCTCGGTCAGCGACAGCTCGCCGGTGGAGAAAAACAGCAGCCGCCACTGTTTCCGGGTGCGCAGCTCCCCGTCCGTTCCGGCGCGGCCCTTGCCCTGGCCGTTTGCCAGCATGTAGGCGATGTTGCCCGCCTCGCGGCCGTCGACCTCGCGGATTTCGTCGAGCATCATGGCGGCGTCGTTGCGGCGGCTGGCGCAGCCCTCCAGCGCGTTGCCGGTGGCGCGCCACGTCTGCCAGTAGTCCGGCCCGCCGCACACCGAGGTGGCCGCCTTCATGGTGGTGGTCTTGCCGTCCGTGGATTCACCCTTGAGGTGGTAGCCGCCGCCGTCCATCCCGACCAGCCGCAGCAGCGGGGCGGCAAAGGCCAGGCTGACCGCAAACGCCACGCGGGAATTGCCGGTGCAGAAGCGCGCCACGTGCTCGCGCCACTCCTCCACACTGCCGGACACGCGGAAGTCGCGGCCCTGCACGGAGGTGGTCTGGAGAATGACGCCGTCCGCGCCGTCGCCGCTCACCTCGTCCTGGAGGACGTAAACCTGCCCGTGCCAGCCGGTGCGGCTCACGCAGGTCACGCGGCGCTCCGGCTTGCACAGCGAGATGTACTCCATCAGGCGCGCGCGGGCCTCGCCGGTGGTGCTGATGTACGACAGGCCGTTGACCAGCAGCACGCGGCGCAGCTCCTCACCGCTGCCGCTCAGCATCTCCATCGGCATTGCCCACCGCCTGCGCTCGCCCCAGGTGTCCTCCCACTCCAGCAGGCGGCCGAAGTTGCCGCCGTCGGCGTCGCAGGTGATGGCCGTGACGCGCAGCGGGTTGCAGATTTTCACGTTCTGGATTTCGGTTTCGCCGTTGCGCTGCACCTGCTTTTCGTACCACAGATACTCCTGCGTCAGCCGGAACCCGTGCGGCAGCTGCGTGCGGCCCTCACCGCACAGCACCAGACCGTTACGGAAGGCTTCACGGGCGCGGGTCACGCCGTGCTCACGGTGAAAGTCGTTCCAGTCTGCCTTTATTTCGCCCGGCGGCAGGCTCACCCAGCCGCTGACCGCTCTGGCCGCCTTTTCTGCGAACGCCTTACCGGGGTTTTCGCCGCCATCCTGAAAGTCGTTGTCACCGGCAATGACGATTTTCACCTCCGGCCAGCGCGCCCGCAGCGCCTGCGCCACGTTCGGCAGGTTGCCCGCCGAGACGGCCGCCACCACGCAACCGGCGGTCAGCTGGCTCACCGTCAGCGCCGTGGCGTAGCCCTCCGTGATGACCGCCTGCACCGGCGGCTCTGACGGCAGGGGGCTGAGCGCCACGAATGCGCCCTTCATGACGCTGCCCGGCAGCAGGCTTTTCTCCCCCGTGGGGGCAATCAGCTGCGCGCCGGTCACCGCGCCGTCTGCTGTGGTCAGCGGCAGCAGCAGGGAATCCGCCGGGAAGGCCGTGCCGCTGATGCGCTGTGCGCTGCCGGTGAGGCAGGCCGGATAACCGGCAAAGCCTTTGCCTGCAAGATAGGCGCTTTCACCGCTGCGACCGGCCTTCACCAGCGCGTCAACGACCGGCGCCATGTCGCGTTTCGGGGCCTTTTCTCTGGCAGGCTTAACCGGCACGGCCTGTACGTCGCGCAAGTCCAGCACCTCTGCCACCGCCAGCGCGGCCGCCTTCACGCCTTTGTCTTTGACCAGCTTCACCAGGTCAAGCCCGTCACCCCGGCCGCACTGGCTGCAAATCCATGTCCCGCGCCCCTCAAGGTCATCCATGCGAAACCGGTCTTTACCGCCGCATTCAGGGCAGGGGCCGTGCCTGCCGCCGTCCGGCACGCTGATGCCGAGCTGCTGAAAAATCACCGGCCAGCGGCCGCGCGCCGCCGTCGTGATGTGTGATACTGACTGTACAGTCATAACGCCCCCTTAATGCCGGTACAGCGACGCGCCGGTGTCGCAGAAGGATTCAAACGCCGCCGGAAGCGTGGCGTACAGCCCGGCCATCACCTCACACCCGCGCGCCGTAAGCACCGGCGGGGCGGTCAGGAGCGTCGGCTCCACCATGTCGGTGAGCAGCGCCAGCGCCGCCGCCGCGCCCTGTGCCTCGCCGTACTCGTTCACCATCGTGCCCTCCAGATGCAGGGCGATGGCCATCTCGATGCGCTCCACCGTCATGCGGTGCGGGCCGCGCATTTCGCTGCCGGTGTCGGCCAGATGCTTTGCCCGCCAGGCGGAGGCAATGGCGCGGCGGTAAAGGGCGGTCGTCAGCTCCGCCGGAAAAACGGAAACCTGTGGCTTTTTCATGCGTGAGCCTCCCCGATGAGCGCGCAGCAGCGCGTGACGTCGGTCAGGTCGGCGCGCAGGTACTCCATCACCGCCGCCATGCCGGGAACGGTGTGGCCCGCCACCGAACCCGCATCGCCGGGATGCTCTGACAGCAGCAGCTGGAGCAGATCGCAGGCGTGCATGGCCCGGTTGAGCTTCTCGAAGGCATCGGCAGGAAGGCCGTATTCAAAGGCGCTGAAAACGCCGGATTCAGGCAAGGGGATGCCCTGAGCACCGTTGTGCCCGTTTGAAATATTCATGGTTTACTCCGTTAAAGCTGGCTGCGTGTCAGAGGTAGTTTGAGTAGTGGCCGTCGTCCGGCTCAGCGGGCTGGCGCATCACCGGTTCCCGCCAGCGGCTGAACGTTACCGAGGGATGCAGATCAAGCGGGCTGAACCCGTCATGCCCGCCGTCAGCAGACATAACACTGCGCGGCGATGCCGCTTTGAAGGTGTAGCTCTCCAGAAACCACGTCAGCGGGGCCGAGGTGACCTGCCCGTCACTGTCATAGCGGTAGAGCACCTCGTGGCTGAATTCAGGGTTAGCACACGCAACGGAGAAGGGCGCAGCGGAAAGACGCATCACCGTTACCGTCCAGCCCTGCAAATGCTGCCAGCGTTCACCATGATGAGGATAATCAGGCATAACGACCTCCGATGCAGCGACGGGAAGTGCTTAAAAGTTGAATGTGTGCTGCGGCCTGACTGTTGCTTGCGCAGAATATCCAAGTAAACTTTTGTTTAGCCATCTTCGTTACCTCGTATAACGTTTTGGTCAGACGCCTCGGCGATGCTGCAAACATCCCGGGGCGTTGCTATTTCAGTCTCCTGTGTGTAATGTGTCATTACACACAAACACATTACAACGGGTGTAATTAACGTGTCAACACACAAAAATGAAAGGCGGGGAAATCCTCCATTCCAGTTCCGGCTTGATCCTGAATTACGTGAACTTATGGAACAGGCACAGCAGCAGGATGGTGATGAATCATTGGCGGCATGGATCAAGCGTGTTCTGCGGAAAGAACTACAAAATCGAGGTTTAGTATCAAAAAATTGATTAACTAAGAGGGAGATTTTTTCTCCCTTATTTTTTGATTTCTTCATCGATTCTCCCTCACACCAGAAGATTGATCTTTGACCCATTGCCTAATTTCTTGGGCATCGTAAACAGATACCCGTGGTGAAATACGTTTGGATTTAGGAAAGGCGGGGTTATGTTTTTGCCATCGCCAGAGAGTGACCGTGCTAATTTGCAAAAACTCAGCAGTGGCGCGAGGGCGGGCATGTCCGGTAGTAGGATATGTTTTTAAAGTCATGAAATTATCTGCCATGTTATGTAATTAACAAGGCAGATAATCGCAATGTGAAAGCTAAATTATCAGTGGCACAATTTTGTTTTTATGTTGGGATAAAATATTGCCACTCAAAACTTTCCTGCTTTAGATGAGCTAAGGCATTCTTTTATCTTGTCTTTTCCAAGTTCAACTCTTGTTCTGGGGTTGTTCCTTTCAGAGACGATTTTATCTGCCCAAGCATCAATAGTCAGCTTGCCACGCTTTCCATTGCAAGATTCCGGATCATTCAGTAACCAATAAATAGCTGCTTTATAAACGGCTTCTCTCTTTGTCGCAGATACTTCGACATTACCGTGTATTCTTCGAATGCCTTCTATATTAGACACACCTCCATTAACATAGCTGGGTAACTCTTTACCCATTCCATTATCTAACTTTTCTATTTGGTATCTGGTTAGATAAATATCATCTATTTTTAAAGTGCCAATTAATTCTTGTTTGGATGGTGATAATACTCCTTTCATGGATGACAAACCTTCGAAAGGAGACATTGCTAGTATTACCCACTCATTACTACCAAATGCAGCATTAGTAAAAGGCATGTTAGCTTCTTTGAAAGCAATATCATGTGCAAGAAGTTTGGCTTCACCACGCACCTTTAATTCTTTATATAACGATGATGTAGGGCCGAGTATGCATATCGACCATAAACCTGATAGTAAGAGCATTGGACTTTTAATATTCGGTTTATTTTCGTTGTGATATATTTGTTTTGGTGGGACGTGCGATTCCCCATCAATTGGGTCGGAGTCAAAGGCTGCTTTAGGTATAAAGTAACTTAGTGCTGACTTATTATTGTAATTTAACACGCTAGGAGGATACTTATTTTCCCAATCTTTAAAATCTCCACCTTTACGCATCATGAGTAGTGCAGCTTCAAAACCATTAAGCTCTAAACAAAATTCTATAATTCCTATCTGTGCGAAATGGATAAGATCATCAATTTTGCAGTTAAGTAATTCAGCAGATCTTCTTAAAGAGCAAAACTCAAGGGCAGGTATATTATTTCTTTCCCAAACGTTAATTTTTATATGGTCACTCATAAATTCACCTGTGTAGGAATTTCATCGTTTCGAGATTAATGGAAATTTTCTTGCGTGCGTTTTTAAGCATCAATAGATTTATTTTTTACCATATCATAAGGAGCAACGTAGCCGTCTTTGTTAGCTTGAATATAACTGGACCACCATTGCATCATCTTACGCCTTTCGTGCATGTGTTGAGCTAAGTGAATGTAGGCAGCTCGAACTTCATTCCGTTCTTGATGACTCATCTGACGTTCTACTGCTTCCTTTGACCACAGACCCGACTCTGTAAGAGCTGAGCATGCCATTGCTCTAAATCCATGAAGACATATATCTACTTTTGTATCATAACCAATCGTTCTTAATGATTTGTTAACCGTATTTTCACTCATAGGTTTATAAGGGTTACTATCCCCTGGAAAAATGAGGTTATATTCATAGCTTATTTTTTTAATTTCTTTAAGGATTTTAATGGCCTCATTAGACAATGGCACAAAATGAATGCTACCCATTTTAGCTCCGCGCTCTGAATATTTTACCCCATCTATTAATTCTCTTTGCGCAGGAATGGTCCACATTGCATTTTCGAAATCAATTTCGTTCCATCTTGCGTGCCTTAATTCGCTTGAGCGAACAAAGGTATGAAGAGAAAATAAGACCGCCAGCTTAGTTAGTGGTCTTCCTGTGTAGTTTTCAACTTTAGAAATTAATTCAGGTAATTTTTCTAAAGGTAGAGCAGGGCGATGTTTAGTTTTAGGACTAGTAATTGCTCCTTTAAGGTCATGAGTTGGATTGTATTCAATGATCCCACACTGAATAGCGTAACGAAAAACACTTGCAAGAGTAGTCTTAACTCTCCCTGTCGTAGCACCGATACCTTGCTCATTCATTCTGACTAATAACTTTAGAAGATCACTCGTTTTTAATGAACTGACAGGTTTATCCCCGATGAATGGAAAAACATGATTTTCCATTTCTCTCAGAATTTTTATACGAGTAATTTCTTTCCATGTAGGATGGCCTATCGAGCCCTGATGCCATTCTAAAGCGATCGCTTGAAATATTGGCGAAGTTGGTTCCGCAGGAACAACTCTTTTAGTAACTCTTGGGTCAACACCCTCAGCCAAAAGTTGCCTTGCTTCATCCCTGCGTTTACGTGCTAGTGCTAGCGAAACGTCCGGGAAGACGCCCAGCGCTAACGTAGCTTGCTTACCGTTGTACCTGTAGTTCATTCGCCATGCTTTAGTCCCGTTCTTTTTGACCAAGAGATACAGGCTGCCACCGTCGGTCAGCTTGTAGTCTGTCTCTTTGGGCTTGGCATTTTCAACTTTTTTGGGGGATAGCTCGTTAAGTGCCATGAGGAGTGATCTTAGCTATTAGTTGATGGTATCGGCTTATCGAACCGGGAATACCATCAACGATACCATCAGAAGCATGCAATGTCATGAAATGAACTGAAACCTGTTCGAGGCTTCATTCATTGATTTTAAAGAGTTTATCGAGGATTTTGTGATGTTATGAAACGTGGTGAAATGAAAGAAAATTGTCCCCTGCAGGAATCGAACCTGCAACTAGCCCTTAGGAGGGGCTCGTTATATCCATTTAACTAAGGAGACGCCAGCGCAGTATACCGCAGTTAGGCGGCAGGATTCACTACACCGCCGCGCGTTTGCTCATTCTGTCAGCAATTTAGCGTTCTTCTTGTTGTTGCTGACGTTTTTTCTCCGCTTTACGTCGTTCCGCTTTCGCCTTTGCCTGGGCAGCTTCGCCCATATCATTGCGAATCTGCGCATGGCTGATTAGGGCGAAAATCAACGTACCGCCCGTCAGATTGCCCAACAGCGTCGGGATAGCAAAGGGCCAGAGAAACTCGGTCCAGGGAATGCTGCCGTTAAACACCAGGTAAAGCACTTCGACGGAACCCACCACGATATGCGCCAGATCGCCCAGCGCGACTAGCCAGGTCATCATCACAATGACAAACAGCTTGGCGGCACCGGCATAGGGGAACATCCAGACCATGGTGGCAATGATCCAACCTGAAATCACCGCATTCGCAAACATCTCGCCCGGCGTATGTTCCATTACCTTCATACTGATGTCGGTAAAGGCCTGTCGGGTGGCTTCATCAAAAATCGGCATTTCAGTAAACGCCAGGGCCGCGAACGCTGTCCCGATAAGATTACCCAGCAGCACAATGCCCCACAGGCGAAGCAATAAGCCAAGATTGCTCACAGTAGGTTTGTGCATAAAGGGCAGGACGGCGGTCACGGTGTTTTCAGTGAAAAGTTGCTGCCGTGCCATAATCACAATCACAAAGCCAAAGGTGTAGCCAAGATTTTCCAGTAAAAACGCGCCGGGCACGCCATCCAGATGCACCTGAAAAATGCCCTTAGCCATCAGCGAGGCGCCCATCGACAGCCCGGCAGCAATAGCGGACCACAGCAGCGCCATACCGTCACGTTCCAGCTCTTTTTCCCCGTCCTGACGAATCTCCTCATGGATAGCGGCGGCGCGAGAGGGCAGGGCGTCTTCATCCACTTCAATATCCTCTTTGCCCTGTTCTTTCTCTTCGCTGTCTACGTCGTTAGGTCCCTGACTGGTGCTTGATGAAGGCTTCATGTTTTCTCCTGATAACAGTGCAAATGCGTTATAAGCGTAGTCGTTTTTTGGCCCGCGAAATTGTTTCTACAACAGCTAACAAAAGTTACAACATTTTGCTGTGGTGCGCTTTTTGTCCGCTTAACGCCGTGAAAAGCACGAATATCCAACCCCAGCGGGAAAGGGGGCCGCGCACGGTCTTCGGCACACTGCAACATTGTGCTATCATTTGCGCCTTATTTGGCTGGCGCGATTTACCCCTCCATGTTGGAAATCATGAATCTGCTTTGTGTGCGTGATGAACGTGCGCTCTTTGAGGCGCTCACGTTTCGCGTGTCGGCAGGTGATATCGTACAAATTGAAGGGCCAAACGGGGCCGGTAAAACGTCGCTGCTACGGATTCTGGCCGGGTTGAGCACGCCTGAACACGGCGAGGTGCGTTGGCAGTCGCAGCGGATTCATCAGCAACGCGATGTCTGGCATCAGGCCATGCTTTATCTTGGGCATCTGCCGGGGATCACCTCGGCGTTGTCGGCGCTGGAAAATCTACGCTTTTATCATCCGAACTGCCGCGATGAGCACATTTTTACTGCACTGGCCAGCGTCGGACTGGCGGGCTATGAAGACGTGCCAGCCGCTCAGCTCTCTGCAGGGCAACAGCGGCGAATCGCGCTGGCCCGGCTGTGGCTGACCCAGGCAACCCTGTGGATTCTGGATGAACCTTTAACCGCTCTTGATCCTGTCGGCGTCGACACCTTAATGGGGCGCTTTGCGGAACACGCGCAACAGGGCGGTTCTGTTATTGTGACGAGTCATCAGGCGCTGCCGGGGCTGAACGGCCAGATAAAAACCGTTCGCCTGCATGCCATGGAGTGGCAGTAATGTTGTGTCGTCTTATTCAACGTGAATTACGCATCGCCTGTCGTCGCGGTGCGGAGGTGGTTAATCCACTGTGGTTTTTCCTGATCGTGATTACGCTTTTCCCGTTGGGTATCGGTCCCGATCCTCAGCAACTGGCCCGGATCGCGCCTGGTATTGTCTGGGTTGCCGCGTTGCTCTCCTCGCTGCTGGCGCTGGAAAGGCTGTTTCGCGATGACTTCAATGACGGCACGCTGGAGCAACTTTTATTGTCTCCCACGCCGCTGCCGGTCATGGTGCTGGGCAAAGTGATTGCCCACTGGCTGGTCACCGGCTTGCCGTTAATCCTGCTTTCGCCGCTGGCGGCTCTGTTGCTGTCCCTGGATATCCCGAGCTGGCGAGCGGTGGCACTGACGCTGCTGCTGGGAACACCGACGCTGAGTTTTCTTGGCGCAATTGGGGTGGGGCTGACTGTGGGATTACGTCGTGGTGGCGTGCTGCTCAGCCTGTTGGTCCTGCCGTTGGCGATTCCTGTCTTGATTTTTGCCAGTGCGGCCATTGATGCCGCAGGACAGGGCGTCGCCATTGGCGGGTATCTGGCGTTGCTGGGGGCAATGCTGGTCGCGAGTGCAACGCTGGCGCCTTTTGCCACCGCTGCGGCGTTGCGGATTACGCTGCACTAAATCAGCACGCCTCAGACGTGTTATTAGCGTTTATTTTAATGTGAGCAATTGAACATGTGGAAAGGATTACATCAGCTGGCTAAGCCCGAACGGCTCTATCAGTTGTGCGGTCGCCTGCTGCCGTGGTTTGCTCTGGCCAGTGCGGCGGTACTGCTGCTGGCCTGGGTATGGGGATTTGGCTATGCACCGGCAGACTACCAGCAGGGTGACAGCTTTCGCATTATGTATATCCACGTTCCGGCGGCCATGTGGTCGATGGGGATATACAGCGCGATGGCCGTTGCGGCGTTCACGGGGCTGGTCTGGCAGATGAAAATGGCCGATTTAGTGTCAGCGGCGATGGCGCCAATCGGTGCCGTGTTTACCTTTATCGCGCTGGTCACCGGTTCTGCCTGGGGCAAGCCGATGTGGGGAACCTGGTGGATATGGGATGCCAGACTGACGTCAGAACTGGTGCTGCTGTTTTTATATCTGGGCGTGATTGCGCTGTATCAGGCCTTCGACGATCGTCGCATGGCCGGGCGGGCCGCAGGCGTGCTCATTTTGGTCGGGGTGATCAATCTGCCCATCATTCATTTCTCTGTGCAGTGGTGGAATACCTTACATCAGGGATCGTCCGGGTTGCTGCAACAGGCGATCGCGCCGCCGATGCGCACGCCGCTGCGCTGGGCCATCCTGGGTGACCTGCTGTTGTTTATCACCTTAACGCTGATGCGCTTACGTAACCTGATCCTGCTTACGGAACGTAAACGTCCCTGGGCAATTGCCCTGGCGAAGACAAGGAGCAAAGTATGACGCCCGCTTTTGCCTCATGGCATGACTTCGTTGCCATGGGCGGCTACGCCTTTTATGTGTGGCTGGCGGTGGCAGGCACGCTGGTGCCGCTTTTCGCCCTGATCTTGCATAGTAGGTGGTCACACCGACGTTTGCTGGCGGACATTCGCCAGCGTGATGCACGGGAGCGCCGCCTGCGAGCGGCCAACGTTCAACGTACCGCCAACCCTACGGCAGGAGAAGAGAAGTGAATACCCGCCGTCGTAATCGCCTGTATGTCGTGGTGGCGATCCTTGCCGGACTTGGGCTGGCGACCGCACTGGTGATGTATGCGCTGCGGTCCAATATCGATCTGTTTTATACGCCGGGTGAAATCCTGGAGGGAAAAGGCGATGCGCACATCAAGCCTGAGCCCGGACAGCGCCTGCGCGTGGGCGGCGTCGTGATGCCTGGCAGCGTAACGCGGGATCCCCACACGCTGGCGGTTTCCTTCCAGCTTTATGATGGTCGCGGTGTGGTCAACGTGAGCTTTGTCGGCATTTTACCGGATCTGTTCCGCGAAGGTCAGGGCGTTGTCGCGCAGGGCGTACTTGAACCCGGCAACCTGATCAAAGCCAAAGAAGTGCTGGCAAAACATGATGAAAACTACACGCCTCCCGAAATCAGCACCGCGATGAAACCCGCACCCTCTGCGCAACAGGCCGCGAATAACCCGGCAGGACGTACACCATGATGCCAGAACTGGGCAGTTTCTTACTCTGTCTTGGATTAGCGTTGGCGCTGCTGCTCAGCGTCTATCCGCTGTGGGGCGCCTGGCGCCAGGATGCCCGCCTGATGGGCATGGCACGTCCGCTTGCCGTTGGCCTGTTTGCCTGCGTCGCGGGGGCTTTTATGCTGCTGGTCTGGGCGTTTATCGTTAACGATTTTACCGTGAGCTATGTCGTCAACAACTCAAACTCACTGCTGCCGGTTTACTACCGCATTGCGGCCACCTGGGGCGCGCATGAAGGCTCGTTACTGCTGTGGGTGCTGCTGCTGAGTGGCTGGACGCTGGCCGTGGCAATCTTCAGCCGCGGTATGCCGCAGGACGCGCTGGCCCGGGTGTTGTCAGTGATGGGGATGATCAATCTGGGCTTTTTGCTGTTTATCATCCTCACCTCTAATCCCTTCAGCCGGACGCTGCCCGATTTTCCCGTAGACGGTCGAGATCTTAATCCAATGTTGCAGGATATCGGCCTGATCTTTCATCCGCCACTGCTGTATATGGGCTATGTCGGTTTCTCCGTGGCCTTTGCTTTTGCCATCGCCTCATTAATGGCGGGACGGCTGGATACCGCCTGGGCGCGCTGGTCGCGTCCCTGGACTACCGCCGCCTGGTTATTCCTGACCATTGGCATCGTACTCGGTTCCGCCTGGGCGTATTACGAACTGGGCTGGGGCGGCTGGTGGTTCTGGGACCCGGTGGAAAACGCCTCCTTTATGCCGTGGCTGGCGGGCACCGCCTTAATGCACTCGTTGGCGGTTACGGAAAAACGCGGCACCTTCAAGGCCTGGACGGTGCTGCTGGCTATTACCGCGTTCTCCCTGAGCCTGCTCGGCACCTTCCTGGTCCGTTCCGGCGTACTGGTCTCGGTACATGCTTTCGCCTCCGATCCGGCGCGCGGCATGTTTATTCTCGCATTTTTGGTCATCGTGATTGGCAGCTCGCTGCTGCTGTATGCCATTAAAGGCGGCCAGGTGCGCAGTCGGGTGCAAAATGAGCTCTGGTCGCGAGAATCTTTTCTGCTGGGGAATAACGTGCTGCTAATCGCGGCCATGCTGGTGGTCCTGCTCGGCACGCTGTTACCGCTGGTGCATAAACAGTTAGGGCTGGGCAGCATTTCCGTTGGCGAACCCTTCTTTAATACCATGTTCAGCTGGTTAATGGCTCCGCTGGCGTTAATGCTCGGTATTGGGCCGTTAGTGCGCTGGCGACGCGATGAACCACAAAAGCTGGTTCGTCGTCTGCTGATAGCGCTGCTCGTGACGCTGCTGGCCTCCGTGCTGCTGCCCTGGTGGTTGCAGGATCGTGTTGAAGCCATGACGGTGGTGGGATTACTGATGGCGGTATGGATCATCCTGTTGACCCTGATGGAGCTGCATGAGCGTGCCACTCATCGTCATCGTTTTTTTACCGGATTACGTCACCTTTCGCGCAGTCACTGGGGCATGGTGCTTGGACATCTCGGCGTGGGCGTCACCGTTATTGGCATTGCGTTCAGTACCCAATACAGCGTTGAGCGCGACGTGCGCATGAAAGCGGGCGACAGCGTCGATATCCATCACTACCATTTTGTTTTTCGTGATGTTCAGGACTTACAAGGCCCTAATTACAGCGGCGGCGTGGCGGTAATTGACGTTTCCCACAAGGGCAAGCCGGAAGCCGTGTTGTATGCGGAAAAACGCTTTTACTCTGCCGCGCGCACCATGATGACAGAGGCGGCGATCGACGGCGGCTTTACCCGTGATCTTTACGCCGCGCTGGGTGAAGAGCTCAGTGACGGTAGCTGGGCGGTGCGTATCTACTACAAACCCTTCGTCCGCTGGATCTGGTTTGGCGGCTTGTTTATGGCCGTCGGAGGGCTGTTCTGTTTGCTCGACCCGCGCTATCGCTCGCGCAGGAAAGCCGATCGCGAGGTGCGGACATGAAAAAAATTCTGTTTATTCCGCTGGGATTATTTTTACTGCTGGCTGCCGCGCTGCTGTGGCAGCTGTCACGTAATGCGGAAGGGGACGATCCTTCACGGCTGGAATCGGCCTTAATTGGTAAGCCCTTGCCCGTGTTCAGGCTGGAGGCGCTGGATAAGCCAGGCAAAACCTATGATCAGCAAACGTTGATCACCGGTAAACCACTGTTGCTGAACGTCTGGGCAACCTGGTGTCCGACCTGCCGCGCCGAGCATCGCTATCTTAATGAGCTGGCAGAGCAGGGCGTTCGGGTTGTAGGGTTGAACTACAAAGACGATCGCCAGAAGGCAGTAACCTGGCTGAACACGCTGGGTAATCCTTATGCGCTCAGCCTGTATGACGGTAACGGGATGTTGGGCCTCGATCTCGGCGTTTATGGCGCACCTGAAACCTTTTTGATTGATGGCAAAGGCATTATTCGCTATCGCCATGCTGGCGATCTGAACCCGCGCGTCTGGCAACAGGAAGTCAAACCCTTGTGGGATAAATACACGAAGGAGAGCGGCGCATGAGATCCCTGATGATGATGCTCTGTGGGCTGCTGTTTAGTGCCAGCCTGTGGGCCGCGATTGATACCTATGCGTTTGACTCCGTGGCGCAGGAGGAGCAGTACCGTGAAATCACGGCCTCGCTGCGCTGTCCCAAATGCCAGAACAACAGCATCGCCGACTCTAATGCGATGATTGCGTCAGATATGCGGTTGAAAGTTTATCAACTGATGAAGCAGGGGCAGAGCCGTCAGCAAATCATCGACTATATGGTGGCGCGTTATGGCAATTTCGTCAGTTACCAGCCGCCTGTCACGCCCTCAACCCTGATCCTGTGGGCTGGCCCGGCGCTGTTTGTGATTGTGGGCGGTGCCGTGATCGTGTGGCGTAGTCGTCAGCGTAAAACCCGAAGCGAGCTTGATGACCAGGAACAACAGCGTCTGGCGGCGATTCTGAAGTCGGACAGGAAACGATAATGGCTGTCTTTTTACTCACGATTTTTCTGCTGCTGCTGGCGGCCTGCATACTGTTTTTAGCCGCAGGCTGGCGTCAACGTGAAACCCACACGGCAGCGCGCGACAACCTTAATACGCATTTTTATCGGCAGCGGCTGGCTGAAATGACCCTGGACGAAGAGCAGGGCGTGATTGCCGATCGCGCCGTGATGGAGCAGGAGTTACAGCAAACCCTGCTTAGCGATATTCCGCCCGCTTCGGATGCCCACTCGCACCGCAGCCGTCGCTGGGTGCTGTTACCCGGCCTGATCGTTTTAGTTATCGTGTCACTGGCAAGCTATCTTAAAACCGGTGGCTTAACGCAGTTAAGTGGCTGGCTCCAGGTGCAGGAAGCGTATCCGGCGCTGCGCGCCCAGCTCATGGATCCCCATGCCCGGCCACTTACCCAAGAGCAGCTCTCTCGCCTGCAGCTCGGTTTGCGCAGCCAGCTGCAAACCGAACCTGATAACCTCAGTGGCTGGGCGATGCTGGGCCGCCTCGGTATGGTACTCAACAATGCCACGGGCGCGCGTCAGGCTTTCGAGCATGCGTTGCAGCTGGCACCGAATAATTTTGCCCTGCAGCAGGATTATGCTGAGGTGCTGACGCGATCGGGCGATCCTCAGGATAACCGCCAGGCCGGGCTGCTGCTCAAGGATCTGCTTAAACAGCATCCGCAGGATATCCGCACCCTAAGCCTGCTGGCCTATAATGCGTTTGAACAACAGCAGTATTCGCAGGCGATAGACAGCTGGCAAACCCTGTTGCAGGTGTTACCGGCCGACGATCCTCGTCGTGAGGGTATTGCGCGCAGCATTGAGCAAGCCAAAACCGATGCAGGGCAGCAAAGCAGTCAACTAACGGTCGAGGTCACGCTTTCTCCCCAGGCAGAAAAAATGTTACCGCCGGGCGGAGTCATGTATATTTCGGTGACTGACGGCGTCTCGCCCGTACCGGTCGCGGTGAAGCGCATATCGCCCGGACATTTTCCCGTGTCGCTGACGCTGGATGACAGTAATGCGATGTTGCAAGAGCGACGTCTTTCAACGCAGAAACAGATTCAGGTTCGCGTCAGGATTGCACGAAATGGCCGCGCAAATCCTGAGCCGGGCGACTGGTTTGGCGTCAGCGCGATAGTTCCCTGGGATGGCCATCAGCACATTGACGTCGCGATTGATAAACAGCAGCCTTAACCGGCTGGCGTCTGGCAATGTCTGAATCTGCCAACCGCACGGGAGATATCAGCTATGCTTGCTGGACTGCGCTGATCTACCCGCTGAAACTCAGCAGGGTATAAATAACTTATATGCACAGGGAGAAAAAAATGGATCACCGCCTGACCAGCCTGGCTTTGACCAGTGTGCTTCTGGTTGGTTGTGCCAGTTCAAAGCCTGCTGACGATGCGCCTGCAGGGCGTAGCGATCCGCTTGAAGGTTTTAACCGCACAATGTTTAACTTCAACTATAACGTGCTGGACCCTTACGTGCTGCGCCCTGTGGCAGTGGCCTGGCGCGACTATGTTCCCGTGCCTGCGCGCGCAGGCCTCAGCAACTTCCTGGGCAACCTCAGCGAACCTGCCAGTATGGTAAATGCGATTCTGGTCGGCGAGCCGCGCAATGCAGGTATCCACTTTACACGTTTCTTCCTGAATACGGTGCTGGGGCTGGGCGGTTTCATTGATGTCGCCGGTAAAGCCAATCCGGAACTGGCGCGCCAGGGACCGCAGCGTTTTGGTACCACGCTCGGTCACTATGGCGTGGGCTATGGCCCTTATGTGCAGTTACCGGCCTATGGCAGCTTCACGATACGTCAGGACGGCGGTGATTACGTCGATACGCTTTATCCTGTGCTTGGCTGGTTGACCTGGCCCATGTCCATCGGTAAATGGACGCTGGAAGGCATCGAATCGCGCGCACAGTTGCTGGACTCGGATGCAATCCTGAAACAGCAACGCGATCCTTACGCCTTTATCCGTAGCGCCTACTTCCAGCGCTACGACTTCCTGGCGCGCGGCGGCAAGCTGAAGCCAGAAGAAAATCCGAATGCGGCGGCGATTCAGGACGATCTGAAAGACATTGATTCGCAGTAAATCATGACCCGCCAGAAGCCGCCTGTCGCAAGGGCGGCCTGATAAGCGGCCCGAGGTGATGACGTGAAGCTGTTACAGGGTTGTCACCAGACTGAATGACGTGTGACGTTCCCATGAGCAATAAAAAAGCGACACTCAGTGTCGCTTTTTTTATGCATTTCGCGCATCAGAACTTGTAGTTGAAGCTTGCGCCATACAGCCAGGCTTTACCACTAGAGTTAAAGGTATAGGAGCCTTCCTGCACGGTCACTTTCTGACCGTGCATGTAAGACACGCCGACGTCTACCGATGCATCGTCGTTAAACGCATAAGAGGCACCGGCGCTCAGCCACAAACGGTCCTGATCCGGGATAGAGATAGAACGCTTGTCAGCCGGAACCGGGCTGTCATCAAAGGCGATACCGCTGCGGAAGGTCCAGTTTTTGTCGTACTGGTAGGTGGTACCCAGTGCGATGCGGTAGGCATCGTGGAAACCTTCATCTTTATAGAACAGCGTCTGGCCGTTTGAGCCCGTTGCTTTCAGCTCCTGAAACTGACTCCAGCTGGTGTAGGCCAGGCTATAGTGCACGGCCCACTGTGGTGCCACTTTATGCCAGCCTGAAACTTCCCACATTTCCGGCAGGTTCAGGGTCAGTGACCCCGGAATGGTGTTACCGCTTGTGCCAAAAGGCGCACCGGGGATGTTAAAGGCATTGAGGGCAGTAGGCAGATTACTTTTGTAATCCCCATCGAAATCGATTTTCACTTCAGAGCGGTAGGTGAAGCCGAAACGGTTGTTTTCATCGACTTCATAAAGAATACCGGCGTTCCAGCCATAGCCCCATTCATCTCCCTTCAGACGAGCAATCTGGGTATCCGCAGGAATTCTGAGTGCCGAGAAGGATTCGCCAGCGTAGCGCTCAATTTTTGCTTTGGCATAAACCGCATCAAAGCCCACACCGAAGCTGAAGTGTTCATTAAGACGATAGGCCGTACTGAGGTTCAGGTTAGCGGTCATCAGATCGGTTTTTCCACCGAATCCGCCCGCGGTATAACCGTTGTTAAACTCTGTCGCCAGGCCGTAGTTAGACGTCGCTGACGCGCCTACCCACCACTTGTCATTGATCGGCTGGACGTAATGCAGGTTAGGGATCCATTGGTTCGGTGCGGTGTTTTTCGCGTCCAGGCTGCGGCCCGTCGGGCTTTGGCCACTGATATCCACTTCAGGATCGATGTAAACCGCACCGATTGAAAATTCAGGGCGATCCATGAGTGCCATGGTTGCCGGGTTACGACTGGCTGAGGCCGCCGTATCACCCATTGCGCCTTCGCCAGAATAAGCGCGACCTAAACCAATGGAAGAAAATTCATTTAACTGAAATCCGGCTGCATATACGTTAGAGGAAATAAGCGCTACTGCAGCTGCCACGGCTGACTTTGCGAACAGGTTTTTATGGTTCATGACCACAACCTCATGTGAATTATTATTTAACGTTGTGACGTCGCGTAACAAAGAACGGCGGATTGTATGGACTGATGTCAAATGCACATATCAGACCAGTGCGGAGAGTATAGGTCCGACCTGTACACATGTTGCAATATTGTTTTTAAAATATTTCCAATTTGATAGGTGAAAATTCGATCTGCTTAACACTTCTCGGGAATAAATGGGCAGAGCGGCAGGAGCAAAACTGATCCACATCAAATTTTATTGTGATATTCGTCACTTAGCGCGGTGTGTGTAGCGGGTTGATAAGCCAGAGCGTAAAATTTTCAGCAGAAAACTCACCCACCTTATGATGTGATGTCAGGAGAAAATCATGACAAATGCTTTAAAAAAATGTAGCGCGACGGAAACGGCTGCCTGCTGTTGCGTTGATGTTGGTGCGGTGATGGATAATTCAGACTGTACGGCCAGCTGGTCAGCATGGTGTAAAGATCGCGCCGATGCCGAAACGAAACTGGCGCAGCTGACGGAAAGGGCGCGCCAGGTCGAGTCAGAACCCTGCGTTATCGATTCCAGCATGGTGGAAGAGGCCGGTGGCGTGCAGCTTAATATCGACTTTACCTTTAGCTGTCAGGCCGAAACTCTGATTTTCCAACTGGGTCTACGTTAAACATTTCGGCGCCGCTGCTCTGCGGCGTTTTTCATTTTCGTGTTTCTTATCTCACTTTTCTCCTCCTGATGTTGGCGGCGCACCCGCTTGTGGTTAACACTGTGGATCAGGTCAGACCTCTTTCGGCAATGATGCCTCGGTCACGATGTACAGGTGGATACAATGAGCAAAGCGCAGTCACTGCTGACGCGTAATGGCGAGCGCATCGCCATCACCCACGGATTACGTACGCCTTTTCTTCGCCAGGCCACGGGTTTTCACGGCATCCCTGCGGTTGAACTGGGTCGCATGGTGATCAGCGAAATCATGGCCCGAAGTGAACTCCCGGTTGAGGTGATTGAGCAACTGGTCTTCGGTCAGGTGGTGCAAATGCCGGAAGCGCCAAACATCGCACGTGAGATCGTCTTAAGCAGTGGCCTGAGCGTCAATACCGATGCTTATAGCGTCAGCCGCGCCTGCGCCACCAGCTTTCAGGCGGTGGCAAACGTCACGGAAAGCTTACTGGCAGGTACGATTTCTGCCGGCATCGCAGGCGGGGCGGACTCCTCCTCTGTGCTGCCCATTGGGGTCAGTAAAACGCTGGCGCGCGCGCTGGTGGATATGAATAAAGCGCGTGGCTTTTCACAGAAGCTGCACATTCTCCGGCGGCTGCGCCCTAAAGATCTGTTACCGGTTCCGCCTGTCGTTGCGGAGTACTCCACGGGGTTACGTATGGGGGATACCGCAGAGCAGATGGCCAAAACGCATGGCATCAGCCGGGAAGAGCAGGATGCGCTGGCCCTGCGCTCGCATCAGCGCGCGGCCCAGGCCTGGCAGTCAGGCGTACTGAGTCAGGAGGTGATGGCCGCCTTTGTGCCGCCGTGGAAAGCGCCCATCGAGCAAGATAATAATGTGCGTATGGATGCAAAAGCCGCCGACTATGCCCGGCTGCGTCCGGCATTTGACCGTCAGCACGGTACCGTTACTGCGGCAAACAGTACGCCGCTTACCGATGGGGCTGCGGCGGTCATTTTAATGCGTGAAGGCCGGGCAAAAGAGCTTGGAATACAGCCGCTGGGCTATTTACGCAGCTATGCGTTTACCGCTATCGACGTCTGGCAGGACATGCTGTTAGGGCCGGCCTACGCCTCGCCGCTGGCGCTGGATCGTGCCGGGATAACCTTAAAGGATTTGACCCTGATTGATATGCACGAAGCCTTTGCCGCTCAGACATTAAGCAACCTGAAAATGTTTCGTGATGAACGTTTTGCCCGGGACGTGTTAAACCGCGCCCATGCGCTGGGCGAAGTTGACGAGGCACGTTTTAATGTCTCGGGCGGATCGATCGCCTTTGGGCATCCGTTTGCCGCAACCGGCGCACGCATGATTACCCAGACGTTAAATGAATTACGCCGCCGGGGCGGCGGGCTGGGTTTAGTCACAGCCTGCGCCGCCGGGGGTTTAGGGGCAGCAATGGTTCTGGAGGCCGAATAATGGAACAGAGCGCGTTCACATTACAGATGCGGGACGATCATGTAGGCGTGATCACCATTGATGTACCCAATGAAAAGATGAATACGCTTAAAGCGGCATTCGCGGCACAGATTGCGGCAATCATTGCGGAAGCACGCAAGCATCCGCAACTGCTGGGGCTGGTGCTGATTTCAGGCAAACCTGACAACTTTGTTGCAGGGGCTGATATCAGCATGATCGATCTCTGCCAGAGCGCCCACGAGGCAGAAGCGCTGGCCAGACAAGGGCAGGACGTGATGGCGGCGATTGCGGCATTGCCATTTCCTGTGGTGGCGGCAATCCATGGTGCTTGTCTGGGCGGCGGGCTTGAGCTGGCGCTGGCCTGCAACGCGCGCATCTGTTCGCTGGACGATAAAACCCGTATTGGCCTGCCTGAAGTGCAGTTGGGGCTGCTGCCGGGGTCGGGCGGCACGCAGCGCCTGCCTCGCTTAATCGGCGTACAGAAAGCCTTACCGCTTATCCTTACCGGTAAGAACCTGCGGGCCAGGCAAGCGAAAAAGCTGGGCATTGTTGATGATGCCGTGCCGCAGGCCATCCTGCTTGACGCCGCCGTTGAACTGGTGAAGAAAGGGAAATACCGCAGAGCGCCGCTGCCCCTGCGCGATCGTCTGCTGCAGGGCCCGATGGCTCGTCAGGCGCTTTTCGCACTGGTCAGACGCGAAACCGATCGTAAAACCCAGGGTAACTACCCAGCGGCACGACACATTATCGAGGTGGTTCGCATCGGCCTGGAGCAGAGCAGCCAGGCCGGTTACGCCGCTGAAGCGCGGGCGTTTGGCGAACTGGCGATGACGCCAGAGTCGGCCGCGCTGCGCAGCCTGTTTTTTGCTTCCACCGCCATCAAGAAAGAGAACGGCACCCAGGCTGAACCACGATCACTCCAACGGGTCGGTGTGTTGGGCGGCGGGCTGATGGGCGGCGGGATCGCCAGCGTCAGCGCCGTTAATGCGGGGCTACCGGTGCGCATCAAGGATATCAGCCTTAAAGGCATCAACCATGCCCTGCAAACCAGTTGGGATCTGCTGAGTAAAAAAGTGAAACGCCGGCAAATCAGTCCGGCACAGCGTCAGCAGCAGATGGCGCGCATCAGCGGCAGCACCGACTATCAGGGATTCACCCAGCGCGATATCGTGATTGAGGCGGTCTTTGAAGACCTGGATCTGAAAAGACAGATGGTGGCGGACGTCGAGGCGAACTGTCAGCCTCAGACGATCTTTGCTTCCAATACCTCATCGATTCCCATTGCAGAGATTGCGGCGACGGCACGGCGTCCGGAGAACATCATCGGCCTGCACTATTTTAGCCCGGTGGAAAAAATGCCGCTGGTCGAGGTGATCCCGCATGCCACGACATCGCCTGAAACGCTTGCCAGTACGGTAATGCTGGCACGGAAACAGGGTAAAACGCCGATAGTGGTGGCCGATAAACCTGGTTTTTACGTCAATCGTATCCTCACACCTTACATCAACGAGGCCATGCGCTGCGTGGTGGAGGGGGAACCGATCGATCACATTGATCGGGCGCTGGTGAAGGCGGGATTCCCGGTGGGGCCGGTTCAGCTACTGGATGAAGTTGGCATTGATGTCGGCAGTAAGATTTCACCGGGCCTGCAGCAGGCTTATGGCGAGCGGTTTGCCGCGCCTTCCGCGCTGGATGCCGTGATTAAAGACGGTCGCAAAGGACGCAAAAACGGTAGGGGATTCTACCTGTACGGATCGTCGCGTTTGGCGCGTAAGAAGGTCGATCCGGCGGTGTACGGCTTAGTGAAGACCCGGCCGGTGGCAAAGCAAAGCGGCGCCCAGATTGCCGAACGGTGCATGATGATGATGTTAAACGAAGCGGTGCGTTGCCTGGATGAGCAGGTTATCCGCTCGCCGCGGGACGGCGATATCGGTGCGGTGTTTGGCATTGGTTTTCCCCCCTTTTTGGGCGGACCGTTCCATTACATCGACAGGCTGGGCGCGGCAGAAATCGTCAACAGATTAACGCGGCTTCAGCAACAGTACGGGGACCGTTTTGCGCCCTGTGACGCGTTGCTGCGCGCAGCTGAGCAGCAGACAAAGTTTTACACTTCTTCATAAATTCGAATACCCACTCCGATTCAGGGGGTTAGAAACGCGCCGCACAAGCGTGAGGCGCTGCACGAATCTGACAGGTGCTTATTTAATAAACAACCGGTTGACTATACTGAAGTCATTAGGGTACAACACGACGTTCATTCGCAGAATGAAGCGCCTGATGCGGATGCATCAGGCGATGTCGACAAACAACAGCGGTGCTTTATGCAAGTTTTTATCATGCGTCACGGCGATGCGGCTCTTGAGGCTGCCAGTGATTCAGTCAGGCCTTTAACGCTTTGTGGATGTGACGAATCACGTCAAATGGCGAACTGGTTAAAAGGTCAGTCTGTTGACATTGAACGTGTACTGGTCAGCCCCTATCTCCGTGCGCAGCAGACGCTTGCCACATTTCGTGAGGCGTTCCCTTTGCCAGAAGGGGAGGATATTTTGCCGGAACTGACGCCCGGCGGCGATCCCGGTCTGGTCGGATGCTATTTGCAGGCACTGGCGAATGAAGGGGTTAAATCGGCGCTGGTTATCTCCCACTTGCCACTGGTGGGCTATCTGGTGTCGGAGCTTTGCCCCCAGGAAACCCCACCGATGTTTGCCACCTCGGCCATTGCCTGCATTGACTTCGATCCGGCTGAAAGTCAGGGCAAACTGTTATGGCAGGTCAGCCCCAAAAAACTCGCGAAAGCGATGTAATAATGTCGGGCCATTTACTGGCCCGAACATGAAAACGACCCCCGAACGTCATTCCCGTCTGCTTCTTTCCCTGCAGGTCAGGCAATCACAAAACGTGATACTGAGCCCGCCAGCGTTTGCGCCTGGTCATGGAGCGCGCTTGCCGCCGCAGAGGACTGTTCCACCAGGGCCGCGTTTTGCTGCGTCACGTTATCCATTTCAACGATAGCCACGCCGACCTGCGCAATGCCGCGGTTCTGCTCTTCAGACGCGTGAGAGATCTCGTTCAGTATCTCTGTCACATTGCTGACCGAGGTGACGATTTCTCCCATAGTGTTACCTGTCTGACTGACCAGCTGTGAACCGGCGCGGATGCGGGCAACCGAGTCCTGAATAAGCGCTTCGATTTCTTTTGCCGCCAGCGCGCTGCGCTGCGCCAGATTTCTCACCTCACTTGCGACGACGGCAAAACCACGGCCCTGTTCGCCAGCCCTTGCCGCTTCTACCGCGGCGTTCAGTGCCAGAATGTTGGTCTGAAACGCAATACTGTTAATGACGGAGGTGATCTCGGAGATTTTCCCCGAGCTGGCAGAAATTTCATCCATGGTGCTGACGACATTGGTCACCAGCTCTCCGCCACGGCTCGCCGTGTCAAAGGTTTGCTGCGCCAGCCTGCTGGAATGATGAATATTATCGGCGTTCTGTTTTACTGTCGCAGTCAACTGCTCCATGCTGGCTGCCGTTTGCGCAAGGGCCGCTGCCTGGCTTTCTGTCCGTGCCGATAAATCATTATTCCCGGAGGCGATTTCTGCGGAAGCCTGGCTGACGCTTGTGACGCCGCTGCGAATCCCGCTGATAATCCGTCGCAGTTCATCGCTCATCTCGCCTACCGCGCGCATGAGCTCGCCCAGCTCATCCCGACGGGTCGAGTTGAGCATGATGCTGAGGTTGCCACGCGCCATCTGGTTCGCCACGTTCAGCAGTTCAGAAAGTGGACGCGTCAGCTGTCGGGTAATAAACAGGGCGATAACAATACCTGCCACGATGGCAGCGATAACAATGGCAGCCATTAACCACACGGCCTGTCCGGCATCGTGATTGGTGGCATCCAGCTGTTGCGTAAACAAGTTATTGCTCATGTCCGTCAGGGTCTTACCCGCAACCGCCAGCTCGGCTGTGGCCTCTTCGCCTGCTTTCACGGAGGCCATCAGCGCATTAATGTCAGCTTGTTTCCCGTCAAGCTGTTCGCTGATTTTTGCGAGCGTTGCATTGTCTGCCGGGTTAAGGCGAGGTGCAACCTGTGCGATAAGCCCGACGGTTTCAGTGAGGAAGTTGCTGAGTGCGCTGCGATCGGCATCTTTGTGCTCAAGGCCAAAGAGTTTCACCCGCACCGCGACGCCAGCCAGATGCTTATTGATTTCCTGTAAGGCTGCGGCAACCTGCGCGTCATTGCTGCTGCTCGTGGCAAGCTGGCTGATCCCCCGCATTTCTTCTTCGACAGACAGGCTTTGTAAAGCCTGAGCCCCATTACGAACGGCCTGCACGGTATCGGCCCGTTTCTGCCGGTAGGTGGCAATGGCTGACGGCATCGCCGTAATCATCGCCTGCTGACTGGCATCCCAGCGAAAAACGCCCAAATTTCTCAGGTTCTGATCCACCTCTTTCAGCATGGCTTCGTTCAGATCGATGAATTTTTCATCATGTGTTCTGACGAATTGCAGCCGGGCATCTTTGGCCTGTGAAAACCGATCGTTGACACTTTTCAGCTCCCTGAGCTTTTCGGCCCGGACGCTAATATCGTTGAGGTTTTTAATACCGCATATCGCTACGGCCAGACTCAAAAGCAAAATCAGTCCAAAACCGAGCATTAACTTTTTACCTACGTTTAAATTCTCAAAAAAATGACTTAATGCGCTCATTCAAAATGTTCCCTTGGTCAATACGCCAAAATGTTGAAGCCTAATGTGCCTAAATGCCTAGACGTTATCGGCAAGGGAAAACTTGTATTGAATATAAATAGTTTCTTAAGCAAATAGTCTGCGTCAGCCTGAACAGAAAGCAGCAGAACGCCTGGCCAAACAGGGGCGGGATCGGGCGTTTAAGGGGAGCGACGTGTGAGTCCGTTTAACGGGCTCCCCCGTCAAAGGGGGAGGCAGCGGGGCAAGGTGCTTAAGCCGTTTTGCTGCCTGAATGTCAGGGCAGCTCTGGCGGTTGCCACTCTTCTACTTCAATCAGCACCAGCAAGGCAGCGTCGCCACCAAACATTTTAGGTGCCTGGTGAAAGGCCATTACCCAGGGATGTTGAGCCAGCCAAAGCGGCGTTTGCTGCTTTAGAATATGTTTACCATGTCCGGTCATCACGCTGGCGCAAAAAAGGTGTTCGCGACGACAGGCGGCAATTAGCGCGCCTAACTCCTGCTTGGCCTGCATCTGTGTTAACCCATGCAGATCGAGAAAAATCTCTGGCGTGTAATCGCCCCGACGCAGCTTTTTCAGCTCAAAATGGCTCACGTCCGCGCGCACATAGCGCGTCGCCCCTTCAGTGGAAAGCAGCGGCTGGAACTCATCGGAAAAGTAGTGGCTGTTATCCGCCTGTTCAGACAGCAGCCTTTTTATCGGCACTTCCCGGGTTTTAACCGCCGGTTTGTGTACGATAGTGTCTTGTTTTAACTGACGCGTTCCTGTCATCAACTGGCGAAACAGCGCTTGATCATCCTGGCTCAGGGGGTTTTTTTTACTCATGGGTGGTGAATCATGTCTGAGGTGGCTGATTAACAGCAGAAGCCGATACCTTACCGTTAACCGTCATTAATTGTCAGCTTTTTCACCTTGCTGCGCTGAATTCTCCTCGGCTTCGTGGCAAACTATCGGCCGAATTAGTAAAAGGCCTGCGGAGGGCTACGTGGACAAAATTTTCGTCGATGAGGCAGTGAACGAACTGCACACCATTCAGGATATGCTGCGCTGGTCAGTGAGCCGCTTTACGGCTGCCGGAATCTGGTACGGACACGGCACAGATAACCCCTGGGACGAAGCTGTCCAGCTGGTCCTGCCCACGCTGTGGTTGCCCCTGGATATCCCTGAAGACATGCGTAACGCGCGCCTTACGGCCAGCGAACGCCATCGCATTGTTGAGCGCGTCATTCGCCGCGTGAACGAGCGCATCCCGGTCGCCTATCTCACGAATAAAGCCTGGTTCTGCGGCCATGAGTTTTACGTTGATGAACGGGTTCTGGTTCCCCGTTCGCCCATTGGGGAACTGATTGAAAACCGCTTTGCCGGTCTGATCACGGACAAACCGCGACATATTCTGGACATGTGCACCGGCAGCGGCTGTATTGCGATTGCCTGCGCCTATGCCTTTCCGGACGCAGAAGTGGATGCAGTGGATATTTCCCACGATGCGCTGGCGGTCGCCGAGCAAAATATTGAAGAGCACGGCCTGATTCATCACGTCACGCCGATCCGCGCCGATCTGTTCCGCGAACTCCCGCCGGTGCAGTACGACCTGATCGTGACGAATCCGCCCTATGTCGATGCGGAAGATATGGACGATCTGCCGAGCGAGTATCAGCATGAACCCGAACTGGGGCTGGCGGCGGGCAGCGATGGCCTTAAACTGGTGCGCCGCATTCTTGCCTGCGCGCCGGGCTACCTGAGCGAGCAGGGCGTGCTGATTTGCGAAGTGGGCAACAGCATGGTGCACATGATGGAACAGTACCCCGATGTGCCCTTTACCTGGCTGGAGTTCGACAATGGCGGCGACGGCGTCTTTATGCTCACCCGCCAGCAGATCGTGGATGCACAGCACCATTTCTCATTTTATAAAGACTAAAAGGATGGGCGAACTTTCGCCCGTCAAACCGTAACAAGGAATCTCAATGGCCGGAAACAGCATCGGACAGTTCTTTCGCGTCACCACCTTTGGTGAATCTCACGGTATTGCCCTGGGCTGTATTGTTGATGGCGTGCCGCCGGGCATCCCGTTAACCGAAGCCGATATCCAGCACGATCTCGACCGTCGTCGTCCAGGCACGTCGCGCTATACCACCCAGCGCCGTGAGCCGGATCAGGTGAAAATTTTGTCTGGCGTGTTTGAAGGTGTGACCACCGGTACCTCGATCGGCCTGCTGATTGAGAACACCGATCAGCGCTCGCAAGATTACGGTGCCATTAAAGATCTGTTCCGTCCTGGCCATGCGGATTACACCTATGAGCAGAAGTACGGTACGCGTGACTACCGTGGTGGCGGCCGTTCATCAGCACGCGAAACCGCGATGCGCGTGGCTGCTGGGGCGATTGCCAAAAAATATCTGCAGATGAAGCACGATATTGTGGTTCGCGGCTATCTGGCGCAGATCGGCGACGTGGCCTGTGAACTGAAAGACTGGAGCATTGTGGAAGAGAACCCTTTCTTTTGCCCGGATGCGGACAAGCTGGACGCGCTGGACGAGCTGATGCGCGGCCTGAAGAAGGAAGGCGATTCGATTGGGGCCAAGGTCACGGTCATGGCGGAAAACGTACCACCAGGCCTGGGCGAGCCGGTTTTTGATCGCCTGGATGCCGACCTGGCGCATGCGCTCATGAGCATTAATGCGGTGAAAGGGGTAGAAATCGGCGACGGTTTTGCCGTGGTTAATCAGCGTGGCAGTCAGCATCGCGATGAAATTCGCGCCAGTGGTTTCCAGAGCAACCATGCGGGCGGTATTCTGGGCGGCATCAGCAGCGGTCAGACCATCAGCGCCAATCTGGCCATGAAGCCCACCTCCAGTATTACCGTGCCGGGGAAAACCATCACCCGCGACGGCGAGGAAGTGGAGATGATCACGAAAGGTCGCCACGATCCCTGCGTGGGCATCCGTGCCGTGCCGATTGCCGAAGCCATGATGGCCATCGTGCTGATGGATCATCTGCTGCGCCAGCGCGCGCAGTGTGGCCATGTGAACTCCACCGTGCCACGTTGGTAAGCCAATGAAAATTTTGCTGATGGTGAGCGCGCTGTTGTTGAGCGCGGCCAGCCTGGCGGCGACGCCGTGGCAGCGCATCCAGCACCCGATTGCGGGTCAACCGACGGCTATTGGTGGCTTTGCCAATGGCTGTATTGTGGGTGCGCAGGCTTTACCGCTTAATTCGCCTGATTATCAGGTGATGCGTCAGGATCAGCGCCGCTATTTCGGGCATCCCGATCTGATCCTGTTTATCCAGCGCCTGGCCACCCAGGCCCATAGCCTCCAGCTAGGAAACGTGTTGATTGGCGATATGGGCATGGCGGCGGGCGGGCGCTTCAGCAGTGGACATGCCAGCCATCAAACCGGGCTGGACGTGGACATCTGGCTGCAACTGCCTAAAACCCGCTGGAGCGCGCAGCAGCTGCTTAAGCCCCAGCCGCTGGACCTCGTCACCGCCGACGACAAGAACGTGGTAGCGCGCCACTGGCAGCCTGAGATTGACAGCCTGATTAAGCTGGCGGCGAAAGATGAAGATGTCACGCGTATTTTCGTCAATCCGGCGATTAAAAAGCAGCTGTGCGCCGATGCAGGCACAGACCGGGCCTGGCTGCGTAAGGTGCGTCCGTGGTTTGCG
Source organism: Pantoea sp. AG702 (assembly GCF_003182295.1). Lineage (NCBI taxonomy): Bacteria > Pseudomonadati > Pseudomonadota > Gammaproteobacteria > Enterobacterales > Erwiniaceae > Pantoea > Pantoea sp. AG702. Next base: position 482,262 of record NZ_QGTU01000004.1, on the reverse strand, counting down.
CATCGCGCCCACATGCACGTCCGTTTGCGCTGTCCGCAGGGCAGCCCCGACTGTGAAGAGCAGGCACCGCCGCCTGCCGGTGACGGCTGCGGAGCAGAACTGCAAAGCTGGTTTTTGCCCAGGCAGCCTGGCTCTGCACCAGTGAAACGTGAACCGCCGCCGCTGCCTGCGGCCTGTCAGGCACTGCTGGATAAACATTTACTGTAAGGGTTCCCATGGAATGGTTCGTTGTCAGCCCGTTGTTGGTCGCGCTGCTGTTTTTCATTGCGCTGCTGGCAGGTTTTATTGACTCCATTGCGGGCGGCGGCGGACTGTTAACCGTTCCCGCGTTGCTGGCGGCCGGGCTGTCACCGGCTCAGGCGCTGGCAACCAACAAGCTGCAGTCGGTCGGTGGATCGTTCTCGGCCAGCCTCTATTTTGTCCGGCGCGGGGCGATTAAGCTGAGCGAGCAGCGGCTGAATATCGCCATGACCTTTTTGGGGGCGGTTGGCGGTGCCATTCTGATCCAGCACCTTCAGGCTGATTTTTTGCGTAAGGTGCTGCCGCTGTTGTTGATTGCTATTGGCATGTGGTTTCTGCTGATGCCGCGCATCGGTGAAGACGATCGCGTTCACCGCCTGCAGGGGCTGCCTTTTGCCCTGGTCGGCGGTGGCTGTATCGGCTTTTATGATGGCTTCTTTGGACCCGGTGCGGGCTCTTTCTACGCGCTGGGCTTCGTGACGCTATGCGGCTACAACCTGGCGAAAGCCACCGCCCACGCCAAACTGCTCAATTTCACCTCCAACTTGGGCAGCCTGCTGTTTTTTATGTTTGGCGGCAAAGTGGTCTGGGGCACGGGACTTATCATGATGCTGGGGGCTTTTTGCGGGGCTCGCCTGGGCGCCAGGCTGGTGCTGGCACGCGGACAAAGGCTGATTCGCCCGATGGTGGTTATCGTTTCGGCGGTGATGAGCATCAAGCTGCTCTGGGACAGCCACGGCAGCGAATTGATGGCCTGGCTGAGCACGCTGAATCTGTAATACTTTTACGTGATGACTTAATGACAACAACACATAATTACGCGCAGCTTATTACGCTGTTTGATGACTGCTTTAGCCACGATTTTCAGACCCGTCTAATTAAAGGCGATGACGAACCGATCTATCTTCCAGCGGATGATGAATCACCATGGAACCGGGTGGTTTTTGCTCATGGGTTTTATGCCAGCGCGCTGCATGAAATTTCACACTGGTGCATTGCTGGCGAAGCCCGGCGTAAGTTAGTGGATTTTGGCTACTGGTATTGTCCGGACGGACGCGACGCGCAAACGCAGAGCCAGTTTGAAGCGGTTGAGGTGAAGCCGCAGGCGCTGGAGTGGATGTTTTGTGTAGCCGCAGGCTTTCCCTTCAACGTCAGTTGTGACAATCTCGAAGGCGATTGTGAGCCAGATCGCATTGGCTTTCAGCGTAAAGTTCATGCCCAGGTCATGAGCTATCTGGCGTCGGGTATTCCTGAGCGCCCCGCACGCTTTATTTCAGCCCTGGCTGACTATTATGGCAGGCCTTCTCTGACCGCATCGCAGTTTCCCTGGCCGGACGATCTGTGATGCATAAGGGACTTAATAACAGAGGAATGATGAGATGATCGCAGAATTTGAGGCACGTATTCTGGCCCTGATTGACGATATGGTTGAGCACGCCAGTGACGATGAGCTATTTGCCAGCGGTTATCTGCGCGGCCACCTCACTCTGGCAGTCGCTGAAGTGGAACTGTTGGACGACCACACGCCGCAGGCGCTACAGATTCAGGTGACACGTAGCCTGCAAAATGCCATTGCTGCCGGGGAGTTATCGCCACGGGACCAGGCGCTGGTGATTGGCATGTGGGATAACCTGTTTTTACAGGCCCGTCAGACGGCCTGAGTAGTCAGGGCGGCAGACCGCCCTGTGCTATTTCCCCGCTTTTTTACCCTTCAGTAGTTTTCTTACCCAGTAACGATTGGGATGAAGCGCCGCGAGCGTGCTGAGGTCCAGCGGCTGGGGTTCACCGCTAAGCTGAGCCGCCAGCACTTCCGCCGCCAGGGGGGCGCTGCACAGCCCGCGTGAGCCAAGCGCACCAAACAGATAAAGGCTAGGGAAACAGGGCGCCATTTCGCTCTTAGCCTCGCGGGCGCGCTGCTGAGCAAGATCGGCATAAACGTCAAGCGTTGCCACGTAATCCGGCACGCTGCCGACCATGGGCAAATGATCGCGTGTGGCGCAGCGCACGCCATTGCGCGCCTCGCCCTCACTGACGTCCACTTCATTCACCCAGTCGCTGTGTGGCAGGCAGTGCTGCAGACGGCTGCGGTTTTGCTGCTGATCGTCTTCGCGATAGGCGGTTGAGGTGTCGCCACGATGATAGCTGGCCCCGATACAGTGCGTACCAAACTGCGGGCTGGCTGGCGTGAGGTAGCCGTCATAGCAAAGTACCGTTTTCAGTGCCGACAGGGCCGGTGAAGACGGGATATGGCTGACCTGACCGGCGACCGGGTAAACCGGCAGGGCATCGGTCTGAGGCAGATCGGTCATGGCATGACCATTAGCCAGCACCACAGCCTGATGCTGGGTTGAGGGCTTTTCGTTAAAGGTTAACTGCCAGCCTTGCGGAACCTGCGTCAGTGCGGTGACGCGGTGCAGCCAGTGAATGCGTAATCCACGCTGCTCGCAGTGGGACAGCAGGGCTGTGGTTAATTCGGCCGGGGCCAGCCAGCCGCCCAGTGGATAAAAGATACCGCCGCAATCCAGCGCCACATTTGCCAACGCGGCTGCCTCGTCCTGGTTGACGCCAAAGGCGACCTCAGCCGGTAGGGCCATATCCAGCATCTGCGCAATCTTACTGGCACTTTTCTCGTCCCAGCCCAACTGCAATACGCCGCTCCAGTCATGTTCATAAGGCAGATCGAGTTGATCATACAGGCGACGGGCAAAACTGAATGCGGCAGGAAAGAAAGCCGCCAGGGCAGGATCGTGCTGGTTAAGGAGCGGATAGAGCGCGCCCTGACGATTACTGGACGCCCCCAGCGCGGGCGCCTCGTCAGCGCAGTAGAGCGTCACGCGAAAGCCCCGGCGAAGTAAGGCAAGGGCCAGCGTCGCGCTGGCAACGCCGCCGCCGACCAGGGCGATCTCCTTACCGGACAGGGCAGGGCGCGCATACCAGGGCTGGCGATGAGTCAGCGCAGGCGCGGCCTCAAGCGAACCGCACAGCATTTCCCGTTTCGGCCCAAAGCCTTTACGCCGGGTCACCGCAAAGCCCGCCTGTTGCAACCCGCGCCGCACAAAACCCGCTGCCGTAAAGGTTGCAAATGTGCCCCCTGGCCGGGCCAGTTTCGCCATCGACGCAAACAGTTCCGGCGTCCACATATCGGGATTTTTCGACGGCGCAAAGCCATCCAGAAACCAGGCATCCACCTGGCGATGCAGACTGTCATCAAAATTATCAATTAGCGCATTAATATCGCCTAACCACAGGTCCAGTGTGACGCGGCCCGAATCAAATAACACCCGCTGGCAGCCTGGCAGTGCCAGCGGCCACTGGTGCTGGAGCTGTTCAGCCCAGGGGGCCAGTTCGGGCCAGTGCTGGTGGGCCGCCGTTAAATCGGCCTGCGTCAGGGGGAATTTTTCAAAACTGATGAAGTGCAGACGTTTTAGGGGCGCGTCAGGATAATGTTGCTGGAAGGAATCAAAGGCCTGCCAGAGCGTGAGAAAGTTCAGGCCTGTGCCAAACCCGCTTTCGGCAACAATGAGCAGATCGCGCGGGTGCTGATGAAAGCGTTGTGGGAAATCATTGCCACCCAGAAAGACATAACGTGTCTCTTCCAGACCGTTGTCATTGGAAAAATAGACGTCGTCAAACGCTCGGGAAACAGGTGTACCCTGTTCGTTCCAGCTCAGTCTGGCGTGTTCAACCTGGGGTGTTTTCACAGTAAAGGCTCATTTTTCAGGGAGTGTCAGGATCTTATCGGTCGGAGTGACATGACGCAAATTTACAAAAGGAAATGGCTGATCGGACTTGTTCGGCGTACAAGTGTAAGCTAGAGTGCTCGTCAAATAACAGAAGTGGTGAGGAAGATTGAATGAAACGTGCTGTGATTACTGGCTTAGGGATCGTTTCCAGTATTGGTAATAACCAGCAAGAGGTGCTGGCATCTCTGCGTGAGGGCCGCTCAGGCATCACTTTTTCCCAGGAGATGAAAGATTCCGGCATGCGTAGTCACGTCTGGGGTAACGTTAAACTCGATACTACCGGCCTCATCGATCGCAAAGTTGTGCGTTTTATGAGTGATGCGTCCATCTATGCTTACCTGTCTATGGAAGAAGCCATCAAAGATTCTGGCCTGAGCAACGAAGCTTACCAGAATAACCCTCGCGTAGGTCTGATTGCAGGATCTGGCGGTGGTTCCCCACGTTTTCAGGTTTTTGGTGCGGATGCCATGCGCAGCCCACGCGGTCTGAAAGCCGTAGGGCCTTATGTGGTGACTAAGGCAATGGCGTCAGGCGTTTCAGCCTGTCTGGCTACGCCGTTTAAAATCCACGGCGTGAACTATTCAATCAGCTCTGCCTGTGCGACCTCCGCGCACTGTATCGGTAACGCGGTTGAACAGATTCAACTGGGCAAACAGGATATCGTTTTTGCGGGCGGCGGCGAAGAGCTGTGCTGGGAAATGGCCTGTGAGTTTGATGCAATGGGCGCACTTTCTACGCGTTATAACGACACGCCAGAAAAAGCCTCACGGACCTATGACAACGAACGTGATGGCTTCGTCATTGCGGGCGGCGGCGGTATGGTCGTGGTTGAAGAACTGGAACATGCGCTGGCGCGTGGCGCGCACATCTACGCTGAAATCGTGGGCTATGGCGCAACGTCGGACGGGGCAGACATGGTTGCGCCATCCGGTGAAGGCGCAGTGCGCTGCATGAAGATGGCGATGCACGGTGTGGATACGCCAATCGACTACCTGAACAGCCACGGAACCTCTACGCCAGTCGGTGATGTGAAAGAGCTGGGTGCCATTCGCGAAGTGTTCGGCGACAACACGCCGTATATTTCTGCAACCAAAGCGATGACCGGCCACTCCTTAGGGGCGGCGGGCGTGCAGGAAGCTATCTACTCGCTGCTGATGCTGGAGCACGGTTTTATTGCCCCAAGCATCAATATCAGCTCGCTGGACGCGGCGGCAGAAGGGATGAATATTGTGACTCAGCCAACTGAAAAAGCGCTGACCACGGTAATGTCAAACAGCTTTGGCTTTGGTGGCACCAACGCCACGCTGACAATGCGTAAATACCAGGCTTAATGCCCGGTTAAAAACGTGGCGTCGCGCTGCCCGGCACGACGTGAACCCTGCGAAAAGGTCGGCTTGCCGGCCTTTTTTGTTTTGGTTATCCCTCAGCGACGGTTGGGTGATGAGCCCGATGAAAGCAGCCTCACCAGCTTATCGCACCCGGCCACTATCTCATCTGGCGTCAGCGCCGCAAAACCCAGAATCCAGCCTTGCTGACGCGCGCCATCGCCGTAGAGCGGACTCAGGCGAGGCAGCAATAACCCCATCTTCTCGGCCTGTAAGCTCAGCCTCGCTTCGTCGCCCTGTCGCAGAGCAACGGTTGTCTGCAGTCCACCCGGGCAGGGAAAGGGCCTGAGCCAGGGCGTCAGGCGTTGCGCTATCTGCTCGAGTAAGCGATCGCGGCGGCTATGGTAAAGCTGGCGCATCAAACGCAGGTGGCTGGCAAAATGCCCCTGCTGCATAAATTCCGCCGTTACCGCCTGGGGCAGCAGGGCGCTGTGCCCGTCAAGCAGGCTGCGCGCGCGACCTAAGGGCGCGACCAGCGGGCCGGGCACCACCATCCATGCCAGACGTAGCGACGGAAACAGCGATTTTGAAAATGTGCCGAGGGTAATGACCCGGTTATCGTTGTCGAGCCCGTGCAGCGCAGACGCAGGGCGATCGTCATAGTGAAACTCGCTGTCGTAATCGTCTTCAATCAGCCAACTGCCGTTGCGCCGTGCCCAGTCCAGCCAGGCCAGACGGCGCGGCAGGCTTAATGACACGCCGGTGGGATACTGATGCGAAGGCGTCAGATACATCAGCTTTGCTGTTCCGGCTTGAGGAATCGCCCCCTCGGCATCCACCTGAATGCCGCGCACCCGTGCGCCTGCAGCAAGAAAGGCATTGCGCGCACCCGCATAGCCCGGCTCTTCCATCCAGATCTCATCACCGGGATCAATCAGCATTAACGACAGCAGCTGCAGCGCCTGCTGTGAACTGGTCAAAATAATCACCTGCTCAGCCTCGCACTGAACCCCACGAGACAGGGCAAGGTAGTCTGCAAGCGCGTGGCGAAGTGGCAGGTACCCCAACGGATCGCCATAGCCCATGACGCCAGGGCCTGCGGTGCGCTGCACGCGGGCGGTTAAGCGCCGCCAGAGGGGATGAGGAAAGGCGCGCAAATCTGGCGAACCTGCCGAAAAGGCATACGGAAAGGGCGCATCCTGACAACCGCCTGTCGCCAGTATCTGATGGCCGCGCTGCGAGAAATGCGCCATGCGGTCAGCGCGGGGGCGCGGCGCGCTGACCGGCAGCGTGATGGCAACGAAGCTACCGCGACCGGACTCCCGCCGCAGGTAGCCTTCACTTTCAAGCTGAGCGTAAGCCGCTTCAACCGTAACGCGTGACAGATTCAAATCGGCAGCCAACTGACGGCTGGAGGGCAGTTTCTGACCCGCCTGAAGGTGCGCGGTCTCTATCCACTGGCGAAGCGTGGCGCACAGGCGGTCGCGCAGACCGCCGGTTGCCTGATGATGAAACAGTTGCAGCAGCGGGGAAGTCATCGTGGTCTTATGGGCTCATTGAAAGCGGTCTTATCCAGCAGTCCACTTTGCCGTAAACTGCCTGTCTGCCACAACAGGAGAAAAAACGATGTCATCTGTTTTAGGTTTTCCCCCCGCGTCACCGCAGCAGAGCCTTGCATATCTGCAGGCCAAACTGGCTTATTACACCGATGCCTGGGATCTGGCTGACGATCTGGCCCATCAGCGACCGGGCGTTGTCGTCATTGATGCCCGTCAGATCGAGGCTTACCGCGCCGGTCATCTCTGCGGAGCAATAAATTTTCCGCATCGGGAAATGAATGAAGCCAGCACGGCCGGACTGGATCGCAACCTGCTGTATGTGACGTACTGTGATGGCATTGGCTGCAATGGTTCGACCAAAGCGGCTTATCAGCTGGCGTTGCTGGGATTTAAGGTCAAAGAACTGATTGGCGGGCTGGATTTCTGGAAGCGCGATGGCCATCCCATGGCATGGGGCGACGAGCCGGGAGAATGGCCGCAGACGGCTTCTGCGGCATCCTGTGGGTGTTAACTTACAGCACCAGCCAGAGTAAAAAGGCCAGAACGATTAACCCGACGACCGCGCTCAGCACCGGGCGCGCTGCCAGCGGCTGCAGCACAGGCGGCAGCGAGCCGGAGATGGGCGCCCAGATGGGATGCGGATTCAGTTCGTTATCGGCCAGGGCTTGCTCGTGTGCTCTTTCTGCGCGACGTGCAAACAGGAAGTTAAGCAGATCCTGGGTTTGCGTCGGGGTCAGCACCATCTGAGGCGTGGCCTGAAAGCGTTGCAGGCTGTAGTCTTCCAGCATCTGCTGTTCACGCTGATCCAGAGGGTGTTTAAGCGAGGTTTCAATCAGCTGCAACGTCGGCGCACTGTGCTGGCTTAACGTCTGACGGACCTGTAAATACTGAGTGAGCAGCGGATAGTGGCGTGACGGGATCGGATCGCCGCTGGTCAGGTTTACCAGCTTTAGTGCGGCGGTCCATATTTTGCCACTGGATTCGCCCGTTGCGGCAGCCAGGCGAACAATTTGCTGATTCAGCGCCTGATGCTCGGCAGGCAGCAGCGTGCGATCGCTGCTGCGGCTCTGCTGAGGTTGCGGAATGGCCATCTGACCATTTTGCAGCATGGTCAGCACCTGACGAAGCTGATCCTGGGTTAATGCGCTCAGCACCGTCTGACCAAACTGCTGGCGGATAAAATCACTTACCGCCTGGCGGTTATTGCCTTTGGGCAACAGGTCGGTGAGTTGCGTCATTAACTGACGCGTACCGTGACCGGTCTGCACCTGCGCCAGGCGGTTGTTAAGAAACTGCTCCGCAGCCGGAAAATGGCGTGACTGGAGTTCTGCTTCGCTTTTAACACCGACTTCATGACGCAGGCCGGCCCAGAGCTCAGGCGCTTTAAGCGTGCTGAGCGACATGATGCGCACAATCAGGCGCTCAAGCGTCGTGCGCTGGGCAGGAGAAAGGGGTTGTTCACCGGCAACACTTCCCGTACGCGGGGCGTCAGTTTGCGGATTAACAGATGAACGATCGCCGACCGGCACACCGGGGCCGCTGACAGGTTGCATGGCGGATTCCTTGGGAAACAGAACAGCGTGGGGTGCGCCGGAAACAGAATACACTATGATAACAAAAGCCCCTGGGAAATCCACGGGGCTTGTGTGTTTCGAACAAAGATTTACTTACTGATGCGCGGGAGCGGGCTTACGGCGCAGCCGTTTCCATAGCAGCGGCACGATTAATACGGCAACGGCGAGGATCAACAGGACTTTCGCAATCGGACTTTCCCACAGAATGCCCATCTCACCGTTGCTGATCGACAAGGCACGCCGCAGGTTTTGCTCCAGCATTTCACCCAGCACGAAACCTAAAATCAGCGGTGACATGGGGAAATCCATTTTCCGCAGGATATAGCCGAAAATCCCCAGTCCGACCATCAGCAGCAGGTCAAAGGTGGTGCTGTGCACCGCATAAACGCCCACGGCCGAGATGGCGGCGATAGCCGGAACTAAAAACCACAGCGGAATCGTCAGCATCCGCGCAAACACGTTGATCATCGGGATGTTCATGATCAGCAGCATCAGGTTACCAATCAGCAGCGCGGCAATCAGTCCCCAGACGATATCCGGCTGTTCGGTAAACATCGCAGGTCCAGGCGTGATGTTGTACAGCGTCAGCGCACCGACCATGACCGCGGTGGTGCCGGAACCGGGAATGCCCAGGGTCAGCATCGGAATAAACGAGCCGCAGGCGGAGGCGTTGTTCGCCGCTTCCGGCGCAGCCACACCGCGAATATCGCCCTTACCAAACTGATCGCTGCCAGTGATTTTTTTCTCGGCCATGTAGGCGATAGCACTGGCGATAGTGGCGCCCGCGCCGGGCAGCACGCCCACAAAGAAGCCGATAAATGAGGCACGCAGTGTGGCACCCGTAGACATAGCGGCCTCTTTCATATTGAACATCATGCGGCCACTGGCACGCACCACCTTTTGCCCGCTATGGGTGGATTCCAGCATCAGCAAAATTTCGCTCACTGAGAACAGGCCAATGACGACCACGACAAACTGGATGCCGTCAGAAAGGTGAACGCTGTCAAAGGTGAAGCGATAGACGCCGGTATTCGCATCCACGCCCACGGTCGCCATGCTCAGCCCGATCAACGCCGACAGGAATGATTTAAGCGGGTTCTGACTCATCATGCTGCCCAGACAGGCAATGGCGAAGACCATAAGCGCAAAATATTCGGCCGGGCCAAACGCCAGCGACCAGCGGGCCAGCAGCGGTGCGAATAAGATGATGCCGATGATAGCGATGGTGGAACCGACAAAGGAGCTGACGGCAGAGATAGAGAGCGCCACGCCCGCTTTTCCTTGCTGCGCCATCGGATAGCCATCCAGTGCGGTCATAATGGCGCCGGCATCGCCCGGAACGTTGAGCAGTATCGACGAAATACGTCCGCCGTATTCACAGCCCAGATAAACGGTGGCCAGGAGAATCAACGCGGATTCTGCAGGCAGGTGCAGGGCGAACGCCAGCGGCATCAAAATCGCTACGCCGTTGATCGGCCCGAGTCCCGGCAGTAAGCCTACGATCGTGCCGATAAAGCAGCCGATAAGGGCAATCAGCAGATTTTCCGGCGTCATGGCAACGGCAAAGCCGTGCATCAGGAAAGACCAGGTTTCCATCATTTCTCTCCTTAATTAAACAGGCTGCCAGCAGGCAAGGTAACGTCCAGTAGATGGTCGAAGGCGTAAAACAGTGACCATCCCATTACACCGCCGGACAGCACAGCGGCCCACCAGCGCGCGCCAAACAGCAGGCCGATACCAAACGTCAGCAGCGAGGTCGCTAACGGGAAGCCCAGGGTTTCAAACATCCCGCCGTACACCAGCATCATCGCCGCCAGCGCCACCAGGCGTTTCAGTGTGGCGGGCGTGGGCCACTGGATGGCATCCGGTTTTCTCAGCAGCAGCATCACGGCACAGAAAGCCATCAGGCTGAGAAGCACCAGCGGAAAAGGACGTGGGCCGACAGGCTCATAGCTGTATTCACTCTGAATCTGCCAGGCGATAACCAGTCCCGCCAGGCACAGCACTAGCCACAAGGTGGCAAAAATACGATCGCTCATGATCTCTCCCGCTTACTTAGCCAGACCAAAGGATTTCGCCTGCTCGCGATAGGCGGCAACCTGGTCTTTCACGTATTTATCCAGTTCAGCGCCAAACATATTGAATTCGAACAGGCCTCGCAGTTCGCGCTGCTTCTTGAATTCAGGGGTTTGCACCATTTTCTCAAAGGCGCTCTGCCACCACTGATAATCGGCATCGCTGACTTTAGGGCCAAGATAGAAGCCGCGAATAATCGGCCATTCCACGTTAAAGCCCTGCTCTTTGGCGGTAGGAATCGAGGCCAGCTGATCGGGCAGGCGTTTGTCTGCCATTACCGCCAGCACGCGCAGTTTGCCCCCTTGTAAATGCGGCACCATCTCGCTGAGATCGCCCGACATCACCTGAATATGATTACCCAGCAGGGCGGTGACGACTTCACCACCGCCTTCAAACGCGACATAGCGCATTTTGCGCGGATCAATACCGGCTTCTTTTGCGACCAGCGCCGTTTTCATCCAGTCCTGGCTGCCGATAGAGGCACCCGCACCCACCACCACTTTGGTGGGATCTTTTTTCATATCCGCCATGAGTTCGCCCAGGTTTTTCCACGGCGCGTCTTCACGCACGGCAATCATGCCGTAATCGGTACCGATCGCCGCCAGCCACTTCACGTCATCAACCGAGTAGCGACCAAATTTTCCCTGAGACAGGTTCAGCAGCGATCCCCCCGAAAAGGCCACGACCGTACCGGCTTCGGCAGGACGCTGCGCAACGATCGCGTTATAGGCCACCGCGCCTACGCCACCTGGCATGTAGGTAATGCGCATCGGCTTCTCGATCTGCTTCGTTTCCATCAGCGAAACCTGAATCAGCTTACAGGTCAGGTCAAAACCGCCGCCGGGTTTAGCCGGTGCGATGCATTCTGTTCTGTCGGGTGCAGCAGCATAACCTGATGAGGAGAACATAAAAGCCAGTAGGGCAGAGGCGAGGGCGGTGTGGATTATTTTTTTCATCGTGCGCTCCATCTTTGTTTCAGAGTGTGATTACTACCGACTATTCGGTGTTATTGAATTGTTAAAACAGCAACCTTTCATTTACCTTTCATTCATGAGGTTTAGTGAAAGGATGTGATATGCGTCTCTTACTGGTGGAAGACACGGCCGAGCTGGCGCTGTGGTTACAGAAAGCGTTAACACAAAAAGGCTTTGCTGTGGACTGGGTGGCGGACGGCCTGGCGGCCGATCACAGCCTGCAAAGCGAAGATTATGCGCTGGTCGTACTGGATGTCTCTCTGCCGCGCCTGGACGGCATTGAAGTATTAACCCGGCTGCGCCGCCGGGGACAAACTGTGCCGGTACTGATGCTGACCGCGCGCACTACGCTGGATGACCGCGTGCGCGGTCTGAACACGGGGGCGGATGACTATCTGACCAAACCCTTTGAACTGGATGAGCTGGACGCGCGCCTGCGAGCGCTACTGCGGCGTTCTCAGGGGCAATCGCCACAAAACCAAACGCTGGGTCAGTTGGTGCTGAACGGCGAGGGTTACTTTTTGCTGGCCGAAAAACCGCTGGCGCTGACGCCGCGAGAATCCAGCGTGCTGACCACGCTGATGCAGCGTCAGGGTCGCCCGGTCTCGCGGCAACATTTGTATGAACAAACCTTTACGCTGGCGGATGAAGCCAGCCCGGAAAGTATTGAACTCTATGTGCATCGGGTGCGCAAAAAACTGGCCGGAAGTGATGTCGGTATTGTGACGCTACGCGGTCTGGGTTACAGCCTGGAAACCCTGGCATGCGATTAATCACCTCGCTACGGGGAGAGCTGCTCGCCTGGCTGGGACTGCCATTGCTCCTGCTGTGGATTCTGTCGGTTTATACGCATTACCAGAGCGGCCTGGCGGCGGCGAATCAGGCCTACGATCGTTCGCTGCTGGCCTCTGCGCGCACCGTTGCCGAGCGGCTGGTGGTCCGTCATCAGCATCTGGAGGTCGATGTGCCCTGGGTCGTGCTCGACAGCTTTGAGCGCAATATGAACGATCGCCTGTTTTACCAGGTGATTTCGCCCCAGGGTAAAACGCTGTCGGGTTATGACGGGCTGCCGCCGATTCCGGCCACCAGCGAGATGTCTGAAGCCTATCCTGCGTTAGTCCATTTTTATGACGGGTTTTACCAGAAACAGCGCATTCGGGTCGCGGCCTTATGGCAGCCGGTCAGCGAGGCGGGCGTGGAAGGTATGGCACTGGTGCTGGTGGCGGAAACTATCCATTCCCGTGAGGCGTTTGCCCAGGGGCTGATGCGGACAGCCTTACTTAGCCAGAGCGCGCTGGTGCTCATCGCCTTGTTGCTGGCGAGCATGATGCTGCGCCGGGTATTACGGCCTTTACGTCGGCTGTCAAAGATTGTCCTGCGCCGCGACGGTGCTGAACTGACCCCGCTGCCTTCGCTGCCCTGGTCGGAACTTCAGCCGCTCATTGTGGCCTTTAACCGCTATCTGGAACGGCTGAGAAAATTGCTGGCACGGCAGGATCGGTTCAGCGCCGATGCCGCGCATCAGCTACGCACACCGCTCACCATTCTGAAAACGCAGATTAGCACGGCGCTGGATAGCGATAGGCCCGAACAGTGGCGGGAAAGTCTACAGAGCATGCATTACACGCTGGATGACACCATTCTGCTCACCGACCGTCTGTTACAACTGGCGCGCATCAAAGCCCGTCACGGGGAAGATAAACCCATGACGCGGGTGGATTTGGCGGCAGTGGTGCGTGAAGCGTGCCTGAGTCGTTATGCAGCGGCGCGCGCGAAACAGATTGACCTGGGTTACGAAGGGGATGAGCACGGTGAGGTGAAAGGCGATGCGCTGTTGCTGGGCGAGCTGTGCGCCAACCTGCTGGATAACGCGATTAAGTACACGCCAGCGCAGGGCATGATTACGGCCCGCGTAAAGAGCGGCAGGCTGCAAATTGAAGACTCGGGACCGGGGATTAGCCGGGAAGAGCAACAAAAAGCACTGCGGCCTTTTATCCGGCTGGATAATGCCGCGATGCAGGCCGGAGCGGGCATTGGACTGGCGCTGGTACAGGATATTTGTGCCTGGCACGGGGCGGCCGTCACGCTGGAGAGCAGTCCGTTACTGGGCGGACTGCGTGTTTCCGTCAATTTTAGCGCGGATCGGCCTTGATCGATTTGCGCGCGCTAAGCGGCCTGCGCAGCCGCTGTGCCAGCAAAACGCCCGTCAGCGTCAGACCGCCGCCGATCCAGTGATAGCTGTGCAGATGCTCATGCAGAAACAGCACCGCAATCAGGGCGGTAAAAACCGGCGTCAAATTCATAAAGATGCTGGTGATGCTGGCACCTAATTTTTGCACGCCATGGATCCACAGCCAGGGCGCAAGAATCGAGGCAAACAGCCCGGCAAAGGCCACCAGCGGAAGGTTACGCGGCGTAAGCGCCACGTCCGGCGTCATCAGAAAGCCGGGTAACAGCAACAGAACGCCAAAGGCAATTTGCACATACAGGCTCTGCCAGACCGGCAGCGGAATTGACCAGCGTTTGGTCATCACGCCATAAAGCGCATAGCTGGCTGAGGCCGCCAGCATCATGGCTTCACCTGCTCCGATGCCGTGATGCAGCAACTGATCAAGATTGCCTGCGCTGACCAACCAGATTAAGCCACAAAAGGAGATCAGGCTGCCCGCCAGAATCCCCACGGTCGGGGCAATGCGCAGTATGACCACACTGAGCAATACCGTTAACAGTGGGATTAGCGCGGCGATGATACCCATAAACAGGGCGCTCACGCTGTGCGCGGCATAGTAGGCCAGACTTTGGTACAGCGCCATGCCCAGCAGACCCAGAACCATCAAGCGCAAGAGGTGCGGCCGGATCGTCTGCCATTGCCGTATCACACCCGGTAACACAAACGGGGTCAGGACCAGCAACGCCAGTAACCAGCGATAAAAAGAAATCGCCGCAGGCTCGATGGCACTCGCCGATAATTTATTAACGATAGCATTAACCGACCAAATTAAGACCGCAAACAGCGGGAACAAAAAGAACATAATATGACTCCAGCCTCAGACCCGCCGCAGTGTACGCCTGTGTTGCCCCTTTCTGCCAGCCTTAGCACTCACTGCACAGCGTGGTTAGGCTAACGCGGGGCTTTTGTGCCAAAATAGCGCCCTTAAATGCAACACACAGGAAAGCCGTGGTGAAAATTCTCGTCGATGAAAACATGCCCTATGCCCGTGAACTCTTTAGCCGCACGGGCGAGGTGGTCGCTGTCCCTGGCAGGCCGCTTCCTGAAGCCCAACTGGCCGATGCCGATGGCCTGATGGTGCGTTCCGTGACCCAGGTTAACGCTGCGTTACTGCAGGACAAGCCCGTAAAGTTTGTCGGCACGGCAACCGCGGGCACAGATCATATTGACGAAGACTGGCTTGAGCAGGCGGGCATTGCCTTCTCTGCCGCGCCGGGCTGTAACGCGATCGCCGTCGTAGAGTATGTTTTTTCTGCCTTGCTGCTGCTGGCGGAGCGCGACGGTTTTCAGTTGCGCGATCGCACGGTGGGCATCGTTGGCGTCGGTAACGTGGGCGGGCGATTGCAGAAACGCCTTGAAGCCTGGGGCGTGAAAACCCTGCTGTGCGATCCGCCGCGCGCTGACCGGGGTGACAAAGAGGATTTTCACTCGCTCGATGCGCTGGTGGAACAGGCCGATATTTTAACGTTTCATACGCCGCTGTTTAAATCTGGCCCCTACAAGAGCTGGCATCTGGCCGATGCCGCGCGGCTGATGGCCCTGAAGCCCAACGCCATTCTGATTAACGCCTGCCGCGGCCCGGTGGTGGATAACGCCGCGCTGCTGGAAGTCCTGAACATGCGTCACGATCTCAGCGTGGTGCTGGACGTCTGGGAACCTGAACCGGATCTCTCCCTGGCGCTGCTGGATAAGGTGGATATCGCGACGGCCCACATTGCTGGTTACACCCTGGAGGGCAAGGCGCGCGGCACCACCCAGGTTTTTGAGGCCTGGTGTGACTTTATTGGTCAACCGCAGCAGGTGCCGCTGAGTAGCCTGCTACCGACGCCGGAATTCAGCCAGGTCAGCCTGAACGGGCCGCTCGATCAGCCAACGCTGAAACGGTTAGTGCATCTGGTGTATGATGTGCGCCGCGATGATGCGCCCCTGCGAAAAGTGGCGGCAAAACCGGGCGAGTTTGACCGCCTGCGCAAACAGTATGAAGAGCGTCGCGAATGGTCATCATTACAGGTGAACTGTGATAATGAAGCCACCGCTGAGCAGCTTATTCAGCTGGGCTTTAACGCCATATTATCCTCAACCTGATGGGTTCAGCCGGGTAACGCGCGGCTGAAGGTAGGGATAATTCTGAATCCCCGGGCGGTGACATCACCGCCTTCTGTTTTTATGTCATTGTCTGAGGTAAACCAACATGTCTGACGGCTGGAATATTGCGCTACTGGGCGCAACAGGCGCAGTAGGGAACGCTGTACTGGAACTACTGGCTCAACGCCAGTTCCCGGTTGGTGAATTGTATTTGCTGGCGAGCGACAACGGTGCCGGTGAAATCAAACGTTTTGAAGGACGTTCTGTGCGCGTTGAAGACGCGGCCGGGTTTGACTGGTCACAGGCGCAGCTGGCCTTTTTTGTTGCCGGTCGCGATGCATCAGAACGCTATGCCGAAGAGGCGGCGGGCGCGGGCTGTCTGGTGATCGACAGCAGCGAGCTGTTTGCCCTGTCACCGGACGTGCCGCTGGTGGTGCCGGATGTGAATCCACAGGTGCTGGCCGATTACCGTAATCGCAACATCATCAGCGTGGCGGATAATCTGGTGAGTCAACTGCTGACGGCAATCAAACCGCTGGTGGATGCGGCAGGTTTGGGCCGTTTACAGGTCACCAATCTGATCTCTGTCTCCACCCACGGCAAAGTGGCCGTGGATGCGCTGGCCGGTGAGAGTGCGCGTCTGCTGAACGGCGTGCCCGCTGACGAGCACCACTTTGGCCGCCAGCTGGCCTTTAACCTTCTGCCGCAGCTGGCAGATAGCGAAGGCAGCGTAGAAAGCGAGCGCCGCCTGGTCGATCAGGTACGCAAAGTCCTGCAGGACGAGGGTTTGCCCGTGGCGGTCAGCAGCATTCAGGCGCCGGTATTTTATGGCAATGCGCAGATCGTACATATTGAAAACCTGCGCCCGCTGTCGGCGGAAGAGGCAAGGGCAGAGCTGGCGCTGGCTGCGGATATTCATCTGAGCGAAGAGGATGCGGTGCCGACGCCGGTTACCGATGCTTCGGGCAGCGATGAACTGAGCATTGGCTGTGTGCGTAACGACTACGGCATTCCTGAGCTGTTGCAGTTCTGGTCGGTGGCCGACAACGTCCGTTTCGGCGGTGCGCTGATGGCGGTGAAGACCGCTGAGAAGCTGGTTCAGGAGTACATGTACTGATGTCAGAAGGTCAGACACAAAAACTGGCACTGGGCATCGAGTACGACGGCAGCCGCTACTATGGCTGGCAACGTCAGCAGGAAGTGCGCAGCGTGCAGGAAAAGCTGGAACGGGCGCTGTCGAAAGTGGCCGACCATCCGGTCAGCGTGTTCTGTGCCGGCCGCACCGATGCTGGCGTACACGGCACCGGCCAGGTAGTACATTTTGAAACCGTTGCGCAGCGCGCCGATGCCGCCTGGACGCTGGGCGTGAACGCCAATCTGCCAGACGATATCGCCGTACGTTGGGTCAAGGCGGTGCCGGACGACTTTCACGCGCGTTTTAGCGCAACCGCCAGGCGTTATCGCTATTTGATCTACAATCAGCGGCTCCGTCCGGCGATTCTGGGTAATGGCGTGACGCATTTTTACTATCCTCTGGATGTAGAAAAGATGCAGCGCGCCGGACAGTGCCTGCTGGGCGAGAATGATTTTACCTCTTTCCGCGCCGTGCAGTGTCAGTCGCGAACGCCGTGGCGCAACGTGATGCACCTGAACGTCACGCGCCAC
Source organism: Pantoea sp. AG702 (assembly GCF_003182295.1). Taxonomy (NCBI): domain Bacteria; kingdom Pseudomonadati; phylum Pseudomonadota; class Gammaproteobacteria; order Enterobacterales; family Erwiniaceae; genus Pantoea; species Pantoea sp. AG702. The sequence goes on along the minus strand of NZ_QGTU01000004.1, from coordinate 464,791 downwards.
GGGCCTTATGTGATTGTCGATATTAAAGCCAATGCGTTTGTGCACCATATGGTGCGCAATATTGTCGGTAGTCTGATGGAAATTGGCTGCGGCAATCAGTCAGAATCCTGGATGGCGGAACTGCTGGCGGCTAAAGATCGCACGCTGGCGGCGGCAACGGCGAAAGCCGAAGGGCTTTATCTGGTGGCGGTGGATTATCCCGTGCATTTTGCTTTACCTCAGCCGGCGATGGGGCCATTGTTCCTCGCGGATTAATTAACCTTACGTACAAGGGATCGTTATGGAGTTTATCCATTTTGTGGTCGATTTTATTCTGCACATTGATGTGCATCTGGCCGAATTAGTCGCGCAGTATGGCATCTGGATCTACGCCATCCTGTTTCTGATTTTGTTCTGCGAAACGGGCTTAGTCGTCACGCCGTTTTTGCCGGGTGATTCACTGCTGTTCGTGGCAGGGGCGCTGGCCGCGTTGCCGGGTAACGATCTCAACGTGCATCTCATGGTGGCGCTGCTAGTCATCGCCGCTATTCTGGGGGACGCCGTGAACTACACCATCGGCAAACTCTTTGGCGAACGGCTGTTCAGCAACCCGAACTCGAAAATTTTCCGCCGCAGCTATCTGGATAAAACCCATGCCTTTTATGCCCGGCACGGTGGGAAAACCATTATCCTGGCGCGCTTCGTGCCCATCGTGCGGACCTTTGCGCCTTTCGTCGCCGGAATGGGACACATGTCCTACCGCCACTTCGCCCTGTTTAACGTCGCGGGCGCGCTGGCCTGGGTGCTGCTGTTTTCCTATGCGGGTTATCTGTTTGGCGATTTGCCCGTGGTACAGGAAAACCTTAAGCTGCTTATCCTCGGGATTATCGTGGTGTCGATTCTGCCAGGTGTGATTGAAATCTGGCGCCATCGCCGCCAGGCTAAGCAGTAAAATTATCCCTGAGTAGCCGCGTTGCTCAGGGGTAAGACCAGATTTTTATCCACAGTCTTAATTGGTTGTGGTTTAATGAGCGACATTTACCGTCTGCTGAAGCGGTTTTCAGCAGTATCAAGACGACTGGACCAGGTCAGTTTTAAACAGAAAGGTCATCAATGAGCTGGATTGAACGCATTCTTAATAAAAGCAACATTACGCCCACAAGTCGCGCCAGTATTCCGGAAGGAGTGTGGACGAAATGCGACAGCTGTGGCCAGGTACTTTATCGTGCCGAGCTGGAGCGTAATCTTGAGGTCTGCCCTAAGTGCGACCACCACATGCGCATGCATGCCCGTGAGCGCCTGGCGAGCCTGCTCGATCAGGGCACGCTGGTTGAGCTGGGCAGCGAGCTGGAACCCAAGGATCTGTTGAAGTTCCGGGATTCCAAAAAGTATAAAGATCGTCTGGTTGCTGCACAGAAAGCCACGAATGAGAAAGATGCGCTGATCGTGATGAAAGGTCAGCTGCACGGTATGCCGGTTGTGGCGGCCGCCTTTGAATTCGCCTTTATGGGCGGCTCAATGGGATCGGTGGTTGGCGCACGCTTCGTCCGGGCTGTTGAGCAGGCGCTGGAAGATAACTGCCCGCTGATCTGCTTCTCCGCCAGTGGCGGTGCGCGTATGCAGGAAGCGTTAATGTCGCTGATGCAGATGGCCAAAACCAGTGCCGCGCTGGCGAAAATGCAGGAACGCGGTCTGCCGTATATTTCGGTTTTGACCGACCCGACCATGGGCGGCGTGTCTGCCAGCTTTGCGATGCTGGGCGATCTGAATATTGCCGAACCTAAAGCCCTGATCGGCTTTGCGGGTCCACGTGTGATTGAGCAGACCGTTCGTGAAAAACTGCCGCCGGGCTTCCAGCGGAGTGAGTTTTTAATCGAGAAAGGGGCGATTGATATGATCATTCGTCGTCCGGAAATGCGCTATAAACTGGCGAGTCTGCTGGCAAAAATGATGAATCTGCCCGCACCGCTGCACGACGGTGAAGCGTTCGCACCTGCGACGAGCCATCCGGAGAGCAACGAGGCCTGACAGGAGACAGAAGGCGCGCAGGTCGCGCCTTCCACCAATGCACCGTATACCTTGCGGCTTTCATCGGGTATAAATTTGCAAAACGGGACATATGGACAATCTTCACCTTCCTCAAGCCACGTCGCCTTTGGCCACGTGGCTTTATTATCTTGAGCACCTCCACTCTCAGGCGATAGAACTGGGCCTGGATCGTATTCGCCAGGTGGCGCAAGGTCTGGACCTGCTCAAGCCTGCACCCTTCGTTTTTACCGTTGCGGGCACCAATGGCAAAGGTACCACCTGTCGCACCCTGGAAACCTTACTGATGGCAGCCGGCTATCGGGTTGGGGTTTACAGCTCGCCGCACCTTGTGCGCTACACCGAGCGCGTCCGGATTCAGGGGCAGGAACTCAGTGAAGCCCAACACAGCGCCAGTTTTGCCGATATTGAGGCCGGACGGGGTAAGGTTTCTCTGACCTACTTTGAATTTGGCACGCTGTCGGCGCTTAACCTGTTTAAGCAGGCGGGGCTGGATGTCGTCATTCTTGAAGTCGGGTTGGGCGGTCGGCTGGACGCGACCAATATTGTCGATGCGGATGTCGCGGTGATTACCAGTATCGCGCTGGATCATACCGACTGGCTTGGCCCGGACCGTGACAGTATTGGCCGGGAAAAAGCCGGTGTCTTCCGCCAGGCGAAACCCGCCGTGGTCGGTGAACCTGATATGCCTGCCACAATTGCTCAGGTTGCCCGTGAAAAAGGTGCGCGGTTAATGCAGCACGGGCGCGACTGGCACTATCATCAGCAGGCAGAGAGCTGGTCGCTGCGCGATGCGCAAGGCGAGCTGCATGATTTACCGCTGCCTCAGGTGCCGTTGCCAAATGCGGCTACCGCACTGGTGGCGCTGCGCGCCTCCGGGCTGAACGTGAGCGATGCAATCATTCGTGCGCATCTGCCGCTGGCGATTTTACCGGGACGCTTTCAGACCATCAGCGAATCCCCACGGGTGATTCTGGACGTTGCCCACAATCCGCATGCGGCGACCTATCTGGCCTCGCGACTGGCTGCATTGCCGCAAAGCGGACGCGTCCATGCGGTTGTGGGGATGCTGCACGATAAAGACATTGCGGGCACTCTGGCGGCCCTGGCACCTCAGGTGGACTGCTGGTATTGCGCACCCTTGGCCGGTCCGCGCGGTGCCAGCGCGGAGCAGCTCATGGCGCACGTAACGTCCGCTCAGGCATTTGCGGATGTTGAACAGGCCTGGCACCAGGCGCGCCAGCAGGCGGAAGCGCAGGATATTATTCTGGTCTGCGGCTCTTTCCTGACGGTGGCGCAGGTTATGGAATCGATTGAAACGGAGAAAGGACGTGGCGAGTAAGTTTCAAAACCGTTTAGTCGGTACCGTTATTCTGGTGGCCGTCGGCGTGATCGTATTGCCGGGGCTGCTGGATGGTAAGAAAAAACATTATAAAGAAGAATTTGCCGCGATCCCGCTGGTGCCCAAACCCGATGACCAGCAGGACAGCGAAATGGTGCCGCCGGTGACGCAGTCGCTGCCTGCGCATCCGCCAGCAGGCGCAGGCAGTGCGGTCAGCCATTCTGATACGGATGATGATGCCGCCGCCGAGGGCAGCAGTCAGCCCGAGCAAAGTAGCGAACCGAGCGTGGTCTCACCGCCACCGGTCCATTCGTCTCCGGCCACGACAGCGCCGAAAGCCAGGCCGGTTGAGCCAACCCGACCCAAACAGGTTGAGCAGGCTAAACCGAAGTCGGTCGAGCAGACGCAGAGCAAACCGGTAGAAAAAACCAAACCGGTTGAGCAGGCTAAGCCTGTTGAAAAAACTAAACCGGCCGAGCAGTCGCAGCCTGCGGAAAAAACCGCGCCTGCGGAGCAGCCCAAAGAAACGCAGCCTGCCGGTCAGGCTTACGTTGTTCAGTTAGGCGCACTCAAGAACGCCAGCAAGGTTAACGAGATTGTGGCGAAACTGCGCCTGTCGGGTTACCGGGCCTATACCGTGCCGTCTACGCCCGTGCAGGGGCAAATCACCCGCATTTATGTGGGGCCGGATGCGTCAAAAGCGAAGATGCAGGCGGCCGTCGGCGAGCTGAAGAACGTTTCAGGCTTGAGCGGCGTGGTTAAGTCTTACAGCGCCCGCTAAAGCGCCGATTGGCGCTGCCGATAGAAATAACAGGCAGCGCCAATCGGGATGAGAACGGCAGTGCCTGACCCGGCTTGACGCTAAATTTCTGACAACTTTTCAGCCTGTTAGCGGGGTGAAAATGACACAGGCGAAGACGGATTTTTTCATCGCCTTTTTTATGGATGCAGAACCTGAAAACCCCTACGCAAACGTTTTCTTTTTCTGTTAGAATGCGCCCCGAACTGGAAGCAGGGGTGCAATGGCACTGGCGCTGGAAGAGTTCATGATCTGGATTGATTACGTCATTATTGCGGTAGTTGGTTTTTCGGCTTTGGTCAGCCTGGTTCGAGGGTTTGTCCGCGAAGCCTTATCTCTTGTTACCTGGGGATGCGCGTTTTTTGTCGCCAGTCATTACTATGCCTACCTTGCAGTCTGGTTCACAGGTTTTGACGACGAACTGGTTCGTAACGGAATCGCGATTGCGGTGCTGTTCATCGCGACCCTGATTGTGGGCGCAATCGTGAACTACGTTATCGGCTCGCTGGTTGAGAAAACTGGCCTGTCGGGAACCGATCGGGTATTAGGCGTTTGTTTCGGGGCATTGCGTGGTGTGCTCATCGTGGCCGCTCTGCTGTTCTTCCTGGATACATTCACGGGCTTTTCAAAGAGCCCGGACTGGCAGCAGTCTCAACTTATTCCCGAGTTCAGTTCTATAATCAGGTGGTTTTTTGACTACCTGAAAAGCACGTCGAGTTTTTTGCCCCGGTGAGACCACCGGGCGTACGGCTTAATGAGGAAATGACAACATGTGCGGTATTGTCGGTATCACCGGTTTCATGCCGGTCAACCAGTCGATCTATGACGCGTTAACGGTGCTCCAGCACCGTGGGCAGGATGCCGCAGGCATTTGTACCATCGATGCGCTGAACTGCTTCCGCCTGCGTAAGGCTAATGGTCTGGTCAGCGATGTTTTCGAAGCGCGTCATATGCAACGTTTACAAGGCAACATGGGGATTGGTCACGCACGCTATCCTACCGCGGGCAGCTCCAGCGCTTCTGAAGCCCAGCCATTCTACGTTAACTCGCCGTACGGTATTTCCCTTGCCCATAACGGTAACCTGACCAATGCCCACGAGCTGCGTAAGCAGCTGTTCGAAAAAGGCCGCCGTCACGTTAATACCACCTCCGATTCTGAAATCCTGTTGAATATCTTTGCGCAGGAACTGGATCGTTTTCAGCACTATCCGCTGGAAGCCGATAACGTGTTTGCCGCCATCGCTGCCGTCCACCAGCAGGTGCGTGGCGCCTATGCCGTGGTGGCGATGATCATCGGTCACGGCATGGTCGCCTTCCGCGATCCTAACGGCATTCGGCCACTGGTGCTGGGCAAACGCGTCATTGCCGATGGCCGTACCGAGTACATGGTCGCCTCCGAAAGCGTCGCGCTGGATACCCTGGGTTTTGAATTTATCCGTGACGTGGCACCGGGTGAAGCGGTTTACATCACTGAGCAGGGGCAGCTTTCAACCCGTCAGTGTGCCGAAAACCCAAAAAACAATCCTTGCCTGTTCGAATACGTCTATTTTGCGCGTCCGGACTCCTTCCTGGATAAGATTTCGGTCTACAGTGCCCGCGTGCGCATGGGCACCAAGCTGGGTCAGAAGATCGCCCGCGAGTGGGAAGATCTGGATATCGACGTGGTGATTCCCATTCCGGAAACCTCGATGGATACCGCGCTGGAAATCGCCCGCATCCTTGATAAGCCTTACCGTCAGGGGTTTGTGAAAAACCGCTACGTGGGCCGCACCTTTATCATGCCGGGCCAGCAACTGCGCCGCAGCGCCGTTCGCCGCAAGCTCAACGCTAACCGCGCTGAGTTCCGCGACAAGAACGTGCTGCTGATTGATGACTCAATTGTTCGTGGCACCACCTCCGAGCAGATTATCGAGATGGCGCGAGAGGCGGGCGCGAAAAAGGTCTATCTTGCGTCTGCCGCGCCGGAAGTGCGCTTTCCTAACGTCTACGGCATTGATATGCCCAGCGCGACCGAGCTGATTGCCCACGGCCGTGAAGTGGAAGAGATTCGCCAGATTATCAAAGCAGATGCGCTGATTTTCCAGGATCTCGATGACCTTATCGAAGCCGTACGGGAAGAGAACCCGGATATCGTGCAGTTTGAGTGCTCCGTCTTTAACGGCATCTACGTGACGAAAGACGTCGATCAGGGCTATCTTGAATATCTGGAATCCCTGCGTAACGACGATGCGAAAGCCATCGCCCGTCAAAACGAAGTCGAAAACCTCGAACTGCATAACGAAGGGTAAGCGAACCTGAATGCAAAAAGGAGGGCGGGATTTATCCCGCCCTCTGTGTTTTCTGCCGGTCTGCGCTATTATGGTGCACTTTGCCACTGCAAGGTTGAACGATGAAACGACTCATTATTGGTATTTCGGGCGCAAGCGGCGTGATCTATGGCGTCCGGCTATTGCAGGTCTTGCAGCAGATCAGCGACGTGGAAACCCATCTGATCATCAGCCATGCGGCACGTCAGACGCTGAGCCTGGAAAGCGACTACAGCCTGCGGGACGTCCAGGCGCTGGCCGACGTGGTTCATGACGTGCGGGACATTGCCGCCAGTATCTCCTCCGGGTCGTTCAAAACGTTGGGCATGGTGATCCTGCCGTGCTCAATGAAAACCCTGTCCGGTATTGTTCACAGCTACAGCGACTCGCTGCTGACGCGCGCAGCAGACGTGGTGCTGAAAGAGCAGCGTAAACTGGTCCTGTGCGTACGTGAAACTCCGCTGCATATTGGTCATCTGCGCATGATGACGACCGCGGCCGAACTGGGGGCTATCATCATGCCGCCGGTGCCGGCGTTTTACCACCGTCCAACCACTATCGAACAGCTTGTCGATCAGACCGTTAATCGGGTCATTGATCAGTTTGATATTGAACTACCGCAGGACTTGTTTGTGCGCTGGCAAGGTGCATAAGCGTGTTCTTTCGCCCTTCTTTGGTGCAGAAACGCGGGAGCGATCACTGTTCCTGCATTTCTTGAACTAAAAGTTCACAACATCGCTTTTTCTCTGCGACATCACTGATATATTCCTTTCACAAACCCAGTCTTTTCGTCACCAAACGGGCGGCTGGGCAGACGGCAAAACTGCAGAACTGGCATGAAACATGCACAGGAAAAGGCAGTGTTCGTCGCAAACACACATCATGCATCACATAACAATAAGCAATTTACTTGAGGGTAATCTATGAAGAAGCGTGTTCTGGCTCTTTCTTTAATGTTGGGCCTGTCCAGTGCGGCCAGCGTATTTGCAGCAGTACCGACCTCGATTCGTGTCGGCACTGACCCAACATATCCGCCGTTTGAGTCGAAAAACGCGCAAGGACAGCTGGTTGGTTTTGATATCGACCTGGCTAACGAAATCTGTAAACGTATCCAGACCAAGTGTACCTATGTAGAAAGCGATTTTGATGCGCTGATTCCGTCGCTGAAAGCGAAGAAAATCGATGCCATCATCTCCTCGCTGTCCATCACCGCTAAACGTCAGGAAGAGATTGCGTTCTCAGACAAACTGTATGCCGCTAACGCACGCTTAGTCGCGCCGAAAGGATCAAAAATCGAGCCGACGCCTGAGGCGCTGAAAGGCAAGAACATCGGCGTGCTGCAGGGCACTACTCAGGAAACCTACGCGAATGAGTACTGGCGTCCAAAAGGCGTAACCGTAACGCCTTATGCCAACCAGGATCTGGTCTATCAGGATCTGACCGCCGGCCGCATTGACGCCGCCTTCCAGGACGAAGTTCAGGCCGCCGAAGGCTTCCTGAAACAGCCTGTCGGTAAAAGCTATGCGTTCGCAGGTCCGGCCGTGAAAGACGATAAAATCTTCGGTGTCGGAACCGGTATGGGATTACGTAAAGACGATACCGAGTTGAAAGCGGCCATCGATAAAGCATTTGAATCAATGCGTAAAGACGGTACCTACGACAAAATTGCGAAGAAATACTTTAATTTCAACGTGTACGGTGACTGATCTGTCGTCCTCGCCTCTGTTGTTCGCATAACAGAATAAGCCCTGGGTTGTCCCGATCTCTCTGGTCGGAGCAACCCTGTGTCATCGGCTATGCGAGAACAGAAGCTGCGCTGCCCGTCTGCACGACGGCGCAGCGTCGTTTCCACCCCACGACAGGACCTTTTCCATGTTGTATGGCTACTCTGATGTCATTTTAAAAGGCACGCTGGTTACGCTTGAGCTCGCCCTGAGCTCGGTGCTGCTGGCGGTGATCCTGGGTCTGATTGGCGCAGGCGCGAAGCTGTCGCGCAATCGCCTGCTGTCACTGATTTTTGAGGGCTACACGACGCTGATTCGTGGCGTGCCCGACCTCGTTCTGATGCTGCTGATTTTCTACGGCCTGCAGATCGCTCTCAACCATCTCACCGATGCGCTTGGCCTGGCCCAGTTCGATATCGATCCCATGGTGGCTGGCATCATCACCCTGGGCTTTATCTATGGCGCCTATTTTACCGAAACCTTCCGTGGCGCCTTTATGGCGGTGCCAAAAGGGCAGATTGAAGCCGCCACGGCGTTTGGTTTTACCGGTTCGCAGGTTTTCCGCCGTATCCTGTTCCCTGCGATGATGCGCTACGCGCTGCCCGGCATCGGTAATAACTGGCAGGTGATCCTGAAAGCCACGGCGCTGGTTTCCCTGTTGGGGCTGGAGGATGTGGTAAAAGCCACGCAGCTGGCAGGTAAAAGCACCTGGCAGCCGTTTTATTTTGCTATCGTGGCGGGCGTGATTTATCTGGTCTTTACCACCTTGTCTAACGGCATTCTCTGGTGGCTCAATCGCCGCTACACGGTCGGCGTGAAGAGGGCGGAGCTATGATCGAGATTATTCACGAATACTGGAAGTCGCTGCTCTGGACAGACGGTTATCGCTTCACAGGCGTGGCGATTACGCTATGGCTGCTGATTGTCTCGGTCGTACTGGGCGGCTGCATGGCCGTGTTGCTGGCGATTGCGCGTGTATCACCCAATCGTTTTATCAGCCTGCCGGTGTGGCTCTTTACCTATGTGTTTCGCGGTACGCCACTCTATGTGCAACTGCTGGTGTTCTATTCCGGCATGTATACGCTGGAAATCGTGAAAGGCACAGAGCTACTGAATGCGTTTTTCCGCAGCGGCCTGAACTGTACGCTACTGGCATTTACCCTTAATACCTGCGCTTACACCACGGAAATTTTTGCCGGGGCGATTCGTGCCGTGCCACACGGTGAAATCGAAGCGGCGCGAGCCTATGGCTTCTCGACCTTTAAACTGTATCGCTGCATTATTTTGCCTTCTGCACTGCGCACGGCCTTACCGGTTTACAGCAACGAAGTCATACTCATGCTGCACTCTACCGCACTGGCCTTTACCGCAACCGTGCCTGATTTGCTGAAAATCGCCAGGGACATTAACGCGGCAACCTATCAGCCCTTTACCGCGTTCGGCATTGCGGCCGTGTTATACCTGATTATTTCTTACGTGCTGATTAGCCTGTTTCGTCTTGCGGAACGTCGTTGGCTGGCGCACGTGAAACCTTCTTCATCGCATTGAGTAAGACTATGGCTGATAACAAATTAAGCGTCACCGACCTGCATAAACGTTACGGTGAACATGAAGTATTAAAAGGTGTGTCATTGAACGCCAATGCGGGCGATGTCATCAGTATTATTGGCTCGTCGGGTTCCGGGAAAAGTACCTTTCTGCGCTGTATTAACTTCCTCGAAAAGCCGAGTGAAGGCACCATTGTGGTCAACAACACCGCTATTACCCTTGTACGCGATACGGACGGCCAGCTGAAGGTGGCAGACAAGGAGCAGCTGCGCCTGCTTCGTACCCGTCTGACCATGGTCTTTCAGCATTTCAACCTGTGGAGCCACATGACGGTGCTGGAAAACGTTATGGAAGCGCCGATTCAGGTGCTGGGCCTGAGTAAAGCGCAGGCACGTGAGCGCGCGATTACCTATTTGAACAAGGTCGGCATCGACGAGCGGGCGCAGGGAAAATATCCCGTCCATCTCTCGGGAGGGCAGCAGCAGCGCGTCTCCATTGCCCGCGCGCTGGCGATGGAGCCGGAGGTGCTGTTATTTGATGAGCCCACCTCAGCCCTGGATCCTGAGCTGGTCGGCGAGGTGCTGCGTATTATGCAGAAGCTGGCCGAAGAGGGGAAAACCATGGTGGTGGTCACGCACGAAATGGAATTTGCCCGTCACGTCTCCAGCCACGTCATTTTCCTGCATCAGGGGAAAATTGAGGAGCAGGGGCCACCGGCTGAATTATTTGGTCAGCCCAAGAGCCCGCGCTTACAGCAGTTTCTGAAGGGATCGCTTAAGTAGGCAAGCTATCGGTTATTCAGCAGGCGCACGGCGGTGGCTTCATCGGTCACCAGGCCCGATATCCAGCCGCCGTTCACCGCCGCCTGAATAGCGGCATATTTCCGCTCCCCGCCCGCAAAGCCGATGATATTGCGCGTCGTCTGGCTTTCCAGCGCCACGCTGGTTAACAGCGCATCGGTTTCCCCTAACACGCGTTCGCCCTGCTGATTGAAGAAATGACCGAGCATTTCCCCGACCACGCCGCGCGCATTCAGCGCCTGCACCTGGCTGTCTGTGATAAAGCCTTCGGCATGGAGCGGGCAGCCGGGATTGACCTCCCCAATTCCCAAAAAGGTGACGTGGGCCTGTCGTGCACGGTTGACCACGCGCTGATAGACCTGATGCTGGCACCACATCTGCTTATCGTCTGGGCTGTCGGCGAACAGCGGGGCGGGAATGAAGAAATACTTGCCCTGCATTTTTTCAGACAGCTTAAGCGGCACGTCGTAGCGGGTGCCTGAATCGTCGCGGGCGATGGCCCCAATCATGGAAACACAGTGATGCTGCGGTCGTTCAACCCAGGGAAGCGCATCAATAATGGCACGCAGGGTTTTTCCCGAACCGATGCCAAACACCTGCGGCTCGTCGTTATTGATAAACTGCGACATCACCTCTGCGCCTTCTACCGCCAGCATTTGCTGTATGGCATTGTCGTCCAGATCGCCGGAAGGCACCACGCGGCAGTGCTGCAGGCCAAATTTCTCCTGCACGTCGTGCGCCAGACGCAGGCAGTGCGTCACGGGGTGGGCGATCTTTACGCTGACCATGCCCATTTCACGCGCCCCGGAAATCAAACGCTGGGCCACCTGGCGCGACAATCCCAGTGCCCGGGCGATCTCCTGCTGTGTTAACCCAGCGACGTAATACATCCAGGCGGCACGTGCCGCCAACTCCTGTTTCTTCTCTTCTTTGTTCATTGCGCCATTCCCTTCTCTGCGGATCGCCATTTTATCGCGCAATCTGTTTAAAAGCCTATCAGGGCAAAAGCTCAATTAACGGGCCAATGTCTTAAATGTGAAATTAATCACAGAACCTTGACGTTACCTCTGATTAACATATGTGCATCGGGCAAATGCCCTTAATTTAAACAAATGCCTAAAGAGGTCATGATGACACCATCAGTTTGGATGCATATCGGCGCAGGCTCTTTCCATCGTGCCCATCAGGCATGGTATCTGCACCGCCTGATGCAGCAGGGCGACAGCCGCTGGCATATCGCGCTGGGCAATATCCGCGATGACGCAACGCCGTTACTGACGCAGCTAACCGCCCAGCAAGGGGAATATGTGCTGGAGACGGTCACGCCTGAGGGCGAGCGTCACTATGAGACCATTACCTCCATTCGGCAAATTCTGCCGTGGGACAAAGAGATCAGCGCGCTGGTGCAGCAGGGCGCCGATCCATGCACCCGGGTAATCGCCTTCACCGTGACCGAAGCGGGTTACTATTTAACACCGGAACATGAGCTTGACCTGCAGCAGCCCGATATCCAGGCGGATCTGAATGGCGAGGCGCGAACCTTGTATGGCGCGCTGGCGCGTATCCTGACGGCACGCGTCGTCAACGGTGGGGCGCCCGTGACCCTGTTGAACTGCGACAATCTGCGCCATAACGGTGAGCGTTTCCGTCAGGGTTTTTTGGCCTTCCTTGCGGCAAAAGGGGCAGATGAGCTGGCCGCCTGGGTGCGTGATAACACCACCTCGCCGAATACCATGGTGGATCGAATCACCCCGCGTCCCACGCCTGACGTCGCGGAGCGCGTTCAGGCGGCAACCGGTAAAGATGATGCGGTGCCGGTGATGGCGGAGTCCTTTATCCAGTGGGTGATCGAAGACGATTTTATTGCCGGGCGTCCGGCGCTGGAGCAGGTGGGCGTCGAGCTGGTCGAGTCGGTGTTGCCCTGGGAAGAAGCCAAGATTCGTATTCTCAACGCCACCCACAGCGCCATTGCCTGGGCGGGCACGCTTATCGGTTTGCTTTACATTGATGAAAGCACCCGGCAGAAAGCCATCCACCAGATGGCATGGGAATATGTCTCACAGGATGTCATACCTTCACTTTCACCCAGCCCGCTCAACCTGGCGGAGTATCGGGATGTTGTTCTGTCCCGCTTTAGCAATCCGTGGATAAAAGATACCAACCAACGGGTGGCGGCTGACGGTCTGTCAAAAATTCCCGCCATGGTGACGCCGACGCTGCGGGAATGCTATCAGCGCGGCACGCCGCCTGCGGCCAGCCTTGTGCTCCCGGCGCTGTTCTATCTGTTTTTGCAACGCTGGGCCAGTGGCGAGCTGCCTTATGACTATCAGGATGGCGTGCTGCAACCTGAAGTGGTTCAGCAGTGGTTTGCCCATGCCGATCCGTTACAGGCTTACATGACCCAGACGTCCCTGTTTGCTGAGCTGGCCACATCACAGGATTTTCATGCGCGGCTTAGCACTACCGTCGCCGGGCTGGAAACGTGGCAAGTCCAGCCAGAACAACCGCTGGCCGTGGTTTAGGGGGCGAATATGTATCTGGGTATCGATATCGGCACCTCTGAGCTTAAAGCGCTGATCGTGAATGCGCAGGGCGAGATCGTGGCATCGGAACATGCCGCTCTGGCCGTGCAGCGCCCCCATCCACACTGGGCAGAGCAGGACCCGCATGACTGGTGGCGCGCCTGCCATCAGGTCATCACGCGTCTGCGTCAGCAGGCACCTCTGGCCTGGTCTGCGATAGAGGCGATTGGGCTGTCAGGACAAATGCACGGAGCGGTGCTGCTGGATGAGCAGGGGGAGGTTTTACGGCCCTGCATTCTGTGGAATGACACACGCAGCGCGGCAGAATGCCACTGGCTGGGTCAGCATCATCCCGAAATCATGCACATTAGCAGCAACATGATCATGCCGGGCTTCACGGCCCCAAAGCTGTGCTGGGTGGCCCGGCATGAGCCTGACTGCTTTCGCCGCATTAGCAAAGTGTTATTGCCAAAAGATTACCTGCGCTGGCGCCTGACCGGGCGCTTTGTCACCGATCCCTCGGATGCCGCAGGCACCTTATGGCTGGACGTCGCCAAACGCGACTGGTCAGCGGCACTGTTGTCCGCAACGGGAATGCGTCGTGACCAGATGCCTGCACTCGTCGAAGGGAATGCCGTCAGCGGCACGTTACGGCCGGCGATTGCCGACGAATGGGGGCTCTCCTCGTCGGTCATCATTGCAGGCGGCGGCGGGGATAATGCCACCTCGGCGGTTGGCGTGGGCGCCGTGAATCCTGGCGATGCGTTTATTTCACTTGGCACCTCTGGCGTCATCTTTGTGGTTAATGACCGGCTGCAGGCCGATCCGCAGTCAGGCGTGCACGCTTTCTGCCATGCGCTGCCTGACCGCTGGCACCAGATGAGCGTCATGCTCAGCGCCGCAAGCTGCCTGCGCTGGCTGTGCCAGTTGCTCTCGGTCAGTGAAAACCAACTGCTGGAAGAGATTGCTGCGCTGGGTCCGGCACAAAAACAGCAGGCCCCGCTTTTCTTGCCTTACCTCTCTGGAGAACGTACCCCGCACAACGATCCTGATGCGACGGGCGCGTTTTTTTATCTGCGGCACGAAACCCAGCGTGCCTTACTGGGCTATGCGGTGCTCGAAGGCGTAGCCTTTGGCCTGGCCGACGGCCTGACCGTCTTAGGGGAAGGACGGCGTGCCATTACCCAGTTCAGCCTGACCGGCGGCGGCGCGCGCAGCAGCCTGTGGGCGCAGCTGATCGCCGATGTGCTGGCGCTGCCTGTCGTGACGCATCCCGCCAGCGCATCCGGTGCACTGGGCGCGGCGCGCCTGGCCTGGCTGGCTGCGGGCGGTGATGAAGCGCAGGTGTGTCTTAAACCCCCGATACAGGCGCGCTTCCTGCCCAATCCTGAGGTTCGTCAGGGGCTGCAGCAACGGCTGGCTCAGTTCCGTGAGCTTTACCGTCAACACTCTCAGTCCCGTTCGCTGGCCTGATTAACCTGTAACCCAACAGAGAAGGACGATCGTCATGCACTCTACTGCGTACTGGTTTGGCTTGCCCAAACATCTGATCTGGGGATTTGTCGCCATCGCTGTTTTTATGGCAGGTGACGGTTTCGAGATGGCGTTCCTGTCACGCCATATTACCGATATGGGATTCACGCCGGGGCAGTCGGCGCTGGTGTTTACCTTTTACGGTTTAGCGGTGGCGCTGGCCGCCTGGGCATCCGGTGTGGTGGCGGAGCTGATTACGCCGCAGCGCGCTATGCTGATCGGTTTTATCTTGTGGGTTGTCATGCACGCCCTGTTTATGAGCCTGGGGCTGGGGATGCGCAATTATCCTCTTATGCTGCTGTTTTACGGTATCCGTGGCCTGGCCTATCCGCTGTTTATCTACTCATTTATGTTGCTGCTGGTGCAGGTGCTGCCACGGGAACGGCTGGCGGCTGCCACGGGCTGGTTCTGGGCGATGTATTCGGTAGGCATCGGCGTGGTCGGGAGCTATCTGCCCAGCCTGATCATTCCTTCCATTGGTGAAACCGGCACGCTCTGGCTGGCGATTGGCTGGGTAACCTGCGGCGGCTTGCTGGCCTATTTTAGCCTGCGCAACGTGCCGGTCGATCGTTCTCGCGTCAACTTACCCCTGCGGGAAAAAATGACGGAAATGTCGCGTGCGGTGACTATCCTGTTCACCAACCAGCATGTGTTTTACGCCTGTCTGATCCGCATTATTAATACGCTGTCGCTGTTTGGCTTTGCCATCATTATGCCACTGCTGTTTGTGGATCGGCTTGGGTTTACGCTCTCAGAGTGGCTGCAGATTTGGGCGGTGTTCTTTTTTGTCACCATTTTTACCAATATCTTCTGGGGCATCATGGGTGAACGTATTGGCTGGATTCGCCAGGTGCGCTGGTTTGGCTGCCTCGGCATGGCGATCTCCAGCCTGGCGTTCTATTACCTGCCTGTCTATGCCGGTCACAATTTCCTGGTCGCCCTGATTCCTGCCGTGATGCTGGGCATTTTCGTGGCGGCCTTTGTGCCCATGACGGCGGTTTTCCCTACGCTGGAGCCCCATCATCAGGGCGCGGCCGTCTCGGTGTATAACCTGTCCGCAGGCATGAGCAATTTTGTTGCGCCCGCCATCGCCTCCATGATGCTGCCGTTCTTTGATATCGTCGGCGTGGTGTGGGCTTACACCTGCCTGTATGTGTTTGCCGGTGTGCTGACGTTTATCATCCGCGTACCGCAACCGAATCACGGCGCGCTGCGTTCCACGGTGAAGTCGAAAACCGCGGTCACCTCTCAGTAAAAAAGCGAAGGGGAGCAAGTGCTCCCCTGATCCTCAGCTTTTCACCACATCCTGTAATGCATTCTGCAGCTCATACCAGCGGAAGCGAAAACCCGACGCCTCCAGCCGTTTTGGCAGCACATGTTGCCCACCCAGCACCAGTACAGACGATTCTCCCATCATCAGCTTGATGGCACTGGCGGGCGTGCGCATGAAAGCCGGGCGGTGCATCACCTCACCCAGGGTAGCGGCAAACTGCTCATTGCGCACGGCGTAGGGCGCAACCATGTTAAAAGGGCCGCGACAGGCATCATCGTCGAGCAGCCACAGAATGCCGCTGACCATGTCATCAATGTGGATCCACGGCATATACTGTTTGCCGCTGCCAATCGGGCCACCAATTCCCAGCTTAAACGGCAGCTTCATTTTACTCAACGCGCCGCCTTCTCGCGTCAGCACCACGCCGGTACGCAGCAGGCAGACGCGGGTGCGCTCACTCTGCGCGGTCAGCGCCAGCTGTTCCCAACGGGCGCAAAGTTCGTGGGTAAACTCGTTCTGTCCGGGATCGTCCTCGGTTAATACCACGTCGCCCGTGTTGCCATAAAAGCCCGTTGCCGATCCCGAAATCAAGACGCGCGGTGGCGTGGTACTGGCGTTAATCAGGGAGGCAATGCGCTCCGTTATCTGCCAGCGGCTCTCGCACAGTTGCCGTTTGTGGGCCTCTGTCCAGCGTTTATCCGCGATGGGTTCACCGGCCAGGTTGATAACGGCATCCACGCCATCCAGCGAGTGCTGTTGCGCCAGGCCTGACCAGAGCGCGATATCTTCCCCCAGCATGTCTCGTGCAGCGGCAACGTCGCGCGTGACCACGCTGACCGTGTCGCCACGCAGTTGCAGACGTGGAATAAGATGGCGGCCAATAAGCCCGGTTCCACCGGTAATTAAGATATGCATAGTGCGGCTCCGTCTGAATTTTTATTTTTTGCTTACTTCATCATAGAAGAGTCGTACCCGTGTGGCGTGAGCCGCTTCGTAATTTAGTCAGTTGAGCGCAAACATCGGACCAGCGCCTGGTTGTTTTCAGAAATAAAAATCGGTAAAGATGATGCACCCCTGTCAGCTATTTGAGGTAGCAGATGAATTACCCCTCCATCACCCTGTGGTCAGATTCATCTTTCTTTAGTCCTTATGTCATGTCGGCTTATGTTGCGCTCAGCGAAAAAGGGGTGCCTTTTAGCGTAAAGCGTATCGATTTATCGCAAAACCAGCAGCGTGCTGAGACCTATCGCGATCTGTCGTTAACCTGCCGCGTCCCGACCTTACAGGTCGATGACTTTATGCTGAGTGAATCATCGGCCATCTGCGAATACCTCGAAGAGCGTTTTGCTGCCCCTGAATTTGAACGCCTCTATCCCAAAGATCGCGAGAAACGCGCCCGCGCCCGGCAAATTCAGGCCTGGCTGCGCAGCGATCTGATGCTCATTCGCCAGGAGCGCCCTACCGAGGTGTTATTTGCCGGTGAGCGCTTTGCGCCCTTGTCGCCTGCAGCCGTTGAGGCCGCCGAAAAACTGATTGCCGCTGTTCAGCGCCTGTTGCCAGAACGTCAGCAAAATTTATTTGGTGAGTGGTGCATTGCAGATACCGATTTGGCTGTCATGCTTAATCGACTGGCGCTGCATGGCGATACCTTGCCTGCACGTTTGCAGCACTATGCTGAGTTTCAATGGCAGCGGGCATCAGTACAGTTATGGCTAACGGAAAGCGGCAAAAATCGCTAGCGATCGGCGCTTGCTCAAGTTGTCATAAGTGATTACCTTACGACACACTATGATATAGGTGTGGCAAACAGCGCGTGCATAAAGACACGCTAAACAGGAAAGGGTTACGGATGGTGGATCAAACTGCTGGTGGCGAAATCGAATGGGTCGATATCGTAAGCGAAGAGAATGAAGTCGTTGCACAGGCCACGCGTGCGCAGATGCGCGCGCAATGCTTACGTCACCGCGCGACCTATATCGTGGTTCATGACGGTATGGGGAAAATACTGGTTCAGCGCCGTACTGAAATCAAAGATTTTATGCCAGGCAAACTGGATGCGACGGCTGGCGGCGTAGTGCAGAGTGGCGAAGACATGCTTGAATCGGCGCGGCGTGAAGCCGAAGAGGAGCTGGGCATTGCGGATGTGCCTTTTGCAGAACATGGCAAATTCTATTTTGAAGATGAGCATTGCCGCGTCTGGGGAGGATTATTCAGCTGTGTGTCGCACGGCCCTTTTGCTATGCAGGAAGAAGAAGTGGATGAAATTTTCTGGATGACCCCGGATGAAATCACCGCCCGCTGTGATGAGTTTACCGATGATTCACTCAAAGCCTTATCCCTGTGGCTGAGCCGCAACAACGAAAACAGTCACTGATACCTTCTGTTAGCTTTGCGGGCGGTCGTGGCCGTTCGCAAAGCGGGCACGCGGCGTTGATCGCCGCCTCATTCGCCTGATGATCAACTTCCCGCTTTTAGTGGAACGCCGTTTGCGCTCAACGACGTGGCGCGTGCCGTAGAACATGCGGCACAGCATGCTGGCCCGTTTCAACAAACTGTGGTGGTACCGCCCGTTCAGCGCCTGACGTGATTTTGCCCATGACCAGGCTGACAGAGGCTGGGTGCGCACTATCCAGATCAGACAACCGCCCACACGTTAACAATGTGGGCGGTTTAACAACCTGAACCGGTTTGCTGACTGTTATCTAAACCGGCTGTGGCTGGCGCATCTTTTCCCCGCGCCGCCGCAGGACTTCCATGACGATCAGTAACAGGAGCGAAGCCGCAATCATGATTGTGGCGGCGGCCGCGATAGTGGGATCGAGGTTTTCACGAATACCGGCAAACATCTGAATCGGCAGCGTCCGCTGCGTTGGGCTGGCAAGAAACAGCGTCACGACAACTTCATCAAATGAGGTGGCAAACGCGAACAGTGCCCCGGAAAAAACGCCCGGTGCAATCAGCGGCAGGGTGACTTTTCGAAACGCCAGCAGCGGAGAGGCACCGAGGCTGGCAGCGGCCCGCGTCAGATTGGTGTCGTAGCTTTTCAGTACGGCGACCACCGTGATCACCACAAAAGGAACGCCCAACAGGGCATGGGCTAACACCAGCCCGAGGTAGCTGTTCAGCAGTGACAGTTTGGCAAAGAAGAAAAACATGCCAACGGCGATGATCACGACGGGTGCCACCATGGGAGAGATAATGATTGCCATCACCAGACCTTTGCCGCGAAACTCGCCGCGCACCAGGCCCATGGCGGCCAGCACGCCCAGTACGCTAGCCAGTAGCGTGGCTAGCGGCGCAACCAGCAGGCTGTTCATTAACGCACCTATCCACTCCTTCGAGTGAAAAAAGGCCTCGTACCAGCGCAGCGAAAAGCCACTTAGCGGATAGCTCAGAAACGAACTTTCGTTAAACGACAGCGGCACAATGACCAGAACAGGCACAATCAAAAACAGCAGTGCCGCTGCGCCGTAAAAATTAAACAGGTAACGCCAGACCCGCAGCAACGTCGAACCTTGTTGTTTCATCATTTGCTCCTTAACGTACTGCCGCCTCGGATGACGTCCGGGTGACACGTGAATACACCACATACAGCAACGTCACGATAATCAGCAACTGGCTCCCCAGGGCGGCGGCCATGCCCCAGTTCATGGTGCTGTTGGTAAAAAAGGCGACAAAGTAGCTGACCATTTGATCGTCCGGCCCGCCCAACAGCGCTGGCGTAACGTAATAGCCAATCGCCATCATGAACACCAGCAGCGCGCCTGCGGTAATCCCGGCATAGGTCTGCGGGACATAGACGCGCCAGAAGGCCACAAAGGGATGCGCACCCAGCGACACGGCCGCCCGGACATAGCTGGGAGAAATCCCTTTCATGACGGCATACAAGGGCAGCACGATGAAGGGCAGCAGGATATGCGTCATAGAGATGTACACGCCGACCCGGTTGAACACCAGCGTGAGCGGACTGTCGATGAGCCCTGTCGCCATCAGCGTCCGGTTAATTAATCCTCCTGACTGCAGCAGGACAATCCAGCTGGCGGTACGCACGATCAATGAGGTCCAGAAGGGCAACAGCACCATAATCATTAGCAGGTTGGCGCGGTTGGACGGCTGCTTTGCCAGCCAGTAGGCCAGCGGATAGCCCAGGCCCACGCACAGCAAGGTGACCACGGTCGCCATCCACAGCGTACGTAGCAGAACGTTCACATAAAGCGCCTGATCGGGGGACTGCGCGACGATGTCGCTGGTCTTTGCATCAACCTTGTGGTCAAACACTGACAGCAGGTAATAGCTGGTATAGGGTTTGGCTACGCGCTTGAGGGTTTGCCAGGTAGACAGCTCGCCCCACAGGGGCTGCTTATCAATGAGGGTGGCTTTGACGTTAACCCCATCCTCGGGGGCCTGGCGGGGCACGGCCAGGATCAGGCGACGAAACGCATTGTCTTCATAACTCAATCGCTTCGCAATGCCAGAGATCTGGCCCTGCTCGCGCGCCGCGCTGACTTCCTTCGCCAGCGTGGCAAACAGGCTTTCATCCGGCAGCGCCTTGCCGTTCCATTTAGCCAGGACCTGGCTGGTTTGCGGAAGTGCGTCGTGAAGCTCAGGGTTATTGACGCTCATACTGAGGATAGAGCCGATGGGGAACAAAAAGCACACCACGACGAAAATCAGTAACGGGGCAACTAAAAACAGGGAGCGTTGTGTTTTTAACCAACCTGCCCGGTTAAATTGCTGGCGCAGACTGAACGCGCCTTCCGTACGTCTGACGGGCGCTGAATTCATCACGGGGTTTTGACTCATGCCGATCTCCTGAAAGGGGGCTGCCGGAGCGGGTCCGGCAGCGGGTTATTTCGCGGCCCAGGCGTTAAAACGCTGTTCCAGCTCTTCGCCATGTTCCAGCCAGAATGTGGCGTTAACCTGAACGGCTTTGGCCATGTTTTCCGGCGCCGTTGGCAACTGAGCCAGACGATCGGCCGTCAGCAGTTTGCCTGCCTTGATATTGGCGGGGCCATAAGGAATATTTTCGGCATACACTTTTTGGTTCTCGGGCTGCAGCGAGAAGGCGATAAATTTCTCTGCCAGCGCTTTGTGCTTTGAGCCTTTCACAATCGCCCAGTTATCGAAGTCGTACAGGTTACCGTCCCAGACGATTTTGAAATTATGACCTTCTGCCTGAGCGGTGCCGATGCGGCCGTTATAGGCCGATGCCAGCGTCACGTCGCCTGAAACCAGCCACTGCAGGGGCTGCGCGCCCGATTCCCACCACTGAATATTCGGCTTTAGCTCATCCAGTTTCCTGAAGGCACGATCGACGCCCGCCGGGGTTGCCAGCACCTTGTAAACGTCTTCGCGCTTCACGCCGTCCGCCATCAGCGCGATTTCCAGCGTGTATTTCGCGCTCTTACGCAGGGCGCGTTTGCCGGGGAATTTTTTCACATCCCAAAAATCTGCCCAACTGGTGGGGGCGGTTTTGAGCTTGTTGCCATCGTAGGTCAGTACGGTAGACCAGACGAAGAAGCCCGCACCACATTCGCTCACGCTCCCCTTGGCAAAGTCGGCTTTGTTGCCTAACTTGCTCCAGTCCAGGGTTTCAAACAGCCCTTCTTCACAGCCCCGCTCCAGTTCCGGGGTTTCCAGTTCTACAACATCCCAGCCGACCTGTTTGGTTTCAACCATTGCGCGGATGCGTGCCATTTCGCCGTTATATTCACCGGCTTCAATGCTGTCCTTCCCCGAGGCCATGAAAGGCTTATAAAACGCTTTATCCTGTGCGTCCTTGTTGGTGCCCCCAAAGGACACCACCGTAAGATTTTCGGCCTGTGCCTGGATGGCCACCGCTGCCAGAACCAGTGCCGCTATGTTTTTCATCATCCCCGAACTCCTGAATTATTATGTTCAGGCAGATTCCTCTGCCCGGTGTTTGCCTTGCAATCATGATGCCAGGGGCTGACCCGCAGCGGAACGTGCGGCGCGTCAGCCCGCGAAACCTAATACTTGCCCAGGATACGGTTCAGCAGATTCAGTGCTGTGCGGAACTGCGCGTCCGGAATGGTGAGAGGGTAGAGGAAACGAATAACGTTGCCGTGTACGCCGCAGGTGAGCAGCAGCAACCCTTCGTCCAGCGCCTCTTGCTGAATAGCTTTGGCGATGTCTGCGCTGGGTTGGCCTTCGCTGTTGGTGAATTCAGCCGCGATCATAGAACCGCGACCGCGCACCTCTGCCAGCGCACTACAGCCTGCGCCCTGCAGCGTTTCCGTCAGTTGCCCGCCTAACAGCAGGGCGCGCTCGCACAGGTTTTCATCGCGAATGACCTCCAGCACGGCCAGCGCAGCGGCAATGGCCGGTGGGCTTCCTGCATAGGTGCCACCCAGGCCGCCGGGCAGGGGCGCATCCATTACGTCAGCCCGTCCTGAAACCGCCGATAGCGGCATACCGCCCGCCAGGCTTTTTGCCATGGTGATCAGGTCTGGCTGCACGTCAGGATAGTATTCACTGGCAAACAGCTTGCCGGTGCGGGCAAAACCACTTTGGATTTCATCGGCGATCAGCAGAATGCCATGTTGATCGCACAGCGTGCGCAGGGCGGTCACAAACGCTGGCGGCGCGACATTGAAGCCGCCTTCACCTTGAATGGGTTCATAGATAATGGCCGCAACCTGTTGCGGGCTGATATCGCAGCGGAAAATGGTTTGTAAACTCTCCAGCGCGTCATCGACGCTACAGCCATGCAGTGCATTCGGGTAGCGGGCGTGAAATACTGAGCTGGCAAAGGGGCCGAAACCGGTTTTGTAGGGGACCACTTTGCCCGTCAGCGACATCGTCATGTTGGTGCGGCCGTGAAAGGCCCCCGTAAAGGCGATGACGCCGGGACGGCCGGTTGCCGCGCGGGCAATTTTGACCGCGTTCTCAACGGCTTCTGCGCCGGTGGAGAAAAAAGTGGTCTTGGCGGGGCCGCTTACCGGCACCAGCGCATTCAGTTTTTCCGCCAGGGCAATATAATTTTCGTAAGGCACAACCTGAAACGCGGTGTGGGTAAAATGATCGAGCTGTTCTTTGATGGCGGCGATCACTTTGGGATGGCGATGTCCGGTATTCAGCACGGCAATGCCTGCGCTGAAATCGATAATTTCACGGCCCTGGTGATCCCATAACGTAGCGTTTTCTGCTTTCACCGCATAGAAATCGCACATCACGCCCACGCCGCGCGGCGTAGCATTGAGACGACGGACCTGCACTTCACTGTTACTCATAACGCGACCTCATGGTGTTTGTTGCCATATTGTTACAGTGGAATCTGCCTCCTTGCTTTTTAGCGTTTTCAGGGTTTTATAATCCAGAGCCAGTTTTTTTTATTTTGAGGTACCAATTTTGCGAAGCTTACTCGGTGACCTGCTTGCACAACGTCTGGCCTCGCTTTCCGGCGGTACGCTGAATAAGCGATTGTATGATGTCTTGCAGGCAGCGATTCAGGACGGATCCATTGCCACCGCGACGCGACTGCCCGCCAGCCGCGACCTTGCTCGCGAACTTTCTGTCTCACGTAATACCGTGCTGGCAGTCTATGAACAGCTTCAGTCTGAGGGCTATGTACAAACCCGCACCGGAAGCGGCACCTTCGTCAGTACCGTGCTGCCGGAACAGGTGCCGGGTGAGCCGCTGAACAGGCCCGTCACGCCGCCGATGAAACCCGTCAGACTGTCGCGACGGGGTTCACGCCTGCTGGCGAGCAGCGGTGCCGGGAGCCATCAGTGGGGGGCATTTATGCCCGGTGTGCCGGACGTCAGCCATATGCCGCACGACATCTGGCGCAAAATTCAGCTCCGCCTGAGCCGACGGCTGCCGGTTGAGAACCTGAGCTATGCCAGCCACGGCGGCTGTGTTGAGTTACAACAGGCGCTGGCGGATTACCTGCGGGTGATCCGTTCGGTGAATTGCACCCCCGAACAGGTACTGATCACCGCCGGAACCCATCAGTCGCTGGATCTGCTGGCGAAAATGCTTTGCGATCCGGGAGACAGGGCTATCGTCGAAGAGCCGGGATACTGGGGGATCCGCAATGTGCTGGCGGTGAACGGCGTCACGCTGATCCCCACGCAGGTTGACGATCAGGGGCTGGTTTTGCCGCCCGAGCAGCCAGACAGCCCGGTGCCTCGCCTGATCTGTGTGACGCCTTCTCACCAGTATCCTCTCGGGGCGGTCATGAGCCTGCAGCGGCGCCATGAATTACTGGAGCGCGCAAAAAGCAGCGGCAGTTGGGTGGTGGAAGATGACTACGATGGCGAGTTCCGCTTTACCGGAAGTCCCATTCCTGCGCTACAGGGCCTGGCGGCGGATGCCCCAGTGATTTATCTGGGCACCTTCAGTAAAACCTTGTATCCCGGCATCCGGCTCAGCTACATGGTGGTGCCTAAATCCCTGGCGGCACGGATGAAAATGGCGCACTCCGAGCTGTATCGCGGCGGCTACGGGTTAGTACAACTCACGCTGGCGGAGTTTATTCGGGAAGGGCACTATGCGGCCCACGTACGACGCATGCGGCAGATTTACAGCCGCCGTCGTGCTGCGCTGGTGGAGGTGATTAGCACATCACTGGGTGCCGACTGGATAGTGCATCACAGCAATGCGGGGTTGCATCTGGTTCTCAGGCTGCCGGACAGCATTGACGATGTGGCCTTTAGCGCAGAGCTGGAACAGTGCGGTGTATTAACACGTCCCCTGTCGTCCTATTATCTTCGGGGTACGCCGCAGCGCGGATTGCTGCTGGGTTATGCCTGTGTTGACGAAGCCGCCATTCCCGCCGCGTTCGCGCCTATCCTGACCCGGTTGCAACATCACCTGCAGGTGGCGTCTGTCTCGCCGTGATGCACCATCAGTGCGCATCCCTGGTATTGCCTGATTCTGTGATAACTGTCACGTTAATTTAATGTTAAATTTAAAAAGACAATAAAATACAATGGCCTGCAAAGTAAATTTGTAAGCCATTTCTTTTTAGATTGTCAAATTCTGCTTGTGCAAATCAAATGCGTTGTGGTAGTGCTAAAAAAAGGCCCGACAGGATTCGCACGTCAAAAGGATGATGCATGAATCGTGCCGAAACCCTTTTTCATCCTGTTTACGAGATTACGCCATGAGAAATTTTGTCAGTTTTCGGAATATCAAAAAGAGCTACGACGGCGACAAGCTGGTGGTGCGCAACCTCAATCTGGATGTGGCAGAAGGCGAGTTTTTGACCCTGTTAGGGCCGTCAGGCTCCGGGAAAACGACCAGCCTCATGATGCTGGCAGGATTTGAAACGCCCACCGATGGCGAGATACTGCTGCGTGATAAACCTTTGCACACGTTGCCGCCGCATCAGCGTGATATCGGTATGGTATTCCAGAACTACGCGCTTTTTCCCCACATGACGGTGGCCGAAAACCTGGCGTTTCCTTTGTCGATTCGCCGTTTGAGCAAGGCCGATATTGCCCAGCGAGTTAAACGGGTGCTGGATATGATTAAACTCACTTCGCTGGCAGACCGTTATCCCGCACAGATGTCTGGCGGCCAGCAGCAGCGGGTGGCCCTGGCGCGTGCGCTGGTATTTGAACCTAAACTGATCCTGATGGACGAGCCGCTGGGGGCGCTGGATAAACAGCTGCGTGAACACATGCAGATGGAAATTAAGCAGCTGCATAACATGCTCGGGCTGACCATTGTTTACGTGACTCACGATCAGAGCGAAGCCATGACCATGTCTGACCGGGTGGCGGTCTTTAACGACGGCATGATTCAGCAAATGGACAGCCCGAATAAGCTTTATGAACAGCCCGACAACGCCTTCGTGGCGCAGTTTATTGGCGAGAATAACAGCCTGCTGGCAACCCAGTCAGGGCAGCAGGGTGATTACTATCAGGTGACGCTGGATAACGGTATCCAGCTGGATGCGCTGAAGGTGCGGCCCAGTTCTCCGGGCAAGAAAATACAGCTCAGTATCCGGCCTGAACGCATCAACGTAAATGCAGCCAAACCGGGCGATCAGTCGGTCCAGGCCCGAATCCAGCAGTTTATCTATCTGGGTGACCACGTGAGAATGCTGACGGAAGTTGCTGGTCAGGGAAACTTTATGGTGAAAATGGCCTCATCGGAGGTCTCACCCGGCTGGACGGCGGGCAGTGAAGTGACGTTGTCCTGGCAACCTCAGCACCTGCGCGCGCTCGACGTTACGCTGCAATAGGCATAAAAAAAAGAGCATGCAGTCTGCATGCTCTTGTTCAACGGGAAGGGATTAACCTTCAGCCTGCTGCGACTGAATCGCCGTCAGGGCGATGGTGTAGACGATATCGTCTACCAGTGCGCCGCGTGAGAGGTCGTTGACCGGCTTACGCATGCCCTGCAGCATTGGCCCGATTGAAATCAGGTCAGCGGAACGCTGCACCGCTTTGTAGGTGGTGTTACCGGTGTTGAGATCCGGGAAAATAAAGACCGTTGCGCGTCCGGCAACCTGCGAGTTGGGCGCCTTGGATTTTGCCACGTCTTCCATAATCGCCGCGTCGTACTGCAACGGCCCATCAATCACCAGATCCGGGCGTTTTTCCTGCGCAAGGCGCGTGGCTTCACGCACTTTCTCCACGTCGCTACCGGCACCTGAATTACCGGTTGAGTAGGAAATCATGGCGACGCGTGGATCGATGCCGAAGGCTTTCGCTGAATCGGCAGACTGAATGGCAATTTCTGCCAGCTGTTCAGCCGTTGGATCGGGGTTGATCGCGCAGTCGCCGTAGACCAGCACCTGCTCCGGCAGCAGCATAAAGAACACGGATGACACCAGTGAGCTGTTGGGCGCGGTTTTGATCAGCTGTAACGGCGGACGAATGGTGTTGGCCGTGGTATGTACCGCGCCCGAGACCAACCCGTCAACTTCCCCGCTTTCCAGCATCATGGTGCCCAGCACCACGTTATCTTCCAGCTGTTCCTGCGCAACCACCTCGGTCATGCCTTTGCTTTTGCGCAGCTCGACCAGACGCGGAACATAGTTCTGACGCACCACTTCAGGATCGACTATCTCAATGCCTTTACCCAGCTCAACGCCCTGGGCTGCCGCAACGCGCTGGATTTCATCCGGATTGCCCAGCAGGACACAGGTCGCAATGCCGCGGTCGGCACAGATTGCTGCGGCTTTAACGGTACGGGGTTCATCCCCTTCCGGCAGAACAATGCGCTTGCCAGCCTTGCGAGCCAGTTCGGTTAACTGATAGCGGAAAGCCGGCGGCGACAGGCGGCGACTGCGCTCAGACGTGGCGGTCAGCGACTCGATCCAGTCCGCGTTAATGTAACTTGCGACGTATTCCTGGACTTTTTCAATGCGCTGCGTGTCATCAA
This sequence comes from Pantoea sp. AG702, assembly GCF_003182295.1. NCBI lineage: Bacteria > Pseudomonadati > Pseudomonadota > Gammaproteobacteria > Enterobacterales > Erwiniaceae > Pantoea > Pantoea sp. AG702. The sequence continues at coordinate 437,558 of NZ_QGTU01000004.1, read as the reverse complement.
CCGGTACTTCGAGGTTAAAGCTTTGCAGGCTGAGCGAGGTCTGCCAGGTATTGGTTTTGACCATGAAGACCGGCAGGCCAGTCTGGAAGGCGCGATCGCACAGTTTGGCGATGCGCTCGTCAATTTCATAGTTACCGGTTAAAAGAATGGCACCGATCTCAATACCGTTCATCGCGGCCAGACAGGCGGCAACCAGCACGTCAGGGCGGTCAGCCGAGGTGACCAGCAGCGAGCCCGGGCGGAAATGCTCAAGCATGTGCGGGATGCTGCGTGCGCAGAAGGTCACTGATTTGACACGGCGGGTCTGAATTTCACCTTCGTTAATAATCCGGGCGTTCAGGTGGCGGCACATATCAATGGCGCGGGTTGCAATCAGGTCGAAGCTCCACGGCACACAACCCAAAATGGGCAAGGGACTGTTGGCAAACAGCTGGTCAGGATTGATATTCGCGATGCTGGCCTTCGATGAGTCATCGAAAATTTCAGACAGGTCAGGGCGCGTACGGCCCTGCTCATCAACGGGCGCGTTCAGCTTGTTGATGATCACACCGGTGATGCTTTTATTCTTCGAACCGCCAAAGCTGCTTTGTGTCAGTTCAATACGCTCTTTGAGCTGTGCGGGAGAATCGTTACCCAGCGCGGTCACGAAGACGATTTCAGCGTTTAACGTTTTGGCGATTTCATAGTTCAGCGCGCTGGCAAACTGGTGCTTACGCGTAGGCACCAGGCCTTCAACCAGAACCACTTCAGCATCCTGCGCATTGGCGTGGTAGCGGGCAATAATTTCTTCCATCAGCACGTCTTGCTGATTAGAGCCCAGCAGCGATTCCACACGGGACATCGGCAGCGGCTCTGCGGCCGGGATGCCTGAACTCTTGCGCACAATGCTGGTGGTCTGGTCAGGTGCATTGCCGCCCGCACGCGGTTGTGCAATGGGTTTGAAAACGCTCAGTCGAACGCCTTTACGTTCCATGGCGCGAATAACGCCAAGGCTAACGCTGGTCAGACCGACGCTGGTGCCGGTCGGAATGAGCATAATTGTACGTGACACGATTGAACCTCTCAGATTTCACTGGGTGTCAAAACAACGCCGTCAGCCGGAGCTGACGACGAAAGGAGATCAGGCGGTAAGGCGAGCGGCATCGCGGGCAATCACTAACTCTTCGTTAGTGGGGATCACCACTGCCGGGCGAGTGCCTTCTTTGTTGATAAAACCTGACTTGCCAAAGCGAGCCGCCAGGTTGCGCTCGTGGTCAATGTCAAAGCCCAGCAGCGCCAGCTTGTCCAGGGTCAGCTCACGCACCATCGCCGCATTTTCACCGATACCGCCGGTGAAGACCACGCCGTCGAGACGACCGTCCATCAGCGCGGTATAGCTGCCAATGTATTTGGCCAGACGGTGGCAGAAGACATCCATTGCGCGTTTAGCATCTTCTTTGGTGGCGTAGTTGTCTTCAACATATCGGCAGTCGCTGGTGACTTCGGTCAGCCCTAACAGACCCGACTCTTTCGTCAGCATCTTGTTGATGGCATCGACGCTCATGCCCAGCGTGTCGTGCAGGAAGAAGATAATGGCCGGATCGATATCGCCGCTGCGGGTGCCCATGACCAGGCCTTCCAGCGGGGTCAGGCCCATAGACGTATCCACACACTCACCGTTACGGATAGCAGAAACAGACCCGCCGTTACCGAGATGACAGGTAATGATGTTCAGCGTTTCTAGCGGCTTATTCAGCATTTTTGCCGCTTCGTGGGTAACATAGTAGTGGCTGGTACCGTGCGCACCGTAGCGGCGCACGCCGTGCTCTTTATACAGGGCATACGGCAGCGCATAAAGGTAGGACTCTTCCGGCATTGTCTGATGGAAAGCGGTGTCAAAAACCGCCACATTCTTGTCAGATAAGTGCGGGAAGTTTTTCATGGCTTCATCAATGCCAATCAGGCCTGCTGGGTTATGCAGTGGTGCAAAAGATGATGCATCTTTGATACCCTGCACAACAGACTGAGAAATGACCACTGACTGCGTAAGTTTTTCGCCGCCGTGAACAATACGGTGACCTATTGCAGCGATTTGTGCTGAAAGCTCTGGTTTTTGTGCCAGAATTGTTTTAACAATGAAATTCAGCGCTTCGCTGTGGGCTGCGCCAGCACCTAAAGGTGCTTCCTGCTTCTGACCATCAAGTTTCCATTTGATCCGTGCTTCGGGCAGGTGGAAGCATTCAGCCAGACCCGAGAGGAATTCTTCACCGCTGGTGGGATTAAGGATGGCAAACTTGAGAGAAGAGCTGCCGCAATTCAGAACCAGTACTAACTTACTCGACATGGAAGTACCTATTTGTTAAAAGTGGCTAAAAATAACGCAATCAGACTTACAGCGTAGCCCATCGACGCAGCCAGATTAATGACAGAAGTCATACCCAGGTCAAAATAGTGCGTTTTATGCAAAAAAAATTGAGTCTTTACGCATAAATTTGAAATTTCGCTTAAAACGGGCCTTGTCGTCTCTGTTACAAGGGAAGTTGCGGCAGTGACGCTGTTAAAACGGCGTCAGAATAGCCGGAGTCACCTTTAAAGACAAAAATATTTGAAGGATGTTACGTAAAGTTGTGTGGTTATAATTATTTTTCAAAAAATACAGTATTAGTTGAGGCGAGCCATGGCGAATGAATCTCACACAGGCTGGTTCCGGATGTTTCAACGCGGACAGCATTATATGAAGACCTGGCCCAACGATAAACGCCTGGCACCGGTCTTTCCTGAGAACCGTGTATCGACGGCTACGCGCTTTGCGATTCGCTTTATGCCGCCGCTGGCGGTCTTTACGCTCACATGGCAGATCGCGATGGGTGGGCAATTGGGCCCGGCAGTAGCAACGGCTCTCTTTGCCTGTAGTTTGCCTATGCAGGGATTATGGTGGCTGGGTAAGCGATCCGTCACCCCATTGCCGCCCACGCTGCTGCGCTGGTTCCATGAAGTGCGCACGAAGCTGGAAGCCGCAGGCCAGGCGATCGCACCGGTTGAAGGCAAACCAACTTACCAGGCACTGGCCGATCTGCTTAAGCGCGCCTTTAAACAGTTGGACCGCACCTTTCTGGACGATCTTTAATCCGCACCGCGCAGAAATTATTGCACGCAAACCTGCGGTTAAATCAATGAAAAGCGATGTGGCTACGCCCGCATCGCTTTCCCTGTGTAATTATCTTTCCATCGTATAAAACCTGAACAGCCCGCGGGCTGGAGGACAAGATGATGGAAATGACCCACGCGCAACGTTTGATCCTGACTAACCAGTACAAAATCATGGCAATGCTGGAACCGGAGAGCGCCGAACGTTTTCGTCGCTACCAGACTATCATTGAGCGTGGCTATGGCCTGCAAATGCGGGAGCTGGACAAAGAGTTTGGCAAGCTTCCCGAAGAGACCTGCCGGACGCTTATCGACATGATGGAAATGCACCACGCGCTGCAGGTCTCCTGGGCTAATCTCAAGACCCAAGGCGATATCGACCCACGACGTCTGGCGTTTCTGGGGTTTGATGCCGCCACAGAATCCCGCTATCTCGGTTATGTGCGGTTTATGGTGAACATCGAAGGGCGCTATACCCATTTTGATGCGGGAACGCATGGCTTTAATGCGCAAACGCCGATGTGGGAAAAGTATCAACGTATGCTGGCTTTGTGGCAGACTTGTCCTCGCCAATACCATTTAAGCGTAAACGAGATTGCGCAAATCATTAACGCCTGATGAGGAGTGACGCGTGGAGTACAGTGGTTTTTTATTTGATTTAGATGGCACCTTAGTGGATTCGCTACCCGCGGTTGAACGCGCCTGGAGCAACTGGGGTGCACGTCATGGCATTGCGGCTGATGAGATTCTGGACTTCATTCACGGAAAGCAGGCGATTACTTCACTGCGCCACTTTATGGCGGGCCAGTCAGAAGCGGCAATCCAGGCCGAGTTTCTGGCGCTGGAAAAAACGGAAGCAGAAGACACGGACGGCGTGCGGGCGCTGCCAGGCGCAAAAGCGTTGCTCACGCAGCTGAATGCGTTGCAAATCCCCTGGGCGATTGTCACCTCCGGCTCCGTGCCGGTGGCGCATGCGCGTCACAAAGCAGCAGGTTTACCTCAGCCTGCCGTGTTTATTACGGCCGAACAGGTGGCGAAGGGCAAGCCAGAACCCGATCCTTACTTACTGGGTGCAGAAAGGTTAAAGCTGTCGCCAGCCGACTGCGTAGTGGTAGAAGATGCGCCGGCCGGCGTGATCGCCGGGTTAGCTGCGGGCTGTGCCGTGATCGCCGCGAATGCGCCTGATGATACGCCACGCATTGACGAAGTGGCGCTGCGCCTGACTTCACTGGAATCGCTGGTGGTCACCAAACGATCGACGGGCAAGTTTGCGTTTCACCATCAAGGCTAGGTAAAAGGGCGGCGTGAAGCCGCCATTGTCAGAGCGGCGTGTCCTGCGAGATTTCGTCCAGAGACAGGCTAAAGCTGGGAATGAATACCTCCACGAAATAGCTCATTTCGGGCGAACGACGCTGATTCAGGGTTTTTTCCAGCCGCGCTTTTGCTAACAAAAACTCATTATTCCCGGCCGACAGCTCTTCCAGGCATTTTACGTAGGCACAGATCGCATCGGCTTGTTTCACGACGGCTTTTTCTTCCTCACTGTGCAGATGCTCATCAATCAGCGGACGGTAAACATCCTGCAACTCGTCCGGCAGCATCTCAATCAACTTCTGCTGCGCGATTTTCTCAATCTTTTTGTATTCGTGGGCGATCTGCGCGTTGTAGTACTTCACCGGCGTGGGTAAGTCTCCGGTCAGCACTTCACTGGCGTCGTGATACAGCGCCATCATGGCGATGCGCTCGGCATTAAGGTTGCCGTTAAACTTCTTATTTTTAATGATGGCCAGCGCGTGGGCAACCATCGCGACCTGCAAACTGTGTTCAGAGACGTTCTCGGTGCGCACGTTGCGCATCAGCGGCCAGCGGTTGATGAGTTTGAGACGGGAAAGGTGGGCGAAGAAATGGCTCTGAGTCATGGTAATTCCTGTTTGCGACAGGGGAGAGGCCTGCTCTCCCCGAAATCACATCAGTATAGGCGCATCCGGACTACTGGCGGTAGCCTTGCAGAAAACGGCCAAACTTATTGATCGCCATTTCCAGATCGTCGACGCGCGGCAGCGTCACGATGCGCAGATGATCGGGCCACGGCCAGTTAAACGCCGTTCCCTGAACCAGTAGCACTTTCTCCTGTAGCAGGAAATCCAGCACCATTTTCTGATCGTCGTGGATATTGAATTTTTTGGCATCAATACGCGGGAACATATAAAGCGCGCCCTGCGGCTTCACACAACTCACGCCTGGAATATCGTTGATCAGTTCCCATGCGCGCTGACGCTGTTCATAGAGCCGCCCGCCAGGCACAATAAATTCACTAATGCTCTGATAGCCGCCCAACGCAGTCTGAATGGCATGCTGCGCGGGGACGTTGGCACACAGACGCATGGAGGCCAGCATCTCCAGCCCTTCGATATAACCTTTAGCATGCTTTTTGGGGCCGTTTAGCACCATCCAGCCCTGGCGGAAACCCGCTACGCGATAGGTTTTAGACAGGCCGTTAAAGGTTACGGTCAGCAAGTCCGGCGCCAGTGCAGCAATAGAGTGATGCTGTGCGTCGTCGTACAGAATTTTATCGTAGATCTCGTCAGCGAAAATAATCAGGTTATGCTGGCGGGCAATCTCAACGACTTCCATCAACAGTGCTTTGCTGTAAACCGCACCGGTTGGATTATTGGGATTGATAATCACGATGCCGCGCGTGCGTGGCGTAATTTTACTGCGGATATCATCCAGATCCGGGAACCAGCCTGCGGACTCATCACACAGGTAGTGCACGGCTTTGCCGCTTGAGAGCGACACGGCCGCGGTCCACAGCGGGTAGTCAGGTGCCGGCACCAGCATTTCATCACCGCTGTTCAGCAGCGCCTGCATGGCCTGGACGATGAGTTCAGAAACACCGTTGCCGATATAGATGTCTTCTACCGTGACGTCGCGCATGTCACGCGCCTGGTAATGCTGCATGATGGCTTTACGAGCAGAATACAATCCTTTGGAGTCACAGTATCCCTGTGCGCTGGGAAGGTTACGGATGACATCAACCAGAATCTCGTCCGGCGCTTCGAAGCCAAAGGGGGCCGGATTGCCGATGTTCAACTTAAGAACTTTATTACCTTCTTCTTCAAGGCGTTTAGCCTCTTTTAAAACCGGTCCACGAATGTCGTAACAGACATTGTCCAGTTTGCCGGATTTATCAATTTGAAAAGTCATTGTGGCCGCCTTAATGTGCAGAATCCTTGTGCCTGCCGCTGAAAACAAACCTGCACAATGTACTCTCCTCAGGCCGACAAAAGAAGGGCAGGGCGCGGTTTTGGCGTGTTCAGCATCTTTGTCTCCAGCCAGACGATGGAATGCGTATTGGTTATCAAGCAGGTCGGTTGTAACGTTTGTTTTTTTGAGTTTTATTAGTTTATTATGCTGCGATTAAAAATTGAGCGCTGGGTAATGTCTGCTTTTATTTTGCCGATAATGAACCTGAAGGCCGTAAAACAATCTGAGAATCTGTGATGCGTCATGAGTGAAATAGTTTAATTATGCTTTATTGATGCATAAAATTTGCACGCAAAAAGCGGCCTCAACTCAGAGTAACCTGAAAAAAAACGATGGTGCATAATGTTAACTATCTTATATCAAAGGTTTTTTATAAGATTTTCAGGGCCGGGAGAGACAACCGGGAGCATCATCAATGCATGTTTCATCGCTGAAAAGTCGTATTTCCTGTTTTCAGGCAGGTTACGACCGCTCAGGACATTCTCGAAGGGATGTAAGATGCTATTTGATCAAAATATGCAATGCTTTTCACAAAAACATTTCCATTTTGCGGTCAAAAATGATTAAGTATAATTTACTATTTGATGAGATTAAACGCTGCGTACCGTTAGCGTATTACAGACCCGTTTACCCCTGCCTGAGGGCACTTTGGGGGTAGGAAAAGACAACTACACAGCTTCCCGCATTTTTGCATCCAGTGCCTTCGGTACAGAAGTTGTCTCTGTCTTCAGGACCCGGTTTCCCTGTTTTGCAGGGAAGTACCGTCTTCCTCCGTAAGTAAATTTTATGTCGGCCCTTTGCCGGGACGCCATGAAGCATCATTACCGCTTATCGCTTTGATAAGCTTGTAATAACACCAGGATAGTAGTTCTTAAAAATCTAATAAGTGAAGAAAAAACATGACTAATGCAAATCGTCCGATACTCAATCTCGATCTCGATCTGCTCCGGACTTTTGTTGCTGTAGCTGACCTGAACACCTTTGCAGCCGCGGCTGCTGCGGTGTGCAGAACGCAATCGGCAGTGAGTCAGCAGATGCAACGTCTGGAACAACTGGTCGGTAAAGAGTTGTTTGCCAGACATGGCCGCAACAAGTTGTTAACTGAACACGGCATTCAGCTTCTGGGCTATGCCAGGAAAATCCTGCGTTTTAACGATGAAGCCTGTACTTCACTGATGTACAGCAACATCCAGGGTGTACTGACGATTGGCGCTTCTGACGATACCTCAGATACCATTCTGCCGTTCCTGTTAAACCGCGTGACCTCTGTCTATCCAAAACTGGCGATTGATGTTCGCGTGAAACGCAATCCGTTCATGATGGAAATGCTGAATCAGGGCGAAGTTGACTTAGTCGTCACGACGTCAAGCCCGGGTAACTTTACCCATCAGGTTCTGCGTACCTCTCCGACCCTGTGGTATTGCGCGGCGGATTATGTGTTCCAGCGTGGAGAAGCTATTCCACTGGTACTGCTTGATGAACCCAGTCCGTATCGTGATATGGCGATTGATCATCTCAACGAAGCCGGAATCCCGTGGCGTATCTCTTACGTTGCATCAACCCTGGCGGCCGTTCGTGCGGCAGTCAAAGCAGGATTGGGTGTAACGGCGCGTCCGGTAGAAATGATGAGCCCGGAACTGCGCGTGATGGGCGCAGCGGAAGGCTTGCCGGTTTTACCGGATACACAGTATCTGCTGTGCCGTAATGCCGACAGCGACAACGAGCTGGCGCTGGCAATCTTTAATGCTATGCAGTCCACGCACGATCCGTACAACATGGTGGCCAACGCTGACGGCACGCTGTTGCTGGATGACGAAGAGTAACATTTTCACGCTGTCGCAAAAAAAACGTCATTTACCGGTAAGATAATGGCTGTAAACAGGCCTCTTGTTCTGTAAAAAGAACAGGAGGCTTTTTTTTGACCTTTTTCCTGCGAAATAAAAACCCGCCCGGAGACGCTGAGTTTATCGCCTGCCCGCAAGCATTTCAGGGCGATGTAAATGGCGGGCAAGAGGCAAAATGTAAAATATTTGATTCGAATCAGTCTGATAACTGCTGAAATTTAACACAAAAAAGATAATTCTGTGTTCTGGATCAACAAAATAGCCATTCCCAAGGGAAGGAAAACCCCCGAAATCCTGTCAAAATATGAGGGTTAATTGCACGATCCATGCGCGCAAATACCCGCTACACTAAAATTACCCTTACAGACTGAAGCGATTTAGCTGGAAACACGCGCATCATATGTTAATAATATGATGCAGGTGTAAAATAAAGTTTGGATACTTTTGTCAAAGTTGACAAAAGGTTATAGAAAGGAGTAAAAAACCCCATAAAATTGCTGCTTATTGCAGAGTAACAGCAAAATTTGTAAGGTTTTTATCCTTCCCTTTGAATCGATGTGGTGAGTTTGCTGCCAGAACCCGAGCAGGATGCCCGCGCCACTTTTGATGAGTAAGCAATGAGTATGTCAACTACCACCGAAATCATCGCTCAGCATTGGGCATTCGTCGTATTTATCGTCATCGCTTTTGGCCTCTGTGCGTTCATGTTAACCGGAGGCTGGCTGCTTGGCGGCAGAGCGCGTGCCCGTTACAAAGACACACCTTTTGAGTCCGGCATTGAATCCGTCGGTGACACTCACCTCCGCTTATCAGCAAAATTCTACCTGGTAGCGATGTTCTTCGTTATCTTCGACGTAGAAGCTCTCTTTTTATACGCATGGGCGACCTCTATTCGTGAAAGCGGCTGGGTCGGCTTTGTGGAAGCCGCAATTTTCATTTTGGTGCTCCTGGCGGGCCTGGTTTATCTGGTGCGCATTGGCGCGTTGGACTGGACGCCTGCACGCCGGCGAATCGTGGTTAAAACGCCCACGGTAAGTCACACCAATCCTCATAAGCAGTAAAAGAGAGGCAATAAGATGGACTATACGCTCACCCGCATAGACCCAAACGGTGGTGAGAACGACCGTTACCCTCTGCAAAAGCAGGAAATCGTCAGCGATCCGCTGGAGCAGCACGTTCATCGCAGCGTCTACATGGGCAAGCTCGAACACGCCCTGCACGACATGGTGAACTGGGGACGTAAAAACTCCCTGTGGCCTTACAACTTTGGTCTTTCATGCTGCTACGTTGAGATGACCACCTCCTTCACCGCCGTGCACGACGTCGCGCGTTTCGGTGCAGAGGTTATGCGTGCATCGCCACGTCAGGCCGACTTCATGGTCATTGCCGGTACGCCGTTTACCAAAATGGCCCCGGTGATTCAGCGTTTGTACGATCAGATGCTGGAGCCGAAATGGGTGATTTCCATGGGTGCCTGTGCCAACTCAGGCGGCATGTACGATATCTATTCTGTCGTGCAGGGCGTTGATAAGTTTCTGCCGGTTGACGTGTATATCCCGGGTTGCCCGCCGCGCCCTGAAGCTTACATGCAGGCACTGCTGCTGCTGCAGGAATCCATTGGCAAAGAGCGCCGTCCCCTTTCGTGGGTGGTCGGAGACCAGGGCGTTTACCGTGCCAATATGCAGTCTGAGCGTGAACGTAAGCGTGGCGAACGTATTGCAGTAACCAACCTGCGTACACCAGACGAAGTTTAAGTTAACCGTATGGATGGAATCAGTGCCTGCAGCAGACAACACCACAAATTAATGCATGGCACCATCCTGACGCCTTCATTTGAGCGCCTGTTATCAGGCCGGAATGGTGAGTAACGTATGACAGATTTGACCACGCAAGATCTCGCTCAGCCGCTATGGCAAACCCGGGATCACCTGGATGACCCGGTGATCGGCGAGCTGCGTAATCGTTTTGGGCCGGATGCCTTTACCGTTCAGGCGACCCGCACCGGTATACCGGTTGTTTGGGTAAAGCGTGAACAGCTGCTGGAAATCATTACATTCCTGCGAAAACTTCCTAAGCCGTACGTCATGCTGTATGACCTGCATGGCATGGACGAACGCTTACGTACCCACCGCGCCGGTTTACCTGCCGCGGATTTTTCCGTTTTCTACCACCTGCTCTCGATTGAACGCAATCGCGACATCATGCTCAAGGTGGCTTTATCTGAAAACGATATGCATGTGCCGACCATCACCAATATTTTCGCCAATGCCAACTGGTATGAGCGCGAAACCTGGGAGATGTTTGGTATCACCTTTGATGGTCACCCGCATCTGACGCGCATTATGATGCCGCAGACCTGGGAAGGGCATCCGCTGCGCAAGGACTATCCTGCGCGTGCGACCGAATTCGATCCTTTCACGCTGACGAAGCAGAAAGAAGATCTGGAAATGGAAGCGCTGACGTTCAAGCCGGAAGACTGGGGCATGAAACGCAGCACCGCCAACGAAGATTTCATGTTCCTCAACCTCGGTCCAAACCACCCGTCAGCGCACGGTGCTTTCCGCATCATTTTGCAGCTGGATGGGGAAGAGATCGTCGATTGCGTCCCGGATATTGGTTATCACCACCGTGGCGCAGAGAAAATGGGCGAACGTCAGTCCTGGCACAGCTACATTCCTTACACCGACCGTATTGAGTACCTTGGTGGCTGCGTTAACGAAATGCCTTACGTACTGGCCGTTGAGAAACTGGCTGGTATCGTGGTGCCTGACCGCGTGAATGTTATTCGCGTCATGCTCTCTGAGCTGTTCCGCATCAACAGTCACCTGCTGTACATCTCGACCTTTATTCAGGACGTTGGTGCAATGACGCCGGTGTTCTTTGCCTTTACCGATCGTCAGAAAATTTATGATGTGGTTGAGGCGATTACCGGTTTCCGCATGCACCCGGCCTGGTTCCGTATTGGCGGTGTGGCACACGACCTGCCGAAAGGCTGGGAGCGCCTGCTGCGTGACTTCCTGGACTGGATGCCGAAGCGCCTGAAAGAGTATGACAAAGCGGCGCTGCGCAACACCGTTCTGATGGGCCGTTCGCAAGGTGTGGCAGCCTACAATATGGAAGAAGCGCTCGCCTGGGGCACCACAGGTGCAGCCCTGCGCGCCACCGGTCTCGATTTTGACGTGCGTAAATGGCGTCCCTATTCAGGCTATGAAAACTTCGACTTCGAAGTGCCCGTGGGTGCCGGTATCAGCGATGCCTACACGCGCGTACAGCTGAAAATGGAAGAGATGTGGCAGTCGCTGCGTATTCTGGAACAGTGCCTGAACAACATGCCGGAAGGGCCGTTTAAAGCCGATCATCCGCTGACAACCCCGCCGCCAAAAGAGCGCACGCTGCAGCACATTGAAACCCTGATCACTCACTTCCTGCAGGTGTCATGGGGCCCGGTTATGCCGGCCAATGAATCCTTCCAGATGATTGAGGCGACCAAAGGGATTAACAGTTACTACCTGACCAGTGATGGCAGCACGATGAGTTATCGCACACGTGTGCGTACGCCGAGCTTCCCGCACCTGCAGCAGATTCCTTCGGTAATCCGTGGCAGCCTGGTATCCGATTTAATCGTGTACCTCGGTAGTATCGACTTTGTTATGTCAGACGTGGACCGCTAATTATGCACGATCAACACATTGCTATTAAAACGATCGACCCTAACGAGGTCTTCGTGCTGAGTGCGGAAGAGCACCATGCGATTGAGCACGAAAAACACCATTACGAAGATGCACGCGCCGCGTCAATTGAAGCGCTGAAAATCGTACAGAAACAACGTGGCTGGGTACCAGACGGCGCGATTCATGCGATTGCCGACGTTCTGGGCATTCCCGCCAGCGACGTAGAAGGTGTGGCAACGTTCTACAGCCAGATTTTCCGCCAGCCGGTTGGCCGCCACGTGATCCGCTACTGCGACAGCGTGGTCTGTCACATTACCGGTTTTCAGGGCATTCAGGCCGCTCTGGAAGAAAACCTCAATATCAAGCCCGGCCAGACCACGACCGACGGCCGCTTTACGTTGCTGCCGACCTGCTGTCTGGGTAACTGCGATAAAGGCCCAACCATGATGGTGGATGAAGATACGCACGTTCATCTGACGCCGGAAGGCATCGCCTCTTTGCTGGAGCAGTATCAATGACAATTAAACAGATCATTCGTACTGCCGAAACCCATCCACTGACGTGGCGCATGCGCGACGATCAGCAGCCGGTATGGCTGGATGAGTACCGCAGCAAAAACGGCTACGCTGGTGCGGAAAAAGCACTGAAGGGCATGGCACCCGACGAGATCGTGGCGCTGGTGAAAGATTCCGGCCTGAAGGGACGCGGTGGTGCAGGCTTCTCTACCGGTTTGAAGTGGAGCCTAATGCCGAAAGACGAATCCATGAACATCCGTTACCTGCTGTGTAACGCCGATGAAATGGAGCCGGGCACCTATAAAGACCGCCTGTTGATGGAGCAGATGCCGCATCAGTTGGTTGAAGGCATGCTGATCAGTGCGTTTGCCCTTAAAGCCTACCGTGGCTACATCTTCCTGCGTGGCGAATACATTGAAGCGGCGGTGCATCTGCGCCGTGCCATCGCTGAAGCGACCGAAGCCGGGTTACTGGGTAAAAATATCCTGGGCTCAGGGTTCGATTTCGAACTCATCGTCCACACCGGCGCAGGCCGCTATATTTGCGGTGAAGAAACCGCACTGATTAACTCGCTGGAAGGACGCCGTGCTAACCCACGTTCTAAGCCGCCTTTCCCGGCGAGCGCGGGCGTTTGGGGTAAGCCGACCTGCGTGAACAACGTTGAAACGCTGTCAAACGTGCCGGCTATTTTGGCAAACGGCGTTGAGTGGTATCAGGGCCTGTCTAAGAGCGACGATGCGGGTACCAAGCTGATGGGCTTCTCGGGTCGGGTGAAAAACCCTGGCGTCTGGGAACTGCCGTTCGGTATCACGGCCCGTGAAATCCTGGAAGACTATGCCGGCGGCATGCGCGATGGTCTGCGCTTTAAAGCGTGGCAGCCGGGCGGGGCGGGAACGGACTTCCTGACGGAACAGCATCTGGATCTGCCGATGGAGTTCGCCAGCATCGGTAAAGCGGGCAGCCGTCTGGGTACGGCGCTGGCCATGGCCGTGGACCATGAAATCAATATGGTTTCACTGGTACGCAATCTCGAAGAGTTCTTTGCCCGTGAATCCTGCGGCTGGTGTACGCCATGCCGCGATGGTTTGCCGTGGAGCGTGAAGATCCTGCGCGCGCTGGAGCAGAAAAAAGGCCAGCCGGGGGATATCGAAACCCTGGAGCAGCTTTGCCGCCAGCTCGGCCCGGGCAAGACGTTCTGCGCCCACGCACCCGGTGCAGTCGAACCGCTGCAAAGCGCCATTAAATATTTCCGTGAAGAGTTTGAAGCCGGTATCGCGCCGCAGGTGTTTGGTAATACCCGATCGATCGGTGGTATTCAGCCAAACCTGCTGAAAGCGCGCTGGTAATTCGCCGTTATCCACGGGAGCTGGCCCTGTGCCGCCGTTCCTGCTGCAGTGTGCAGGAACAAGAATTTGATTAACGCTCGTCTATGACGAGCCTTACGGAAGCATGTCACTATGGCTACAATCCATGTAGACGGTAAAGAATATGATGTGAACGGAGCGGACAACCTGCTACAGGCATGTCTGTCTCTGGGCCTTGATATTCCTTATTTTTGCTGGCATCCGGCGCTGGGAAGCGTGGGTGCCTGCCGCCAGTGTGCGGTAAAGCAATTCCAGAACGCTGAAGATACCCGCGGCCGCCTTGTCATGTCCTGTATGACGCCGGCGTCTGACGGCACCTTCATCTCTATTGATGATGGCGAAGCGAAAGAGTTCCGTGAAAGCGTGGTTGAGTGGTTAATGACCAACCACCCGCACGACTGTCCGGTATGCGAAGAGGGCGGTAACTGTCATCTGCAAGATATGACGGTAATGACCGGCCACAGCTTCCGCCGCTATCGCTTCACCAAACGCACCCACCGTAATCAGGACCTTGGCCCGTTCATTTCGCATGAGATGAACCGCTGTATCGCCTGCTACCGCTGTGTGCGGTATTACAAAGATTATGCTGACGGTACCGATTTGGGCGTTTATGGCGCGCATGACAACGTTTACTTCGGCCGCCCGGAAGACGGCACGCTGGAAAGCGAGTTTTCCGGCAACCTGGTTGAAATCTGCCCAACCGGCGTATTTACCGATAAAACCCACTCTGAACGCTATAACCGTAAATGGGATATGCAGTTCGCGCCCAGCATCTGTCAGCAGTGCAGCGTGGGCTGTAACACCAGTCCGGGTGAGCGCTATGGCGAGCTGCGCCGCATCGAAAACCGTTACAATGGCAGCGTTAACCACTACTTCCTGTGTGACCGTGGTCGCTTTGGTTACGGTTACGTCAACCTGAAGGACCGCCCTCACCATCCGGTACAGCTGCGCGGCAGCGATCGCGTGACGCTGAATGCGGAGCAGGCGGTGAACGTCGGGGCAGACGTGCTGCGCCAGGCGAAACGCGTGATTGGTATCGGCTCGCCACGTGCCAGCGTCGAGAGCAACTTTGCGCTGCGTGAACTGGTCGGGGCCGAAAACTTCTCTACCGGTATGCCTGCCGGTGAGCAGGAACGCCTTGAACTGTTGTTAAAAGTGCTGCGTGACGGCGGAATTTATACGCCATCGCTGCGTGAAATTGAAAGCTACGATGCAGTGCTGGTGCTGGGGGAAGATTTGACCCAGGTTGGCGCGCGCGTGGCCCTGTCTGTGCGCCAGGCTGTGAAAGGTAAGGCCCGTGAAATGGCCGCTGCGCAGAAAGTCGCAGACTGGCAAATCGCGGCCATCATGAATATCGGTCAGCACGCTAAGCATCCGCTCTTTGTCACCAACGTCGATGAAACGCGTCTCGATGATATTGCCGCGTGGAGCTATCGTGCCCCAGTGGAAGATCAGGCGCGTCTTGGATTTGCCATCGCCAATGCGCTGGACGAAACCGCCCCGGCCGTAAGCGATTTCGACGCTGCGCTGAACGGCAAGCTGGATGTCGTCGTGCAAGCGCTGGCCGGCGCTAAAAAACCGCTGATCGTTTCCGGTGTTCACTCAGGCAGCACTGCCATGATTGAAGCGGCCGCGAACGTGGCGAAAGCGCTGAAAGCGCGCGGCGCAGACGTCGGTATCACCTTACTGGCAGGCCATGCGAACAGCATGGGGCTGGGCCTGATGGGCGGAAACACCCTGGACCAGGCGCTAGAACAACTGCAAAGCGGCGAAGCCGATGCGGTCGTGGTACTGGAAAACGATCTCTATCGCCATGCGCCAAAAGCGCAGGTGGATGCGGCGCTGAATCAAGCCGCTAACGTGATCGTCGTTGATCATCAACGCACCGCCACGCTGGAGAAAGCCGGACTGGTTTTGTCCGCGGCCAGCTTCGCGGAAAGCGACGGCACCTCAATCAACCACGAAGGGCGCGCACAGCGTTTCTTCCAGGTGTACGATCCTGCCTATTATGACAACAGCATCGTGATGCTGGAAAGCTGGCGCTGGTTGCATTCGCTGCACAGCGCGCTGGAAAGCCGCCACGTTGACTGGACGCAGCTGGATCACGTCATTGATGCCGTGGTTGCCAGTCTGCCACAGCTGAAGGGCATTAAAGAGGCGGCACCGGATGCCAGCTTCCGTATCCGTGGTCAGAAACTGGCGCGTTCACCGCATCGTGCCAGTGGCCGTACCGCCGCGCGCGCCAACATCAGCGTGCACGAGCCGCGTCAGCCGCAGGATCAGGACACGATGTTTGCCTTCTCAATGGAAGGGAACAACCAGCCGAACGCACCGCGTTCGCAGATCCCCTTTGCCTGGGCGCCAGGCTGGAACTCACCTCAGGCATGGAACAAATTCCAGGATGAAGTGGGCGGTAAACTGCGTCACGGCGATCCCGGCGTGCGTCTGTTCGAAGCCAGCGACGCACAGTTAGCCTGGTTCAGCAGCGTACCTGGCGCGTATACCACTAACGGTCAGTTCCGCGTCGCGCCTTACTATCAGCTATTCGGTAGTGAAGAGATGACGCAGCGCGCGCCGGTTATCCAACAGCGTATGTCGGCACCCACTCTGGTCCTGAACCCGGAGGATGCGGCTAAGCTGGGCGTGAACAGTGGCGCGTCTGTGGAATTAACCTGTGCCGGTGAAACCGTACGCTTGCCTGTGCGTTTCTCCGCGTCGCTGCAGGCAGGGCAGGTGGGGCTTCCACTCGGTCTGCCGGGCGTACCGCCATTCCTGGCGAATGCAAAAATTGATTCTCTGCAGGAGGCGGCGCAATGAGCTGGTTAACTCCAGGTGTTATCGACATTCTGATCGCCGTGGGTAAAGCGCTGGTGATTCTGCTGGTCGTGGTGGGCTGCGGTGCGTTTATGAGCTTCGCCGAGCGTCGTCTGCTCGGCCTGTTCCAGAACCGCTATGGACCGAACCGCGTGGGCTGGGGCGGATCCTTGCAGCTGGTTGCTGACATGATCAAGATGTTCTTTAAAGAGGACTGGGTTCCCCCGTTCACCGACCGCTTTATCTTTACCCTGGCGCCGGTCATCGCCTTTGTGTCACTGCTGCTGGCATTTGCCATCGTGCCGGTTTCGCCGACCTGGGTCGTCACCGACCTGAACATCGGGCTGCTGTTCTTCCTGATGATGGCGGGCCTGGCGGTCTATGCCGTACTGTTTGCCGGCTGGGCGAGTAATAACAAATACTCGCTTTTAGGTGCCATGCGCGCCTCTGCGCAGACGCTGAGTTACGAAGTGTTTCTGGGACTGTCGCTAATGGGCGTAGTGGCGCAGGCGGGATCGTTCAACATGACCGATATCGTCAACAGCCAGACGCACCTGTGGAACATCATCCCGCAGTTCTTCGGTTTTCTGACCTTCTGTATTGCGGGCGTCGCGGTCTGTCACCGTCATCCTTTTGACCAGCCAGAAGCTGAGCAAGAGCTGGCCGACGGTTACCACATTGAATATGCCGGGATGAAATTCGGCCTGTTCTTTGTGGGCGAATACGTCGCGATTACCACCGTCTCAGCACTGATTGTGACGCTGTTCTTCGGGGGCTGGCACGGGCCTTTCCTGCCGCCTTTCATCTGGTTCGCCCTGAAAACGGCGTTCTTTATGATGATGTTCATCCTGATTCGTGCTGCGCTTCCGCGTCCACGCTATGACCAGGTGCTGTCGTTCGGCTGGAAAGTGTGTCTGCCGTTGACGCTGTTGAACCTGCTGGCGACCGCCGCAGTGATTCTGTACACAGCGCAGTAAGGGGTAAACAAATGACATTAAAAGATATTGTCGTAGGCTTCGGCACGACAGTTCGCAGTATCTGGATGATAGGCATGCACGCCTTCGCGAAACGCGAAACCCAGATGTATCCGGAAGAGCCAGTCTACCTGCCACCGCGCTATCGTGGTCGTATCGTTTTGACGCGCGATCCCGATGGGGCAGAGCGTTGCGTTGCCTGTAACCTGTGTGCAGTAGCCTGTCCGGTAGGCTGTATTTCACTGCAAAAGGCCGAAACCAAAGACGGTCGCTGGTATCCAGAGTTCTTCCGTATTAACTTCTCACGCTGCATTTTCTGCGGCCTGTGCGAAGAGGCCTGCCCAACCACCGCTATCCAGCTGACGCCGGATTTCGAGCTGGGCGAGTTCAAGCGTCAGGATCTGGTGTATGAAAAAGACGATCTGTTGATCTCGGGGCCGGGTAAATATCCGGAGTACAACTTCTACCGCATGGCAGGTATGGCGATTGACGGTAAAGATAAAGGTGACGCTGAAAATGAAGCGAAACCCATCGACGTCAAAGGCTTATTACCTTAAGGAGCAAGGCATGGAATTTGCGTTTTATCTTTGCGGACTGGTGGCGGTGGTGACGACGTTACGCGTCATTACCCACACTAATCCGGTACATGCGTTGCTGTACCTGATCGTTTCGCTGTTATCGGTGGCGGGTGTCTTTTTCTCCCTGGGTGCCTACTTTGCCGGTGCGCTGGAAATCATCGTGTATGCCGGTGCCATCATGGTGCTGTTCGTGTTCGTCGTGATGATGCTCAACCTGGGCAAGGCCACGGAGAAACAGGAACGCGAATGGCTCAGCCCGTCCCTGTGGATCGGTCCCGGTCTGGTGTCCTTTCTGCTACTGGCGGTCATGATTTACGCCATCATGACGGCACAGGATCAGGGCATTGACGGTAAAATCATCGACGCGAAAGCGGTCGGTATTAGCCTGTTTGGCCCGTATGTCCTGGCGGTTGAACTGGCATCAATGCTGCTGTTGGCCGGTCTGGTTGTTGCCTTCCATCTGGGACGTGAAGAGCGCCAGGGTGAAGTCCTGAGCAACCGTTCAAACGATGCCGCGCAGGCGAATAAGGAGCAAGCATGATCCCGTTACAACATGGATTGATTTTGGCCGCGGTGCTGTTCGTTCTTGGCCTGACCTCGCTGGTACTGCGCCGCAACCTGCTGTTTATGCTGATCAGCCTTGAAATTATGATCAACGCCGCGGCGCTGGCGCTGGTCGTCGCGGGCAGCTACTGGGGACAGGCCGATGGTCAGGTGATGTATATTCTGGCAATCAGCCTCGCCGCAGCGGAAGCCAGTATCGGTCTGGCCCTGCTGCTTCAGCTCTATCGTCGTCGTCAGACGCTGAACATTGATATTGTGAGCGAGATGCGCGGATGAACCTTCTCTATTTAACTGTCTTGTTTCCGCTGATCGGCTTTTTGCTGTTAGCGTTTTCCCGTGGTCGCTGGTCAGAGAATCTGTCGGCGACGGTCGGAATGGGATCGGTGGGGTTAGCCGCACTGACTACCCTGTATGTTGGCGTTGACTTCTTTGCTAACGGGCAGCAGGCATTCACCCAAGCGCTGTGGACCTGGATTCACGTGGGCAATTTTAACATTCAGGTCAATCTGACTCTGGATGGCCTCTCGCTTACCATGCTGTCGGTGGTTACCGGCGTCGGTTTCCTGATCCATATGTTCGCCTCCTGGTATATGCGCGGAGAAGAGGGCTATTCACGCTTCTTCGCTTATACCAACCTGTTTATCGCCAGCATGGTGGTTCTGGTGCTGGCGGATAACCTGATGCTGATGTATCTGGGCTGGGAAGGGGTAGGGCTGTGTTCTTACCTCCTGATCGGCTTCTACTACAGCAATCCGGAAAACGGCAAAGCGGCGATGAAAGCCTTTATCATCACCCGCGTCGGCGATGTGTTTCTGGCCTTTGCGCTGTTCATCCTTTACAACGAACTGGGTACGCTCAACTTCCGCGAGATGGTTGAGCTGGCACCGGCACACTTTGCGGCGGACAATCACATGCTGCAGTGGGCTACCCTGATGCTGTTAGGCGGTGCGGTCGGTAAATCGGCCCAGTTGCCCTTACAGACCTGGCTGGCCGATGCAATGGCAGGCCCGACACCGGTATCGGCACTGATTCACGCCGCGACCATGGTAACGGCAGGGGTTTACCTGATTGCGCGCACGCATGGCCTGTTCCTGCTGACGCCTGAGGTGCTGCATCTGGTCGGCATTATCGGTGCCATTACCCTGGTGCTGGCAGGCTTTGCTGCCCTGGTTCAGACGGACATCAAACGCGTCCTCGCTTACTCCACCATGAGCCAGATTGGCTACATGTTCCTGGCGCTGGGCGTACAGGCGTGGGATGCCGCGATTTTCCACCTGATGACCCACGCCTTCTTTAAAGCCCTGCTGTTCCTGTCCTCAGGTTCGGTTATTCTGGCCTGCCACCACGAGCAGAACATCTTTAAGATGGGCGGACTGCGTAAGAGCATCCCGCTGGTTTACACCTGCTTCCTGGTGGGCGGCGCCGCGCTGGCGGCACTGCCACTGATTACCGCCGGTTTCTACAGTAAAGATGAAATCCTGTTTGGTGCGCTGGCGAACGGTCATCTTAACCTGATGGTAGCGGGCCTGGTGGGTGCATTCCTGACCTCAATTTATACCTTCCGCATGATCTTCATCGTGTTCCACGGTGAAGAGAAGATTCATGCTCATGCGGGTAAAGGCATTACCCATCATCTGCCGCTGCTGGTGCTGCTGGTGCTCTCCACCTTCGTTGGCGCACTGATTACCCCACCACTGGCGGGCGTTTTGCCGGCGAATGAGTTTGGTGAAAACGGTAAAGTGACGCTGGAGATTGCATCGGGTCTGGTCGCGGTTTCCGGCATCGTGATTGCAGCCGCACTTTGGCTGGGCAAACGTCAGCTGGTGACCCGTATTGCCAACAGCGCACCGGGCCGCTTCTTCGGCACCTGGTGGTTCGCCGCCTGGGGCTTCGACTGGCTCTACGACAAGGTGTTTGTCAAACCGTACCTGGGCATTGCGTGGCTGTTAAAACGCGATCCGCTCAACGGCCTGATGAACCTCCCTGCGTTGCTTTCACGTATCGCCAATAAAGGTCTGGTGGTCAGTGAAAACGGTTATCTGCGCTGGTACGTGGCGTCGATGAGCGTGGGTGCCGTCGTGGTTCTGGCCCTGTTGCTGGTAATTTAAAGATTGATGAGCGGGGTGAGTTCGCTTACCCCAGTTAAGAATGTCCAAATAACCGAGTAATGAGCGCAATCGTCGCAGCCAGTTTCATTACCGCCAGCGCACAGCAACCGGAGCGTACTGAAGTACGTGAGGATTGCGAGCACTGCCGGGAATGAAAATGGTAAGTAAGATAGCTCATAAAAGGCCATAAAAGGGAAGTATGCCGTGTTATTACCTTGGCTAATTTTCATACCCTTCTTCGGTGGTTTTATCTGCTGGCTCGCCGAGCGCTTCGGCGCGAAAGTGCCACGCTGGATTGCACTGATCACCATGGGGCTGACGTTGGCGCTTTCACTGCAGCTGTGGTTGCAGGGAGGCTATTCACTGACGCAGGCAGCGGGTATTCCGCAGTGGCAATCGAGCTTCTCAGTACCCTGGATCCCCCGTTTCGGCATTAATTTCCATTTAGCGCTTGATGGCCTTTCGCTATTAATGGTGGTGCTGACCGGGCTGCTCGGTTTGATGGCCGTGCTGTGTTCGTGGAACGAGATCGAGAAGTATCAGGGATTCTTCCATCTTAACCTGATGTGGATTCTGGGCGGCGTTATCGGTGTGTTCCTTGCCATCGACATGTTCCTGTTCTTCTTCTTCTGGGAAATGATGCTGGTGCCGATGTACTTCCTCATCGCACTGTGGGGACATAAAGCCTCGGACGGGAAAACCCGTATCACCGCGGCCACCAAATTCTTTATCTATACCCAGGCATCAGGTCTGGTGATGTTAATTGCGATTCTGGCGCTGGTGTTTGTCCACTACAACGCGACCGGCGTCTGGACGTTCAACTACGAGCAGTTGTTGAAAACGCCCATGTCGCACACCGTCGAATATCTGCTGATGCTGGGCTTCTTTATCGCGTTTGCGGTGAAAATGCCGGTGGTGCCGCTTCACGGCTGGTTACCCGATGCGCACAGTCAGGCGCCAACGGCCGGTTCAGTGGACCTGGCGGGTATTTTGCTGAAAACTGCGGCCTATGGTTTGCTGCGTTTCAGCCTGCCGCTGTTCCCTAATGCATCCGCTGAGTTTGCCCCTATCGCGATGTGGTTAGGTATCATCGGTATCTTCTACGGCGCCTGGATGGCCTTCTCACAGACGGATATTAAACGCCTGATTGCCTACACCTCGATTTCCCACATGGGCTTTGTGCTGATTGCGATTTACACCGGCAGCCAGTTGGCCATTCAGGGCGCGGTGATACAGATGATTGCGCACGGCCTGTCTGCGGCGGCCCTGTTTATCCTGTGTGGTCAGCTGTATGAGCGCCTGCACACGCGTGATATGCGTCAGATGGGCGGTCTGTGGTCGCGCATCAAATGGATTCCGGGTTTATCACTGTTCTTTGCTGTCGCCAACCTGGGGATGCCGGGCACCGGTAACTTCGTGGGTGAGTTTATGATCCTCACCGGCAGCTTCCAGGTCGTTCCTGTCATTATTGTGATTGCGACCTTTGGTCTGGTTTTCGCTTCGGTTTATTCGCTGGTCATGATGCAGCGTGCCTACTACGGCGAAGCGAAATCTAAAGATCCACTGCCGGGAATGTCGGCACGTGAATTCCTGACCATTGGCGTGCTCGTGGTTCTGCTGGTGCTGTTGGGTATTTATCCCCAGCCGATTCTGGATACCTCACATGCTGCAATGAGCAATATTCAGCAGTGGTTTACCGCTTCAATTTCAACTACAAGGCCGTAATTCGCCATGACAATAACTCCTCAACAATTGATCGCGTTGCTGCCGCTGTTAATCGTCGGATTGACGGTGGTGGTTGTGATGCTGTCCATTGCCTGGCGACGCAATCACTTTGTTAACGCCACGCTAACAGTGGTTGGCCTGAACCTGGCTCTGCTGTCGCTGTATTTTGTGGGCCAGGTCGGGGCGATGGACGTCACGCCGCTGCTGCGCGTTGATGCTTACTCGATGTTTTATACCGCACTGGTGATGCTGGCCAGCCTGGCAACCTGTACGTTTGCCTATCCATGGCTGGCGACTTTCCCGGATAACAAGGACGAGTTTTATCTGTTGGTCCTGATTGCCGCACTGGGCGGTATCGTGCTGTCAGCGTCTAACCACCTGGCATCGCTGTTTATCGGAATTGAACTGCTGTCACTGCCGCTGTTTGGTTTGATTGGTTACGCGTTCCGCCAGAAACGTTCGCTGGAAGCGGCCCTGAAATACACTATCCTGTCGGCGGCGGCATCGTCCTTCCTGCTGTTTGGTATTGCGCTGATTTACGCTGACTCTGGCAACCTGGGCTTCGTCAGCCTGGGCAAAAGCCTGACTGACAGCATGATTCAGGCGCCACTGTTGCTGGTGGGCCTGGGAATGCTGATTATTGGTCTGGGCTTTAAGCTGTCGCTGGTGCCGTTCCACCTGTGGACGCCAGACGTGTATCAGGGGGCACCGGCTCCGGTATCAACGTTCCTGGCCACGGCCAGTAAAATCGCCATCTTCGGTGTCGTCATGCGCTTGTTCATGTATGCGCCGGTGACCGACAGCGAAGCGGTGCGAACGGTATTGGGTATCATCGCCTTCGTTTCCATCCTGTTCGGTAACCTGATGGCGATCTCGCAGAGCAACATTAAGCGCCTGTTGGGTTACTCCTCCATCGCGCATCTGGGTTATTTGCTGGTGGCGCTGATTGCGGTGAAAGATCATCAGCTGTCGCTGGAAACCTCTGGGGTTTACCTGGCCGGTTACCTGTTCAGCAGCCTGGGTGCCTTTGGTGTCGTGAGCCTGATGTCGAGCCCTTATCGCGGTCCGGATGCGGATTCACTTTACTCGTATCGCGGTCTGTTCTGGCGTCGTCCGGTTCTGTCTGCGGTGATGACGGTGATGATGCTGTCGCTGGCCGGTATTCCAATGACGCTGGGCTTTATCGGTAAGTTCTACGTGATTGCCTCTGGCGTGAGTGCGCACCTGTGGTGGTTGACCGGTGCGGTGGTGGTGGGGAGTGCTATCGGCCTGTACTACTATCTGCGCGTGACCGTGAGCCTGTACCTGAGCCCACCAGAACTGCTCAACCGCGATACGCCTGATAACTGGGCCTTCACCGCGGGCGGCGTGGTGGTACTGATTTCAGCGATTCTGGTACTGCTGTTAGGTGTTTATCCGCAGCCGTTAATCAGACTGGTACAGATGGCTCAGCCCCTGATGTAATCGTCGATTGTCATACTGAATCAGGCCCTAGGGCCTGATTTTTTTTGTCTGAAATCTGCCTACTGCACCATGCAGCGACTTAACCGCACGACCGGTGACGACGCAAGGGTTGCTGCTGCCCTAAAAAAATGCGTCATCTTCATTCTGTCTCCCTATTTTTCTGCTGCAATGTCCTCTGGCTTGTTACAGGAGCATGGCCTATGGAGCGCCGTCATTTTTTATTAGGCTTCACCGCTGTGCTGATAGTCGCAAAGAGCACGCTGTCGCGGGCATCCCAGCCGGAAATCTCACACACGGTGATTCCGCTCTGGCCTGGCACGCCACCCGGCGGCGGCGGCCCTGTCGGTGCCGTTAAGACCTCATCTTCGGGCGCACAGCGCAATATCGCGGTGCCGACGCTGACAGTGATCAAACCGAACATGCCCAACGGCCATGTTGTTCTGATAGCCGGCGGCGGGGGGTACAAACGGATAGAAATGGCGAAAGAAGCCTGGCCTGCGGCACGCTGGTTAACGGCACGCGGCTATACGGCGGCGATTCTGCGCTATCGGCTTCCCGGCGAGGGCTGGGCAGCGGGCAACATAGTCGCGCTGCAGGATGCCCAGCGCGCGCTGCGGCTGTTACGGCCGCAGGCAAAGCGGCTCTCGGTGCTGGGTTTTTCCGCGGGTGGGCACTTACTCGGAATGGCTGTGACGCGCCATGACTTTCAAAGCTATGCAGCCCTTGATGCGTTGGACAGTGCGCCAGCTTATGCTGACGGGGCGGCGCTGATCTATCCGGTGATCACTCTGGAGGCGCCCTATACGCACACCGCAACGCACCGTATGTTGGTGGGAACGCATGCGACGGCGGCAGAGGACGCAGCCTGGTCGGTTCAGAATTACGTGTCATCGACATCGCCTCCCTTTTTTCTGGTCCAGGCCGAAGACGATCCGGTTTCCGATCCCCATAACACCCTGATCATGGCCAGCGCCTGCCAACAGCATCAGGTTGACGTCGAGCTGGTGCGCTATCTCACGGGCGGGCATGGCTTTGGTATGGGAAAACCCGGCACGCCGACCATGGCCTGGCCTCAACATTATCTTCACTGGCTGCAGAAAGGCCGGCGCGGTAAAGTGATGTGATGCCTCCCGGGCAGGCGGCCCATTTTAGTAAGGATAAGACATGCATATCAGTTGGCTGGATCTTCAGCATCAAGCCTTAAGCGTTCCGCAGCTCTACGCGGCGCTGGCTTTACGCTGTGAGGTATTCGTAGTGGAGCAGCAGTGCGCCTATCTGGACGTCGATGGCCTGGATTTGCAGGGCGAGAATCGTCACATTCTCGGCATGGCGCAGGGGGATCTGCTGGCCTACGCGCGCATATTGTCACCCGATCGCGCGGGCGCAGAGGTGAAAATCGGACGCGTGCTCATATCCAGTAAGGCTCGTGGCCTGAACTTAGGCAACCAGCTGATGACACAGGCAATCGCCAGTTGTGAGCAGCACTGGCCGGGGCATTCACAGTTTCTCTCTGCTCAGGCGCATCTTGAGGCGTTCTATCAGCGACATGACTTTATCACGGTCAGCGACAGCTATCTTGAGGACGGTATTCCCCATATCGATATGCGCAGAGCAGGGCAGTAAAGCGCCGCTCACGGCTCAGATGCCCTGTGGGGCAAAAAAAATGCATCCCGGCGGTTGGCCTGAGATGCATTTCACGTGAGAGAGAAGCGTTAGCTTACGGTCATCTGGCGATCGTCAACGTATTTACGCTGGTCCGGCGGCGGTGGCACATACTGATAGAGCCAGGTCTCACTCAGGGTTTCGTCTTTGGTGCGCAGGAACAGGCGCATCTCGACGGGCTGTACGCTGTCGCTGTTGGGATACCAGTCGAACAGGATGCGGTAACCTTTTATCGGTTCGACATACAGGATCTCTACCTGTTTAAAGGTGCCTGAGGAAACCGTAATCACCGGTTCAATGCCTTTCGGTGCGGCTGCCTGCAAGTCGCCGCCGATAAAGTCCACAGCGAAACGGCGGCACCAGACATCCGGGAAGTGCTCGCCCGGCGCCCAGCCTTCGGGGAAACCACCAATGCCGGTGCGGGTCGCATCTACGCGGGCCAGATCGCTCTGAACGGGCGGCAGGGCGCTCCAGTAAAGCTTGTAGGCAAAATTGTATTCGCTACCGGCTTTGATCGGCTCTGCGGGCTGCCAGAAGCAGACGATGTTATCAAGCGTTTCGCCGGTGGTTGGAATTTCCATCAGGTTAATGGCGCCTTTGCCCCATTTGCCTACCGGTTCCACCCACAGGCTTGGGCGTTTGTTATACCAGCCAATCACGTCCTGATAGTTCTCAAAGTCATGGTCAAGCTGGAGCAGGCCAAAGCCGCGCGGATTTTCGTCTTCGTAGGCGTTGAACTGCAGGCGCTGAGGATTATTTAACGGCCGGGCAATCCATTCACCTTTGCCGCTCCACATCGCCAGGCGATCGGAGTCATGAATCTGCGGATGATAGGTGTTACACATCCGGCGTTCGTTGGTGCCGCAGCTGAACATGCTGGTCATCGGCGAGATGCCTAACTGACGAATATCCTTGCGGGCAAAGAGATGATTCTCAATCTCCATGACCACGCGTTCTGCTTCGCAGTGAATGACAAACTTATAGGCCCCGGTGATGCTGGCACCGTCCAGTAAGGCATAGCAGGTAAAGGTGGTGTCTTCCGCTTTCGGCGTTTCAAACCAGAAGGCCGTAAAGTCTGGAAACTCTTCCTGACCGTTGCTGAAGGTGTTGATGGCCACGCCACGCGCGGACAGGCCGTACTGATAAGTGTCATCGACCGCGCGGAAATAGCTGGCACCCAGAAACGAGACAATGTCGCGGCGGGCCAGCTCAGGTTTTTTGAAGGCGCGGAAACCGGCAAAGCCAAGATCCGTTTTACCCTGCAGTTGTTTGGTATCGACTTTGGCATCGTTGTAGTTAAACAACTCAGGACGAAAATGAATTTCGCGTGCTTCACGACTGGCGCTGTCCACAGAGAACATGCGGATGCGGCGTTTAAATCCCATGCCTACGTGGAAGAACTGCACATCCAGTTCGCGATTGGGAATATTGTTCCACAGAGAGTGGTTGGCATCATACTGAATATCGTTGTATGCCTGTGGTGTCAGGGTTGCCAACGTGGGGGGAAGGGGGCCGGGTGCGCCGCCCCAGGGTTTTTTAGCCAGCGCGGCCGCATTCTTCTTCAACTCATCGAAATCGAAGCGTACTGCGGTTCCGTCAGCAATGCCATCATCTGCCCAGGCGGATTGCGCGAACAGCGTTGATAAGCCTGTCATACCGCTTACGGCGGAAAAGGCCATTGACGCTTTCATAAACATTCTGCGATTCATGCCAGAGATCATTCCTTAGCTGTTCGAGTTTGCTGTGACTGTCGTGTCAGCGCATTGATATGCACATGGCCTGATTATTACAGGCAACAGCTGGGTACGACAGTCGGCGTAGATAAAAATTCATTTCGTTGAAAATTTATCAGATAAATCAAATAAGCGAAGCGAAATCGCTGCCAGCGGGCCATCTCTTACACTTCTTTGCGTAGCGCCCAGCGTGACACAGATTCACTGCCGTTTTGTTTACTCACGCTGATTTTCAGGCAATTCCTGGCGGAGTTCCACGCAAAGCCCTGTTTTGTGACTATAGTTAACCAGGTGCTTTGCAATTCACATGGAGGAAATGATGGTAAAACAGACTGAATCTTTTGAAACAGGCTATGACGACGATATCGCACTGCTGACCGAAACGCTGGAAGAAGTGCTGAAGTCATCAGGGGATCCGGCCGACCAGAAATACATCGAACTGAAAACCAAAGCTGAACGAGCGCTGGAAGATGTAAAGTCACGTGTTAGTCAGGCGTCCGATAGCTACTACTATCGTGCTAAACAGGTTGCTTACCGTGCCGACGATTACGTTCATGAGAAACCGTGGAAGGGCATCGGTATTGGTGCAACGGCAGGGCTGGTTTTAGGCCTGCTGCTGGCTCGCCGTTAAGCTAAACGCGTAGTGCAATACGTACAACGGGCAGGCTCACTCCTGTCCGTTTGCGCTTTATCAACATCCCTTGCCTGCTTCTTCTCTCCTCCTTATCCTCTCGCCAGACGCGGCCTTATTCGACGCTAAATCTCCCTTACAGATTGTGTTTTACGCAGGGGCTTTCTAAAGTGAACCTAATGGCACAAGGAGAAAGAACGTGATTAGAGTCGAAATGCTGTCCACGGGCGATGAAGTGTTACACGGTCAAATCGTCGATACCAACGCGGCCTGGCTGGCTGATGTGTTGTTTCAGCACGGAATGCCGATGACCAGCCGTACAACAGTAGGTGATTCCCTGTCGTCCCTGGTTGAGACCTTACAGGCACGTAGTCTTGAAGCGGATGTGCTCATCGTTAACGGCGGCCTGGGGCCCACATCTGATGACCTTAGCGCCCAGGCGGCTGCGATGGCGAGTGGCGTTGAACTGGTGATGCAGGAAGCCTGGCTTGAAACTATGGAAGCCTGGTTCGCCAGTCGTGGACGTGTGATGGCCGACAGCAATCGCAAACAGGCCGAAATTCCTGCCAATGCCGAAATGCTCGATAATCCGGTCGGCACCGCCTGTGGATTTGCCCTGCAGCTCAACCGTTGCTGGCTGTTTTTTACCCCCGGCGTACCCTCTGAATTTAAAGTGATGGTTGAACAACAAATCATCCCCCGCCTGAAAAATAAATTTGACCTGCCAGAGCCGCCGCTGTGCCTGCGGCTGACGACCTTTGGTCG
The DNA here is from genome assembly GCF_003182295.1 of Pantoea sp. AG702. Lineage (NCBI taxonomy): Bacteria > Pseudomonadati > Pseudomonadota > Gammaproteobacteria > Enterobacterales > Erwiniaceae > Pantoea > Pantoea sp. AG702. The sequence continues at coordinate 408,753 of NZ_QGTU01000004.1, read as the reverse complement.
GGGTGAAAGCGATATTGCTAATGAACTGGAGCCGCTGGCGCTGCCGGAAAACGTGTTGATGGGCTACCGTTCATCAATGCCCATTATCGAAATTAAGCTCACCGGGCCTGCCTCACAGCGCGTGGCGATGGAGCAGGTCTGGCAGCAGGTGCGTTTATTGCTGGCGGAATGCACGATTTTTGAAGGGTTGGAGGGGCTGCCTGCGCTGTTGGCGCGAGAACTGAATCAACGTAACCTGCGTCTCGCAATCAGCGAGCAGTACACGGCGGGGTTACTCAACTGGCAGTTGGCTTCGGCTGAGGTTCCCCTGAGCGCCACCGAAATTCTGCCGCAGCAGGACGAAAGCCTTGAGGTACAGGTGATGCGCACGCAGGCGCTGGCGGCGAGGCTGCAGACGCCGTTGGCCCTGTCGGTCGGCAACCTGAGCGAAGGCGAGATTTCCGTTGCGCTACACACGCCGGAGGCGACCTGGGGACAACGCGTGAAGTTTAACCACGGTCGTCATAATCTGGAAACCCGGCAAAAAGTGGTGGCGATGATGGCGATGAATATGCTGCGCCGTTGGCTACACGGCAGTGAGGTAAGCACAGGGCACGGCTGGATCGATGTGATCGAAACGGTGAAGCACTAAGCCTGAGCGTACGTAAGGGGCTGGCGTCGCCCAGCCTGTCTTATGACAGCGCCGACAAACCGTTAAGCGGCGCGCGCTGACGGTTTTATGCTGCGGACGTGGCGTTGTTGATCTCACCTGGCTGGCAGGCTTCGATTTTGAAATCAAGGTGATTGCCCGTATTCCCTGAGCCAGCGCCAGAAAAAAAACCGCCATTCGGTTGGAATGACGGTTTTTTAACTGCCTGAGATGCGAGCCTAGAGTTCAAGCTCGATCTCGCCCTTCGCCTTACAGCAGCAGGGCAGGATCTCGCCCTGCTCAATAAACGCCAGCGGCTTTTCCGCGTAGTCGACTTCGCCGCTCAGTAGCCGCATCCGGCAGGAGCCGCAATAGCCCTCACGGCACTGGAATTCAACACACAGGTTGTTGGCTTCCAGCATCGTCAGCAGGTTAGGGTGATCGTCTGCGCCCTCCAGTCGGGTACCGGAACTGCGCAGAATAACAACGGAACGGCTCATCATTACAACTGGAAATCGTCGAAGTCGTTTTCGCCCACTTCGGAGTCAATCTGACCGACCAGATAGGAGCTGACTTCCACTTCCTGCGGTGCCACCTGAACGTTGTCCGACACCAGCCAGGCGTTGATCCAGGGAATCGGGTTAGAACGCGTTTCGAAAGGCAGATCGAGGCCAACCGCCTGCATACGAATATTGGTAATGTATTCAATATACTGACACAGGATATCTTTGTTCAGGCCGATCATCGAACCGCCGCTGAACAGGTATTCCGCCCACTCTTTTTCCTGCAGTGCCGCTTTTTTGAACAGTTCAAAACACTCTTCACGACATTCGGCGGCGATCTCTTTCATCTCAGGATCGTCTTCGCCAGTGCGCAGCAGGTTTAGCATGTGCTGAGTACCGGTCAGATGTAAGGCTTCGTCGCGGGCAATCAGCTTGATGATTTTCGCATTGCCTTCCATCAGCTCACGCTCGGCAAACGCAAACGAGCAGGCAAAGCTGACATAGAAACGGATGGCTTCCAGCGCGTTGACGCTCATCAGACAGATGTACAACTGCTTTTTCAGGGCACGCAGGCTGACGGTGACGGACTTACCGTTAACCTGATGGGTGCCTTCACCTAACAGATGCCAGTAGCTGGTCATCTCAATCAGATCATCGTAGTACTGCGAGATATCCTGAGCACGTGCCAGAATCTGCTGGTTGGTCACGATATCGTCAAACACCACCGCCGGGTCGTTTACGATGTTACGAATGATGTGGGTGTAGGAGCGTGAGTGGATCGTCTCTGAGAATGCCCAGGTTTCGATCCAGGTTTCCAGCTCAGGAATGGAGATCAGCGGCAGCAGCGCCACGTTCGGGCTGCGTCCCTGAATGGAGTCCAGCAGCGTCTGATATTTCAGGTTGCTGATAAAAATGTGTTTTTCGTGATCGGGCAGGGCCTGGTAATCGATACGATCGCGTGAAACATCGACCTCTTCAGGACGCCAGAAGAACGAAAGCTGCTTTTCGATCAGCTTTTCAAAGATATCGTATTTCTGCTGGTCAAAACGGGCCACGTTAACGGACTGACCGAAAAACATCGGCTCTTTCAACTGGTCATTTTTATTCTGAGAAAAAGTGGAGTAAGCCATAAAAAACTGTCCAATGTAGACGAGGCTCAGCACCGGCCTCGCGGGAAAATGTGGGCGGGAATGGCTCCCGCCCGACCGTCAGATCTTACAGGCGCCGCTTTCGCAGCCATCATCCTGAATAGAAGGTGCCAGATCATCCTGCGCATCTTCCGCACCATCACGGGTGTTTTGATAATAGAGCGTCTTCACGCCGAACTTATAGGCGGTCAGCAGATCTTTCAGTAACTGCTTCATCGGCACTTTGCCATTCGGGAAGCGTGACGGATCGTAGTTGGTGTTAGACGAAATCGCCTGATCGATAAATTTCTGCATCACGCCAACCAGCTGCAGGTAACCGTCGTTGGAGGGCATATCCCACAGCAGTTCGTACTGATCTTTAAGACGCTCATACTCCGGCACCACCTGACGCAGAATACCGTCTTTGGATGCCTTGATGCTGATATGACCACGCGGCGGCTCAATACCATTGGTGGCGTTTGAAATCTGCGATGAGGTTTCAGACGGCATCAGCGCAGAAAGCGTTGAGTTACGCAGACCGTGGGTTTTAATCTGCTCACGCAGGGTTTCCCAGTCCAGGTGCAGCGGCTCATTGCAAATCGCATCCAGATCTTTCTTGTAGGTGTCGATCGGCAGTACGCCCTGCGCATAGGTGGTTTCATTAAACCACGGGCAGGCACCTTGCTCTTTCGCCAGCTCGTTTGAGGCTTTCAGCAGGTAATACTGAATGGCTTCAAAGGTTTTGTGCGTCAGGCCGTTGGCGCTGCCGTCGGAGTAACGCACGCCGTGCTTCGCCAGGTAGTAAGCAAAATTAATCACGCCAATACCCAGCGTGCGACGGCCCATCGCACCGCGTTGTGCGGCAGGAATCGGGTAATCCTGATAATCGAGCAGGGCATCCAGCGCACGTACCGCCAGGGTCGCCAGCTCTTCCAGATCGTCCAGGCTGTCAATGGCGCCCAGGTTGAACGCTGAAAGCGTACACAGCGCGATTTCACCGTTCTCGTCGTTGACGTCGCTCAGCGGCTTGGTCGGCAGCGCAATTTCCAGACACAGGTTAGACTGGCGAACCGGCGCGATGCTGGCGTCAAACGGGCTGTGTGTGTTGCAGTGATCGACGTTCTGGATGTAGATACGGCCCGTTGAGGCGCGTTCCTGCATCATCAGCGAGAACAGATCCACGGCTTTCACTCGCTGCTTGCGAATGCTGCTGTCTTTTTCATATTTGGTGTAGAGGCGCTCAAACTCATCCTGATCGGCAAAGAAGGCATCGTACAGGCCAGGCACGTCTGACGGGCTGAACAGCGTGATGTCTTCGCCTTTAAGCAGACGCTGATACATCATTTTGTTGAGCTGCACGCCATAGTCCATATGACGCACGCGGTTGCCTTCAACGCCACGGTTGTTTTTCAGCACTAACAGGCTTTCGACTTCCAGGTGCCACATTGGGTAGAACAGCGTGGCTGCGCCGCCACGAACGCCGCCCTGCGAACAGGATTTCACCGCAGTCTGGAAGTGCTTATAGAACGGGATACAGCCCGTGTGGAATGCTTCGCCACCACGGATAGGGCTGCCCAGCGCGCGGATACGTCCGGCGTTGATACCAATGCCCGCGCGCTGAGAAACGTATTTCACAATGGCGCTGGAGGTGGCATTGATCGAATCCAGGCTGTCGCCGCACTCAATCAGCACGCAGGAGCTGAACTGACGAGTAGGCGTACGCACTCCCGACATGATGGGCGTTGGCAGCGAGATTTTGAAGGTCGAGATCGCATCGTAGAAACGCTTGATGTAATCCATACGCGTATCGCGCGGATAACCTGAGAACAGGCAGGCGGCGACCAGGATATACAGGAACTGGGCACTTTCGTAGATCTCACCGGAAACGCGGTTCTGAACCAGGTATTTGCCTTCTAACTGCTTCACGGCCGCGTAGGAGAAATTCATATCGCGCCAGTGGTCGAGAAAGCCATCCATCTGCTCGAACTCTTCACGGCTGTAGTCTTCCAGCAGATGGCGATCGTACTTGCCCAGATCGACCATCTTAACAACCTGATCGTACAGCGCGGGCGGTTCAAACTGACCGTAAGCTTTTTTACGCAGGTGGAAGATTGCCAGTCGGGCAGCAAGGTATTGATAGTCAGGGGCATCGCGAGAAATAAGGTCTGCAGCGGCCTTGATGATCGTTTCATGGATGTCAGACGTTTTGATGCCATCATAAAACTGAATGTGGGAACGCAGCTCTACCTGTGAAACCGACACATTGTTCAGCCCTTCGGCCGCCCAGTCGAGGACACGGTGAATTTTGTCGAGATCAATGCGCTCCTGGCGGCCATCGCGTTTAGTAACGAGCAGACTTTGGTTCATGTCGCGTTTTTACCTTTGCGTGAGTATCCAATAATTAAAAGAAATCCCGATTTATACACAGCATATTCATTGTGAATAATGTTGTGGATAAACACTACATCTTGGGGTTGTTGACGATATGCATAACAATATGGAGGCTTATTCTAGTATTTTGCTGGCGCTTAACAAGAGGAAAAAATGATGTCTGCGGGGGTTGTATTTTCTGAGGGTTTTCTTAAGCCGCGTCTCGTAAGGCCGCAGGTCGTGTCAACCATTCAGAGAAAATATTGCAATTTATGATCGACCGCTGATTTTTCAAACATTGCGCTAACTTTTCCAACACCTCAGCGCGGGAGAGCAAAACGTGCAGATACTGTCTCAGCCAATGGCCTGGATCCGCCCCTCTGAAACGCTAACCTGCGCAGATGACAACAGGATGACAGCAGCGTGGGCAGGGCACAGCCGCACGCTGCAGGTTTATCAGGCGTCGCCGTGATGCGTGTGTATCATGTAGTTCACATCCACACCGTTACCCAGACGAAACTTATCGGTGATGGGGTTGTAGTGCAGGCCAATCATATTGCGCTCACGAAGCGGTGTTTCATCGACCCAGCCCAGCAGTTCGGAAGGGCGGATAAATTTTTTCACATCATGCGTGCCGCGCGGCACCATGCGCAGCACATACTCAGCACCAAAAATGGCCATCAGCCAGGCTTTGGGATTACGGTTAATGGTAGAAAAGAACACCTCACCGCCGGGTTTCACCAACTGCGCGCAGGCATGCACCACCGAACGCGGATCGGGCACATGTTCCAGCATCTCCATGCAGGTCACCACATCGTATTCGCCCGCATGCGCGCTGGCGTGCTCTTCAACCGTCTGTTGCACATAGCTGAGCGTGACGCCGCTCTCCAGGGCATGCAGACGCGCCACTTCCAGCGGTTCGGCACCCATATCCAGCCCGGTGACCACCGCGCCTTCCCGCGCCATGCTTTCGGCCAGGATGCCGCCGCCACAGCCAACATCCAGGACTTTCTTGCCGAACAGCCCGTTGCTGTGTTGCGCAATATAGCCCAGCCGCAGAGGGTTAATACGGTGCAGCGGTTTAAATTCGCCCTCCAGATCCCACCAGCGCGAGGCAACGGCCTCAAACTTGGCAATTTCCTGTGCATCGACATTGTGCTGATGATTCTGTGGTTGTGCATTCATTGAATCGTGACTCCTGACAAAACGTGACATCAGTATAAACGCTTAACTGACTCTGACGCACCTTATCAACTTGAGGAAAAGCACCTTAATAAGGTGGTTAACGTTCACCAGCGAATTGCTCTGTGATATACTTTCGCACCTTTAAAATCCGGGATTAGTAGAGGGATAGCGGCTCCATGAGCGACCTTGCGAGAGAAATTACACCGGTTAATATCGAAGAAGAGTTAAAAAATTCTTACCTCGATTACGCCATGTCGGTCATCGTTGGCCGAGCTTTACCCGATGTGCGTGATGGCCTGAAGCCAGTACATCGCCGCGTACTATACGCGATGAGCGAACTGGGTAATGACTGGAACAAACCCTATAAAAAATCTGCCCGCGTCGTCGGTGACGTTATCGGTAAATATCACCCCCATGGTGATTCTGCCGTTTATGACACCATTGTACGTATGGCCCAGCCTTTCTCCCTGCGTTACATGCTGGTGGACGGTCAAGGCAACTTCGGATCCATCGACGGCGACTCCGCTGCGGCGATGCGTTATACCGAAGTGCGCATGTCCAAAATCGCCCACGACCTGTTAGCTGACCTGGAAAAAGAGACCGTTGATTTCGTTCCGAACTACGACGGCACCGAGCAGATCCCTGAAGTTCTGCCCACCAAAATTCCTAACCTGCTGGTAAACGGTTCGTCCGGTATCGCAGTCGGCATGGCAACCAACATTCCACCGCACAACCTGCGTGAAGTGATCAACGGCTGCCTCGCCTATATCGAAGATGAAAACATCAGCATCGAAGGGCTGATGGAGCATATTCCGGGGCCTGACTTCCCGACAGCGGCCATCATTAACGGTCGTCGCGGCATTGAAGAAGCCTATCGCACCGGTCGCGGTAAAGTGTATATCCGTGCCCGTGGTGAAGTGGAAGTGGACGCCAAAACCGGGCGTGAAACCATCATCATTCACGAACTGCCGTATCAGGTGAACAAAGCGCGCCTGATTGAGAAAATCGCCGAGCTGGTGAAAGAAAAACGCGTTGAAGGCATCAGTGCGCTGCGTGATGAGTCTGATAAAGACGGCATGCGTATTGTCATTGAAATCAAGCGTGATGCGGTTGGTGAAGTCGTCCTCAACAACCTCTATTCACTGACTCAGTTGCAAACCTCTTTCGGTATCAACATGGTGGCGCTGCATCAGGGCCAGCCGAAGATTATGGCACTGAAGGAGATTCTGGAAGCCTTCGTTCGCCATCGTCGTGAAGTGGTCACGCGTCGTACTATTTTTGAACTGCGCAAAGCTCGCGATCGTGCGCATATCCTTGAAGGCCTGGCGATTGCGCTGGCTAACATCGATCCGATCATTGAGCTGATCCGCCGTGCGCCCACGCCTGCCGAAGCGAAAGCGGGCCTGATCGCACAATCCTGGGATCTGGGCAACGTGTCTGCCATGCTGGAGCGTGCCGGTGATGATGCTGCCCGCCCAGAGTGGCTGGAAGCGCAGTTTGGTATTCGTGAGGGTAAATATTACCTGACTGAACAGCAGGCTCAGGCCATTCTGGACTTACGTTTACAGAAACTGACCGGGCTTGAGCATGAAAAGCTGCTGGATGAATACAAACAGCTTCTGGATCAAATTGCGGAGTTGCTCCACATCCTGGGAAGTTCTGAGCGCCTGATGGAAGTCATTCGCGAAGAGCTGGAACTGATGCGCGATCAGTTCGGCGATGAGCGCCGCACGGAAATCACTGCGAACAGCGCAGACATCAACATCGAGGACCTGATCAATCAGGAAGATGTGGTCGTCACGCTGTCGCATCAGGGCTATGTAAAATATCAGCCGCTGAGCGATTACGAAGCGCAGCGTCGCGGTGGCAAAGGCAAGTCTGCCGCCCGCATTAAAGAAGAAGATTTTATCGATCGTCTGTTGGTGGCAAACACCCACGATACGATTCTGTGCTTCTCCAGCCGTGGCCGACTCTACTGGATGAAGGTTTACCAGCTGCCGGAAGCCAGCCGTGGGGCACGTGGACGTCCAATCGTCAACCTGTTGCCGCTTGAAGCGAATGAACGTATCACGGCGATTCTACCTGTGCGCGAATACACCGAAGGCTTCAATATCTTTATGGCAACCGCGAGCGGCACGGTGAAGAAAACCGGTCTGCAGGAGTTCAGCCGTCCACGCAGCGCCGGTATCATCGCCATTAACCTGCGCGATGATGACGAGCTGATTGGCGTAGCGCTGACCAACGGTAACGACGAGGCGATGCTGTTCTCGGCCGCCGGTAAAGTGGTTCGCTTCGCCGAATCTGCCGTGCGTGCCATGGGCCGTACGGCCTCGGGCGTACGCGGTATCAAGCTGGCGCAAAACGATCGTGTGGTTTCCCTGATTGTGCCGCGTGAAGAGGGCGCGATTCTCACCGTGACGCAGAACGGCTACGGTAAGCGTACCGCGAACAGTGAGTATCCAACCAAATCCCGTGCGACGCAGGGCGTGATCTCCATCAAAGTGACCGAGCGTAATGGCCCGGTGATTGGTGCAGTGCAGGTGGTCGACAGCGATCAGATCATGATGATCACTGATGCCGGCACCCTGGTGAGAACCCGTGTGTCTGAAGTCAGCATCGTGGGCCGTAATACCCAGGGTGTGATTCTGATTCGTACGGCAGAGGACGAGAACGTGGTTGGACTGCAACGCGTGGCTGAGCCGGTGGAAGAAGAAGAGCTGGACTCCATCGACGGCAGCGTGGCGGAAGGGGATGACGATATCGTACCTGAAGTCGACAATGACGACGATGACGTACCCGCAGCGGACGACGATGAGTAATTAGCGCGTCGTACATTAAGAGCAACGGCAGGTCAGGGATCACCCGACCTGCCGTTTTTTTTGCGGCAGGTTTGGCAAAGGATGATTTCCTCAGGGGCAAATAGTCCCAAACTGCGCCGGGTGCCCGTCACCGACTGGCTTTTTTGCTGCGATAAAGCTAGTGTATGAGCATTAAAAATCCCACGATGCGACTAACCTTGCCACCTGCGAGTTACCTTTGAAATATCTAGTCTCTTTCCGCACGACGCTTCGCATTTCGCGCTATCTGTTTCGCGCGTTGGCGCTGCTAATCTGGCTACTGGGCGCGGTGCTGACCACCTTCTACATCATTAGCGTACTTCACGATAAAGAGAACAAGGTACGGCAGGAATTTGCTGGCAACTACGGCACAATTGACTGGTACGTTCGCCTCTCAGCGGGCAAGATGCGCGAGCTTAAGTTCATCGCTGAAAACCACCTCACCAGCGCCAGCGCCGGGGGAGAAGCCTCGGATCGGTCAACGGCAGGAAAGACGATTCAACCGCAGTTTACCCCCCTTTTTTCCAGTGATGACTGCACCGCCATGAGCGCGACCTGGCGCAACTCACTGGACTCACTCAGCAACTATATCAATTACTGGAGGAGTCATTTCGCCTCATCTTATGAGCTCAACCGGGTGTTCCTCATTGGTGGCGATAACAAGTGTCTGGCGGATTTTGCTATTGGTAACAACGTTAACCGCGATAACAGCCTCAAGCTGTTGCAGGAAAACCTTCAGCGCTACCGCAACAGTTCGGAAGAGGAGCGTCGCAACCCGGTCTACTGGGTAAACAGCAGCGCCCAGCCAGGCGTAGGAAACTTCTCTGTTATCATGCCGATCTACGTGGCGGATAAACTTCAGGCCCTGCTGGGCGTCGAGCAAAATATCCAGCTTGATGCGTTTATTCAGCCCGGTAGCCTGCCCGTCACGGCAACGATTACGGATGAAAATTACGCTCCGCTCCTGACCTCGCGCCGAGGCGGTTTGGGCTTTTCATTAAATGAATTGCCTGATGATAAAACCTGGTTTGGCTATCTTGACGGTTACCGTCAGCTGGTGCTGAAAAAACCGTTGCCACCGTCGAATCTTAACGTGGTGTGGTCGGTCTCTACCGATGTGCTGGTCGATCAGCTCAAACTGATGATGATCAATGCCCTGTTGCTGAATATCCTGAGCGCCATCCTGCTGTTTACGCTTGCTTGGCTGTTTGAGAGACGCATGTTTTTGCCAGCGGAAGAAAACGCACACCGGCTGGAAGAGCACGAGCAGTTTAACCGTAAAATTGTCGCTTCAGCGCCGGTAGGGATCTGCATTTTACGCACCAGCGATGGTACCAATATTCTCAGTAACGAGTTGGCACACAACTATCTGACGCTGCTGACGCAGGAAGACCGTAAGCGATTAAATGAGATCATCGGCGGGCAGCAGGTTAACTTTGTTGATGTCCTGACGGGCAGTAATACTAACCTGCAAATCAGCTTTGTGCATTCCCGCTACCGCAATGAAAACGTGGCGATCTGTGTGCTGGTGGATGTTTCCGCCCGCGTGCGCATGGAGCAATCCTTACAGGAAATGGCCCACGCGGCAGAGCAGGCCAGCCAGTCGAAATCCATGTTCCTGGCAACGGTCAGTCACGAACTTCGTACGCCGTTGTATGGCATCATTGGTAACCTGGATCTGCTGCAGACGCGGCAGCTGCCGAGCGGTATAGACTCGCTGGTGACCGCGATGAATAACTCTTCCAGCCTGCTGTTGAAGATCATCAGCGATATTCTCGACTTCTCCAAAATTGAATCGGAACAGTTGAAAATAGAGCCGCGACCTTTCTCGCCGCGCGAAGTAATCACCCATATTGTCGGAAACTATCTCTCCCTGGTGGTGAAGAAGCGCCTGACGCTTTACTGCTATATCGAGCACGATGTTCCGCAGGCACTTGATGGTGATCCTCTGCGACTGCAGCAGGTGATTTCTAACCTGCTGAATAACGCCATTAAATTCACCCATACGGGCTGTATTATTCTGCATGCCTATGTCACACAAGGCTATCTGGCGTTCCGCACGCGTGATACCGGTGTGGGTATTCCGGCTAAAGAGTTGACCCGACTGTTTGATCCCTTTTTCCAGGTGGGCAACGGCGTACAGCGTAATTTCCAGGGGACCGGATTGGGGCTGGCGATCTGTGAAAAACTGATCAACATGATGGACGGTGACATTGAGGTTGAGTCTGAGCCGGGAATGGGAAGCCAGTTTATTGTCCGTATTCCGATCTACAACGGTAAACAGCCTTCCATTCCGCTGCTGGACGGCTTACAGGATAAGAAAATCTGGCTGGCGATGCGCAATGAATATCTGGCGCAGTACCTTGAACGGCTGCTAAAGCAGCATGGTATCCAGGTTGCTGAATATCAGGCCCAGCCGGGCAGTGATGATGTGGTGCTGACAGATTACGTGCCCGACATCCACGCGCCAGTGCGGGCGGTTATCACTTTTGACGGTTCGCACGTGGACATGCCTCGTGAGCCTCAGACGGGACGCTGGATCCACAGCACGGCAACCCTGCATGAGTTACCCACGCTGCTGGCGCGCATTTACCGGATTACGGTTGACGCGGAGGTGAATGATGGCCTGGCGCTAGACGGTCCGGTGGAAGAGAAAATTCATAATGACGACATTATGGTACTGATCGTTGACGATCATCCTATCAACCGTATGCTGCTGTCAGAACAGCTTGGCACCCTCGGTTATCAGGTCAAGACCGCCCAGGACGGCGTCGATGCGTTAAACGTTCTCAGTCGTAATAACATCGATATCGTGCTTACCGATGTCAACATGCCGAATATGGATGGCTATCGCCTGACGCAGCGGCTGCGCCAGCTGGGGCACGTGTTCCCGGTAGTCGGCGTCACCGCCAACGCGCTGGCAGAAGAAAAACAGCGCTGCATGGATGCAGGGATGGACAACTGTTTGTCTAAGCCGGTGACCTTAGACGTGTTGAAAACAACGCTGGGCATTTATGCAGAGCGGGTAAGGAAAACGCGGGTAGGGTAGCAGGGAAAAGAGGCGGTGCGAAACGCACCGCCTGAGGACTTAATCTTTATCGATTTGTGTCGCACTGACGGACGACAGGTAGTTGAGCAGGGCGATATCATTATCCACGCCCAGCTTCATCATGGCCGATTTTTTCTGGCTACTGATGGTCTTAATACTGCGGTTCAGCTTCTTGGCAATTTCGGTCACCAGGAAACCTTCAGCAAAGAGGCGTAATACTTCGCTCTCTTTAGGTGACAGACGTTTATCGCCATAGCCGCCCGCGCTGATTTTCTCCAGCAGTTTGGCGACGCTTTCCGGCGTATATTTCTTGCCTTTCTGCAGTGCCGCCAGCGCTTTTGGCAAATCGGTTGGCGCCCCCTGTTTCAGGACAATGCCTTCAATATCCAGATCCAGCACCGAGCTCAGAATGGCTGGGTTATTGTTCATTGTCAGAACAATGATGGACAGATCGGGATAGTGACGTTTGATATATTTAATCAGCGTAATACCGTCGCCGTATTTTTCCCCTGGCATAGAGAGGTCGGTGATCAGGACGTTCGCATCAAGTTTGGACAGGTTGTTGATTAGCGCCGTTGAATCTTCAAATTCACCTACAACGTTAACCCACTCAATTTGTTCCAGAGACTTTCGGATACCGAAAAGAACAATTGGGTGATCATCGGCAATAATTACATTCAAGTTATTCATCTTATTGGTTACCTTGCTGCAGCAGTTGATTGACATAAGCGTCAATATTACTGGTGGTATTTTTAATGTTTGAATCGTCACATACTTTGATGTGGTGTTCTAACGCTTCACAAAGCTGTTTGCCCGGTGTCAAATTGAGCATAGCAAACACGCCCTTAAGGCGATGAGCTGTCTGAGCAAGCGAGGCATAATCTGATATCGCTGACTCAGTATACAATCTCTTTACATCATCCGGTACTGTCTCAGTAAACAGCTGGAAATAGCCTCCACTTAACAGTGCCGTGCCGGCGTCATCTTCAGTGTCATCCTCCATCACATCGTGGGACAATTGCTTCTCAATCAGTGCCAGCAAGGCATCAAGTATTGCATTGCTGAGATTGAAATTGACGCGATACTGTTGGTCGTTTAAAGCATGATGGCCGGGTTCATCCTCCGCCAGCAATAAAGCCCAGCCGCTGAGTTTGCTGGGATCGTCAGTAATCTGTACATCGTGATCCTGGCCTGAGATACGTTCATCCGGCGTCAGGCAGCGTGCGCCCCAGTTTTCCAGATGGCGACAGACGATCTTGTGCACGTCTTCAACGGCAATCTCAACCAGGGCGGTAATCCCTTCGAGAATCTTCTCTTGATCGTCTTCGTGCTTCTCTTCAAGCGTGAGCGGAAGCTGAATGTTATATCGGGTGCCAATGTCCGCCTTAGCAACGATTTCCAGGCTGCCGCCCATTTGCTTGCACAGCTGTTTGCACAGGAAAAAGGCCATGCCCGAAGCCTGACCATAACGATCCTGGCTGGTATCGCCCAGGAACGGAAAATCGACATTGGCCAGTTCATCGATCGTGAGTCCAGCTCCCGTATCCACCAGCTCGATATAGAGGCGGTCAGGGTGCTGTTCGGCGGTTTTTACCTCAAGGGTAATCTTGCCCCAGCGCGTGGTGATCAGGGCATAGTGCATTAGCGTCGTCAGCACTTTGCGCAGGGCACGGCGATCGCCAAAGCGTACTTCATCGTTCGGCTGATGATTATTCACCACCAACGATAACCCTTTACGACGCAGCAGTGGCAGGCTTTCCAGCGCGATTTCGTCCAGAAGTTCCTGCAGATTAAACACACTGGCGTCAGGCGACCAGTCGTGCGCTTCAAGGCGATTCAGCAGCACAATATCGTCGACCAGACGTGCCAGTGACTGGCTCTCATCCAGAATATCCAGCACGCTTTCGTCATTCTCTCGCTGGCTCAGGTGCACCAGCTGCGAGACAATTTTTTCCAGCGGCTGATTTAACGCGTGACCAAGATGATGCAGAAGTTGCTGACGCATCTGGTGGTTGCGATCTAACACCTGTTGCGCTTTTTGCAGTTTCTTGTTCACCAGCAGCTCGCGATCCTGATCGCGCATCATGAACAGTTGGGTATGCGGAGACAGCACGCTTCGTGCGTGACGAATCTCATACACTTCATTGTTGATGGTGGCTTGCAGTACGCCCTGATGCTGGTCGGACATATTGATGATTTTCTGCAGATTCAGGTGAGGCAAAAGATGCTCAGCGATTTTATTGCTCAACAGCGTGCGGTTACTGGCAAAATCATAGACCAGCAGGCCAACGGGCAAACTGGCCACAATCTCCTGATTGAGCACCCGGAGCGAATCCAGCTCGGCGCTTTGATTCTCACTGGGTCGCAGAGACTGCTGACGTAGCAACAACATGCCGCTAAGCGAGAGTAAAAACAGCACCAGGTTAATCAGCAGGGGCCACATCAAATTATGTGCGCTGTCGAGCAACAGGCGTAAGAGCGGCACACGGTAAACCAGCTGTAGCGATGTACTGGGTAGTGCAGCGGCGATTTCAATATCGTGATTGACCAGGGCTACCTGTGTAGTTTCAACATCGTCCTGATTGCTGCTGGCGTTGTTATTCAGCGTGGCATCCTGACGCAGCTGGAAATTATCCACCGGCATATTCAGGGGAATTAAGTCGTTGATGGGCAGATCAAATGCCACCACGGTCGCCAGATGACCGGGCTGATTAAACGTGGTGCGCAACGTAAAATAGTGGTCGTTCTGAAAGGCAAGATGGCGAAGGGGAGAAAAGCTTTCACGCTCATCCAGCGCATTGGCCTGCTGCAGCATTTCAGCACGTCGTGCCTCAACCAGAGAACTGATGGCATTCTCTTTGTAACGCGTCGTCATGTCTTTCAGCGGCAGGGTGGAGATCATGATCAGGCTGTTGTCCTGACCATTTAAAAAGTACATGGACCAGGTCGGCGTTTCTGCACCCCATAAGGTGTCCAGATAGCTGGACATTCGCATCGACATATCCAGCGTGCTGCTGTCATGGGACCCGAAAATCAGCGCTTCGGTTTTGCGGCGCGTTTTTTCCAGATAGTAGACATCCGGACGCAGGCGCGTCTCTTGCAGATTACTGGCAGGAGGCGTACCGGCAGCACTGGTCGACAGGTTTTCATAAATCTGCCAGGTAACGAAACGGTAGGCATCAATACGTTTCTGAATATCTCGCGCCATATCCGCCATGGCGTAACGTTTGTCGGTCAACCAGGCATTGACGGAGTTTTGCACCATAAAGCCTAGCGCCAGTAACAGCACCAGATTAAATACGATAAAAAAGCGAGTGACATTGCCGGATGTCAGCGGAAACTTATACAACATAGCGTCTCAGATACCTGAATTATCGCGCAACGTTGCGCGCACTGACAGCCACAGCCAACAATAACAGTGCTATGAGTAAAAACGCACCGCTAAGGCTAATCCATTGAGAAATGAACCCGATCAACGCCGGACCAGAAAGAATACCTGCATATCCCAACGTTGTCATGGCGGAAATCGCCAGGTTAGCCGGCATATCATGCTGGTTACCTGCCGCATTGAACAACATCGGCACGGTATTCGATAATCCAAAGCCGACCAGTAAGAACGCCAGCAATGAAGCTTCGGGCCATGGGAGGAGCACCGCTAATGCCATTCCTGATGCCGCCGCCAGCGCGCCCACCAACATGACAGGATAACGGCCGAAGCGATGAATAATTTTATCCCCGCTAAAACGCCCAACTGTCATGGCAACGGAAAACAGCGCGTAGCCGAGCCCGGCATGCGCGGTCGTCATCACAGGGTTTTGCAACAGCAGGAGTGCGCCCCAGTCGAGCACGGCGCCCTCTGCTAAAAACAGAATAAAACACAGCATGCCCAGAAAGGCGACGCGTCCACGTGGAATGACCAGCCACGGCTGATCGGGCTGGTGCAAACGCTGATTCATAAAGGTGGGGATTCTCCACAACAACAGCACCATCATCACGGCCATCACGATCAGCACGGAAAGCAGTGGCGTCAATCCCAGGCTCAACAGCAGGCTGACCGCCCCGGCACCCAGAATACCGCCCAGGCTAAAAAAAGCATGAAAGCCTGACATCATCGGCTTGCCAGCCGCTTTTTCCACTTCAACGGCCTGATAATTCATGGCGACGTCCAGCATGCCCAGTCCGGCACCAAACAGCATCAACGCGGCGGCCATGAAAAGATGCGTTTGCACCGTGGCGAGCAGCGGCATCATACATAACACCAGTAGCGTTGAAAATATCATCACTGTACGGCAGCCAAAGCGCGCTACCAACGTGCCGGTTACCGGCATCGCGAGCAATGAACCGATACCCAGACACAGCAACAGGGCCCCCAGGGAAGCACCATCTAAATGCAAGCGATCGCGTGCATAGGGCACCAGTGGCGCCCAGGCTGACATTCCCAGGCCATTGATCAAAAAAATGATGCGTGTGCCCCCGCTCAGGCGGCGGTCAGAGGGAGTTGATTTTGCGGCATCCAATGCTGTCATGGCCCTAATTCATCAGTAGCAAAGCAGAAAAGTGTAGCATTAATTGGCTGCAAAACGCTGTGAGAACACAGGTTTAACAGGTTTTCCGGACCGCTTTTATCAGCCCTGTCAGCGGCCAGTGTACCGACTTTTACCGCGACAAATTTTTTTTCCAGAACTTTCCTGGCATAACCCGCGGGTAAACCCGGCACCGGCCCTCTTTCAGGAACGATCTGCATCACAGTTTAGTGATGTGAATTGCTTAGCTGAATTTCAGTATCGGGCAGGAACCCAGAAAACAAAAAAATAGAGTCATTTCCGGCACTTTTGCAATTTACTGGAAATATTTAGCAATATTTTGACATGAAATAACATGCATTCCGCCTTTTTCCTCCCCCATAAACCACAAAAATTGCTAATGTTATTTTTATTAATTCATAAATAAAACTGCATCTTATGATTGATTTTTAAACGCAGACAGTTAACTATTGATTGCACGATGTTGCCATTTGTGAGCATCGATTAATACAAATGTTAAAAAACCAAAGTCACTACTTGCGGAGTTGCCTTTTGCTTCGCCTGTTTGCTTAAGCCGCCTCCGCCAGGCTGAAACGTTTTCCGATACACAGCATGAAAAAACGTCAATGAAAAATCATAACTTATTTTTATGGTTTTCATTTCAGCTAATTAGATATTCTGGTGGAGCAAGGTCAAGATGGCAGAACTCACTCAAAGTCGCGTCGATATCATTTCCCGTGCAAATGGTACGCTTACGTCTCAGGTCGACGGCGGCTTAACGCAAACGATCACTCTTAATGAACCGAGCGTAGTACGCATTAATGGTACGCGTGAGGCTGTCGTACAATACCAACGTCAGGGCGACGATCTCATCGTCCAGATGCGTGACGGAAGCTCCGTTCGCTATAAAAAATTCTTCCTCGACGATGCCGCAGGCGACCACAGTGAACTGGTCTTTGATGATGGCGTGAACCCACCAGAGCATGCACTCTTTCCCACGACGGCAGGCGCAACAGATTTAGCGACAACATCCGTGACGCCCGGATTTGAGTCACTGGATAACGTGGAGCCGCTCCTGCTGGCTGATAACAGCAATATTTCTACCGGCCTGATGACGGCGAGTGGTGTTGGCCTGTTGGGACTGGGGGGGTTAGCACTGGGCACCAGTCGCGGCGGAGGCGGAGGCGGTGACACACCGGCAGCACCGGGAACGCCTGGAACGCCAGCAACACCGACCCTGACCGTTAATCCCTTTGCCGGTGACAACGTTCTGGACAACAGCGAGAAGGCCAGCGATCAGCTGGTCTCCGGCACCACCAGCAACGTGGAGGCGGGCCAGACCGTCACCGTGACGCTGGGCGGCCAG
>NZ_QGTU01000004.1:65093-391073 GCF_003182295.1 Pantoea sp. AG702 | reverse complement strand
CAACGTTCTGGACAACAGCGAGAAGGCCAGCGATCAGCTGGTCTCCGGCACCACCAGCAACGTGGAGGCGGGCCAGACCGTTACCGTGACGCTGGGCGGCCAGACCTATACCACGACCGTCGGGGCCGACGGCAGCTGGAGCCTGAGCGTACCTTCGGCGGCGCTGACCGCGCTGGCCGCGGGCACCACCACGCTCAACGTGACCGTGAGCAACGCGGCGGGAACGGCGGCCAGTGCTGAGCAGGTGATTACGGTTGACGCACCCGTTACCACGCCGGGCGCACCGACCCTGACCCTTGATCCCTTTGCCGGTGACAACGTCCTGGACAACAGCGAGAAGGCCAGCGATCAGCTGGTCTCCGGCACCACCAGCAACGTGGAGGCGGGCCAGACCGTTACCGTGACGCTGGGCGGCCAGACCTATACCACGACCGTCGGGGCCGACGGCAGCTGGAGCCTGAGCGTGCCTTCTGCAGCGCTGACCGCGCTGGCCGCGGGCACCACCACGCTCAACGTGACCGTGAGCAACGCGGCGGGAACGGCAGCCAGTACTGAGCAGGTGATTACGGTTGACGCACCGGTTACCCCTCCAGGCCCACCGACGATAACGGTGAATGACTTTGCCGGTGACAACGTCCTGGACAACAGCGAGAAGGCCAGCGATCAGCTGGTGTCCGGTACCACCAGCAACGTGGAGGCGGGCCAGACCGTCACCGTGACGCTGGGCGGCCAGACCTACACCAGCACAGTTGGGCCGGACGGCAGCTGGAGCCTGAGCGTGCCGTCGGTAGCGCTTGCTGGGTTAGCGGCGGGTGCGGCCACCATCGACGCAAGTGTGACGAACACCGCAGGTAATAATGCGACAGACAGTCAGCCGTTTACCGTCGAAGCGCCAGCAGGTGCAGCAGGTACACTGGTTATCACGCAGCCGCTGGGCGGCGACGGTTTTATTAACGCTCAGGAAGCAGCTCAAGGATTGACCGTAAAAGGATCGGTCGCAGGGGTGGCCCAGGGGCAGCAGGTCGTTGTGAACTTTAATGGTGTCGATTACACCGGCACCGTTGATGCCAATGGACTCTGGTCCGTCATCATTCCGTCCGGTGCCTTTAGTGGCGTCAGTGATGGGGTGAAACAAATCACCATCAGCACCGTGGATGCCAATGGTAATCTGCTGTCCAACACCGCCGATATGACCCTACAGGCCACTACGCTGCCTGCCATCTCGCTTGATAGCGGCTCGCTGAGTGACGGTATTCTCAATAATACCGAAAGCAGCAGCGATCAGGTATTAAGCGGCAATACCGGTGTCACCGGGGCTGGCCAGCAGGTACAGGTTCAGCTCGGCGGTAAAATCTATGATCTGCCAGTAAATAATGACGGAAGCTGGAGTGTGACCGTACCTGCGGCCGATCTGGCTGCACTGCCACAGGGCAATAATCCGCTTGTGGTAAGCGCGATCGATCAGGCCGGGAATGTGGTGACACAGACCAGCACGGTCAATGTCGATACGCAACCGCCTTCATTAGGTGTGGATCCCGTGGGTGGTGACAATACGCTCAGCGTAAGCGATCTGACACAGCCGCTGATATTGAGCGGTACCGGGCAGAATGGCGATCAGGTCACGATGTCACTTAACGGCAGATTCTACCGCACGCTGGTCAGCACCAATGGACGCTGGTCATTCCGTATCGATCAGTCCGATTTGGCTGCGTTACCCTCGGGTAGAAATCCTTTTACAGTCACCATTACCAACGCCAATGGCAGTCAGACGACGTTCACCAGCGAACTGAACGTCGCAACGGCACCAGAAGTGCAGCCAACATTGAGTGTGAACAGCGGCACCTTTGCGGGTGATGGCGTGCTGGATGGTTCAGAACAAAAACTGCCACAAACGCTCACCGGTACCTCAACAAACGTAGAGGCCGGACAGCAAGTTAGCGTCACCATTAACGGTATAACCTATACCGGTACGGTAGAAGCAAGCGGTAACTGGAGCATCGTTATACCACCCGTAGCATTGGCAACGCTGGCTGAGGGCAGTCAGGCTCTGACCGTCACCGTGGTGAATGCCGCAGGTAATACCACCAGCACCGAACTGACCTTCCAGGTTGACGCAACAGGAAGCAGCGTTGCCTTGGCTCCGGCAGGAAACAACAATTATCTTAATGCCGATGACGTGGCGAGTGAGATCGTGCTTAGCGGTAGCACCAGCAATATCCCGGCTGGCAGCATTGTTAACGTCACCGTTAACGGTAACAACTACACCGGTACGGTAGGCGCGGATGGCACCTGGACGGTGACGCTGCCGGCGGGCAGCCTCGTTGGCTTACCCAACGGCGCGCTTCCTGTTACCACCACCATTACCGATGCGGACGGCAATACGCTGGCAACCAGCACCTCGAATATCAACGTTGTGGCGACCGATGTACCGGTTGCGACACCGGGCGATGCGTTTGTCGATGGCGTACTGAACGGCAGTGAAGCGGCAGCGGGCGGTGCTATCACCGGCAACAGTGGCGTAACCGGGGAAGGCCAGCGCGTTGTGGTTACGCTCAATGGCGTCAACTACACCGGTATTGTCGATAACACCGGTAACTGGCAGGTGAACATTCCTTCAGCGGTGCTCTCAACACTGCCACAGGGATCGGTGCCTTATACGGTTACCCTTACCGACATTGCCGGCAACACCAGTAATGCCGCCGGCAGCGTGACGGTCGATACTTTACCGCCAGCCCTGACGGTAGCAACACCGTCTGGCGATGGTGTTCTTAATGCAGTTGAACTTCAGCAGCCCCTGGTCCTGAGCGGTAACAGCGAAGGTAATGCCGTTATCGTAGTCAACATTAACGGAACCACCGTCAGCACCACCGCCAATCCGGACGGGAGCTGGACGCTGGAAGTACCGGCTGCGGCACTGAGCGATCTGACCAACGGCAGCTATCCCCTGACCATCACTGCTACCGACACCGCGGGCAATATCACAACGGACACCAGCAGCCTGACGGTGAAAGCCGATGCGGCTTCATTACCCACGCTGACCCTGAACCCGTTTGCCGGTGACAATCTGGTTGACGGCGCTGAACGTCAGGTCAATCAGGAACTGTCGGGCACCACCACCAACGTGGAGGCGGGGCAGGTTGTGACGCTGACCGTGGGCAGTGACGTGTTTAGCGGTACCGTTCTGGCGGACGGATCGTGGCGCCTCACGGTTCCTGCTTCCGTTCTGTCGGCGCTGGCCGATGGTAGCGCCACCTATACAGTTGCCGTCAGCGATGCCGCAGGCAATACCACCTCGACGGATCTTGCGTTGACGGTCAACAGTAATGCTTCCGGTGTGGCGCTTGATACGATAAGCGGAGATAACTTCCTGAATGCCAGCGAGGCGGGGGAACCGTTGATCATTACGGGAACCACCGTCAATGTGGCACCGGACAGCACTGTCACGCTGCAGTTTAATAATGTCACTTACACCGCCGTGGTCTCTGCTGGCGGTACATGGAGCGTGATCGTCCCACCATCCGCTCTGGCAGCCCTGACGGATGGCCCTGCGGCCTTAACCGTAACGACGACGGATACAACGGGCGCGGCGCTGAGCAGTTCAGCCACGCTCAATGTCGCGATTAACAATGTTCCCAATCCTGTGGTGATCACGGCCTTCGGCGACGGGATCCTGAATGCCACGGATATTTCCAGCGTACAGCAGCTTAGCGGAACGACCGGCGTAAGCGGTGTGGGCCAGACCGTGAGCGTTTCCCTGGGCGGCAATGTTTATACCGGTACGGTAGACGGAAATGGTAACTGGCGTGTGAGTCTTCCTGCCAATGCCTTAGCCGCACTGAATGAAGGCAGCACGGACTATACCGTCACGGTCACGGACGCGGCAGGGAACAGCCGCGAGGTAAGCGGTAACGTTAATGTTGACCTCACGCCACCGACCCTGACGCTTGATCCCGTCGCCGGGGACAATATCGTAGACGCCGCAGAAAGCACGGCGCCGATCGTCCTGAGCGGCAGCAGCGATGCGGGCGAGGGGCAGGTTGTGACCATCACCCTGAATAACCAGGTATGGAACACCACGGTAGGTGCTGACGGCAACTGGAGCTTTGCGCTGCCAGCGGGCGCCCTGGCAGACGTCGCAGCGGGCAGTTATACCCTGACTGTGAGCGTCAGCGATCCTGCGGGGAACCTTTCAACTGAAACCCGTGATATTACCGTGGCGACCGGTACATTAGCGATAAGCATTGATACGCCTTTTGCCGACAGCTACCTGGGTCAGATTGAGGCAGCCAGTGAACAAACGCTGACGGGCACGACAGGGCTGACCGGCGCAGGCCAGATTGTGACCGTCACGCTAGGCGGTAATGACTATGCAGCCACGGTGGATGCTCAGGGCAACTGGACGGTCACGCTGAGTAGTACCGTCCTGCAGGCCTTGCCCGAAGGCACAAATACGCTTGTCGTCACCGTTAGCGATGCGACAGGCAGCAGCGGCAGCCTGAGCAGCGCAATCACCGTTGACTTTACTCCACCGGAACTCAGCCTGAATCCTGTAACCGGTGATAATCAGATTAACTCGCTGGAAATTCTGCAAAATATTTCCGTTTCGGGTACAGCATCGCTGGCCGATGCAGGGCAAACGGTGACGGTGACGCTTCAGGGCGAAACCTATCAAACCCTTGTCTTGATTGACGGTACCTGGGTTCTTGAGATACCCGCCAGCGTCATGCAGGGCTTGCCGGATGGCTCTTACTCACTGGACGTCACGCTGACCGATGCCGCAGGCAACCAGACCACGCTCACCCAGACCCTGACGCGCGTCGCAGACAGCGCGTCGCTTCCGGTACTGACCCTCGATGCCATCAGCGGGGATAATTACCTTAACCAGGGCGAAGCGGCTGCGGACTTAACCATCAGCGGCGGCAGTACGAATTTGACCGCTGGTCAGGTGATCACCGTTTCGCTCAACGGGCAAAGCTACACTGGGGAAGTGCAGGCAGATGGCCGCTGGACGGTGACCATTCCACAGGCTGACGTCAGTGTCTTACCGGACGGTCCTCAGAGTGTGGTGGTGAGTGCCGCCGACAGCGCAGGCAACCCGACCAGCAGCGATGCGACCCTTAATGTTATTGCCAGTGGCGCGGCGCTGCCGACCCTGAGCGTGGATGTGGTCGCCAGTGATGACATTATCAACGCCATTGAAGCCGGAGCGGATCTGGATGTCAGCGGCAGCAGTACGCAACTGGCAGAGGGAACGGTAGTGACCGTCACGCTGAACAACGTCGGCTACACCGGCACCGTTGACGCGGCGGGTAACTGGACGGTCTCCGTGCCGTCTTCGGCTCTGAGTGGTCTGCCTTCCGGCTCGCAACAGACCTTTGTCGTCACGGCAAATGACGTAGCAGGTAATACCGCCCTGACTAACCACAATGTCGCGATTGACACGACATTACCGGTATTGAGTGATATCAGCCTGAGTGCAGGCACATCGCTTAATCTGGCCGAGTTGCTGCAGGATCTGACCGTGAATGGCAACAGCGATCCGGGCGCGCAGATCACCGTCGTCCTGAACCAAATCACCTACATCACCAGTGCAGATGAGAATGGTGTCTGGTCACTGGCAATCCCCGCCGCGGATTTGCAGCAGCTCAATGACGGGCTCCAGACGCTGACGATTACCGCAACGGACGCCAGCGGCAATGTCACTACCAACACCAGCACCACGCTGGATGTGGCCTTCCGCACACTGCCGGAGCTGACGCTGGATACGCCATTTGGTGATGGCATTGTCAGTCAGGCCGATGCTGCCGGTGAACTCACCCTGAGCGGCAGTGCGACTAATCTGCCAGAGGGTAGCCCGATCACGGTGACGATCGGCGATCAGCCGTTTAATACGACCGTTGGTGCCAACGGTGCATGGACCTTAACGCTGGCACCGGGCGCGCTCGATGCCTTACCCGATGGCCTGACCCAGGTGGTGGTGACGGCCAACGATGCGGCAGGCAACCCGGCTGAAGTCAGCGCAGGCGTTGAGATTCTGGTGACCGTACCGGCCGATCCGACCATAGCTGCCACGTTGTTTGGCGATAATGTGATTAATACCACTGAAGCCGCCTCCGTGCAGCTGATCACCGGCACCACGCCGTTTGGCGATGGACAAACCGTCAGCGTCAGCGTAGACGGCACGCCGCTAACCGTCTCTGTCGATGCGAACGGTAACTGGAGCGCCAGCCTGCCGCCCGACGTGATTGCCGGTCTGGCAGACGGAACGCACACGATCAGCGTGATCACCACTGACCGGGCCGGTAATACTTCTGTTGCCGTTACGCAAGACTTTACGACGGCCACGGCACCTATCCCCGAACCGACGCTGAACACGCCATTTGGTGATGGCCGTATCAACGCGATAGAGGCGCAGGCAGATGGCACCCTGAGCGGCAATCTGAATATTGATAATGCCGCCTCCGTTACGGTAACCGTCAACGGTACGGCCTATGCCGCCACGCTCAACGGTGATGGCACCTGGTCCCTGGCTCTGCCATCGGCATTACTGCAGACGCTGCCAGACGGTAACTGGCCCGTTGCGGTAACCATGACGGACACCAACGGCAACACGGCCACGATAAACAGCAACATTGTGGTAGCAATACAAACTCTGCCGGATGTCAGCCTGACTCTGCCGTTCGGTGACGGAGCACTGAATGCGGCTGAAGCGGCACAAGACCAGACGCTGACCGGCTCGACAGGTATCAGCGGCGAGGGCCAGACAGTAACGGTGACCATCAGCGGCTTTAATAACGATTTGCCACTGAATGCAACCGTTCTGCCGGACGGAAGCTGGTCACTGGTCCTGACGCCGGCGCAGATGGCGCAGATCCCCAACGGCAGTCATGTTATTACCGTCAACGCCACGGATATTGCCGGCAACACTGACAGCACTACGCTCAATGTGGTCACCGCCGTCACCGTTCCCGTGCCCACCTTTACTGACCTGCAGTTTGGTGGTGATAACGTGCTGAACATCAGCGAGGCCGCTGCTGGCGTAACGCTGACCGGGACGACCGGTAGCCTCGGTGCAAACCAGGCGGCAAGCATCAGCGTGGATCTGGATGGAACACGCTATCCGGGTACCGTTGATGCGAATGGTAACTGGAGCGTCACGATCCCACCTAATGCGTTGAATACCATCGGAAGTGGCCCGCACAGCGTGACGGTGAATGTGGTGGATGCAACGGGTAATCCGGCTACGGCACAGTTTGACTTTACCGCCGATCTGACACCGCCAGCCCCGAGCGTGGATCCGCTGCCACGCAACGGCTATGTCAACGCCACTGACGTCGAGAACGGTATCACGCTGACGGGCAATACCGGTGAAACCGGCGCCGGGCAACAGGTTGTGGTGACTATCGGCATCACCGATTTCACTGCCCAGATAGCGGCGGATGGAAGCTGGACATTGCCGTTGAGTAACGCGCAACTGAGCGCCTTAACCGATGGCACCTATTCGTTAGCCATCACCGTCACCGATCCTGCCGGTAACAGTACGACGCTCAACGAATCCCTGGTAATCGACACAACAGCGCCAACGATCACCGGCGTGACGTTTGCAGGTGATGATGGGCTGGATTATGCCGAGAGTATTCAGCCTCAGGTGTTAAGCGGCATCGCTAACGGTGCGGAGACCGGGTCACAGTTAACTGTCTCCTATAACGGCACGCTGTTAGGTACGGCGGTTGTCGGTGCCAACGGCGCCTGGAGTCTGACCCTGACGCCAGAACAAATGAGCACCTTCGTCGCACCGGATACCACGTTAACGCTTGCCGTCAGCGACCTGGCGGGCAACCCGGTCACGCAGGATCTGACGGTGCCGGTTGATCTTACACCCCCACCAGGACCGCTGGTCACGCTGGGCACCGTATCGGGTGATAACATCATCAGCACGGTCGATCAGCAGGCAGGTGGCGTCGTGGTGAGTGGAACGTCACAAAATCTCGGTGCCACCGGTGTCGTTACCGTCGTGATCAACGGCGTGGACTACAGCACGACGATTGATGCTAACGGCAACTGGACGACGGCAACCTTACCGGTCAGTGATTTTGGCAGCACTGATGGCCCGGTCACGATTACCGTCAATGCCACCGACGGAACGGATACCGTGACCACCAGCGGCACCGTTCAGATCGATCTGACGGCACCGGTACTGACGATTAACAGCTTCACGGGTGACGATGTGGTTAACGCCAGTGAAAGTTCAACGCGTCAGACCATTAGCGGTACGGCGGACACCAGCGAAACGGGACGTACGGTAACGGTTACCCTAAATGGCAAAACCTACACGGGGATCGTGCAGGGCGACGGCACCTGGTCTACCAGCGTGCCAGCCAGTGATATGCAGGCGTTGGCCAACGGTGAAACGACCATTAATGCGCAGTTGACCGATGCCGCCGGCAACGTGGGCAGTGCCAGCCGCACCATTAACGTCGATACCGCAGCACCACTGATTGAGATTGACGCCTTCCTCGGCGATAACCTGATTAACGCCGCCGATGTTGCTGTCGGGCAGGTATTAACGGGCCGGACAACCGGTGCGGAAGAGGGACAAACCATTTCCCTGTACGTGGGCGATGGCGCCCCTGTCGCCACCGGGATCATTGGCGCTAACGGCGTCTGGAGCATTGACCTCACGCCGCAGGTGCTGTCCAGCCTCAACGACGGTGCGCTGGTCTTTGGCGTGCGCGTCAACGATCAGGCTGGCAACCAGACGGATGCCACGATTACCGTGAACAAAGTGGTCAATGCCGCCTTGACGCTGGTAGTGGATTCTGTCTTTGGTGACGGCACGCTGAGCGCGATCGACACCACGATTGCCCAGACCATTACCGGTACGGCGACCTCTGCAGGCGTAGGCGCAACTGTCGCGGTCACGATCGGCGGCACTACCCTGACCAGCGCCGTGGGCCAGGACGGGAAGTGGGCGATTGTTGTTCCCCCCAGTGTTCTCGGCCTGCTGAGCGACGGTGAACTGGCCCTGAACGTGACGTTAACCGATGCAGCAGGCAACAGCCGCAGCGTGGGTGAAACGGTCAATGCCATCGTGAATGCCGTACCTGTCGTGGATAACCTGACCGGTCTGTTTGGCGGCGATAATCTGCTGAATATTGCCGAGGCCGCGGTTGATCAACAGATTGGCGGGA
Organism: Pantoea sp. AG702; assembly: GCF_003182295.1. Taxonomy (NCBI): domain Bacteria; kingdom Pseudomonadati; phylum Pseudomonadota; class Gammaproteobacteria; order Enterobacterales; family Erwiniaceae; genus Pantoea; species Pantoea sp. AG702. The sequence continues at coordinate 381,882 of NZ_QGTU01000004.1, read as the reverse complement.
TTATCGAGAACGCGGCAGTGGGCTCACGCGTGACCGTTATCCTGGGGACGAAGACGTATAACACCACGGTGCAAGCCGGGGGCAACTGGAGCGTGACGCTGCCGTCCGGCGATCTCTCTTCCTTACTTAATGGCAATCTGACGCTGGGCGTGACTGTCACCGATGCCGTCGGTAACGTAGCCAGCAATAGCGCAACCATTGGTATCTTCACACAAACGCCGACCATCAGCCTGACGTCGCTGTTTGGTGATGGCGTGCTTAACCTGGTTGATATTGCCACCAGCCAGACCATCAGCGGCGTGGTGAATAACGTTGCTGCCGGTTCGGTGGTCACGCTGAACGTGGGGAACAGCCAGGTCACGGCAACGGTCGGCAGCAACGGCACGTTCACCGCCACGGTTGCGCCGGATATTTTGAGTACTCTGACGCAGGGAAATCTCACGATTGGCGCCACGGTCACCGATCAGGCCGGTAACACCGCCTCTACCAGCGCCGGTATTCGCGTCGATACCATCGCGCCTACCCTCACGATCAGTCCGCTGTTTGGCGATGGCCTGTTAAATGCCGCGGATGCGTTACTGGGCCAGACGATTGGCGGCGTGGTGAACGGTGCAGAGGCCGGTTCCCGTGTCGTAGTGACGATTGGCGGCCAGCAAATCGTGACGGCAACGGACGCCAGCGGGAACTTTGCTGTGTCACTGACGCCAAGGCTGCTCCAGGGCCTGACGGACGGTACGCTGACGGTCGGCGTCAGCGTCACGGATGCGGCAGGGAATACGACCAGTAGCACGGCGTCGGCCACGGTAGGGATTAATACCTTACCTAAAGTCACGCTCAACCCACTGTTTGGTGACGGCATTTTGAATATTGCCGAGTCGCTGGTCACCCAGACCATCAGCGGTACCGCCACCGGCGTAGCCGCAGGCAGTACCGTCAGGCTGGCGATTGGTAATACCACGGCAACGGCGATCGTTAACAACGACGGCACCTTCTCGGCCACCGTTTCCCCCGCCATTCTGGCTACGCTGCTCGGCGGTAACTTTACCGTGAGTGCCTCGGTTACCGACGCCGTGGGTAACACCACCTCCACCAGCGGCGGTGTGCAGCTGGGGCTGACTCAACCCACCCTGACGGTCAATACCGTGTTTGGTGACGGCATCCTCAGTGCTGCGGACCTGGCCTCTAACCAGACCATCAGCGGGACATCGAATCTGGCTGCCGGGGCGACGGTCAGTGCTACGCTCAACGGCATTACCTATTCAACGAAAGTGATCAGCGGTGGCAACTGGACAATCAGCGTGCCAAAAGGTGATTTAACCGGTATCAGCGATGGCATTAAAGCGGTTGCGGTGACCGCCACAGATGTGAATGGCAACACCGTGACAGGCAGCGGCAGCCTGACCGTCATCAGTAATACCCCACCCGCCGTAACCATTACTTCGCTGTTTGGTGATAACGCATTAAGCGTGGCCGATGTGAAAACCACCCAGACGATTAGCGGTACGGCGACCAATGCGGAAGGGTCGCTGGTGCAGGTGACGATTGGCGGCCAGACCTTTACTACCACGGTCAGCAGCAACGGCAACTGGAGCCTTCCGGTTTCGGCCTCTAATCTCGCGGCGATCGCGGATGGACTCTATACCGTCACGGCAAGCGTGACGAATGGCGTGGGCAACAGCGGTAATGCCTCGGCTTCGCTGGGCGTTGCCAGCCGGACCACGCCAACGGCGGGCATCAACAGCTACTTTGGTGGGGATGGTTATCTGAATATTGCCGAGGCGAATGTTGCAGAAACCATTAGCGGTACGAGCAGTAACGCGATTGGGGGACGGGTTTCCGTCAACGTGGCGGGCAACATTTTCACCACGACGATTGGCAGTAACGGTGCCTGGAGTATCAGTGTGCCATCAGCCACCCTGAAAGGCATTGCGGATGGCAGCCATGCTGTAGCCGTTACCATCACCGACGTGGGCGGTAACAGTACCACAGCCACCAGCAGCTTCACGGCGCTGTCGCACTATCAGCCGCTTCTGGGCGTCGATCCTGTGCTGAGTGTGGTGTCATCGCTGATCAACGGGCTGACGGTGCAGGGGGGCTCTCTGAATGCGGCGCAGGGGTCAAAAGTCAGCGTTACGCTGCTGCTGGCTAACGGCAGCAATGGGCCGACGATTAACACCACCACGGATGCGCTCGGACGCTACGCGGCTAACTTCAGCCCCGCGCTGTTATCGGTTGGGGGACTGCTGCTGTCGCTCAATACGCTGGCGAAGGTCACGATTACGGATGTGGCGGGCAACAGCTACACCACGACCAATACGCTATTGTTAGGCGCTTTGTTGCCGGTTACCACGGCGTCAACGACCGAGTCCGTTGCGCTGTTCTCACTGGTGGACGACAGTGCAACCGCGGCGGGCCATGATACGCAGCACAACACGCAGTCCACCGAAGAGGCAACGCCGACGGTGCACGTGGCTTCAACGCTGACCACCGAAGCCGATGTGGCCGCGCCGGTCAATGCGTCGGAGGACAATACCGGCGTCGCGGCGGCGGCAGTCGCTGAAACGGCAGCCGTAACAGACACGCCTGTTGACGAAAGTTACAGCATCGGCGGGGTGGTCATTACGCTGGCAGATGGCAGCATCGTGGAAGGCGCATCGGTAAATGGGAGTAGTGGTGCCGATACGGTTGTGGTCAGCGATCTGAACTTCAGCCATATCGATGGCGGTGCAGGAACCGATACGCTGGTGCTGAACGGCGATCATCTGACGTTGGATCTTACCGATCTTGGTCTGAAAGTGGAAAACATTGAAGTGCTCGATCTCGGCCAGAGCGGCACGAACGCTGTGAAGCTGGATCTCAACGAGGCGCTGAATATCACTGACCAACAAAGCGATGACCTGGTGATTAAAGGGGCCGACGGTAGCCTTGTCACGCTGGTCAATGGCCAGGGGGGCACGTGGGAAATCAGTGGCGAACGCATGGTGAATGGTCAGTCCTACGAGGTCTACCATAACTCGGCGCTCACCAATGACAACACGTTGGGCGATGTTCTGATTCAACACAATCTGCAGGTACACATCGTTTAACATACGATATTCACGTTAAGCACTTACCCACAGCAGCGGTTGCGCAAGCTTCCGCTGCTTTTTTCTGCAACATGGCTTTCAACATTCCGCCACTCTTCCTGGCAACATGTCAGCATGGGGTAAGCACGCCGTGAGGGCATCCGGCCACTAACGGATAGATGAAACAGGCCGTTTTATCTTGACTTCGGGTAACGCTGTACCGACCCAGAGTAACGGGCAGATTAACGCCGGTTCGACAGGAAGCGTAATCGTCGCCTTTTGATGCCGCCTTGCCTGACAACCGCTTCATTAATAACAATCACGAGACCTTCCAGGACCTGAGAGTGCAGCGTTCCGACTGACGGCCGCTCGTGACTCAATGGTAAGAAATATGACTTTTTAAAATCGATGTCGTTAATTTTATCTTAAGTAGTGGCAGGGAATGGTGTCTGTTTAAAAAATCGCCTTTCAGTAAATATATTTGATAATTGGTGATTTTTAACATGACCACTTTCTCTGTATGTACTATTAATAGTAACTCGCGCTTAGCGGTCTTTACTGAACGCATTAAATAAATTAACAATAAAATGCGTGATGCTTATCGTGCCCTTGCTTTTTTTACATACTGAAATCACCAGGACGTCATCGAATGATCATAAGAAAACCTGTTGGTATGAATAATGAACAAAGCGCGTTTAGCCCTGTTTTTTTACGCCCTGAATGGCCTGGTCCTGCCCGCGGCATTTGCCGCCCCCTTACCGAAAGCGGAGTTCAACTGGCGCGCAGCACCCAGCGAAGAGCAGGTCGCCATTTTGACCCTGCGGGAAGCCATCCTTCGAGCCTTCGCACGCAACCCAAAAATTTCCGAGGCGGCGGCGCAGATTCATATTGGTGAAGGCGATCTGAGTGCCGCGCAAAGCGCCTGGTATCCCCAGATATCGCTTCAGGGGGCCGCGGGGCGCTCACATCAAACCGACTCATCTGGCAGTCTGAATAACAATGGGTCCGGCGGAATCACCCTCAGCCAGCTGTTATATGACTTTGGCCGCACTAACGGTGCCATTGACGAGCAGCATGCCCTGTCAGATGCCTACCGCTTCGGGTTATTTGACGCCATGACGCAGGTGGCTAAAGAGGCCTTACAGTCTTATCTGGAAGTCAAACGTTATCAGGCACTCGCCGCCACGGCACAGACGAATATCGCCTCGCTGGAGCACGTACGTGACATTGCCAAAATGCGTGCAGATGCCGGGCTCAACTCTCAGTCAGATGTGCTGCAGGCCGAAACCCGTATCGCCGCCATGCATGCCACGCGTGAACAGTATCTGGCCCAACTGCGTTCTGCCAACGCGCAGCTTACCGTCCTGACTGGCGTGGTGCCTGCCACACTGCCTGAGCTGCCCCAGGCGCTGTTACAACAGCAAATTACCCTGGACAAAATCGCCTATGAAAACAGCGCATCGGTGCGCAGTGCGCAATACAAACAGGAAGCCGCCCGCGAACGGGTCCGTCAGGCGCAATCGGGTCACTGGCCCAGCATCAAGGTTCAGGCTGGCCGGACGCGTTACGAAAACGATACCCGCTCATACTGGGACGATGAAGTCCAGCTTCAGGTAGAAGCGCCGCTCTATCAGGGCGGTCTCGTCAATGCCAAAACCCAGTCAGCGGAGGGCGATCGGCTGGCCGCCCAGGCTGCGGTACAGCAAGCCAAACTCACGATTAATCAAAACGCCTCCACATCTTACGCCGATATGATCGGTGCTCAGCAGCGTCAGCTGGCGGGAGAGGCGCAGTTAGCCAGCGCTGAACATACGCGCAACGTGTATGCCGATGAGTACCGGCTCAGTAAACGCAGCCTGAACGATCTGCTTAGCGTTGAGCAGGATGTGTTTCAGGCCGACAGCGCGCGAATCACTGCGCTTTATGACGGGTGGGATGCCACCGTCCGTTACGCCGCTGCCGTCGATAACCTGCTCGACATCATGGGTATCGATCGTCAAAAAAACAGCGGTGACCTTCTTCCTTCTTTGCAATAGCCAACCCGTTTTAAAAGGCGCGAACAATGAGTGCACAAAACCCGACAACCGATAACTGGATTGCTGCGATGTTGCGCGTGGCGGCACGCTTCGGTAAGCCTGCAGAGGGCAAAACGCTTCGCCAGCAAATGCGCTGGTTTGAACACCTGCCGGTGGCGCAGCAGCGGGATCGCCTGTGCGGGCTGCTGGGTCTCCATTTAACCATGGTGCCGCAGAACCAATTGCGTTGGCGGCAGGACATCACGCCCGTGGTGCTGGTGATGGAAAATAACAGCGTCGCCGTGCTGGAAGAAATCGATGGCAAGGGCGGGGCGCGCTACTGGCTTAGTGAAGGCGGCGATGTCATTCGGGAAGGTGAGCTGGCAAGCCTGCTCTCCAGAGCGCAGGGGGACATTGGCGTGATTGGCGTGGCCGCGCGCGGAAGAGATGCCCGCATTGATGAATTCGTGCAGCCCTATGAACCACACTGGTTCTGGAAAAACTTTCGCGGCATGGGCCGGCGAATCGGCGAAATATCTCTGGCATCGGTAATCAGTAACGTCCTGGCACTCGCCGGTATTCTTTTCTCAATGCAGGTGTACGACAGGGTTATCCCGGCGCAGTCCGAGGCGACGTTGTGGGTGCTGTTTGTCGGCGTGCTCATTGCCGCCGCCATTGAATATCTGATTCGCCTGATGCGAACGCAGGTTTCTGACCTGATGGGGAAACGCATCGATCTGAAAGTGTCCGCCATGCTGTTTGCCCGGGCGATGAATATTCGCAATGAGTCACGGCCTAAATCCACTGGCTCTTTCATCTCCCAGCTGCGTGAAATCGATCAGGTTCGTGAGTTACTGACCTCAACCACCGTCGGCGCTGCCGCAGACTTACCCTTTGTCATTCTGTTCCTGTTTATCATGTCGTTTATCGGCGGCTGGCTGGTGCTGATTCCGCTGGCTGCTATTCCGCTCATTATTATTCCGGGGATGTTAGTGCAGTTCCCTATGGCGCGTCTGGCAAAAGCCGGGCTGCGCGAAGGCGCGCTGCGGAATGCCGTGCTGGTCGAGACGATAGAAGGCATTGAGGATATCAAAGCGCTGCAGGCCGAGCCTTACTTTCAACGCCAGTGGGAGCAAACCCACGAGGTCAGCGCCTCGATTGGCAATCAGCAACGTCTGTGGGGCGCCAGGCTGACCGGCTGGGCCTCCACCGTGCAGCAACTGACCTACGCGGGCATGCTGGTGTTCGGGGTTTATCTGGTACTGGATTCACAAATCACCACCGGTACGCTGGTGGCCTGTAGCCTGCTCTCTTCGCGCACCATCGCGCCACTCATGCAGCTGACCATGGTGTTTTCTCGTTGGCAGCACGCCAAAACCGCGATGAAAGGGCTGGATGAGCTGCTAAAAAAACCGCTCGATAAACCCGAGTCGGCCACCATGGCGCACTGTCCGACCCTGACCGGCCACTTTGAACTGCGCAACGTGCACTATACCTACGACGAAGAGAACGAAAAAAACGTGCTCAACGTGCAGCAGTTGAACATTAAGCCTGGAGAGAAAATAGCCATTCTGGGGAAGGTGGGCGCGGGCAAATCGACCCTGTTAAAAATACTGGCGGGCCAGGCGCAGGCCAGCCAGGGAAAAGTGCTGGTGGACGGCGTGGATATGGCACATATCGATCCGACCGATTTGCGCCGCCAGCTTGGCTGGCTGTCCCATGATTCGCGGCTGTTTTTTGGCACGCTCAGGCAGAATCTGCTGCTCGGCAATCCCCACGCCAGCGAACAGGAAATGCTGCAGGCGTTACGGATTAGTGGCGCGCTGTCGCTGGTTCAGCAGGATGCGGCCAGTCTGGATCGCGTGATCAATGAAGGGGGGAGAGGGCTGTCAGGTGGACAGCGGCAGATGATCATGCTCAGTCGAATGATCCTGCGCCAGCCGCAGGTGGTGCTGCTGGATGAGCCAACGGCCGCCATGGATGAGCAGCTTGAAGAGCATGTCATCCGTCAAATGCAGGGCTGGATCAGTGGACGCACGTTGATTCTGGTGACGCATCGCCCCGCGCTGCTGAAGATGGTCGATCGCATTGTCGTGATGGATAACGGGCGCATTATTGCCGACGGTGCGAAAGAGCAGATATTGCGGCGCGCCACTCAGAACGTTCCGCAAGCGACACAGGGAGGTGCGGTATGAGTGTGATCATCGATAAAGACCTTGCCAGACATGAGCGGCACACCTCCGCGATCATCTGGTTGTGTACGGCGGCGCTGGCCTTTTTCCTGATCTGGGCGCACTTTGCCATTCTTGATGAGGTAACCGTCGGGACCGGTAAGGTTACGCCATCTACGCGCGCCCAGGTCATTGACAGCCTGGACGGTGGCATCGTTAAGCAGCTCAACGTGCACGAGGGCGATATTGTAGAAAAGGGCCAGATACTGGCCACGCTGGATCCAACCCGGTTTCAGTCCAACTTTGGTGAAGTACAGGCCAGAGTTCGTACGCTGCGTGCTTCATCGGAACGGCTCAATGCTGAACTGTCGGGGGTTCCACTTAAATTCAGTGCTGAGACGCAAAAAGAGCCGCAGCTGGTGGCGCGTGAGAGACAGCTGTATGAATCGCGTCGGCGTAACCTCACCGAGACCATCAACAACCTGCAACAGTCTTTGCGGCTGGTACAGGATGAGCTGCGGTTAACTGAACCGCTGGTGGCAAAAGGCGCGGCGGGGCAGGTTGAAGTGATTCGCCTGCGCCGGCAGGTCAGCGATCTGCGTGGAAAAATCGACGAGGCGCGTAACGACTATCTGGTCCGCGCTCATGAGGAGCAGGTGAAAAACAATGCTGAACTCGATGCCCAGCTACAGGTAGCCGCAGGCAAAGAGGATCAGCTGACGCGCGCCACGCTCTATTCACCCGTGCGCGGCATCGTTAAAGATATTCAGGTCACCACGGTAGGTGGTGTGCTCGAACCCGGCGGAAAAATGATGGAAATCGTCCCTCTGGAAGATCAGTTACTGATTGAAACCCGTATCAATCCCCGTGATATCGCCTATATTCGGCCCGGGCTGGCAGCCGTGGTGAAAGTCACAGCCTATGACTCATCCATTTACGGGGATTTAACCGGCGTGGTGGAAACCGTTTCGCCTGATACCTTGCAGGATGAAGTTAAGCGCGACCAGTATTACTACCGGGTTTATGTGCGTACGCAAAAAGCAGAACTCACCAACAGGGCTGGACGACGCTTTCCTATCGTACCGGGCATGGTGGCGAATGTGGAGATCAAAACGGGGCAGAAATCTGTCATGGACTATTTGCTTAAGCCGTTGAATAAAGTCAAAGAATCGATGCGTGAACGCTAATATAGCCCACGTTTTCTGACGTCACGTATTTTAGTTACGCTGCGTGATAAATTAGCCGCTGAAGTTTACCTGCTGAGGCGGTATATTGCGCGAAATAAACCCATAAATACGGTGAAGAATCCCGCAGCTATCCAGGCTATTCAACTCTCTAAGACAATACAGACAACGTTCAGGCAAAAAAAAGCCGGGCAATAAGCCCGGCGATATATAAGGGTAAAAAAAAATCATTCGGGGTGAATGAAGATAAGAAATAAATGATGATAGCGGGAGTAAGTATATTGGCTGGCGAATAATAAGTTTTACCATTGAGTGCTTAGGATTATTCCCACTAAAATCATTGTGATAGCTATTATTTTCAACGCGGTTGTCATTTTGTGCTTTATTTTTTATCACTCCGTGCGGCTAATAAGTTCCCCTTTATTTACATATAGCAATAAATTTTACAGATCATGAAACACTTTCGGAAATTTAGTAGCATTTTTACGATGGATTATTACCCATTATGAAACAACAATGGTTTGCCGACCGATATTACCATCGGTTTGCAGTGGCAAATATAAAAGGCACATAACAGAGGGTAATAAAAATGAAGCGTCACATTCTCTCCCTGGCGATCCCGGCATTACTGGCAGCAGCGGGCTCGGCAAATGCGGCTGAAATCTACAATAAAGACGGCAATAAATTAGACTTGTTCGGCAAGGTTGACGGATTGCACTATTTCTCGGACAACGACGGTGCCAACGGCGACCAGTCTTATGTTCGTTTTGGCTTTAAGGGTGAAACCCAGGTAACAGATCAACTGAGCGGCTACGGCCAGTGGGAATACCAGGCGGCGCTCAACAATTCAGAAGCACAGGGTACGGCAAACAGCTACACCCGTGTTGGTTTTGCAGGACTGAAATTCGGCAATGCGGGTTCATTCGACTACGGTCGTAACTACGGTGTGGCTTACGACATTGGCGCATGGACTGACGTTCTTCCTGAGTTTGGTGGCGATACCTATGGCGCAGACAACTTTATGTTCCAGCGTGGTAACGGTATGGCGACCTACCGCAACAACGGCTTCTTCGGTCTGGTAGACGGCTGGAACTTTGCAGTTCAGTATCAGGGTAAAAACGATAACCCAACGGAAGCAAGCGGCGGGCGTGATGTGCTGGGTGAAAACGGCGACGGCTGGGGTCTGAGCACGACCTACGATCTGGGCTCCGGTTTCGGTATCGGTGCGGCAACCTTCCAGTCGGATCGTACCAACAACCAAAATGGCAATGCGCCGGGCATTCTGGGTCGCGGAGATAAAGCGGAAGCTTATACCGGTGGTCTGAAATACGATGCTAACAACATTTATCTGGCTGCGATGTACACGCGCGCCTATAACGCGATCAGCTTTGGCGACAGCACAAGCGCTAATCAGCCAAACACGGCCTACGGCTATGCTGACAAGGCTGATAACTGGGAATTAGTGGCACAGTACCAGTTTGACTTTGGTCTGCGTCCTTCTCTGGCATACGTTAACTCGCGCGGCACCGATGTGCAGAACTGGGGCAAACAGAATCTGAAGAAATATGTCGACGTGGGTGCGACTTACTACTTCAACAAAAACATGTCGACCTATGTTGATTATAAAATCAACTTACTCGATGACAACGACTTTACCAAGGCCGCCGGCATTAATACCGATGACGTGGTGGGCGTAGGACTGGTGTACCAGTTCTAAATGTCACAGGGAGCGCCCGTGCGCTCCCTGATTTATTAATCTGCCGGGTGTTCCGGCTCGTTATCATCCTGTGGCACGATCACGTTGCCATATCTGGCCCCCTCGAATGCCACACCTGAAAGTGTAAACGCAGCAAAACTCAGCCAGTTTTGCATCGCAGTCATCACGGTTTCCGACTTATCCATCCCACACCTCTCAGCAACGCAGTTAAGGTTTCTGGTGCAGGAATCGTGCCAGCCCAACCGCTCTCATAGCCACGGAAAAACAGGCGATTTTGCTACAATGGCGCGCGAATTAGGGGGCTGATGACCTTAAATGGTGCAGGGGCGATCAACGACGGCGCAGGTAAGTGGTTGGCATGTTGCGATTACGGCGTTGCTGCCATGTTTTATAGCTTCCTAATACGAACAGGCCCAGCACAGCGGCAAGGATTACATAAATCATCTGTGACTCCTTATTCTGACGCTCTCAGGAGCGAGCGGAACGTAGCAGTGTGATCGACCTAATAAGTTTTATCAACCATGTTTAAGTTACTTTACTTAGTGTTTGTGCTTTGAAATATGCACAGATGACCTGTTACGGATAAATAATGATGCGTTTTAAGATAAATCTCCTGTTTGTAGTTTTAATGTCATTGTTAATGGGATGTGACGACACGTCATCCAAAGCCCATGACGCCATGGTGCTGGAAGGCAAAACGATGGGAACGGTGTGGCGAGTCAGCCTGGCAGGCGTGGAGGCTGGACGCAAAGCGGCACTACAACAGCGCATCCAGCAACGACTGGATGCCGATGATGCGGAACTCTCGACGTGGAAACCGACGTCAGTGCTGTCACGTTTTAATCAGAGCCGTGCAACAACGCCTCAGCCGGTGAGTGAAAACATGGCTGATATCGTGACGATTGCGCTGCGTATCGGCAAAAAAACCTCGGGCGCCATGGATATCACGGTCGGGCCGCTGGTGAATTTATGGGGATTTGGCCCCGATAAGCAGCCCAACCATATTCCGGATGACAGCCAGATTGCCGCGGCCAAAGCCCTGACCGGCTTACAACATTTACGTGTCATACAGGGAGGCGAAGGCCAGTGGTTACAGAAGGATCTGCCAGGCTTGTATGTTGATCTCTCCACGGTGGGAGAAGGTTTTGCGACCGATCACCTTGCGCGACTGATGGAACAGGAGGGGATTAACAATTATCTGGTCTCGGTGGGGGGCGCTGTGTTATCCCGCGGGATGAATGCGCAGAACCAGCCATGGCGGGTGGCGATTCAGAAACCGACCGATCGCGAAAATGCCGTGCAGGCGCGGGTAGACCTACAGGGACACGGCATCAGCACATCTGGCAGCTATCGAAACTATTATGAGCTAGACGGCAAACGTCTTTCACACATTATCGATCCCGCGACTGGCCGCCCAATTGACCATAAGCTGGTGTCAGCGACCGTGATTGCCACTACGGCGCTGGAAGCGGATGGCTGGGACACCGGCCTCATGGTGTTAGGTACTGAAAAAGCCAAAGCGCTGGCGATTAAAGAGAAACTGGCGGTGTATTTAATCACCCGGGAAGGCGATCGCTTCGTCAGCTGGATGTCGCCCCAGTTCTCTGCTTTTATTATTCCATCTGACTGACTGAGAGAACCGCTATGCTGGATCTGTTTAGTGATGCCTCACCCTGGCAAGAACCCCTGGCTGATGGCGCGGTGATTTTACGCCGTCGCGCACGCGATGAAGCGGAAGATCTGTATCAGGCCATGATGGCAATAGCAGAATGTAATCCGTTTGAGCACCGCATCACGCCGGGCGGACATCGCATGTCCGTTGCGATGACCAACTGTGGGGACTTCGGCTGGTCGACAGATGCGCGCGGCTACCGATACAGTGAACAGGACAGCAGCAGTCAACGTCCGTGGCCGGCAATGCCGGATGCGTTTCGCCGGCTAGCGCAGCAGTCGGCTGAAGAGGCCGGCTTCCCGGGCTTCAATCCGGATGCCTGCCTGGTTAACCGCTACGAACCCGGCGCTAAGCTGACGCTGCATCAGGACAAGGATGAAAAAGACTTACGCCAGCCCATCGTTTCAGTGTCCCTGGGCCTGGCGGCGGTTTTTCAGTTTGGTGGCTTTGAGCGGGGCGACCATGCACAGCGGGTTTTGCTGGAACATGGCGATGTGGTGGTGTGGGGCGGGCCTTCGCGACTGCGCTATCACGGCATCCTGCCGCTCAAGGCGGGCATCCATCCGCTCACCGGCGCCTTTCGCTATAACCTGACATTCAGGCGGGCTTTTTAACCCCCGCGCAAAGTGCGAATAACTATTGCTATCATTTGCCATCACATTACACTGCAGGCTGATTTTCATGTCTGGTAAGGTTTTATGGCGTTGTTGAATGTGGTTTTCTGCCAGTATCGCTGGCCGTTTATTGGCGTAATTTTGCTCACCCTGCTGAGTGCCGCATTGGGTATTGGCATGATTGCTTTTATCAATAGCGAAATGATCGTCGCCGTGAATACTTCCCTGACTGTTCTGCCCGCGTTTCTGTTCCAGGTCGTGATGCTGATGGGCGTAACGCTGGCCTCACAGCTGGCGCTGACCTGGCTGGGCCATCAGTTTGTCTGGCGCATGCGTGGCGAATTTATCAAGCGTATCCTGGACACGCGCGTGGAGCGCATCGAACAGATTGGTAGCGCACAACTGCTGGCGGGATTAACCAGCGATGTCCGGGCAATCACCCTCGCTTTTGTCCGATTGCCTGAGTTAATTCAGGGCATCATTATCACGCTCGGTTCAGCGCTGTATCTTGCCTGGCTGTCACCCAGAATGCTGCTGGTCACCAGCGGCTGGCTGGTCGTGACCATCGTCGGCGGCTGGATGCTGGTGTCGCGGGTTTATCAGCATATGGCGAAGCTACGCGATGTCGAAGACAATCTCTACCGCGATTACCAGACGGTGATCGAGGGGCGTAAAGAGCTACAGCTTAACCGTGAGCGCGCCAGACTCATCTATGAAACGGTTTATCAGCAGGACGCCAACACCTACCGGCACCATATTGTGCGTGCCGATACCTTTCATCTCAGTGCCGTTAACTGGTCAAACATCATGATGCTGGGCGCTATTGGGATGGTGTTTTACATGGCTAACAGTCTGGGATGGGCCAATACGGCCGTCGCGGCCACCTTTTCCCTGACGTTGCTTTTTTTGCGCACGCCGCTGCTGTCCGCGGTCGGCGCTCTGCCTACTCTACTGAGCGCTCAGGTCGCCTTTCGTAAGCTCAATACCTTTGATCTCGCGCCCTATGAACCTGACTTTCCCGCCTTTAACGGCGAAACCGACTGGCAGACGCTTGAATTGCGAGATGTGACCTTTCACTACGGCGATAACGGTTTCCAGGTCGGACCGGTTAACTTGCGGCTCCAGCGCGGCGAGCTGGTGTTTTTAATCGGCGGTAACGGGAGCGGCAAATCGACGCTGGCCATGCTGCTCACCGGACTGTATCGCCCTCAGTCCGGCAGCCTGTTAATCGATGGCAAACCGGTTGATATGGGCGACCTCGATCGCTGGCGCAAACACTTTTCCGCCGTCTTTACCGATGTCCATCTGTTTGACCGCCTGATTGACAGCAAAGGCGATCCGGCTTCACCCGCCCGGATTCAGCAGTGGCTGGAAAAGCTTAAAATGCAGGACAAGCTAAAGATTGAAGGGAATAAGATCCTGAATCTGCAGTTGTCAAAAGGGCAAAGTAAAAGGCTGGCGTTGCTGCTGGCCGTGGCTGAACAGCGCGACGTCCTGCTGCTGGATGAGTGGGCAGCCGATCAGGATCCCCATTTCCGCCGGGTTTTCTATCGTGAACTACTGCCGGCGTTACAGGCCGCCGGTAAAACGGTATTCGCCATCAGCCACGACGACCACTACTTTATTCATGCCGATCGTCTGCTGGAAATGCGTGAGGGTAATCTGTACGAATTAACCGGCCATGCTCGCGACCACGCCAGCCTGGATGCCGTCAGGCTGACTGATACCGGATTATGATGTCTGATGAACGCGATTGACGAGGCTGCCCGATGCCTGACTACCACACTCAGAAGAGGGGCAGAGGGTTGATGCATAAAGGATAAAGCCGCTCAGGGTGAGCGGCTTAGAAAAGGTCTGGTTGGCGCTTGAAATCACACGTTGCTTTGCTGTAACGCGGTGTGAGGTTGGTAGCTTGTTATAATCAATCGTTTGGCGGGATGGAGAAGTTTTTCAGTGAAACGACAAAATGTTGTTGGCCTTTGCTGATGCGCGCACCGCGATCGCACCACTGACTTGCCAGACGAAAGAAATCGTCACAACCGATGTCGTATGCCAGCTCCACCTTATTGATACCTGAGTGCAGTAAATTTTCTGCATCCTTCAGGTTTTTAGCTTGGATGATCATATCTGTACCCTCGATTTCAGGAGGAAACAGAATAAGCTTTTTTTATGACAAAAATGTTTCAGTTTGATGAACCGCTGTCTTATTTGTTATTTTTGTGAAGCATTAGACATTAAGGGTTTATCACTAACTCATTAATTAATATCAATAATGGTGATTTTTTAGCAGTTTATCGGGAAAGTCTGATATTGCAACCATCAGCAGCGGGCTGTTCAGCACAGCCCGGCAAACAGAAATCGTTTAGTCCTGTTGATGTCTGTCAGGCAGCAGGCCAATCAGAGGTTTTCAGGTCTGGGCTTCATGCTCACTCTCAGGGCGAAGACGTTCCTGAGCCAGAAAACTCAGGTCGCTGCCTGCAGGACGCTGGTAAATGCGCAGCGAAAAGACGTTAGCGATGGCATATACGTATTCGAAGATGGCCGATTGGGTATGTTCATAATCGACCCAAAGCACAGACGACGTAAAGCAGTAGATCTCAATGGGCAGCCCCTCAGAAGACGGCTTCATTGACCTCACCACGATATACATCTCTTTATGGATATCATCTCGCTGAGCCAGCCAGGCGGTGAGATAGTGACGAAAGATCATCAAATTCGTCATGCCATTTTCAACGAACCAGCGATCGCCGACGGCACTCAGTTCGCGACCATCCATAAGTTTGGACAGTTGTTCATTAATGCCGCGAATCTGCGTCATGGGCTCGAGCATGGCGTGATTTACAAAGCTTATGGACGTTTGATCAATGTAGAAACTGCGCATGATCCGGCGTGCACCGGATGAGAACATGGCCTGCCAGTTGGTATAGGTTTCGGTCAGAAAGGTTTTGGTGGGAACGCGGGACAGAGTATTGTCCCAGTTGCGAATAGTAATGGTGTGAAGGGCGATATCCACTACCTCTCCACTGATATTATTGACCGGAAGCTCTATCCAGTCGCCTAGCTGCAACACATCATTCGAAGAGAGCTGTATATTCGCCACCAGCGACAGTAAGGTGTGCTGAAATATCAACATCAGTACCGCTGCCACCGCACCCAGACTGGAGATAATAATGACTGGCGACTTATTCGACATGATAGCCAGGATCATAATCGCCGAAATGATATGCACCAGAATTTTGCCGACCTGAATATAGCCTTTAATGGAATGGTTTTTACGTTTCGACTTTTTTACGTAGGAGATATTAATAATCTCCAGTACTTCATTAAAGAACAGCGACAGGTAGACCATAAACAAAATGCCGCAGATGGTCTTAATGGCAATCAGCAGATGCTCGGGTAAGTCCGGCATAAACTGCAGCAGGAAGTAGACGGTGATCACCGGAATAAAATTAGACAGCTTTTCAGACAGCCTGACGTCTTTGTCCAGCGGCACCTGATTTTTATGGCTGCTGAAGAACACCTTACGTACGACTTTGACAACCAAAAACTTACAAATCAGATGCGCAACCAGGCCCGCGACAATCAACACAACGATGTTAATAGCAATGGAAAGAGCAGGTTTGTTCTCGATAAAGTGTTGTATGTCGTTCAAATAATTCATGTTGATCGTATGCCTGGAAATTTGTCTGTATTCAATCACAAACCTGATAATGGCGATAAGCGTAGCGTGCGTTTGAACGTCGTGCGAGGGGTAAGTTAATTGAATTCATTTATCATGCCATAGTGCCACTTTACGCCTGTGGCATCGCCGGCCTGTCTGACGCGTGAACAGGGGCGGCAGAGCGGGGCAGTCAACGAAAGTCTGGCTCGTTCAGGCCATGACTGTACTGCCTGTGCTGAGGTTCACGTACGCGTCCTGCGAGCGCTGGCGCGTTCACCAGGGCAGTGCATGGGTAACCGGCTTTGTACTGTGCCACAGAGGTATTTTTCGCCGCCTCATAACGGTCAGTTTCGGCAACAGGTCTTTAGCCTTTCGGTTATTCAGGACAGGCAGAGATCAGTATCGTCATATTGAACCGGGGATGCTATGCGCGCGTTAACTCCCTGCATATAAATGAGCGTCATTGAATTAAGGTTATATTTTCCCGATGCTCATGATTTTGTTGAACCTGTTCCTGCTGTCGCTCAGGCGTGTTTTTTTTCTCTTAGTGACATGTTGTTGGCCTGATAAACAGGCGCTGCAAAATGCGGGTTTTACACTCTGTATTTATAGCTATTTACGCTAAATATATGGAGGATATCGCCGTGATTTGACTTATGAGAGGCATGCTGTAGGTTAAAAACACCTCAAAAACATATGCTTATCTCCACCTCTTTTCAGGAAGGTGGAAAATGAAAACTCACACTATCTCTAACAGTCACCCCGGTGGTCGTGTTCAGTCGGCGCGCTCGGGCAGAGTGGGCTTTATTGAAAAAGCCGGTTTTGGCGCCGGCGATGCGGCCTGCAATATGTTGTTTAATCCGATAACCATGTTCTTGTCGTTTTTCTATACGGATATATTTGGCCTTGCGCCGGGCGTGGTGGCGACCATCTTTCTTGTTGTACGATTTGCCGATGCGGTTTTCGACCCCTTTTACGGCGCTTATATTGATAAAACCGCGACGCGATGGGGCCGTTTTCGTCCCTGGATTATTGGCTTTGCCGTACCCTTTGCCATTAGCTGTATGGTGATGTTTTACACACCGGATTTACAGGGCCATGCAAAGGTCATGTATGCCTTTATTACCTATCTGATTTTGTCGCTGCTTTATTCCGGGGTTAACATTCCTTATTGCTCGCTGGGCGGCGTAATCACTACCAACGCGCAAGAACGGGTGTCCTGTCAGCAATTCCGTTTTATGGGCGCCGGGCTCGCCAGCCTGTTCTGCACGCTGACATTACTGCCAATGGTGGCCTTTTTCGGTAACGGAAACCGGCAAATCGGTTTCTTCTGGGTCATCACCATTTTTGCCATCATTTCCCTGTTTTTGTTTGTTTTTTGTGTGGCAACCACCCGGGAGCGCATTACACCCAAGAGCAATGCCGGAGAATCCATTTTCACTATTATCCGGCAAATCACAAAAAACGATCAGTGGGTCGTCTGTGTCTTTGCCATGTTTCTGGACTGTATCCCTTCTTTTGTGCGCGGCGCCGCCTGTATCTACTTTGCGAAGTACGTGATGGGATTAAACGATTACTACGCCACGCTGTTCCTGAGCACCGGCATTGTTGCCGGTATTCTTGGCTCTTACATTACCCCGTTTTTCACGAACCGGTGGTGTAAGGTTCAGGTTTATCAGGCATGCAAAGCGGTCGCGCTGGCGATGTCAGTGGTGTTCTTCTTTTTGCCCGCCCAGAACGTGGTACTGGTGTTTGGCTGGTTTTTTATCCTGTCAGTCATTCATCAGATTGGTGCGCCTATCCTGTGGTCGTTTATCGGTGACGTTGATGACTATGGCGACTGGAAAACAGGCAAGCGCCTGTCTGGGATCTGTGCCTCTGGCAACCTGTTTTCACTCAAAATTGCGCTGGCCGTCAGCGGCGCGATTGTGGGGGCTGTCCTGTCGGTCACCGGTTATCAGGCCAACATTGCTGTGCAAAGCAGCCGCGCCATCGCCGGGATTTATGCGCTGATGGTCTGGATTCCCGTCGTGGGTTATCTGCTGTCTGTGTGGCTGGTCCGTTCGCGCTACATATTGACCACAGCCAAAATGAAAACCATTGAAGACGATCTGTTCTCAACGCATCCCGAGTAAGCCTTTATCCGTAATTCGTTATGAAGACAGAAGGGAAGAAAATGATTACGTACTTTTTCCAAAAACAAAACTACATCGACCAGGTGGACGATGCCCTGTACGGCTCCTTTGTTGAGCATCTTGGCCGCGCTGTCTATAGCGGCATCTATGAACCTGGGCATGCCACGGCAGATCAACACGGCTTTCGGAAGGACGTGGGGGAACTGGTGCAGGATCTGGGGATCAGCACCGTACGTTATCCCGGTGGTAACTTTGTCTCGGGCTATAACTGGCGTGACGGCATTGGCCCGCAAGCCGAGCGCCCGGTCAGGCTGGATTATGCGTGGCTGACGAAAGAAAGCAACCAGTTTGGCATCGATGAGTTCGCCACCTGGTGTGAGAAATATGTGGTGACGCCAATGATCGCCGTCAACCTTGGCACAGGTACGCCGCAGGAGGCCGGTTACTTTATTGAATACTGTAATCTGGCGTCCGGCACTGCGCTCAGCGATCTGCGCATCCAGCATGGTCGGGAAACGCCGTATAATTTTAAACTCTGGTGCCTGGGTAATGAGATGGACGGCGAGTGGCAAACCGGGCAGCTGAGCGCGGAGGATTACGTCAAAAAAGCGCGGGAAACGGCAAAAATCATGCGCTGGGTCGACCGGGATATCAGGCTGGTCGCCTGCGGCAGCTCTAACTCGTTACAGGCCAGCTACCCGGAATGGGATCGTATCGTTCTGGAAGGGCTCTATCATCAGATCGATTACCTCTCATGCCACCATTATTTTGAAAACAGCACCGGTAACCCGCAGGATTTCTTAGCGTCGTTCCAGAGAATGGATGATTTTATTCATACCATCACGGCCACGGCGGACTATGTAAAAGCCAAACTGCGCAGCGATAAAAAGATGATGCTGTCGTTTGATGAATGGAACATCTGGTCAATCGAAGGCAAACCCTGGCAGGATCACTTTATCGATCCCAACAACCTTTATCAGGAAGCGCCGCCCCTGCTGGAGCAGTCTTATACCTTCCTGGACGCGCTGACGTTTGGCGGGCTGATGTGTTCATTACTCAATCATTGTGACCGGGTGAAAATGGCGTCGCTGGCCCAGTTGGTCAATGTGATTGCTCCCATCTTTACCCGCCCCGGCGGCGAGGTGATTCGCCAGACGATCTACTGGCCTTTCCAGATGGTGAGCCAGTATGGACGCGGGCACGCGCTGCGCTATTTTGCCAACGTTCCCACCGTTAACACGGTGCATGGCGAAACCCGGCAGGTACAAAGCGCGGCGGTGTATAATGAAGAGAGGCAGCAAATTGCCTTCTTTGCGCTCAATACACACGACCATGACGCAACAGACATCAGGTTTATGCTGGATGCGTTTGGTGAGGGAGTACTCTCACAACATATCGTGTTAGCCGGCCATGCGCTGGATGCCAGAAATACCTTCTCTCAGCCGGATAATGTGGTGCCGCAACCCCGCACGCTGACAAATGAGCAGCGTCGCCAGAAACAGGTGTCGCTCCCGCCTCTCAGCTGGAACATGGTGCTGATCGATCTGCAATGCTGAACAGGGATAAACCCGCCAGTGTCGGATGTTTCTGGCGAAGGTGATGAAGCGGCGGAGCCACTCAAAACCCACTATCGCGTGGGTTTTGACCGAACTGGGCCGGGTTTATCAATCGCCTTACTCCATGATTTCGGCCAGATTTACGATATAACGTGAGGAGATAAAGGCAATTGACCTTTTATCAAATTCCCGTTCATGACGGATATTTGCTAATAGGTTCCAATAAAAAAACCTTCGCCCCATACGGCCGCAGCGACAATCGACAATCTGACAGCGCGTGGGTTTTTTATCATTGTTTATCGCGCCTTTCCGGAACCATGAACCCTGTTTATCGGGCCAACGTTCTACGAATCAGAATAAATGTTTCCCTTAAACGAAATCCAGGCATGATGCTTTTTTAACAGCGCATATTGGCCTTTATTCGCTGTTGATCATTGATTAACCCGCTCGGCACAGGCATTCCTGACTATCGAACAGCCTGTGTTTTTTATCTGTTATTTACAAATGCAGTTAAATGACGCTCAGGCAGCCGGCACTTTTTTATCCACCACAAAATCAAACTTTGTTAAACCAACACTCTGGGCACTTGTCATCACGAAGGCCACTCGCCCATACGGGGTTCCCTGATCCGCATAGATACGGATATGCGGCGGTTCAGGCAGTTTTGCCGCATCCTGCAGCCGGGTTACAAAGGCGGCGTCATCGAGTGTTTCTTTATCCCAGGCAATATTCCCGTTGGCCGTCAGCGAGATATTCACTGATTTAATGTTCTTATCGACCATGCTGGCGTTAGCTTTGGGCAAATTGACTTTTACCGCCGGGTTGATCACCGGCAAGGTAATCATAAAGACAATCAGCAATACCAGCATGACATCAATAAAAGGGGTCATATTAATATCATTGACCAGCGGATCGTCATCTGACTCAAACTGTGATTTACCTGACATACTCATTTTTCACGTCTCCTGAGAAGGCCGCGCTAAACTGGCTGACTGGCGCGAAATGGCTGAACAGGGCTCGACTGAGCTTTATCGCCAGCGTGCAGTTCCTCTACGTTAGACGTAATACGTGAGCCGGTAAGATAATAAGCGTGCAGGTCGTTGGCAAAACGCGCGATGGCGTGCTGAAGGGCGCGGTTGCGACGACTTATGGTGTTAAACCCCAGAACTGCCGGGATAGCCACGAAAAGGCCAAATGCCGTCATGATAAGCGCTTCGCCCACCGGCCCGGCAACGTGAGCCAGATCGGGCTGGTCGGCCATGCTGATGGACTGCAGCGCATGATAGATCCCCCAAACGGTGCCAAGCAAACCTACAAATGGCGCCGTACTGCCAATGGAGGCAAGGATCCCCAGGCCTGATTGCAGATTGGCAGCGCTGTCGTCGATACTGTTTTTCAGAGCGCGGGCCAGCCAGTCGCTAATATCCAGATTGTTGCTGATGCCTGCTTCAATCGTATATTGGTGGGACATGGCCGCGTGTCCGGCGATGGCAAGGTCGCGAAACGGGTTGTTACCGTTGGCACCCAAGGTATCAATGGCTGCCGGTAGCGTCTTTTGACTCCAAAATAAATGCTTGGTGCGGTGGGCTATCTTTTTCATGCCCGCGCCTTGTATGCATTTTATAACAATGACCGACCAGGACATGACCGACATAATTAGCAGGATAATGGCCACTGACCGGGTAATGATGTCACCCTGTTCCCATACATGTTCAATGCCAAACTCATTCATAATGCATCCTCAATTAGTAAGAAAAGCGCCCGCTCATCATCATCCTGCCCTAGCTGGATAATTTGAACGTGATGGGTTGAATCGTCATAACGGAAATCGCCTGGCCGTTTTCCATGTAAGGATTACAGCGTATTCGGGAAACGGCTTCCATTGCCGCCTGATCCAGATCGTCAAAGCCGCTGCTCCGTGCAATTTCGCGGTGTTTCACCGTGCCATCGGAGTTAATGATCAGGCGGATTAGCACCTCGCCCTGTTCCTGAAGCCGTTTCGCCCTACGTGGATAGTCCGGAGCCGGTACCTGGCAACCCACTGTGGCGACATTCCTGGGGGCAGCATTCGGTACGCTTTTCAGCATTTGCCCTTGAGACGTGGCGGGAATCGCCGTTCGTTCCGCCACTTTTGCATTTTGCACGGGTGAAGGTTTAACCGGTTCGACCGGGTGCGTTTTTTCCGTTAACGTTTTGTGTCGAACAACCGGCTTTGGTTTGGGCTTAGGCGGCACGACTTTTGGCTCAGGTGGCGGTACAACCGGCTTGACGTCATCCTGATCGATTTCGCGCGTGCTGTTATCGGCGGTCAGGACAGGTGGCGCTTTGACGACCTCCGGAACCGGTACGGGTTCAGCGGGCGCCTCGACCATGGTTGCTTCAATACTGGTTTGGGTCGCGGGATTAATAATATTCAGCGGATGGTATTGAGTGGTGTGGGTAATAGCCATGGCAATCAGTGCCAGGTGCAAGATAACCACCGCGCTCACCGCCAGCTTTGGCAGATTTTTTTTACAGGAACTCTGCGCGCCTTGCGGAGCAATCAGGGGAGCCGTTGGTATTCCAGGCACTGAAAGATGATCTTTGAAAATAAGGCGCTCTGCTTTCACTACTACCTCACGATAAATCGCTACTGCTTAATGATTCTCAGCAGCAGTTTCTGGAAGACTTATCCTGTATGTGCAACGAGAATGAAAAAATGACACCGGCCGGGGAAGAAAAAACGCAAATTTTTATGACGCGGCCGGCTCGATCCTGATCCAGTAATTCGTAGTGCGAGTGATCGCAATCGGCATTGTTTGGGCAAGCGCGTCGAGCGTGTAGGGAATATTATCAAGCGGGAAGTTGCCGCTGACTCGCAGGTCAGCGACGGCCGGGGCGACGCGAATGACGGCAGGACTGTAATTTTTCAGTGAGTTAATCACGGAACCCAGCGTAGCATCTTTCACTTCCAGGCGACCCTGAGTCCATGCGGTTTCCTCATAGGGCGAGACGCCCAGCGGAATAAACGACTGATGATCGAACCACAGGCCGTGGCCTGCCTGAACCTGCCGACTGTCACCGTTTCGATTGGTCACTTTTACCACCGCGTTCAGGACGGCCAAATGAATACCGCTCGATTCCTGCCGAACATGGAAACGGGCTTCCTGCGCAAGAATTCGCCCTGCGTGGGTGGCAATGGTGAACGGGCGTTGATCGTCGACCACTTCGGCAATGATGCCACCGGTGCGCAGTTCCACTTTGCGCAAGGTTTCATCCAGCGAAATATTCAACGCCGTGCGGGCATTCATATCCAGCGTGCTGCCGTCGTTAAGTTGGATCCTGCGCCGCTGTCCGGTATCGGTATAAGCATCGGATAACAGGTAGGGCAAAGGATATCGCTGGTTTAATATCAACCCACTGAACACACCTAACGCGGCAACGCCACAGGCTTTTTGCAGGAACTGACGGCGGCTTGACGGCGCAAGCAACGTCTGGCGCAGATTTTCTGTGGGTATACTGTGGTTTAGCGTCTGAATCTTACCCAACGTTGCTTCAATTTTTGCACAGGCGGCGTCGTGACGATCGTCGGAATAACGCCAGCGCTCATACTGCCGGAAGTCATCTTCTGTGGCATCGCCCGAGCGTAACAGCACCATCCACTCAATTGCTTCCTGCGCGACGTCGTCGGAACGCTGGGTAAGTTTCATTTGTGATGTCCCGCCATCGGGTCAGATTGACCCTGAGCCACCAGATAACAATTCGTCAGTGCTTTAGCCACATATTTACGCACCATACTGGCTGATACGCCAAGCTCTTTAGCGATTTCAGCATAGGTCATGCCATCCAGTTGGTTGAGCAAAAAGGCCTTTCTCGCATTTACGGACAGGCCATCCAGAGCGCGATCGATAGCCAGTAAAGACTCCATCACCATCTCCAGTTCTTCGGGCGAGGGGTGACAATGCTGCGGGCTATCTGCCAGAGCTTTGAGATAAGCCTGTTCAAGGTCGCGGCGTCGCCAGTTTTCATATAACACGCGCTGGGCCAGTGTCGTCAGCATGGCCCTCGGCTCGCGAATGTGGGGCAGTTCCGGAATCGCGGCCAGACGTAAAAACGCTTCAGAAGCGATATCTTCTGCCATGGTGCCGTAGCTAATTCGACGCCGTAATTTATCCGTCAGCCAGCGATAATCGCTGCGAAAAATAAGCGTTAATATATCTGAACGATCGGTCATGTCGGCAGGCATAATGTCCCCCATCTGAAAACTAACACCTTTCTCAGCGCCTCAATAAAGACCGAGAAATGGAACCCACTTTCTACCTTGCGCTAAGGTGCAGCTTATTGTGGGAAAAACCTTTGCCTACCAAGCAAAAGAAAGGCCAATGTGTTTCCGGACTTTTCTTTTTTAAGTTTATTTTTTTTATTTATTACTATTCAGCTTGTTATAAATGCATCGTTACGCTCTGCCACTCACTTCTCTTGTGCCATCTTTTTGACGCTTGAAGGCCAGCCTCAGTAGGCTGCACCGCAAAGGTGCTGCGTTCATCTGTCGCTGACGGCGGAGACAAGACAGAACGAAAGATAAGAGTATGATTTTTTTTATTAACGCGTTTCATCTTCCTGACGTGAAGCGTCATTGATGCGAGTGTTGATTCACCAGAGAGCGCCCAGTAAAAGCTCACATCCAATTAAGCACCAGAATGGTGCGCTAATGCGTCGCCGTTCACTCGGCGTTGGGTTACACAGTGATGAATAACTTATAAATTAATTTTGAATTTAAATAGTTAATATTATTAATGTTTTCAAGTTAAGTGATTTTTTTCACACAAACACCCTAATGAGGTGTCACTTTTTAAATCTCATTGCACATACCTACTGAGAAGAATAATCGACTCATAACAATATGACGTAGTCCCTTTACCTTTTCTGCTGGAGCTGTAGCAATGAACGAAGCACCGCATCATGCAAAGAAAACGTATTTTACCCAAGGCCGTCTGGCGTTGGCGGTAAATATTGCCCTGGCCATTACTGCCTTTCCGCTACTTGCGTTGCAGGAAGGTTATGCTGCAGCGCCTGCGGCAATCAATTATTCCGTGCCTTCGGGGTCTCTGGAGCAAGGTTTATTAGCGATAGCCCGTCAAAGTCATCAAACCATCTCGTTCGATCCTAAACTGGTGGCGCCTTACCAGGCTAAACAGATTAAAGGTCACTTCACGCTGAAGCAGGCTATTTTGCAACAGTTGCAGGGAACGCCACTTTCCGTCACTACCACGCCTAATGGTACGCTGACTATCTATGCGATGAATCCCACCTCGCCGGTTAAACCCGCCTCAGATTTGCAAGCTGCGCAGGACAGCGGTCAGACTCTGCCAACGATTACCGTTAACGGTGAGGCAGAACGCAGCGAAGATGAAACGGTATATAATCCATCAATGTCGAGTTCTGCGACGCGCACCAATTTATCCCTGCAGGATACGGCACAGTCCGTTCAGGTCATCAGCCGCAAAGTGCTGGACGATCAGCAGGCCACCTCTGTGGAAGATGCGCTGCGTAACGTAGGAGGGGTCAATCTTAGTACCGGTAATCGCGGACAAAATGGCGTTAGCATCCGTGGTTTTGCCATCACCTCAGGTTCCACAGACGGCGTATCCAATCCCAGCAACGCGGTAAACGGCAGCCCTTTAGGTTACTCCAGTATTGATGGTGTTGAGCGTATTGAGGTATTAAAAGGACCACAGGCGGTATTAGCAGGAAACAGCTCACCTGCGGGTTCGGTTAACGTTGTCCGTAAAGCGCCGACGGCTTACCCACTGCATACAATAAAAGTCGAGGTGGCCAAATACGGTGAAGTCAAAACCGCAATCGATCTCGGCGGACCATTAAACGACGATAAAACGTTCCGCTACCGCCTTAATGCATCCACCATGCACTCCGATAACAGCTTCCCGGATTTTAATGGTAATCGTGCCGACTACCTTGCACCGGTTCTCGCATGGGAAGGGGAAAAAACACATATAAAAGTGGGCGCCGAATTTACCAATACCCGAAAATCAGGCCCTGCAGCAACTCTTTATAGTAACGGCCATATTTTAAAACTGCCTGAATACCGACTGGGTGATAAAGATGACCACTTCGCTCTTGATTCTAAAACTACCTATTATGAACTGAAGCAGGATCTGTCAGATAACTGGTCGTTTAACAGTAAAGCCACTTATGTGGACAGCGTGAATAATTTCCGCGTTCATGAAGTTTACAATGCCGCGCGCAATGGCAATTTACTGAGCCACGAGCTGGGTATCAGACAGGACACCACGTCCTTAAGCCTGCAGAACGATATCCGGGGCAAATTCGATACCGGGCCGTTAACCCATAATGTTCTGGTGGGTTATGATTACCAACATACAGAGACCACCGACTGGGAACTGGCTCAAGGGCGAATCTTCACGACGGGAAATTATAACAATCCTGACAGCCTTTCTTTTCCGCCAATACCCGATCCAACCGCTAAAAACTATAATACGCTCGAACAACAAAAGGGAATTATTCTTCAGGACCAGATTGATTTCTGGAAAAAGCTGCATCTGCAATTGTCCGCCAAGCGAGCGCAATGGACGTCAAAATCGACAGCCTATGTTTCACCGACGCGCACTTTAATTACCTTTTCAGATGAAACGAAATGGGTGCCCAGCTACGGTGTGAGTTATGACATTACGCCTGAGGTCACCGTCTATGCTAATTTACTCAACAGTTTTCAGACAAGTGGATTGCTGGACCCCCGGACCGGAAGTGCATTTGCACCTTCCACAGGAAAATCGAAGGAGGCCGGCTTTAAATTCAGTCTGCTCGACGATAACCTGACGATTACGACGTCAGCCTTTGACATTATTCAAAAAAATCTCATCATTACGAATTTTGCCGGTCAACCAGTCGGGACACAGGGAAGGGAAACCAAAGGTTTCGATTTCGATTTAAATGGTCAGATATTGCCGGGCTGGAATATCACCACCAGTTATACTTTCTCTCAGTCAAAAGATCCCGACAACGCGGCACTTATCGGTTACCAAAGCAAAGTTGTGGGTCAGCCAAAACATACCGCGAGCCTCTGGACCACCTATGAAATACAGCAAGGGAAATTACAGGGACTGGGTGCGGGTGTCGGGGTACAGGCAGCCAGCAGTACCTGGAACGGTTACAGAAACAACTATTTTAAAGAGGGCGGTTGGGCCCAAACGGATGCCTCCGTTTTCTATCATCAGCCTAAATATACGGTGACGCTGGGCGTGAATAATATATTTAATCGCACGCTCTATTATTACACCTCAACCCCTCAGTTTATCAGTGTGAAACCTGACAGGACAGCACGTCTGACGCTGACTTATTCGTTCTGATACATGTAAATCACCAGAGTATACTAACGTGGTAAATAAAATCCCATCGGATGATAACCGTCCGGGTACGTGGCAATTAATCTATCCTTTCTGGATATCATCAGAGAAATGGCTCGCTATATTATTACTGGCTGTCATCCTGACAATTAATTTTACCACGACCTATGCCTTTGTCGCATTGAACAGGCTACACGGAAAATTAACCGATGCACTGGTCGCACTCAACTGGCCGGTAATCAGCAATGTCATGATTGAAAGCCTGATTATCGGCGCGTTAACCACGGTATTGCCTTTGATAAGCGTACTGGCGATAAACTATCTCACGTTGCGATGGCGGACATGGATGACCGCTCGCTTTGTGGAACGCTGGACAGAACATCCTGCTTATTATCAGTTAGAACGGGACAACGTTATCAGCAACAGCGATCAACGCGTTGCGGAAGATATCAATCTTTTTACCGACGTCACAATCAATTTATCGACCAACATTATTAATGTGCTGGTCAACATGGTCACTTTCACCATTGTGCTGTGGGGATTATCAGGCGCGTTATCCATTAGCCTGGGCAGCACGACATTATCTATTCCCGGTTACATGGTGATTGTCGTCTATTTGTATTCTGTTGCCCATCTCGCGCTGGCGCACTGGCTGGGTAAAGTCCTGATCGGCGTGAATATGAATAAACAAACGGTGGAAGCTGACTTTCGTTTCCTTGGCATGCAGGTTCGGGAAAACGCCGAGCAAATTGCTTTTTTTGAAGGTGGAGAGCGTGAACGGCGGCGGCTATTTTCGCGCTTTGAACGGGTGCGCGCCAATACCCTGCTGATGATGCGTAAGACGTTCAGACTCAACTTTTTCCAGAGCTTTTTTTCGCAGGTATTTTCGCCCTTACCCACGCTGCTGGCACTCCCGTTGCTACTGTCGGGAAAAATAACGATGGGCGGCCTGACGCAGATCACGATGGCCTACGGAACCTTGCTTAGCACGCTTTCTTTTTTCCCACAGGCTTATCAGTCATTTACCAACTGGATGGCGCTGTCCAACCGACTTCGTGATCTGCTCTGGGCGTTAAATAAAGCGCGCGATAAGCCCTCAGGGATTTTACTGAAGCACCAGGGGACGCGCCTGCAGTGCGAGAACCTGACGCTTCGGCAGCCAGATGGTTCGTTACTGTCCCATCTGCCGCACTGGCAGGTACAGGCGGGCGAGCGCTGGGTGATTCGCGGCCGTTCGGGCTGTGGTAAGAGCACGCTATTGCGCGCCTGTGCCGGGCTCTGGCCTTATGGCGAAGGCACTATTATTGCCCCCGAGTCTGTTCGTACGCTTTTTTTACCCCAGAAAAGCTATATCCCGGTAGGCACGTTAAAAAGTGCGCTGACCTATCCGCTTGAACCTGACGTTTTTACCGATCAGCAGTGCCAACAGGCGTTAATTGACTGCTGCCTGGAGGCTCACGCCGCTTCGTTAACACAATTTGACCGCTGGCAGCAGGTGCTCTCCGGCGGCGAACAGCAACGGCTGGCGATGGCCCGGGTGCTGTTGCACAAACCCGAAATGCTGTTTCTTGATGAAGCGACCAGCGCACTCGATCCGCAGACAGAAAACCGACTTTATCAGGCGCTTATCGACCAGTTGCCCAACTGTACGCTTATCAGCGTGGCACACCGTAAAGAGCTTGAACACTTCCACCCTCATATTCTCACGCTCACGGCCCGTTAATGAGCGTTAACGCTTGCAAAGGAAACACTATGACGCATAAATCCATTGAATTAACCGATCTTGAGCTTGATGTCTTTCTGGCCGATGCTCAGTTACCGGTTCTCGTCGATCTCTGGGCCCCCTGGTGCGCGCCTTGCCGAGCGATGTCGCCGATTATCGATAAGCTGGCCCGCAACACGGCGGGACATTTACTGGTCGCCAAACTTGATGTCGAAAAATATCCTTCCATCATGCAGCGCTTTAGCGTACGGGGCATTCCCACCTTATTGCTGTTTAACCCGGCTCAGGACCCGGTTCGGTTAGTGGGCGCTCAGTCTCTGGCTCAGCTCAACGAATGGCTTGCCAACCATCAGGTCAACATCTCGGTACCCACAGTGCACGTACAGCAGGACGAAAGTCTGGAATGGGGCAGTTTCTATGGGGATGACGAACTGCTCGCTTTTATTGCGGCACGTGTGCTGCGACATGCCCGCGAGCGAGAGATTACCACGGGCCAGAGTCGCTACTGGATCGAGGGTAAAGGCACCCTTGCGGCGGCGATGGTCCATCAACCCGACAGTAATGCATTTGAACGTATCACCGGGCTTTCCCCTGCACTGGGCTGCCTGCTTGACCGTTGTGAATATCTCACGGTGGAACAGGTGGAAGGCCTGTTTGGGGCGTTACGGGCAGGTAAAGATTACCGACTGGTGCCGCCAGCGTTTATGCAGTGGTGGCTGAGCGATGGGTTCTTCCCCTGGGATAATCATCTGCGTGCGCCCGAGCTAATAACGCTACTGGCGCAGTGGCAAACACTGTGCGCCGACCGGTTTGCTGGACGCGAAACGACGCCGCAGGCCTGGGCCGATATTGGCAATCTGGCATCTTCCCTGTTGTCTGGCTTCCAAACGTCAGACCGACAGCTGGAAAAGATAGTCGCCATGCTGATCCAACATCTTTCACCGTTTCCTGTTACGACCGACGGTGAACGGTGGGACATCATCACGAAAAATATGAACTGGGCGCATTTCCACATTATGCAAATCCACTCAGGCTGGAGCGACGACGATCGCGCCACACCAGAGAAGCGAATGGGATGGTTTATGGCGAAAGAGCGTCAAACGCCGACGGGCAAGCTCACTCAGGGGGAGATCGCCCAGCTCAGAGAAGAATGGAAGTCGCTAAATGGTGAATTTATTAGTAAAGAAAACGCGCTTCATCAAAACCTGTTGCAGCTTGCGCTGCCAATAAGCACAGCATCGCAGACGGTTTTGAATCGCCTGCTTGCCGCGGCACCGGACCTTTAATAATGATGCATAAACAGGGGGCCGCTATGGCAAATACGTTGGCGCACAGCCGGGTTCAGCTGTCGGACCTGGCTGATAGCGTTATCAGGATGGCCTTGCAGGAAGGGGCTTCCGATGCGCAGGTGATGTTTAACGAAAGCACAGGACTGCTACTTGAAATGCGTCAGGGCCGGTTAAAAACGCGCACCCGCGCCAGTCAATCCAGCCTGTTTCTCACCGTTTACCGAGGTCATCATCAGGGAACGACCAGCTCAACGAACTATTCGTCTGCAAGCCTGCGTGAAACGGTGCAGGCCGCATGCCGTATTGCAGGTTACACCGGCGAAGATCGTTTCGCCGGACTGGCGGAGGCACGCTTTCTTTGCCGTGCATCGGACGAACTGGACCTCTGGCATCCCTGGAACCTCGACGAAGTCGATGCGACAGCACTGGCACAGCGCATAGAGGCCGGGATTGTTTCAGCGGGTGACGACGTCATTAGCGACGGTGTTACCGTGCACACCGGGCACTCGGACTGCTTCATCATGAACAGTCATGGATTTAGCTGCAGCGAACGCCAGAGCAATCACCTGATGGCAGCCCGCGCGCTGGCCCGTAAGCAGAATCGCAGCCTGCTGGATTTCCATTTCTCGGTTGCCCGCCACGCCCAGTCACTCATGGCACCGGAAGAGATCGGACGCCGGGCTGGAAATGGCGCGATAGCGGCGCTGGATACTGCCCCGCTTCAGGGCAGCCAGCGCTGTCCGGTCTTGTTTGACGCTAAATGTGCGCTGTCTTTGCTTGACCATCTGGTTCAGGCGACCAGCGGTAGCGTGCTGTATCACCGTAACAGCTTCCTCGCTGACAGACTGGGCGAGACGGTTTTCAGCGACCACGTCAGCGTCACTGAAGATCCCTTCGCGCCGCAGGGGCTCGCCAGCCGGTCATTCGACGGCGACGGTATCGGCGGCACAACCCGCAAGATCGTTAATCAGGGGATTCTGGCGGGTTTTTTCCTCTCGGCTTATGCCGCGCGCCATCTTGATATGGCTCCGACCGGGAATGGCTGGGGGCCGGGAAACCTGTCTCTGACCAGCAGCCTGACGCAGAAGGGCGATGATTTCGACGCGATGGTAAAAAAACTTCATACCGGGCTGATCGTGACCAGTTTCAGCGGCGGCGGGCCACGGTTGATTAACGGTGATTACTCGCGAAGCCTGCGGGGTTTTTGGGCTGAAGGCGGGCAAATACGGTACGCCGTTGATGGCGTTACGGTGGCGGGTAACCTGGCCGAAATGTTCCGCAACATTGTGGCTATCGGGACTGACGTGATAACCCAGGGCGCACTGACTTCCGGGTCTGTATTAATTGATAACCTTCAGGTGGCAGGACGCTGAGCCAAAGGAGTTTTACTATGAGTCAAACAGGCACAACCACTCGCCTGGTACAGGCCAAACAGCAATTGCTGGAACCCTACGGCCTGAACGATGCCCTGCTACAGGACATCATGGGACGGATTCTCGTCCATCGGGTCGATTACGCCGATTTATATGTGCAGAGTCTTCGCCATGAAAGTTGGGCAATGGAAAATGGCGTGGTGAACTTTGGATCGTTTGATGTCGATCAGGGGTTCGGCCTGCGTGCGGTAGAGTACGATCAGACCGCCTTCGCTTATTCTCAGCATCTTGATCTCAAACATTTGCGCGAAGCCGCGCGATCGGTACGGACCATCGCTAAGCATTGCTGTCTCGCCCTGCCTGAACCTGTTAAAGCCCGGCCCGAGTCAACGCATATCGGCTCCCGCGATCCCTTAGTGGCATGGGAGGCGGCAGAGAAAATCAGTCTGCTGGAAAAAATCAACCAAATGACTCGTGCGCTTGACCCACGGGTGATTCAGGTCACGGCCAGCCTTCGATTGTCCCATTCGGTTAACTATGTTCTGCGCCATGATTTTTATCAGGCTGCAGATATTCGTCCGATGCTGCTGTTGCAGGTCAGCGTCATCGTCGAGCAGCGGGGCGTCCGTGAGTCGGCCACGACCGGCATAGGTGGGCGCGGCGATTTCAACATGTTCAACGATCAGGTGCTGCAACAGACTTTACGCACGATGGTGGATTCAGCACTGATAAATTTAGAGGCGGTTGCGGCCCCGTCCGGCGGAATGCCTGTTGTCATTGCCGCCGGATGGCCCGGCATGTTGTTGCATGAAGCGATGGGGCATGGCTTTGAAGGTGACTATAACCGGCTGGGTACCTCAGTTTACGCAGGGCGCATCGGAGAGAGAGTTGCACCACCTGGGGTGAATATCGTCGATGACGGCACGCTACAGGGGCGCCGGGGTTCGCTCAATACAGATGATGAGGGGCACCCGACGCAGTGCACCTCATTGATTGAAGACGGTATTCTGCAAGGTTATATGCATGACAGCCTGAGTGCCCGTCTGATGAAACTTCCCCCCACTGGCAATGGCCGACGTCAGTCCTACGCGTATCTTCCTATGCCGCGCATGACAAACACCTTTATGCGTAATGGCCAGTATGAACCTGAGGAGATCATTGCGTCTGTTAAACGTGGATTATATCTGGCCAACCTGGGCAGCGGACAGGTGGATATCGTCAGTGGCCAATACAGCTTTCAAAGCGCGCTGGCCTACCTGATCGAAGACGGCAAAATTACAACACCGGTTAAAGGCGCCACGCTGACCGGAAAGGGACCGGAAACGCTGCAGCAGATCAGCATGGTTGGCAACGATCTGGCCCTGGATCGTGGCGTCGCCACCTGCGGGAAATCGGGACAAAATGTTCCAGTGGGCGTAGGGCAACCCACGCTTAAAGTGGATAACCTGATCGTTGGCGGTACGCGCCAGCGATGAGGTCATCATCCGACGAAACCGGTCTGTGGCGCTTGTCGCTTTGACGGACGCTATGGGTGGGCTGACCGCTGTTCAAATGTCGATGCCAGCGTTTGCGCGCGCTGCGGACGCGCCAGAGCCCGCAGCAATCATGTGTTTTAAGCCAAAAATGAACCTGCCGTCACTGACTGGCGGTAAGGGGAATCTTGAGACGGTTAACGCTTTCTCGTGTAAGGAATGATGATGAAATTAACGCCATCCTGGACTGATGCATTTGCCCGGATGCCATTAACCTATTTGCGCCAGGAATATCCCAGTCATCTTGTACACTTAATGCTTGATGACAGTGATGCCTTGTCGCCACGTGTACTGCATCCGGTTTTCTATGGCTGCTACGACTGGCACTCTGCGGTACACGGTTACTGGCTGTTGCTCCGTGCCCTGAGCCTTTATCCCACGTTGTCATGCCGTGATGAAATCATTGCTGTTTTTCATGCGCATTTTACTGAAGAAAATATCGCGCAGGAACGTGCTTATTTTACCGTACCGTTTCGCACGGCGTTCGAACGTCCTTACGGTTATGCATGGTTGCTTGGCTTATCCGGGGAGCTGAAAAAATCTGCCTTGCCGCAGGCTGCGCAGTGGTATCAGAGGCTTGAGCCACTGACGCAGGACATTCGCAGTCGCTTTATCGACTACTTCAGTAAGCTGACCTACGCTATTCGGGTCGGGACCCATACCAATTCTGCCTTCGCGCTGATGTTAGCACTGGATTACGCACGCACTTTAGAGGACAGCTTGCTGGAAAACGTCATCGTTAATGTCGCAGAACGTTTTTACCGCGAGGACACTGATTATCCAGCACATTATGAACCCGGTGGGGACGAATACCTTTCTGGTGCATTAACGGAAGCCATGTTAATGAGTAAAGTCACCGTTAACTTCGCCAACTGGTTCGATGCATTTCTACCTGATATCGCCAGTAAGACCGCGCTGATGCAGCCTGCAGAGGTCAGCGATCGTACCGATCCCACCATCACACATCTTGACGGATTGAATCTCAGCAGAGCCTGGTGCTTTAGGCATCTTGCTGTTGCATTGCCAAACGCTCATCCCGCTGTCTCGTTGCTTCAGGCCGCAGCCGAGCGGCATCTGACAGCCAGTCTCCCTCACGTGGTGGGCAGCCATTACAGCGGCGGCCACTGGCTTGCCAGCTTTGCACTGCTGGCTTTGGCGTCGCCTGTTGACGGCCAGGCTCATCATCAAACGTGATCTCGCGTTTGAGATCCTCTTCGGCATCCTGAGGTTACGATAACAAGATACGTAGCAGTAAACCGATGGTCCTGTAGATATCGCAGGGAATTTGTCATGACGCTGTTTTCAATGACAAAGCGCGGTCCGTTTGCGGCAAAGACGTTGACGCCGTTTGGCATCTTGACGCTAGAGCCTGCGCTTTTGCTGGGTGCGGGCGTGGGACGTTTTTGGGGCACGAGGGCAGAAATGTACTGGACGATGATGTGCGAAGCGGCGTTGTCTCATGCCACGCGCTTCTGATATCTGATCACAGCAAAATGATGGCTGGTTTTACCATTGTTTTACCCTCACCAATCGCAGGCAATAAAAAACCAACCGTAAAGGTTGGTTTTTTAAGGGATAATTTGGTCGGCACGAGAGGATTTGAACCTCCGACCCCTGACACCCCATGACAGTGCGCTACCAGGCTGCGCTACGTGCCGAACTTTGGAAAGCTAGTCTACTGATTCTCTGCACGAATGCAAGCGATCAGGCAACTAACTGCCTCATTATTAATCAGTTAGCGATAAAACGTTTCTCTTCTGTGAGCACCTGCAACAAGAGCGCGAGTTCCGGTTTGTGATCTTTCAGCACATTTCCACTGGCGTCGTAAGCACGGTAGCTGCCGTTATTGTTCAGCACCAGCGTGATTTTAGGCGTGGTAATGACCAGCTTATTATCTTCGCTACTGGTGACCCAGTCATGACGACGCTGAGCAGCAAACAGATCTTCACCTTGAGTATAGTTGACCGGATTGGTGCGCACATGCAGCAGGCGCTGCATCAGGGTCACCATCACGTCCTGATGATCGGAAAGCCGAGTCACCGCCTGCGCGGGCGTGTCCGGCCAGTGAATAACCAGTGGCACCTGCAAGGTCTGGCGATTGCCTTCGTTGTCCGGATTGCCATCCAGCGCCACACCATGCTGAGCGGTAATGACCACCACGGTGTTTTTCAGTAAGTCACGTTGTTGCAGTGTGGTAAGGATGGCCTGAATCTGTTCATTGAGGGCAGGAGCCTGCCGCATATAGCTTCGCTGACGTGCTTTGTCGTTATCACCGCTCACCCTTGGGCCGTTCAGCGCCACCCAGGAGAACCAGGGCGTACCATCGCCTTTTTGGGCACTCAGCCAGCTTTGCCATTGTGAAACGGTGCTGGCATTGGGCTGCTCCTCGCTGGGGGGCAGAGAGTAGTCGGACAGCAGCGCCTGACGATACAGCGGCTGACTAAAACCCTCTGACGAGAACAGGCCAAACTGATAGCCCTGGGTGCTCAGTGCAGTAAGCAGGGCAGACGGCGTCCGCTGTGCCAGAACACCGTTCATATAACTCGGGGAGATGCCGTAGAACAGGCCAAACAGGCCTTTTTCTGCGTTGTCCCCGGCGCTGAAATGCTGGGTAAAACGCACGTTCTGGCTGGCAAACTGGTTCAACGCCGGCAGGGCGTTATCGGCACTGGCACTGTTCAGACCATCCACCGTAATGACCAACAGGTTATCGCGTGAGCCTTTGTCCGCAAAGGTGATATCGCTGAGCGGATACTGCACTGCCGCAGCCTCAGGATCGCCTTGCTGCACCAGACGGCGCTGATATTCCTGCGCATCCAGCAAGCCGTGACGCTCAAGAAAGCGACGGGCGGTCATCGGATAAGAAAGGGGCAGATTCGCACGTTGCATCGTGATCGGGCGATAAAAATTAGCGTCCGCCCAGATATACATCAAATGACTGGCAAAAAAGGCGCTGATAAAAAGGGCGGCCAGCGGCTTACCAAACGAACGGCGGTTCAGGCTACGCAGCTTCTGCCAGCTCCAGGTGGCAAACAGAATCTCCACCAGAAAAATGAGCGGCACGCCGATAAACATCAGCTGCCAGTCGCGCGCCATCTCACTTTGATCGGGGTTAATCACCAGTTCCCACACCACCGGATTAAGGTGTAAATGGAAACGGTTAAAGACGGCGCTGTCGACCATCAGCAGTGTCAAACCGGCGGTGGCGACCACCGTCGAAATCACCCGCATCAGACGTTGCGACATCACGACAAACGTCAGCGGGAAGATAATCAGCAGATAAACGGCAAATACAATAAAGCTGAAGTGACCAATCCAGCTGCTGTACGCATAAATGCGCCCAGCCAGTGAGGCAGGCCAGTCGGCAACCAACAGATAGCGGCTACCCAGAATGAGCGCGAAAAAGATATTGAACAGGGCAAACCAGTGTCCCCAGCTAATCATCTGGGAGACTTTTTCGCGGTAGCGCTGTCGGTTGGTTACCATAGTTTGACGTCAGATTAGCAAATTAATGGGCGCTGTCGTCTACCGACGCCTGCAGGGCATCAGCAAAAGAACGGGCCAGAGAGCGGCGTTGCGCGGGAGCAACATCGCTGTTGATCAGATTGGTTACCATGTTCCCCAGTACCATCAGGGAAAGGTCGGTTGGCGCCTGGTCTTTTTGCAAAACCTGCGCCATTTCCGCGAGGAGTTGTTCAACGCGTTGGTCGCTGTAACGGGATGATTGTGGCATAGCGAAAACTTATCTCGTCTCAAAAGGCGATATAGTACCGGAACAGCGCACTTTTTTCCGCAAATTTATCGAAAGCGCGGTGTTCGGGTTGTGCATGGAGTTGAAAGCTGCTGCTGGCGGTGTTTGAATACGCGCCTGTGCTATTAGGAGAGTTTACCATGAGTCTGGATATCGACCAGATTGCCTTGCACCAGTTAATCAAACGTGATGAAAATCAGTTAGAGCTGGTGCTTCGTGATTCGTTACTGCCGGCCACCAATACCGTCGAGGCGATGGTGGAAGAGCTGCACCGTGTATACAGTGCAAAAAGTAAAGCTTACGGGCTGTTTAATGCTGAAAGCGAACTGGCAGATGCACTGCGCAACTGCCGCAAGGGTAACGATGATTTTCTCGCTTTTAGCCGGGCTGCTACCGGACGCCTGCGTGATGAACTGGCAAAATATCC
This sequence comes from Pantoea sp. AG702, assembly GCF_003182295.1. NCBI lineage: Bacteria > Pseudomonadati > Pseudomonadota > Gammaproteobacteria > Enterobacterales > Erwiniaceae > Pantoea > Pantoea sp. AG702. The sequence goes on along the minus strand of NZ_QGTU01000004.1, from coordinate 344,633 downwards.
GTTCGCCGAAGGCGGCGTGGTGTTGTTTATCCAGTACCGCTATCTGGCGGTAGAATACTTGCTGGTGGCGGTGTTAAACAGCCAGTCGAGTATGCGCGTCAACGAACAGATGGATATCAGCAGTACCCACTATCTGGATATCAATCACGCCGATATTGTGGCACGAATCGATCTTACCGAGTGGGAAACCAGCCCTGAATCGACGCGCTACCTCACCTTCCTGCGTGGACGGGTAGGGCGAAAAGTTTCTGATTTCTTCATGGATTTTCTGGGGGCGGAAGTCGGACTGGATACCAAGGCGCAGAACCGGGGGCTGTTACAGGCGGTAGATGACTATTGTGACGAGTCGAATCTGGATAAGAATGAACGACAAAACTATCGTCAGCAGGTTTACAGCTACTGTAATGAACAGCTTCAGGCTGGGGAAGAGATCGCGCTGAAAGCGTTATCAGGTGAGCTGCCGCCACTGGGTGAAAAGACGTTTGAAGCCTTTACTCAGGAGCAGGGCTATGACCTGGAAGAGCATTTCCCGGCAGATCGCAGTACGTTACGTCAGTTAACCAAGTTTGCCGGTAGCGGTGGGGGGCTGACCCTGAACTTCGATGCCCTGTTGCTTGGCGAGCGCATTTTCTGGGATCCGGTCACCGATACGCTGACCATCAAAGGAACACCGCCTAACCTGCGTGAGCAGCTGCAACGCCGCACCAGCAGTAAATAAGCATCTGCCCGATCCGGCGTTCTGGCGGATAACAGGCAAAATAAAAGGGCCGTTTTCGCAACCGGCCCTTCTACTTTCAACGCATTCGGCGATTAAGCGCGAACGAAGTCGATGTGGTGCAGTTTTGGCTTGAACGGATGACGCTGAACAGCCTGCACTTTAACTTTGGTTTCTTTACCGTCAACCACCAGAGTCAGCACTTCTTCGTAGAAGCCTGGCTTGGTTTGCAGGTTCATCACCTGGTCGTGGTCGAGGTCGATAGCAACAGCGGCTTCTGAACCACCATAAATGATGGCCGGGAAGCGGTTTGCTGCGCGCAGGCGGCGGCTCGCACCCTTACCCTGCTCTTTACGTTCTACTGCATTGATAGTGAACATTAATACGTCTCTTTATGATTTCTGCTACAGGCGACCCAGTAACAGAAGGGTTATTCAACACCGCTTATGCACATGCAAAAGCGGGCGGCATTATAGCGGTAATCCCCTACAGGGGCAAACGCTAATAAGGCTTAGCGCAGTTCGTTAGCGCGGCGAAAGCGCCCCTGGTAGTCAAACAGCTTTTCGCGAATCTGCCAGAACTGGCCTTTGGCACGGGCCACTACAAAATCGGGATGGCGCAGAAGAGGCTGCAGGGCCAGCACATCGGCGGCGGTTTGCCAGCCCAGCGGCACGCCGGGCGCGCGCTGATGCGGGCGCATAAACAGGTGCTCAAACGCCTTGCGCTGTGCGGGCGTTTGCAGACGAAACCGCTCACTGACGCTGGTGCCGTCTTCATCGAAATAGGTGGCTTTCAACCATTCGCCTTTGTCGTCGCGGCCCTGTTCCAGCGTCATGCCGCCGCAGCGCAGAACGCGCGCATCTTTCAGCTTCAGCGCGGCTTTAAGCATATCGTCAGGATCGACCAGAATCTTGTCGCATTCGCGGCAGCGGCGCGCGGCGATGTCGTTTTCCGCGTTGCACGCCGGGCAGTTCTTAAACCGAAAGCGGTAGTCACACTGCTCGCGCCCGCCGTCGTCGTCTTCCAGTACGCCCTGACAACGCCGGCCAAAGTGCTCAATCACCATGCCATCGCTCGTGGCCTTGCCCCAGAAGGTATTGGCGAAGCCGCAGGCCGGGCAAAATACCTGCACGGGCTGATTGTCACTTTTCCCTTTCGGTGCGCCCACTTCAGGCGTAAACAGATCGTGAGGATTACCGGCATAGTCCAGAATCAGGCAGTCTTTTTTGCCGGGCGACAGGCGCAGACCGCGCCCGACAATCTGTTGATACAGGCTGACTGACTCGGTAGGGCGCAGGATCGCGATCAGATCCACATGCGGCGCATCGAAGCCGGTGGTTAGCACCGCAACGTTGACCAGAAACTTAAGCTGCTGGGCTTTAAACGCCGCGATTAGCGCATCCCGATCTTTCGCGTGAGTTTCTGCCGACACCAGCGCGCTGTTTTCAGGCAGCAGGCCCAAAATTTCGCGCGCGTGTTCGACGGTGGCGGCAAAAATCATCACGCCGTGGCGATCCTCGGCAAATTCCACAATCTGCTGGATAATATGAGGCGTCACCCGCTGCTGCTGTTTGAGTTCCCGATTCAGGTCGGCTTCGCTGAACAGGCCATTTGCCTGAGCGGTGAGGCGGCTGAAATCATACTGAACCACCGGCATATCCAGCCGTTCTGGCGGCACCAGAAACTGATGCTTGATCATATAGCGCAGGGGCAGTTCATAGATGCAGTCGCGAAACAGGGCCTGCTCGTCGCCCCGAACCATACCGTGATAATGAAAACGGTAGATCCAGCCTTTGCCAAGGCGAAACGGTGTTGCGGTCAGGCCGAGCAGACGCAACTGAGGATTATGCTGGCGCAGGTGATTGAAAATTTGCTGATACTGGCTCGCTTTGTCATCACCAATGCGGTGGCACTCATCAACAATCACCAGCGAAAAGGCGCGGTCAAACAGGCTGAGATTACGTGCAACAGACTGGACGCTACCGAACACGACTTTCCGCTGGCTTTCTTTGCGCTGCAATCCTGCCGCAAAGATGTCAGCCTCAAGTCCGTAAGCCTGATACTTGCTGTGATTTTGCGCCACCAGCTCTTTGACGTGCGCCAGCACCAGCACCCGACCTCGAGCCAGGCGCGCCAGCTCGGCGATCACCAGGCTTTTTCCGGCCCCGGTGGGCAGAACGATCACGGCAGGTTCAGGATGACGACGGAAGTGGGCGAGGGTGGCATCGACCGCTTCCTGTTGATAAGGGCGTAAGGTAAAAGACATGCTGTTCACTTTTGTAAAACCTGCCGCAATTATGCCACGAATCCACAATAAACGCGCTGTCAGCGAGGCGCAGATCAGGCTATACTTCCCCTACTTTTTCAACGGTTAAAAATGCCGTTTTAGTTTCCCTCCGCAGTAACAGGCAAAACGAATTCATGCGACTCGACAAATTCATCTCTCAGCAACTGGAAATCAGCCGTGCCATCGCCGCACGTGAAATCCGTGGTCAACGTGTTACCGTTAACGGTGATGTGGTGCGCGACACCGCTTTCAAACTCCAGCCCGATCATGAGGTTGAGTATGACGGCAATGTATTGCAGATGCAGACCGGGCCGCGCTACTTTATGCTGAACAAACCTCAGGGCTATGTCTGCTCAACGGACGATCCCGATCATCCCACCATCGTCTATTTCATTGAAGAACCGATGGCGTTTAAGCTGCATGCCGCAGGCCGGCTGGATATTGATACCACCGGTTTAGTCCTGCTGACGGACGACGGTCAGTGGTCACATCGCATTACCTCACCGCGCCACCATTGTGAGAAAACTTATCGGGTAACGCTGGAAGCGCCGGTGAGCGATGACACGGCCGCACAGTTCAGCGCCGGGGTGCAGCTGCATAATGAAAAAAGCCTGACTAAACCCGCTCAGCTTGAGGTCATCACCCCCACGGAAGTGCTGCTGACCTTGAGCGAAGGCCGCTATCACCAGGTCAAACGCATGTTTGCAGCCGTGGGTAACCGGGTCGTTGGCCTGCACCGCGAGCGCATTGGTGAGATTGTGCTGGACGAGGCGCTGGAACCGGGTGAATACCGCCCGTTAACGGAAGAAGAGATAGCCAGCATTGGCTTACCGGATGAACTTAAACAAAAATAGCGAGAAACCTGGTGCGTAAGGAAAAGAATTCGCCAATGGGGCTGGTCGTCATCCTCGGCCTGTTAGCGATGTTGATGCCGCTGTCGATAGATATGTATCTGCCTGCAATGCCACAAATTGCGCGCCAGTTTGCCGTGTCCGCCGGTAGCGTTCAGATGACGCTCAATCTTTATATCCTGGGTTTTGCCATCGGTCAGTTGATTTACGGTCCGCTCGCCGACAGCTATGGCCGCAAGCCGGTGATTACGCTCGGCACCCTGATATTTGCCTGCGCAGCGGCAGCCTGCGCACTTTCGCAGTCGATTGAACAACTGATTGCGATGCGTTTTTTACACGGTCTGGCGGCAGCGGCGGCCAGCGTCGTGATCAATGCGTTGATGCGTGACAGTTACTCGAAAGAAGACTTCTCGCGCATGATGTCGTTCGTCATGTTGATTACCACCATTGCACCGCTGCTGGCGCCCATCATCGGCGGCTGGCTGCTGTTAGTCTGGAGCTGGCACGCCATTTTCTGGACGCTGTCGATAGCGGCGGTTATCACCACTGTGCTGGTGGCAACCCAGATTCGCGAAACCCTTAAACCTGAGCAGCGACAGCGCTTTCACCTGCGCACCACGCTGGGTAACTTCGTTATCCTGTTTCGCCACAAGCGCGCGTTCAGCTATATGTTATCGAGCGGATTCTCGTTTGCGGGGCTGTTTACCTTTCTCAACGCTGGCCCCTTTGTTTACATCGAACTGAATCACATTTCACCGCAGAGTTTTGGCTACTACTTCGGTCTGAATATTGTGTTTTTGTTCATCATGACGCTGATTAACAGCCGGGCAGTGCGCCGTTTTGGCCCCGTGGTCCTGTTTCGCTTCGGATTGTTGGTGCAGTTTGCTATGGGCATCTGGCTGTTGATCGTCAGCGCTTTCGATCTGGGGTTCCTGCCGCTGGTATTAGGCATTGCAATGTTCATCGGCTGCGTGTCGATGGTGTCGTCAAATGCTATGGCGGTTATCCTTGATGAGTTTCCGCATATGGCCGGTACGGCCTCTTCTCTGGCGGGCACCTTGCGTTTTGGCGTGGGTGCGCTGGCGGGGGCGCTGCTCTCCCTGTTCAGCTTCAACAGTGCCTGGCCCATGGTGGGAACCATTGCACTGTGCGCGACAATCTCCGTTTCGTTATTTCTCTACGCCTCACGTCCGCGTACCGTCGCCCGCTAAGCGGGCGTCTGCCATCCTCTTTTTCCGCTTAGTCAAAAATGTTTCTTATTTGTGAAAAAAAATAGCAAATAAAGTAATCGTATTGGGACTAAAATGATTGTTAGTTATCATTAAACGCGGTACATATAGCCCAAAGTGAGATTTAACTCGCAAATTTGCTCTACCGGGCGATTGCGGATCGGCGCGTTAAGCAGACTTTACCCACTCTGCAGGCTGACATCATTGGTTGTGAATTGCGCTTCATTCTCTGGAGATAGGGATCATTATGTTGCAACTTTCGGTTGTGCATCGCCTGCCGCAGCGGTTTCGCTGGATTAGCGATCGTCATGCCGTGATTGAAACCGACGATGCGGGCTCAGAAGAGCATGACGTTATTGCGCTCCGGCTGATAAGCCATGATGGTGTTCCGGCATGGGAGATTCTGCGGGAACTGAAAGACATGCTGGCCGCCATTCAGGTTGACGGCAAAATCGCTGAGTGCGAAGGGCAGCCCTGCCTTTTTATCCGCCGTTGTGATGAGAGCGCCACGAACTGCTGCCTGAAAAATCAAGGCGTGGCGATTGCGGAAACCTTCATCGGTCACTGAGCGAAACGGAGCCGAGCAGCTCGCGGGTATAAGCCTGTGCAGGTGTGGCAAAGAGTGTCTCACAGTCGCCTTGTTCAACGACCTCGCCCTGACGCAGTACGATGAGCTGATGGCAGAGCGATCGCACCACTTCCAAATCGTGACTGATAAACAGATAACTCAGCTGACGCTGCTGCTGTAATCCCCGTAGCAGCGTCAGAATCTGTTTTTGTACGGAGCGGTCGAGTGAGGAGGTTGGCTCATCCAGTATCAGCAGCTCCGGTTCAAGAATCAGGGCGCGCGCAATAGCGATTCGCTGACGCTGACCGCCGGAAAACGCAGCTGGATAGCGATGGCGGCTTTCCGCGTCCAGCCCGACCTCGGTCATGACCGCTTTAACCCGTTCGTCCTGTTGTGCGGCACTCAGGTGTGGATAATGCACGGCCAGACCTTCGGCAACGATCTGCTGAACCGTCATTCGGGGGTTCAGCGCAGAATTAGGATCCTGAAAAACGACCTGAATGCGGCGACGCAGCGGCAACAGCGCTTTTCTCGACAGCTGATGCAGCGGCTGATTGTCAAACCAGACCTCCCCCTGAGCGGCAATAAGACGCAACAACGCCATACCGGTGGTGCTTTTACCTGAGCCTGACTCGCCTACCAACCCCAGACTTTCGCCTCGTTTCAGGCTAAAGCTAAGATTCTCTACTGCAATTTTTTCGCCTGTTTTACGTTTAAACAGGCCCTGACGCAGGGGAAAACTGACGCGCAGGTTGTCCACCTTAAGAATAACCGGCGTATCCGCAGGGAGCGGCACGGCACGACCTTCCGGATCGGCTGCCAGCAGCTGTTTCGTGTAGGCGTGCTGAGGCTGTGTTAGCAGGCGCTGGCCGGCGTTATGCTCAACCACCCGACCAGAGCGCATCACGCTGACGCTGTCTGCCAGTTGGCGAACAATCTTCAGGTTATGGGTAATAAACAGCATGCCCATATTCAGTTCCTGTTGCAGTTCGCGCAGCAGGCCAAGGATCTGCGCCTGAACGGTGACATCAAGCGCGGTGGTCGGTTCATCGGCAATCAGCAGCCTCGGCTGGGTCAGCAGGGCCATCGCGATCATCACACGCTGGCGCTCGCCCCCGGAGAGCTGATGTGGAAAAGCGTTCAGGCGAGAGGCCGGCTGGCGAATACCCACGCGATCGAGACAGCGCAGGATTTCCGCTCGCGCGGGCTCGCGTCGCATGCCGCGATGTAGAGAAAGCACTTCATATAGCTGCTTTTCAATACTGTGCAAAGGGTTGAGTGACACCATGGGTTCCTGAAAAATCATCGCCATCTGATTACCCCGCAGGCCGCGGAGTCGCTGCGCCGATGCCTTGAGCAGGTCTTCGCCTGCCAGCAGAATTTCGCCCTGAGGATAGGCGACGGCGGACGCGTGCAGTAGCCGCATGATCGACAGGGCGGTAACGCTTTTTCCGGAACCGGATTCGCCTACCAGGGCCAGGGTTTCTCCTGCCTCTATACGCAGCGAGACATCGTCCACCACCTGATACAGCTGTTTGCCCTGACGAAAGGCGACGGAGAGATGGTTAACAGCAAGCAGCGGGGTGCTCATTCAGACTCCTTTACTGGGATCAAAGGCGTCGCGCACGGCTTCGCCAATGAAAATGAGCAGCGACAGCAGAATCGCCAGCGTAAAAAAGCCCGATAAACCCAGCCAGGGGGCCTGCAGGTTATTTTTCCCCTGCAGCAGCAGCTCTCCCAGAGAGGGAGAGCCGATGGGCAGACCAAACCCGAGAAAATCGAGCGAGGTTAAGGTGGTGATAGAGCCACACAGGATAAAAGGCAGAAAGGTCAGGGTTGCCACCATGGCGTTGGGCAGGATATGACGCAGCATAATACGTCCGTCACTGACGCCCAGCGCCTGCGCGGCCCGAATATAGTCAAAGTTACGGGTACGCAGAAACTCGGCACGTACGACGCTGACCAAACTCATCCAGCCAAACAGCACGGTAACCAGCAGCAGCCACCAGAAGCTGGGCTGAATCACGCTGGAAAGCAAGATCAGCAAAAACAGCGAGGGCATCCCGGACCAGACCTCAATCAGGCGTTGACCTATCAGGTCCACCTTGCCGCCAAAGTAGCCTTGTATGGCACCGATGACGATCCCAATCACGCTGGAAAACAGCGTCAGCAGCACCCCAAACAGGAGTGAAATGCGCAGACCATATAACAGACGCGCCATAACATCGCCGCCGTTGGCATCCGTGCCCAGCCAGTTCTGCCGGGAGGGCGGCGAAGGGAAGGGCACCTGAGAAGCGAAATTAATACTGTTGGCACCGAAACGGATGGGTGCCCAAAGCGCCCAGCCGTGATTTTCAATGCGCTGTTGCAACCAGGGATCCTGATAATCCGCTGCCGTGGCAAACGGGCCACCATAATCGCTTTCGCTATAGTTAAAAAACAGCGGAGCGTACCAGCGCTGCTGATAATGCACCAGCAGCGGTTTATCATTGGCAATGAATTCCGCGCACAGGGAAAGCATAAAGACAGACAGAAAAATCCACAGCGACCAGTAGCCACGGCGGTGATGACGAAAGCGCTGCCAGCGCTGCTGATTTAGGGGAGAAAGATGCATCACCGGCCCTCAAAATCAATACGGGGATCCACCAGGGTATAGGTCAAATCACTGAGGATATTCATCAGCAAACCTATCAGGGTGAAAATATACAGGGTGCCAAACATCACGGGATAATCGCGCTGGATCGTCGCATCAAAACCCAGCAGGCCCAGGCCATTAAGAGAGAACATCACCTCAATCAATACCGAACTGGTAAAAAACATGCTGATAAAGGTGGCGGGAAAGCTGGCGATCACCAGCAGCATCGCGTTGCGAAACACATGATGGTAAAGAATGCGCCGCTCTGAGAGGCCTTTAGCCCGGGCGGTGACCACATACTGTTTGCGAATCTCATCCAGAAATGCATTTTTGGTCAGCATAGTTAAGGTAGCAAAACCGCCAATCACCGTCGCCAGTACCGGTAGCGCAATGTGCCAGAGATAATCGGTTACCCTGGCGTACCAAGGCAGCGAATCAAACTGTGGAGACGTCAGACCGCGCAGCGGAAACCAGTCAAAATAGCTGCCGCCAGCAAACAGAACAATCAACATAATGCCAAACAGAAACGCCGGAATGGAGTAGCCAATAATGATGAAGGTGCTGCTCCAGACATCAAAGGTACTGCCGTTACGCACCGCCTTTCTAATGCCCAGCGGGATGGAGACCAGGTAGATAATTAAGGTACTCCACAGGCCAAGGCTGACAGAGACGGGCAGGCTCTGTTTGATTAACTGCAATACGGAAGCACTGCGAAACAGGCTGTCGCCAAAGTCAAAGCGCAGATAGTTCCACAGCATGGTGAGATAGCGCTCCCCGATAGGTTTATCGAAGCCGTAACGTCGCTCAATTTCTGCGATGACCTCCGGATCCAGGCCGCGCGCGCCGCGGTATTGATTATCCCCTGGCGTGACGCGATGCAGGCTGGCCTGGGTGCCGCCGCCTTCACCGCTGCCCGCACCAGGCAGCCCGCTGGTCTGGCCAAACTGGATATTCGCCAGCGCCTGATCGACCGGGCCGCCCGGCGCAATTTGTACAATAAAAAAGTTGAGCGTAATGATGGCCCACAAGGTAGGAATAATCAGTAACAGTCTACGTAAAAAGTAACTTGCCAACCTGCCTCTCCTCAGCGTTTGTCGGCCGGCAGTCGCCCGGCTTTATTCACGTCATACCACCAGTTATCCAGACCTGTGCTGTAGGCAGGTTTAACCGCAGGATGGGAAAATTTGTCCCAAAAGGCAAGTCGCTGCTCGGCGTTGTACCACATCGGGATCATATACGCATTCCACAGTAAAATACGGTCCAGCGCCCGGCCCAACGGCAGCAAGGCGTCCGCATCGTCCTGATGGGCGATGATCTGTTTCACAACGCTATCGACAACGGGGTCCTTGACCCTGGCCGTGTTCCAGGAGGACTGAATATAGTCCGATTGCCAGTTGGCCTGCAGACTGCGTGAGGGGGTTGGCATCGCATGATAAAGATTACTGACCATATCATAGTCACCACTGCGCAGGCGGCGCAGGTACTGCGAGCTGTCAATTTGGCGTAGCGTTAACGTGATACCCAGCCGCGCCAGATTATGTTGATAAGGAAGCGCCCATTCACTGTTTGCGCCTGCGGGCAGCAGCAGCTCTGCGCTAAAGGGCTGCCCGGTTTTATCATTAATCAGGCGCTGATTCCTGATGTGCCAGCCCGCCTGATTCAGCAGGGACATTGCCTTGAGCAGGTTGGTGCGATCGTAGCCGCTGCCGTCAGTTTGTGGCGGCACATAGGTTTCACTGAAGACTTCAGGCGGTAACTGTGCTGTGAACGGCGTCAGAATGCGCAGCTGCGCGGCATCGGGCAGGCCCCGTGCGGCATAGTGGGTATTCTGAAAATAGCTGCCTGTGCGCTTAAAAGCCTGATAGAAAAGCGTTTTATTCATCCATTCAAAATCGAAAGCCAGCGCCATCGCCTGCCGGACCCGACGATCGCTAAACAGGGCTTTTTCATTATTCAGCGCCAGCCAGCGCGTATCAATTGAGGCGGTATTCGGTGTGGTTTCTTTCACGATCTGTCGATCGTCGAAATGACGCCCCAGATACTGCGTGGCCCATTTCTTTGCCGACGTCTCTTCCCGCAGATCAAAGGCCCCGGCTTTGAATGCCTCAAATGCCACGTTGTCGTCCAGGTAATAGTCGTAACGCATTACATCAAAATTGAACCGGCCACGGTTAACCGGCAAATCCGCCGCCCAGTAATCGTTCACGCGACTGAATTCAATAAACTGGCCCAGCTTCCACTTACTGATGCGATAAGGCCCACTCGACAAGGGGGGCTGGCTGAGCGGCTCGTTAAATTTTCTCGTCTGCCAAAAGGTTTGGGAGATCACCGGTAGCGTCAGCAATCCCAGCATCAGGTCTTTATCCGGGGCCGGTAACCTAATACGCACGGTCTGGCGGTTGAGGGCGGTGACCGTGACGCCGCGATAAAATATCCGAAACTGCGGAACCCCTTCAGTCATAAACTTTTGGAAGGTAAAGGCCACATCCTCCGCCGTAATGGGTGAACCATCCTGGAACCGGGCGCGGGGATTAAGGGTAACGTCCATCCAGCTGAAATCCGCGGGATGACGAGCAGATTCCGCAATGAGGGGGTAATAACTGCTGGTTTCATCGTCCGACGTCGTGAATAAGCTGTCATACAGGGGCCCGGTACCGGCACCGGGATTGCCACGTGAGGCATAGCGGTTGAAATTGTCGTAAGTACCAATGACGGACAAGACGATCTTGCCGCCCTTGGGCGCGGCAGGATTCACATAGTCGTAGTGACTGAAGTCTTGCGCATACTTTGGCGTCCCAACCTGAGCAAACGCGTAGCTTGTCTGAACCGGGGAAGCGTGCAGCGGAAGGGTAAGCAAGCTACACAGCAGCAGAAGGGCGAAGCGGAGCTGCATAAGGGATGTTCTCTCCTGTGAGTGTCTTGCACCGCAGCGATAATCTACGGCAATTAAAGCATGGGTTACCTGTTTTGACGCTGAAAATAGTCTTTGATCTGCTCCGGGCGTAACGGACGGCTATAAAAATAGCCCTGTAAATAGGTGACGCCGCGGTCGATCAACCAACTGGCCTGTTCGTCGGTTTCAACGCCCTCGGCCACGCTCATCAGATTGAGCCGTTTAGCCAGTTGTAACACCGTATCCAGCACCGGCGAAGTGATCGTTTCCGTTCCGATACTTTGCACAAATCCACGATCGATTTTCAGGTAATCAAAATGGTACTTCTCAAGATAGATTAATGCACTGTGCCCGGTGCCAAAATCATCAACCGCGATTTTAATGCCTCGTTGTTGTAGCCAGTGAAACAGTTCGGCCGCATTCGCGTTCTCGACGACTGCGCGCTCGGTAATTTCAAAAACATACAGAAAATGATCGTGAGGCATATTGTCCTGCCAGTACAGGACATCGTCACGAAAACTGCAGGCGCTGAGATGCAGAGGGGAAATATTTACGCTGATGCAGGTTCCTTTGGGCAGGCTATCACGGAGTTGATGTGCATCGCGGGCGACCAGTTCAAACAGGTGTCGGGTCAGGGGGACGATTTGGCGTTGTGCTTCAGCATAGCTGATAAAAATATCGGGTGGGACCGTTTCACCCGAAGGATGTGTCCAGCGTAGCAGTGCCTCCATACCATAAGATTTGCCATCCTGGGCCGAAACTAAAGGCTGATACTCGACATGAAATTCCCCTCGTCGGATACCCAGGGTGATCTCTTTGCCAGGCCGCTGAAAGCGGGTCAGCAAAAACCAAAAGGCACAGCTGGCGATTAATGAAATCAGCAGGCTGCTCAGCATGATGGTCTGATAGTCACTTGCTGACAGCGTTGAACCGTAGAGAGCAAACTGGAAAGGAAGGCCTTCCAGGGGCGTTTGCATTAGCGGCGGCGGGAGTTGACGATTTCGTACCAGCGTTGGCTGCCAACTGGTCATGGCAGTTTTATGGGCGAGTAAGGCAATCCCGGTGATTTCGGGGTAAGAAGACGCTTTTAGCTGATACGTTGCCAGGCTCAGATTCAATGTCGTAAAAATGCCGGACTGAAGGGTGCCGGGCTGCTTAATCCAGATGGCCAGCACCGGCTTTGTCGGCTGCATCGGCGTACCCGGCAACAACCGAATGTCCCTGTCACGTGTGCTATCCGTTCGGGCTGAGAGCGCGCTGAGCGGCTGAAAAAAGCTTCCGGTTGCGGAAGAGCAAAACGCGTTGCCGTCTTTAACTAAAATAATGGCGCGTATGTCGCCGGCAAACGCGGCTCGCGCGGTTAACTCATGATTACCGATATAGCATTCTGACTGAACGAATGGAAGCAGGGGGGAAAGCGTGTCCGAAATAAGCGTCTGGACGCTACGTTGAAAGTCGTTACTACTGTCGATGAGCAACTGTTTATGTTGGCTTTCCCGACGATGTTGGGTTTCGATGAGCAAAACAGAGGTTAACAACAAAAAAAACAGACTGCCAATAATCGCGCTATTCCACGCGATTTGACGAGGATAAGTTGCCTGGCGTATCAGCGCCCGCGACAATGGCATGAAGTGCTTCCCCTGATCAAAATATAAAACTTACTGGTGCGCAATCGCCCGAATATTTGCGTCTGAGAATATAACGAGTCTGTTAATAATGTCTCGTTATTATTTTGATAAACAAGTATTTTTAGGGGGATTCGAGGGATTAAAAAAAAACGCTGCCTGGGCAGCGTTCTGTTTTTCTCTGGCTGAGAGGACATTCGGGAGCTGCATTAGCTCGGGTTGCGACTTAAGACCCGCCGCGCTTCGCGATAACGTTTTTTCCAGTAATCTTCATTAAGGCTGGAGATCATGACACCGCTGCTGGTCGAAGCATGAACAAAGTTGTCATTGCCGAGGTAGATACCGACATGACGGCCCGTTGAGCCAGCACGGAAGAGAACTAAGTCACCCGGTCGCAGTCTGCTGCGAGAAATCTCTTTTCCCGTTCCCTGCTGTTCGGACGTTGAGCGAGGAAGATCCAGACCAAACTGTTCGCGGAACGTACGCTGAACGAAAGCGGAACAATCAATACCACGCTTGGTATCACCGCCAAGACGGTAACGAACACCTTTCCAGCTCGCGTATTGATCCATGATGCGCGTCTTAACATCAACGTTGCGCACCATCTCTTCGAACTCATCCTGAGACGCTTGAAGTAAAAAACCATTCTGGTTGTTAACTTCATGATTCTCGTTTTTAACGGTGTTATGGGTACTGCTACAAGCTGAGAGGAGAGTTGCCAGCGCCAGAGCGGGCGCAATCCGCCAGATATATCTCAGTATTGGTTGAGACTTGACCATTATTCGGGTTTTCCTTCGAAGTCCTTACGACAAGATTGTCGCCAGCCAGATGACAAAACGGAATGAGATTAATAAGCCAGTCAGAACAAGACAATGCTTTAATTATAAAAATGTGTAAATCACCACATTTTATCTATTAAAGAATGCTTAATACCGCGTCTTCTTTTCTCACTGCGACCGAGATTAACCGATTCCAGAGGCCGTGGCGAGCGCTTTTAATCAAATTCTGATAGGTTTTTTTGATACTTATCAAACTTAAATAACTTGTTCACTTTATCAACAGTTATTCAAGGTGATAACAGGAGGAAAGGGGTGATCTGGCGCTAATTCCAGGCTTAGTGCGGGCTGGGAGAAGGTCAGCAGAGTAACTGTCGTCGAAGGCTGAAGAGAAGTCCTGTATTATCATCGGGTTCGGATGTCTTTTTTGGTTAGCTTGCTAATTATTTCCATGGGTTTTTTATAAGTGAGGGCGGGTTATAATTTAATCATTATTCCGCCCTCGCTAATTAATTACTATTAGGGTTTATTTTTACCCGGTAATTTGTGATAAAACCAATTAACCAGATAATCACTTGCCGGCGTTAATAGCCACCAGCTTAATCCCACTAACGCCACGGAAAGCGATCCGACTGCAATATCGCTAAACCAGTGCGCGCCTGCCATGACGCGTGGCAGCGAGAACAGCCCCACAATGACAACACCCACTAAAAACGTACGGAAGCCGAAATAACGCCACATGAATGCCGCAAAGATAATGAGCATCATGCCATGATCGCCCGGAAAACTGTCGCTTGACGCATCTTTGGCTGGGATACCCGTTAACTCACTGACGCGGTGAACGTTCTCAAAGAACAGCGTCGGGCTGGCGTGTTTTTCCGGGATCAAATGGCCCGCCTGGTTCAAAACGACCGCTGTCAGCAACATCGTAATGCCAATGGCAAACATACGACGGCGGCCCGCAGGCGTTTCCCGCCGCCACAGCCATAGATAGAGTAACCCCATCGCCAGCAACGACACGGCGTCAAAACCGCGAAAGTTAGTGATGGCGACCAGCAGGGCAAACCTTGGGTGATCCACCATTTCATTATTAAACGCGAAGAAAATCCCTTTATCGATATCAAACCAAAACCCGTGATGGGGCGGTAAATACCATGAAAAAAACAGCACCAGTCCCAGTGCGTTAAGCAACAGGATGGTGACAAGGCGTGTTGCGTGCATAATTCTGCCCTAGTAAAAAATAACCGCCGACCTTAATCCTGTCAGCTTAAACGAAACCTCAACAAAGCAGATTGTAAACTATTCCAGTCGGCAGATGAGGAATGAATCATCTCAATGCGACTGTCAGGTGGGGTTGCGGCGAGAATTTCAACATGCACGTCTTCTCCCTGACGGTTAATGCTGACGCATCCTTCGGGGATGCGCAGCACGCCTTTAACCCGATCGACGGGGGCAAGCCGCGCCCATTCCAGCAAAGGAAGGCTATCAAACACCGTTTCGTGGTCAAAAATCCAGCCGCAGGCGACATAACCCTGACCCTCATTCACCGCCCGACGCCATGACGCGCGCCCGTCGAGTCGCAAGGCTGCGATACCGCTGCCCGGGGCCGCAGCGTGATGATGGTGGACCGGATGCGGAAGGGCGCGCGGTTTCCCGCGCGGACTGTCAAGTAACGCCAGGGGAATCTGACCGAACTCGGCAGTAACAAATTCACGATCGTCCTGATGGGCGGCAAGCCACGCCTGGAGGCGCTGCCGATCGGCCTCGCACCAGCAGTCGCGTTTATTGCCGACAATAATGTCGGCCGCGGCCAGCTGATCGCGAAAGTTTTCATTTTCCGTTACACGCACGTCGGCGAGCTGGCGTGCGTCCAGCAGGGTTAGCGTGGCCTGCAGTTCGATCCAGGGTTGATAAACAGACGACGTCAGCATCTGTAGCAGCTGGCGTGGATGGCCCAGTCCCGTGGGTTCAATCAGCAGGCGGTCGGGCTTGTTTTGTTGAAGCAGCCTGTTTAGCCCGACCTGCATGGGCAGCCCATTAACGCAACACATGCAGCCGCCGGGGATCTCTTTTAACGTCGCGCCACGGTTGGCCAGTAACGCGCCATCAATACCAATCTCACCGAATTCATTGACCAGCACAGCCCAGTTTTCATTCTGGGGCTTGTGCGCCAGCAGATGAAGCAGCGTGGTGGTTTTTCCGCTGCCTAAAAATCCGGTGAGAAGGTTAACGCGTGTCATGCCAGTGACTCCTGTAGAGAAAGAGGGCGGTGTTATAATATAACACTACCTGTCAACCCGGCGTACAGCGCGCGTTATCAGTCGGCACGTCCCATATAGCGACGCTCGGCAACATGGATGCGAATGCGATCGCCGTTGCTGAGGTACTCGGGAACCTGAATGATCAAACCGGTAGACATTCCCGCCGGCTTAGTGCGGGCACTGGCCGATGCGCCTTTGATACCGGGTGAAGTATCCACAATATCCATGTCCACGGTTTGTGGCAGCTCAAGCGCCAGCACCTGGCCATCCATCGTGAGTACCTGAATGCCGGGAATGCCACCTTCCGGGATGAACAGCAGCTCTTCTTCTATTTGCGCTTTTTTAAAGGAATAGGGCGTGTAATCTTCGTCGTCCATAAAGACGTATTCATCACCATCAATATAGGAGAAGGTAACGCTGCGGCGGCTCAGGGAGATGGCCTCAATGATCTCGTCGCCCTTAAAGCGTTCTTCCACCTTCATACCGGTGCGAACATCGGTAAAACGCATTTTATAAAGCGTTGCCGCACCGCGCGCGCTGGGGCTCTGGACATCAATATCCTTTACCAGCAGCAGTTTTCCATTGTGGGTAACGGCCATTCCTTTTTTGATTTCATTCGCCTTTGGCATTGCTGTTCTCACTTGCAGAGTAATAGTGCGCGCAACGTTACTCGCGCGGTCGTGAACAGGCAAGATAGCGCGAAAAATTTTGTGGTCGGGGGCAACAGCAGGGCGCGTCGGATAGGGCAACCAGGACAGCGATATTTCATGGGTTCTGGCATGACACGGGCCATTTGAGCCCCTGACCCTGTCTTATCTTCTTAGTGGTTAAGCGCTTTTTTCTGTAAAGGTGATTTCGGGCGCGGGGCCCTTCTGCTATCGTGCGCGGTTTACACCTATCCAGGACGTAAACCATGGAATGTCGTACAGGCTGTGGCGCCTGTTGTATTGCCCCCAGCATCTCCTCGCCCATTCCCGGTATGCCGCACGGCAAGCCCGCGAATACCCGGTGCGTCCAACTTGCGGAGAATAATCTGTGCAAAATTTTTGGTTCTCCCCTGCGACCAAAAGTTTGCGCCGGGCTTCAGCCCTCGGCTGACATGTGCGGCAGTAATCGCCATGACGCGATGGATTACCTGATTCACCTTGAGCAGAGCACCGCGCCCTAATGCGTAGCGGTCTGCCGATCCTTAGCGTGTCACCCTGTGCCCTCGACTTATGCCAACGTCCGCCTGTTAACGCTGCTCTGCCTGCGCTTTCCGTGGCGGAACGGGTTTTACAGGAAAGCCCCCGATAGCGATGTATCTGACCCGACGTGATGTTGCCCGTTCAAGGCGATAACTCTTCAAGCGATTTCCCTTTGGTTTCAATGGCGAAGAGCAGGGTAATCATTCCGCCGATTAGGGCAATCACGGCGAACGCAATGAAAACAAACCGGATACCAAATCCAGATACAATGAAACCCACCATCAGCGGCCCAACAGACGACCCGGCGCGCAGCCAGGCGCTGGAAAAGGCAGTACCTGTCGCGCGAAGTCTGGTCGGATACAGTTCGGCAGAATAGAGATAAAGTGAAAAGGCAATTGTTTGCAAAATAGCATAGGCCATGCTGCCCAATATCAGTATCTGCCATGGCGTATTGGCACCCAGTACACACAGCACGATGAGCGGAATAATGGCCAGCATAAATGCCCAGGTGTACCAGCGCTTACGGCCTACTTGATCGATCTTAAAGGCACAAATGACAGAGGCAATAACACCACAGGTAGAGGTAATCCATCCATAGGCCAGGCTGGTTTCTAGTGGCAGATGAAACAAGGTTCTGTACATAGTGGGAAACCAGGTAATCATGCCGTTGTTAACGGTATAAACCGTGAGCCATAATCCCCACAGCATAAACGTGCGGGATTTGTAGATACCTGAAAACAGCGCCTTTACGCCGCTGGACGAGGCGGGCATCACCGGTACGGGTTTTATTACGGGGTCGGGCAATGACATACCGCGACGTAGGGCTTCTGCTTCAAACGACTGAACGACTTTTTCAGCCTGTTGATGGCGGCCTTTAGAGACTAACCAGCGCGGAGACTCTGGCATAAACCAACGCAAAGGCGCCGCCAGAGCTGAAGGGATCAGACCAATGAGAAACATGATTTTCCAGCCATAAATGGGCACCAGAAAGAATCCGATAAGGCCAGCACACATCATGCCGACCGGAAAGATCACTTCATAAAGCAGAAAAAACCGACCCCGCTTCTTTGCACCGACAAATTCGTTGATATAGGCACTGGCAACGGGAACCTCAGCACCAATGCCCAGTCCCTGCAAAAAACGAATGATCAGAATTGACCAGCCGTTCCAGGCGAACAGGCAGGCGGCATCCATAATCACAAACATCACGATGGTGATACGTAAAACACCAATCCTGCCAATTTTTTCTGCCAGCGTACCAAAAAAGAGCGCTCCCACCAGTTGCCCAATATAGCTGGCTGCAATGATCAGACCGACGAACGTCGGCGTAAGCCCCCATTCCTGCGTCAGTTGTGGCAGGGCAAACGCGATGGCAATAATGGTATAGGCATCAAAAAAAGTGGACAGCCCTACCACAACACGAATCGCCATTAACCGGCGTGTGATGGGCAATCGCTCAAGCCGTGCCAGTAATACTGATGCGTCGGCGGGATGAGCGTGGGAAGCGATAACCTGAGTTGACATAGTTACACCCTGTTGCGTGATGGATATGGGGCAAACATGCAAGACGACGCGCGTTCCTGAGCCATGCATTTGCAGCCCACTCACTGACGGTAGTTGCATAAAACCTGTGCAAAATGGATAGTTTGAAAACGTTAATGCAATCGTTTTCACATGAGTTATCGTTGGTTTAATATCCCGCTGCGTCAATTAAGCGGCTTGATTAATTGTTAACGTGTTCACATTCCGCTCTCAGGCAATCGAAAAAGCGTGAAACAGGTCATACTCTCTTCAATAGCCTTTACGGGGATGCTCAGGCTGGGGAGAACAATAAGAGCCTAAGCGTTGAAAATCGTATTCTTCAGGCGTGACGACAAAGAGAAATGCGGCCCCCACGCAGTGCATGTTAAGGGCGTATCCCGTTGTTATAGCGTCTGTTGTATAGTATTGCCGTCTGCAGAGGGACCTTTGCCACCCACATTAATCCTCGGAGTGATATATGGATCAGGAAAGCCAGGAAAAGGAACAGTCGGATAAAAGGCTGATAACGATGCGTGATGTTGCTAATGCCGCGGGCGTAAGCATCTCCACCGTATCGCGAATTCTGGATGAGAGGCTTCCACAGTCAAAAAGCGCGTCAGCTGAAAAGGTTCGCCAGGTTGCCCGTGAACTTGGCTATCGGCGTGATTATGTTGCCTCCAGCCTGCGCAGGGGCGATACCGGCACGCTTGGCGTTCTGGTTCCGCGTATGACGGATGCGGTGACGGCGATGCTGTTTGAGGCTATCGCGACAGCGGCTTCACGACGCGGCTATTTTGCCATCGTGGCAACCTGTGGTGACGATCCGCAACAGGAAAAAGCGTCCGCAGAATCCCTACTGGACAGACGCGTTGACGGCCTGATTCTTTCAACCTGTCGTCTGGGCGATCCGCTTCCCCAGACCCTGCGGGAGCGCGAAATACCGCACGTGCTGGTATTGCGTACGGATGGAATAAGCCCCTCTTCCGTTGGCGATGACGAAATGGGCGGCTACCTTGCAGCGCGTCATCTGATCGATTTAGGCCATAGAAAAATCGGGATGATTGGTGGACCGGATTTTGCGTCCAATGCGTTGAATCGTCGTAAAGGTTTTGAACGGGCAATGAATGAAGCCGGTTTGCCTGTTCGGCCAGAATGGTGCCGTTCGTCTGACTTTAATATCAAGTCAGGCGAAGATGTGGGGTCGTCAATGTTGAACCATCCCTCGCGGCCTACCGCAATTTTTGCGGTCAATGATGAGATTGCGATTGGGGTCATGGCTGCGGCGCATCGTGCAGGCATGACCATCGGCAAAGACCTGTCACTGGTCGGATACAACGATATCCCCCTGGTCAGCCGCTTGCCTGTCGCATTGACCTCAGTGCGAACACCGCTGGAACATATTGCCGGTAATGCTGTAGATATGCTTATCCATGGCAGGCATGAACCCCATTTATCGACCATTATTCCTACGTTAATTCCGCGAAAATCCACGTCTTCTCCTCATCAGTAATCGTTCCTTTAATGACCGCATTGCGAATGTAATGTGGTCATTAAGCCGCTGGGATCCCGATCGCAAACTCTCTTCGTCTCCCAAAGCGTTTTGTGATAACTGCCTCATTTATCAATCGCCGCTGGTTGACGCGATGAAATTAGATTGCCAATTTATCTTATGTGAAAACGATTGCAGTAACGTTTTCATATTGTGTTCACTTTGACTGAACCTGTGACTAAAAGTATTTCACATCAAGGAGTTAATCATGATTAATATCGACCTCAGAGGTTTAACCCCTGCGCCTGTCACCCCATTCACGCGCGAAGGGCAAGTGGATTTTGACGCGATTCAACGTCTGGGCAGTTGGCTGGGAAGTATCGACGGCGTAAAGGGGCTGGTGGTCCTGGGGCATGCTGGCGAGGGCACCTTTCTGACGCAGGATGAACAGGCCGACGTGATTCGGGCATTTGTAAAATCGGTCGAAGGCAAAATCCCCGTTATTGCCGGTATTACCGGGGAAGGCACCGAAGTCGCGGCGCGTGAGGCAAAACGCGCTGTCGAGGCCGGTGCGGCTGCCGGTTTGCTCTATCCCTCACACGGCTGGTTGCGTTTTGGATACCAGGACGGCGCACCTCAGGATCGCTACCGCGTCGTGTATGAAGAGAGTGGTTTACCGCTTATTTTATTCCAGTACCCGGATGTGACCAAAGCCACCTATAACCTGAAAACGCTGCTGGATATTTCCGCGCAACCCGGCGTGTTTGCGATGAAAAATGGCGTGCGTAATATGCGGCGGTGGGATACTGAAATTCCCGTCATCCGCCGTGAACGTCCCGATCTACAGATTCTGACCTGCCACGATGAATATCTGCTGCATACCATTTTTGATGTTGATGGCTTCCTGGTGGGCTACGGCAATATTGCCCCTGAGCCGCTGATTGAAATGATTAACGCAGGTAAAGCGCAGGACTATAAGAAAGCACGTGCTTTACATGATCGACTGATGCCTGTGACTAAAGCGGTTTACCATCGTGGCTCACATATGGAAGGCACTGTCGCACTCAAACATGCGCTGGTTGCGCGTGGCATTCTGGAACATGCCACTGTCCGTTCACCGCTGTTACCGCTGGGTGAGGGAGCGGCCGAAGAGATTCATGCCGCAATGCGTTCTGCTGAGCTGGGCCGGGTGAAATAAAACGGGCGAGTCTGGCAGGCAGGGCGCCTTCATGTGGGAACTGCCTGTCGTCGCGGCCTAAGGCTATTCAACGTATCTCTGGGATAACCCGGTTTACTGACCGGCAGCCAGCCAGAGAAAAAAGGCATCAGCGCGATAAGAATTTACACCCTCAGTGCACCTGATACGCAGAAAACGGTTATTTAGCCGCGTGCCATTTCTCTGTAGGACATACCGATAAATAACCCGTTGCAACCTTGCGGAGTGAAAGGAAGCCTGTACCGGCCTTGAGTGTGGGCTGGAACGGTGTAAACCGCAGTCAGAAGGAATGGGATCATGCTACTACTACAGTTTATGACCGTGCTTTTTTTTCTGTTTTTGGGAATGCGTATTGGCGGTATCGGTGTGGGGTTTGCAGGTGGGGCGGGTGTAATCATGTTGTGCGCGCTGGGTGCCACGCCTGGCGATCTGCCCATGCTGGTAATGGTATTTATTATGGTGGTGATCGTCGCCATATCGGCCATGCAACAGGCAGGCGGCATTGATTATCTGGTGCAACTGACAGAACGTGCCTTACGTCGCTATCCGCGATTGTTGGTGATTACGGCACCGCTCTCAACCTGGTTACTGACCATGATGGCCAGTACCGGGCAGGTCTCTTTTGCCTGTATGCCCGTGATTGTGGCTGTGGCCAGAGATAATCACCTTCGTCCAACCCGCGCATTAGCGCTTTCCGTTGCCGCATCCTTACTGGGCATTGTGGCCTCGCCCATTTCTGCCGCCGTGATTTTTCTCTCTGGGATTCTGGAACAGGGACCGCATGGTTGGGGCTATATTGAACTGATTGCCGTGACCATTCCCGCCACCTTCATGGCGCTTTTCTGTTCCGCCTTGTTTTACCTGTGGTGGGATCGCTTACGTCACACAGACCAGCTTGAGCATCAGGATGATGCGGTAAACACCGTACAGCATTCGCATTCCGCTCTCCACGGCAGACGTTCAGTACTGATTTTTATTGTCGGCCTGGTGACAGTGCTGATTTATGCCATTATCAGCAGCCCTAAAATGGAGATCATTACCCGCCCCGTTCTCAATAGCGGACAGGCACGGATTGCCGTAATGCTAACGGTGGCGATGGCTATCGTCATGTTCTGTCGGGTGAATGTGCATACAATTCCGGGATCGTCGGTGTTTAAAACCGGAATGACGTCTTGTATATGCATACTGGGTGTGGCCTGGCTGGGTTCCACATTTATGGAGAGCAATCGTCTGTGGTTGCAGGATAGGGTGGCGAGCTATTTTCTGGATTCCACATGGTTACTGGCGTTGATTATCGTACTGGCATCATGTTTTCTCTATTCTCAGGCGGCATCGACCAAAATTTTATTTCCGATGGCCTTAAGTATGGGCATTGCGCCCGCCACGCTTGTTATCTGTTTTCCCGCTACCGCGTCCCTGTTTATCTTACCGAACTATCCCACATTGCTGGCCGCCGTTGCGCTGGATGATACGGGATCCACCCGCCTTGGCCGACGGATAATCGATCACCCATTTATCCTGCCTGGCCTGCTGGCTACCGGTCTGTCGATGCTTTTTGCAGCAGGTTTAGCAAGGCTGTTCTAACCTTAAGGACATCATGAGGGTAAAAGGCTAAGCCCCTTTGCCGCCATGCTGTGAAGCCCGTGCTGGTGGATTATCACTGTCTGGCAACGTGCCTCTGAGAGGTTAACGTTACCCTGTTTGCAGCGTCTGCTGACGCTGCTGAAATCACGCTCAAAAAATCGGCCTCGTGTCGTCCAGACTTCAGCACTATTTTTAAGAAAATTCCGTAACCTCTCTGAATTGTGCGTAATGTCAAAGATCTGTTATGCCGTTTACGCATTTTCTTGCCTGCAAAGCCAAGCTGAATAACAATCCCTGAAACGTTTCAGCGTTGCTGTGACAACCTTCACCAGGTCAAACAGCAAGATTCAACACCATTGAGCTGAAACGATTCAATCAGCAAGCGAGGAGAATTATGTTCCAGCTCGAATTGCAGGCCATCCATACCGGAGCCAGCGCCCAAAATAAAGAAGATGCGATTCGTCAGGTTGCGGCGGCACTTACCGCTGCGGGTAACGTGGCGGAAGGTTATGTCAACGGCATGCTGGCGCGTGAGCAGCAAACCTCAACCTTTTTGGGTAATGGCATCGCCATTCCTCATGGCACCACCGACACGCGCGATCTGGTGCTGAAAACCGGCGTTCAGGTCTTTCAGTTTCCTCAGGGAATTGCCTGGGGCGACGATCAAACGGCCTATGTCGCGATTGGTATTGCCGCGAAATCTGATGAACATCTGACGTTGCTGCGCCAGCTGACGCACGTACTGAGTGACGACAGCATCGCCGAACAGCTTAAAACGGCCTCTGCTGAAGATCTGCGCGCGCTGCTGATGGGTGAGAAGCAGTCAGCTGAATTCAGCTTCGATACTTCACTAATTTCCCTGGATGTCAGCGCACGTGACCTGATAACGCTGCAGGCCGTCAATGCCGGCCGCTTACAGGCTGCGGGTGTGGTTGATGCCAGCTATGTTGCTGAGGTGGTTTCCAGTAAACCGCTGAGTCTGGGGCAGGGCATCTGGTTAAGCGACAGCGGCAAAGGCAATCTGCAAAGCGGTGTGGCCGTCAGCCGCGCGGCGACAGCCTTTGAACATGAAGGTGAATCCGTGGCAATGCTAGTCAGCGTGGCCGCCGTCGATGACCGCCCGCTGGAGGTACTGGGTTACCTGAGCGCACTGTTGCACAGCAACAAAGCCGACCGTTTGCTGAAAGCCGATGCGGCAGGTGTTTATGCCCTGCTAACCAGCGAAGTTGACGAGCAGGCAGACCAACTGACGGCTGAATTTACTATTCGCAACGAGCATGGCTTACATGCGCGTCCGGGGACCGCCCTGGTGAGCGTGATTAAACAGTTCAACAGCGACATTACGATTACCAACCTCGATGGCAGCGGTAAACCTGCAAACGGACGCAGCCTGATGAAAGTCGTTGCGCTGGGTGTGAAAAAAGGTCACCGCCTGCGTTTTACTGCCAGTGGGGAAGATGCCCAACAGGCGCTGACGGCTATCGAAGAAGCCATCAACAGTGGCTTAGGTGAGGGGGCGGCATGACCAGACGTGTTGCAACCATCACGTTGAATCCTGCGTACGATCTGGTCGGTTATACGCCAGAAATTGAACGTGGTGAAGTGAACCTGGTGAAAACCACTGGCTTACATGCTGCCGGGAAAGGCATCAATGTGGCGAAGGTGCTGAAAGATCTGGGTATCGACGTAACCGTTGGTGGCTTTCTGGGTAAAGACAATCAGGATGGTTTTCAGCAGCTCTTTAGTGAACTGGGGATCGCCAACCGTTTTCAGGTCGTGAATGGCCGCACGCGCATCAACGTCAAGCTGACTGAGCAAACCGGTGATGTGACCGATCTTAACTTTTCCGGTTTTCAGGTGACGGCTCAGGACTGGGATCGCTTTACCAGCGACTCATTAACCTGGCTGGGCCAGTTCGACATGGTGTGCGTGAGTGGCAGCCTGCCGGAGGGGGTCGATCCTGATGCCTTTACCCGCTGGATGACTGAACTGCGTACGCACTGTCCCTGCATCATCTTTGACAGTAGCCGCGAAGCCCTGGTGGCGGGCCTGAAAGCCGCCCCCTGGCTGGTTAAACCTAATCGTCGCGAGCTTGAGATTTGGGCAGGGCGCAAGCTACCTGCACTTCAGGACGTGATTGACGCAGCGCACGAGTTGCGTGAGCAGGGCATTGCACATGTGGTGATTTCTCTGGGTGCTGAAGGCGCACTTTGGGTCAATGCCTCAGGTGAATGGATAGCTAAACCGCCGGTGTGCGAAGTTGTCAGCACCGTTGGCGCAGGTGACTCCATGGTAGGTGGCCTGATTTATGGCCTGTTAATGCGTGAATCCAGTGAACATACGTTACGTCTGGCTACTGCGGTAGCCGCGATGGCTGTCAGCCAGAGCAACGTCGGCGTGACCGATCGTACCCAGTTGGCCGCAATGATGGCGCGCGTCGACTTACAACCCGTTAACTGACAGCAGGAGAGCGATAGTGAAAACGCTGCTGATAAAAGATCCTTCAACAGGACTGGCTTCTGCCTACATGGCAAAACAACGT
Organism: Pantoea sp. AG702; assembly: GCF_003182295.1. Taxonomy (NCBI): domain Bacteria; kingdom Pseudomonadati; phylum Pseudomonadota; class Gammaproteobacteria; order Enterobacterales; family Erwiniaceae; genus Pantoea; species Pantoea sp. AG702. Next base: position 319,254 of record NZ_QGTU01000004.1, on the reverse strand, counting down.
CTGGCCGCTGCGGCTGCTCAGGCTGGTATAACGCTAACCGAAAACCCGGCCGAGGCCGAACTGGTGATCGTCACCGGTAAAACAGTACCAGAGGATGCCGCGCTGACGGGGAAATCCGTGTGGCTGGGCGATGTGCAGCAGGCAGTCAGTGAACCTGAACTGTTCCTGAATCGTGCCAAAGCCGAAGCGAAACCCTGGCAAGCCAGCGTGGCAGCACCTGCTGCCGTTGCCGCTGTGCCAGCGAATGGGCCAAAACGTGTGGTTGCTGTGACCGCTTGCCCAACGGGCGTTGCGCATACCTTTATGGCGGCCGAGGCAATCCAGGCGGAAGCGACCAAACGCGGCTGGTGGGTTAAAGTTGAAACCCGTGGCTCTGTAGGGGCCGGTAACGCGATCACCCCTGAAGAAGTTGCCGCAGCCGATCTGGTTATCGTGGCCGCGGATATCGAAGTGGATCTGGCTAAGTTTGCGGGTAAACCGATGTACCGCACCTCAACTGGTCTGGCACTGAAAAAGACCGCGCAGGAGCTGGATAAAGCCGTGGCAGAAGCGAAGCCTTATAAACCTTCTGGCGCGCAAAACAGTTCTCAGGAAGAGAAAAAAGAGGGCGGCGCGGGGGCTTACCGTCACCTGTTGACCGGCGTCTCCTACATGCTGCCCATGGTGGTGGCGGGTGGCTTGAGTATCGCGCTGTCTTTTGCGTTTGGTATCACGGCCTTTAAAGAGCCCGGTACGCTGGCCGCTGCCCTGATGCAAATCGGTGGCGGGAGTGCCTTTGCACTGATGGTTCCGGTTCTGGCGGGCTTTATTGCCTTCTCAATCGCGGACCGTCCTGGTCTGACGCCTGGCCTGATTGGCGGTATGATCGCCACCAGCATCAACGCGGGCTTCCTTGGCGGCATCATCGCCGGTTTTATTGCGGGTTATGCGGCCAAACTGATCAGCGGTAAGGTGAAGTTGCCACAGAGTATGGAAGCGCTAAAACCTATCCTGATTATTCCGCTGTTTGCCAGCCTGATCACCGGCTTGCTGATGATCTACGTGGTAGGTAAACCGGTCGCGGGCATCATGAGCGGTTTGACCAGCTGGCTGGCTAACATGGGTACCGCGAATGCAATCCTGCTGGGCGCTATCCTGGGTGGCATGATGTGTACCGATATGGGTGGTCCTGTTAACAAAGTTGCTTACGCATTTGGCGTCGGCCTGCTGAGTTCACAAACCTACGCACCTATGGCCGCGATTATGGCTGCCGGTATGGTGCCACCGCTGGCGATGGGGCTGGCGACGCTGGTTGCGCGTCGTAAATTTAACAAAGGTCAGCAGGAAGGCGGTAAAGCCGCGCTGGTTCTGGGTCTATGCTTTATTTCAGAAGGTGCGATTCCGTTTGCGGCCCGTGACCCGATGCGCGTCCTGCCATGCTGTATCGTCGGTGGCGCAGTAACCGGTGCCGTTTCCATGGCGATTGGGGCCAAGCTGATGGCACCGCACGGTGGCCTGTTCGTCCTGTTAATCCCGGGGGCGATTACGCCGGTCGTGGGTTATCTGATGGCGATTTTGATTGGTACCGCGATTGCCGGATTAGGCTATGCAGTACTGAAGCGCCCGGAAGAAGAGCTGGCGAAAGCCTGACAGGTAAGACGACAAAGGAGCCGCAAGGCTCCTTTGTCTTATTTCTTAACGTTGTTCTGACTTAAGCCAGGCAATTTCATCTTTCCAGATATCGGGATTAATGGTTTCCAGAATCAGCGGAATACCATCGAACCGCGAATCCTTCATCATCCAGCTAAAGACGGTTTTACCGATATTCCCCTCACCCAGGCTGTGATGACGGTCAACCCGGCTGCCCAGCGTACTTTTGGCATCATTCAGGTGCATCCCGCGAAGATAGTTAAAACCCACCACGCGCTCAAATTCGGCAAAGGTCTCCGTGCAGGCGGCTTCACTGCACAGATCGTATCCGCCCGCGAAGGCATGGCAGGTATCGATGCAAACGCCGACGCGCGACTTATCTTCGACGTGTTCAATAATGGTCGCCAGATGTTCAAAGCGGAACCCCAGGTTGCTGCCCTGACCGGCGGTATTTTCGATAACGGCGGTCACGCTGTGAGTTTGATCCAGGGCGATGTTAATTGACTCGGCGATGCGCTTTAAGCAGGTCAGCTCATCAATTTGCTGTAAATGACTGCCCGGATGAAAATTCAGTAGCGTCAGCCCCAGCTGTTCCGCGCGCTGCATTTCATCTACGAACGCATCGCGCGATTTTTGCAACGCGTCCATGACCGGATGCCCCAGGTTTATCAGATAGCTGTCGTGCGGCAGAATCTGGCCCGGTCCAAAATGATATTTCTCACAGGCAGCGCGGAAGGCGGCGATGGTTTCGTCTGACAGCGGGGCGGCTTTCCACTGACGCTGGTTCTTCGTGAACAGCGCAAAAGCCGTGGCTTCCAGTTCGTGGGCGCGGAGGACCGCCTGATCCACACCACCCGATGCGCTGACGTGCGCGCCAATATACTTCATGCCGTTCTCCTGAAGGATTTAACTCAGATTGAACGGCATGATACACGATGGCGCTGTGGCAAAGCGCGTTGCGCAGGAAATTTTTAGCGAGGTCAGGAGGGGGCATTATCAGGAATACAGCCGTGCCACAAAGGGCTCGCTGTTTTCACCCGAATACGCGAAAAGTCTCAGAAAAGGGGCCGGGCGTGAGGCGAAACCGGCCGGTGCCGAATCGACCTTGTCTGTCGGAAGAAGGCAACGCAGCGGATCAGTGGCGGAGTTTCGCCAATTCGTCTTCGGTCAGGCCGGTCATTTTAATCACGGTCGGGCGATCAAGGCCGTTATTTAACATGGTCCGGGCAATCTTCAGCGCTTCTTCCTTCCTGCCTTTTTCAATGCCTTTTTGTTCCAGCTGTTCTGCAATGGTCATCAGAGCCTCTCCGTGTTGCGGCACCCGCTGTGCCAGCTTATGAACAAAGGTTTGCGCATCTGAAGCTTCGCCCACCTGTATCATGTAGTTTACCAGCGATATCACCAGCGATGAAGAGAGATGTTTATGTAGAAGAAGGCTGACCAGGCTGTCAATCAGGGCTGTCAGGTTTCGCTGGTGGATATGCTTTTGCAGTAAGGTTAAGGCGGCCATGCTGCGATGGTGTGCAATCTCCTCGTCAGGGATAATCGTCACATCAACCAAAGGGAAAGCCGTGGTGTACAGTGCGCCCGCGATGTCCGGTCGGGCAAATTCATCGAGCCAACAGAGGGAATAAGGATACGGGCTGCGTTTACCGGTATAGAACAACATCGGGATAACCAACGGCAGTGTTTTATGCCCGGCCTGCAGGTGGCGGTGCATGGCGGCAACCGCATAGCGCATCAACCTGAAGGCCATATGTTGATCCGGACCGGACTGATGCTCGATAAGCACGTGGATGTAGCCTTCCCCGGATGCTGTTTTAAGGCTGTAGAGCACGTCGCTGAAATACTGACGCAGATCGTCTTCGACAAACGAACCCGATTCCAGTTTAAGGGTGGACAGGTCGCAAAGGGCGCGTAACGGTTCTGGCAGGTGGATCGCCATAAAATCCTGCGCAATATCGGGCTGTGTCAGAAACTGCCTGAACAGGGCATCGTGAGGCGTTGGCGTGGTGGTTTTTATCTTCATCCGTCCCGGCTCGAAAAAATGACCCGCCTAAAATAGGGCAGACCGGGGCGTTCGCCTAATAACGGCGCAGTAATGTACGGCGCGTCTCGCAAATCTCCGCGTGTGGGGCAGTGAAGGGGAAGTGGCCGCCATAACCTGCCCCGTCAAGGGCCGGTCAGGAAGGGAGAGGGCTGCGTGCTTACGCCATGATGTGCTGGACCAGCAGATTAATAGTACCGCCACCCACAATCAGCCAGACAAATACCAGTGCTCCTAACAGCACAGGCTTAAATCCGGCAGCGCGCAGGGCAGTAAAGCGGGTAGTTAAGCCCAACGCTGCCATTGCCATGGTCAGCAGGATCCCGCCGAGGGTATTTAATGTGTTAACCCACCCGGCCGGCAACCAGTGCAGGGAGTTGAACAGAGCGACAGCAACAAACATTAAAGCAAACCACGGAAAGGTGACCGGCTGTGCGCTATGCTGTGCTGTCTGTTCACGTCGCAGTACACCGCTTAGCAACAGTAAAAACGGAGCCAGCATCATCACCCGGAGCATTTTCGCAATGACTGCGCTGCTCTCGGTTTCGGGCGCAATGCTGTGCCCGGCGGCGACCACCTGGGCCACTTCGTGGATCGTCGAACCGGTGAAAACACCAAACTGTGTCAGACTGACGGCAGGGAAAAGATGATGAACCCATGGCCACAGCAAGGGATAAACAAAGATCGCCAGGGTGCCAAACAGCACGACCGTTGCCACCGCCACCGCCACCTTTGAGGGGGCCGCTTTCACGACTGGCTCTGTGGCCAGTACGGCAGCGGCACCGCAGATGCTGCTCCCCGCACCGATTAACCACACGGTGTCACGATCGAGCCTGAGCAGGCGCCTGCCCAGCAGGCAGGTTATAAAAAACGTGCTGCTCAGGGTCAGTACATCAATAACGACGCCGCTCAGGCCGACATCCGTGATTTGTTGTAAGGTGATGCGAAATCCGAACAGTATCACGCCCAGCCGGAGCAGTTTTTGTTTGGCCAGCAGTACGCCAGCGTCGCACTGACCGGCCATGGGGGAATAAACACTGTTGCCGATAATGATGCCCAGCATAATGGCCAGAGTTAACGAACCCAGCCCCAGATGCGAGACGGCAGGTACCTGCGCCAGCAGCGCCGTGACGCTGGCAAGGGTACCGCATAGCAACAGGCCTGGCAGCCATTGCTGCACAGTGTGAGATTTTGAAATGCTGATGTCGGCCATGATTACGCTCCTGGTTGAGCACGCATCATCGCGCCAGGTTTGTTAAAAGTGAAATTGATTATATATTTATAATCTACCGCTATAAGTGATAAGGCAGGATATATGCTGTTCGCACGACTGGGGCGCTTCATCACGCTCATCAAAAGGGATGTTTTAACGCTCGCCTATGCCTGCCGCGATCCCCGAACGCCGCTGTGGTGTAAAGGCGCGGCCGTGGGACTTATGGCGTACGGCATCAGCCCCATTGATGTGATCCCTGATGTCATCCCGGTCGTCGGGCTACTCGATGATGCAGTGATCATTCCCACCGGCGTCATGTTGCTGCTGAAAATGTTACCCACGGAAGTGCGCGCCAGCAGCGCAGAGCGTGCCCGGCAGCAGCGTGCACGCGGTAAAACCCTGTTCGGTGTGCTGGGTGTGGTTTTTCTGCTGTGGATAGCCCTGATGGTTTACCTCTTACAGCGTTAGATTCAGGAGTCTCCATGCACATTACACTGCGACAAATCGACGTTTTTACCGAAGTGCTGAAAAGCGGCTCCACCACGCAGGCTTCTCAGGTGCTGGCCTTGTCCCAGTCAGCCGTCAGTGCGGCACTCGCCGATCTGGAAAACCAGCTTGGCGTTCAGCTTTTCGACCGTGTAGGTAAGCGACTGGTAGTGAATGAACACGGCCGGTTACTTTACCCGCGGGCCGTGGGCCTGCTTGAACAGGCGACGGAAATCGAACAGCTGTTTAAAGAAGATAACGGGGCTATCCGAATTTATGCCAGTAGCACAATCGGGAATTACCTGTTGCCGGGGATGATTGCCGGCTACCGCCGTGATTTCCCGACCTTACCTTTAGAGCTGAGCGTGGGAAACAGCCAGGACGTGATCATGGCCGTGTCTGAATTCAGGGTTGATGTCGGGTTAATCGAAGGTCCCTGTCATATGACGGAACTGGTAAGCGAGCCCTGGCTTGACGATGAGCTGGTGGTGTTTGCCGCGCCGGATGCTGCCATTTTACAGCAGCCGGTGACGCTGGCATCGCTGGCGGAGGCCACCTGGATTCTTCGCGAACGGGGTTCAGGGACGCGCGAAATCGTTGATTACCTGCTGCTGTCTCATCTGCCAACCTTCCAGCTGGGCATGGAACTGGGCAACTCCGAAGCGATCAAACATGCCGTGCGTCACGGCATGGGCATTAGCTGTTTATCCCGCCGGGTTATTGCCGACCAGCTCAGTGCCGGAACGCTCATTGAGCTGAATACGCCTTTGCCCAATTTGACGCGTACGCTTTACCGTATTCATCACCGGCAAAAACATATCTCAAAGGCGCTGTCACGGTTTTTGTCCTACTGCCGGGAATAACCGCAGGGGGAGGCTGATGATGAAATAAGCGGTTCAACCCCTTGAAATTCAGGGAGACAGGCGCTGCCGCTAATAATCTGCCGCCTATCATGAAGGTAACTTATATCAACGCAGCATTCGCTATACAGTGCGGCCTTTGCTGCTACAATCGCGCCTTATTTTTACCCAGCGTAATGTTTACACATGCATAATGACACAAAAACAACACAACAACCTGCGTTACGACGCGATCTAAAAGCGCGTCACCTCACCATGATCGCCATTGGCGGTTCAATCGGTACAGGCCTCTTTGTGGCATCAGGTGCCACCATCTCTCAGGCCGGTCCAGGCGGCGCGTTACTCTCCTATGTTCTGATTGGTTTGATGGTTTATTTCCTTATGACCAGCCTGGGTGAACTGGCGGCATTTATGCCGGTATCCGGTTCTTTTGCTACCTACGGTGCGAAATACGTCGAAGAAGGCTTTGGTTTTGCCCTTGGCTGGAACTACTGGTACAACTGGGCGGTTACGATTGCCGTTGACCTGGTGGCTTCCCAACTGGTGATGAATTACTGGTTCCCGGACACGCCAGGATGGATCTGGAGCGCTCTGTTCCTGAGCCTGATGTTCCTGATCAACTACATCTCGGTGAAAGGCTTCGGCGAAACGGAGTACTGGTTTTCGCTGATCAAGGTTGTCACCGTGGTGATCTTTATCGTGGTTGGCGTACTGATGATTGTCGGGATTATGCGCGGCGCTGAAAATGCGGGCTGGCATAACTGGCAGGTCGGTGACGCGCCATTTGCGGGCGGTTTCGCCGCGATGATCGGCGTGGCGATGATTGTCGGCTTCTCCTTCCAGGGCACTGAACTCATCGGTATTGCGGCGGGCGAATCAGAAGATCCGGCGAAGAATATTCCTCGCGCAGTACGTCAGGTGTTCTGGCGTATCCTGCTCTTCTATGTGCTGGCTATCCTGATCATCAGCCTGATTTTGCCTTATACCGATCCGCAGCTGTTACACAATGATATTAAAGATATCAGCGTCAGTCCGTTTACGCTGGTGTTCAAAAATGCCGGTCTGCTGTCAGCGGCGGCGGTGATGAACGCGGTCATTTTAACGGCGGTATTGTCCGCGGGTAACTCCGGAATGTACGCCTCAACGCGCATGCTTTATAACCTTGCACGCGAAGGCAAAGCACCGCGTATCTTTGCCCGCCTGTCAAAAGGTGGCGTCCCCCGTAATGCCCTGTGGGCGACCACGGTGGTGGCTGGTCTGTGCTTTTTAACCTCGAAATTTGGCAACCAGGAAGTCTATCTCTGGCTGTTGAATACCTCAGGCATGACCGGCTTTATCGCCTGGCTCGGTATTGCAATCAGCCACTACCGTTTCCGTCGGGGTTACGTTGCGCAGGGCCACGATCTTACTGCGCTGCCATATCGTTCCGGCTTTTTTCCCGTTGGACCGATTTTTGCTTTTGTCCTTTGTCTGATTATCACTCTGGGCCAGAATTATCAGGCGTTCCTGCAGGATAAAATTGACTGGTACGGCGTGGCGGCTACCTATATCGGTCTGCCGCTGTTCCTGCTGATCTGGCTGGGTTACAGGCTGGTGCGGGGCGGTCGGATCGTCAAATATACTGAGATGGAATTTCCCGTCTATAAAGACTAGCAATGCCTGGAAGCGCCCGGTGAACACCGGGCGTTTTTTTAAGCTTACGTCATCACTGTTAACATTCCATGAATTGATAATTATTATCACCTGCACTATTGTGGCTGCGTTTTTAATTCTGGAGCCATTACTGGGTTGAATCATGACAACGGAATCCTCGTTGATCGGTGCTGAAGCGGACCATCAGCACACATTAAAAAACTATCATCAGGTTGTGCGCCGCCGAATCTTCTGGCTGGGTGCGCTGCTGATAGCGATACTCGCCTCACTCGTTCTTGATTTTACGCTCGGTCCGGCAGGGCTCTCTTTGTCCGTGTTGTGGCACACGCTGCTCTCTCCTGAGAGCGTCGATGCAGGTACCCGCGTAATCGTCTGGGATATTCGCTTGCCTTATGCCTTGATGGCGATTGTTGTTGGCCTGGCGCTGGGCCTCGCCGGCGCCGAAATGCAAACGATCCTGAATAATCCGCTCGCCAGTCCGTTCACGCTGGGCGTGTCTTCTGCGGCGGCGTTTGGTGCAGCACTGGCGATTATTCTGGGCGTAGGGATTCCGGGCATCTCCGGGCAGTGGTTTATCTCGGCCAACGCCTTTCTGTTTGCCCTGTTTGCCGCGTTGATGCTGGATGGCATTACGCGATGGACCCAGGTGTCATCGTCCGGTGTGGTGCTGTTTGGTATCGCCCTGGTGTTTACTTTTAACGCCCTGGTTTCAATGATGCAGTTTATTGCCAGCGAAGATACGTTACAGGGGCTGGTGTTCTGGACCATGGGCAGCCTGGCGCGCGCCTCCTGGGAAAAGCTGGGCGTACTGAGTGCGGCCTTTGCGCTGCTGGTTCCCTTCTCTATGCTCAGCAGTTGGAAACTTACCGCGTTGCGCCTGGGTGAAGACAGGGCGATCAGTTTTGGTATTGATGTTCGTCGTTTACGCCTGGCCACGCTGCTCCGTATCAGCGTACTGTCCGCGCTGGCCGTGGCCTTCGTCGGGCCGATTGGCTTTATTGGGCTGGTGGCGCCGCATATTTCCCGCATGATGTTTGGTGAAGATCATCGCTTCTATTTGCCGGCCAGCGCGCTGACCGGTGCCCTGGTGTTGTCGCTGGCTTCTGTGGCGTCGAAAAACCTTATTCCTGGCGCCATCGTGCCGGTAGGCATTGTGACTTCGCTGATTGGCGTACCGTTCTTCCTGAGTATTATTCTGCGTCACCGGGGGACAGTATGAGGGAGCAAGGATTAAGCCTGCGCGGCTTCACGACCGGCTATCCCAAACGCCAGGTCATTGAAAACCTGAATGTGGCGCGCCTGCCGCGTGGGGAAATTACGGTTCTGCTAGGACCGAACGGCTGTGGCAAATCTACGCTGCTGCGTGCGCTGGCCGGACTGAATAAAGGGCAGGGCGAGCTGTGGCTCAACGGGAAAGACCTGATGACCCAGCCTTTCGCCCAGCGTGCCAGACAGGTCGTGTATCTGCCCCAGTCGCTGCCGGCTGGCGTTCATCTGCACGTGCTGGAGTCCATTATCGTGGCACAGCGCGCCTCCAGTGGTTTACATAGCGCCGCCAGCGAGGCGGACGTGATGGCGCTGCTGGAGCAACTGGGCATTGCGCATCTGGCCATGCGTTACCTTGACCAGCTCTCCGGTGGACAGAAACAGTTAGTGGGCCTGGCGCAGTCGCTGATTCGTCGGCCTGCGCTGCTGCTGCTGGACGAACCGCTCAGCGCGCTGGATTTAAACTACCAGTTCCACGTGATGGATTTGGTACGGCGTGAAACCGCGCTGCGCAATATGGTCACGGTGGTGGTGGTGCACGATATCAATATTGCCTTACGCCACGCTCAGCATGCGGTGATGCTTAAAGCGGGCAGGTTAATTGCCGAAGGCACGCCGGATAGCGTTATCACCCCAGCAACCCTGGCGCAGGTTTACGGCGTACAGGGCCGCATTGAGCACTGTTCACGCGGTACACCGCAGGTCATGATTGACGGGCTGGTACAGGAAGGACTGTCTTGAAATCAGGGGATTGCACTGGCAATCCCCTGTGTGAGATCACCCTACCAGCAGGTGTTGCGCATGGAAGCGCAGGTGATCTTCGACAAAGCTGGCAATGAAGAAGTAGCTGTGATCGTAGCCAGGCTGGATGCGCAGGGTCAACGGGAAGCCCATTTCCTGCGCGATCGCTTCTAAGCGCTCCGGCTGCAGTTGATCCGCCAGGAACTGATCGCTGTCGCCCTGATCGATCAACAACGGCAGACGATGCTGAACCTCCCGCATCAGCTGGCAGCTGTCGTAGGCGAGCCAGGCCTGGCGATCGTCCCCCAGATAGGCCGTGAATGCTTTCTGGCCCCAGGGAACCTCACAAGGGTTAACGATTGGCGCAAAGGCGGAAGCCGACGCAAAGCGGTTTCCCAGACGTAATGCCAGCATCAGCGCACCGTGTCCGCCCATGGAGTGGCCCATTATCGACTGACGTTCACTGACCTTAAAGTTATCGGCAACCAGCTCAGGCAGCTCGTCACTCAGGTAGTCGAACATACGGTAGTGATCCGCCCAGGGCTGTTGCGTGGCGTTGAGGTAAAAACCTGCGCCCTGGCCCAGGTCATAGCCTTCGTCATTCGCAACCTGCTCACCGCGTGGGCTGGTGTCCGGCATGATTAACACCAGGCCCAGCTCGGCAGCGACACGCTGTGCGCCAGCCTTGGTGGTGAAGTTCTCGTCGTTGCAGGTCAGGCCCGCCAAAAACCACACCACCGGCGGCGGGGAATCACCGCGCGGACTCGGCAAATAGATACTGAACGTCATCGGGCAATGAAGCACCTGAGACTGATGACGCCAGCGCTGCTGCCAGCCGCCAAAAATACGATGCTCTTCCAGCAGCTCCAGAGTAGATGTCATAGATAGCGCCCCCGGTTACTTGTTAAAATGCACGACGGAGCGGATCGATTTCCCTTCATGCATTAAATCAAAGGCGTCATTAATCTCTTCAAGCGGCATGGTATGGGTAATGAAATCGTTCAGCGCGAATTTCCCATTAAGATAATCCTGCACGATACCGGGAAGTTGTGAACGGCCTTTCACGCCACCGAAAGCAGAGCCACGCCAGACGCGGCCGGTTACCAGCTGGAATGGACGCGTTGAAATCTCCTGACCTGCGCCTGCGACGCCGATGATCACCGACTCGCCCCAGCCCTTGTGACAGCACTCCAGAGCAGAGCGCATCACATTGACGTTACCGATACATTCAAAGGAATAATCCACGCCGCCGTCGGTGAGTTCAACAATCACGTCCTGAATAGGCTTGTCATAGTCTTTCGGGTTAATCAGATCGGTGGCACCCAGCTTACGCGCCAGATCAAACTTACTGGTGTTGATATCAATACCAATAATGCGGCCCGCTTTGGCCATTTTCGCGCCGATAATCGCCGACAGACCAATGCCGCCCAACCCAAAGATGGCAACGGTATCGCCTTCTTTAACCTTGGCGGTGTTCATCACTGCGCCCATACCGGTGGTTACGCCACAACCCAGCAGGCACACTTCTTCCAGTGGCGCTTCTTTACTGATTTTCGCCAGGGAGATTTCAGGCACGACGGTATATTCAGAGAAGGTTGAAGTGCCCATGTAGTGGAAAATCGGCTTGCCGTCTTTAAAGAAACGCGTGGTTCCGTCAGGCATCAGACCTTTGCCCTGCGTGGTGCGGATGGCCTGACACAGATTCGTTTTACCGGACAGGCAGAACTTACATTGACCACATTCTGGCGTGTAAAGCGGGATCACGTGATCGCCCACTTCAACGCTGGTCACGCCTTCGCCGACCGCTTCAACAACGCCACCGCCTTCGTGGCCCAGAATCGCCGGGAACACGCCTTCAGGATCGCTGCCGGACAGCGTATACGCATCCGTATGGCAGACGCCGGTGGCGACGATACGTACCAGCACTTCCCCTTTCTGCGGCGGCATAAGATCCACTTCTTCGATTTTTAGCGGTTCACCTGCGGCCCAGGCTACGGCGGCACGGGTTTTGATCATGTTCATGCAATCCCTCTTCCAGTCAGATTGTGACGCGATGTGGCGTCTGGATGGTCGTGATAAGTTAAAAATAGCGCGAAAACTCTATTCCGCCGCCTGCAATGGATGCATCAGCTCGTCATTGAGCGGACGATCGTGAAATTGTTCAATAATAAGATACTTCAGCGCCTCAACGTTGGGCGTGAAGGCATCGCGTCGCCACATCAGCCAGGTGGCGGTGTTGCGATATTCCGCCGGCAGGCTGTGTACCTGAACACGGGCGCGGTCTGGCATCTGTTTCAGCACCGACGCGGGAATCATAGCCACGCCCGCGCCGCCTGCGACACAGGCCAGCATGGCATGGTAAGACTGAATTTCCATCACGCTGTGAGGCGCGGCCTGGCTGTCGCGGTACCAGGCTTCAAGTTTAACCCGGTAAGAACAGCTGTTGCGAAAGGCAAACAGGGTATCATCTTGCGTGTCGCGCGCGCAGGTTACCGGGATATGATCAAGATCGGTGATCAAGACCATCTCCTCGCGAAAGGCAATACAGCCATTCAGATCGTCGTGCTGAACCGGGCCATCGACCAGGGCCGCGGCCAGCGTACCTTCACGTACTCGATCAATAATTTCCCCTGAGGTGCCTGTAATCAGCGATAAGGCGACAGCAGGAAAACGCTGATGGAAGGCAGCCAGAAGGCCAGGCAGGCGCGTCGCGGCGGTACTCTCCATCGAGCCAAGTGCAAAATTCCCGCCGGGTTTACCCGCTCGGGTCATATTTAATGCTTCATCACTCAGGGCCAGAATACGCTGGGCGTAGTTAAGGAAATTATGGCCCATGGGCGACAGGCGAATGCGCTGTTTTTCGCGAATAAACAGATCGACACCCAGTTCCTCTTCCAGCTGACGCAGACGCGTCGTGAGGTTGGAGGGAACCCGATGCAGCTGTTCCGCAGCACGGGCCAGGGAACCGCTTTCTGCCACGGAACAGAACATACGTAACTGAACTAAATCCATAGTGTTCTCTTCCTGTAAACAAGTTGCTTAAGATTATTCACTTTTTGTGAGTGTAAGCATCGTTCATGCTATAAGCAAGTTTCTGTGTAAAAAACTGAGGTGGCAGATGGCGTTTCGCGTGGCAATAAGTGCATTTTTGACGTTGTTTGTTGTAATGGGAATCGGGCGCTTTGCCTTCACCCCGCAGGTTCCCCTGATGATTCAGGCGCACCAGTTAACGCTGACCAGCGCCAGCCTTGTGGCGGCGTTAAACTATCTGGGCTACCTGTGCGGGTCTTTCGATGCCATGCGCGCACGCCATAAGGTCGCGTTGCGTCTGCAGCTCGGAACGTGGGGCGCCGTGGTGCTGACGGCACTGTCGGCCTTTGCCGACGGGCCGTGGTGGCATGGCGTTATTCGCTTTGCCATCGGCTGGGCCAGTGGATGCGCCCTGGTGCTGGCGGCGGCGTGGAGCAACGAGCAGTTGCATCAGTATGGTCGTCCGGGGCTGTCGGCAGCCGTCTTTGCCGGACCGGGTGCAGGCATTTTTATCAGCGGTCTGCTCGCGGTGAGCTTGCACAGATATCAGGTCTCAGCGGCGCTGGCCTGGTGGGTTTATGCCGCGCTGGCGGCGGTATTGGTGGCGCTCATTAGCCGAAATCTGCCGCGCAAGGCTGAGCTACATCGTCCGGAGCAGGCACCGCCATCGCTGGTGCTGACCCGTAACCTCCGGCGGCTGGTCCTGAGTTACAGCCTGGCGGGATTTGGCTATATTCTCCCCGCGACATTTCTTTCACAAATGGCTGCAGTGCGTTTTCCAGGCAGTGCCATGGCACAGTTTGTCTGGCCGATATTCGGCGGTGCGGCGGTCATCGGTATTGTTCTGGGCATTGTCACGCGCAAGACGGGGAGCAGTCATGCCCGCCTGGCGGTGGCCCTGTGGGCACAGGCGCTGGGAGTGCTGGCGGCCGCATTGCTGCCGGGATTCAGCGGGCTGCTTATCGGCGCGCTACTGGTAGGGGGCGGCTTTCTGTGTGTGGTACAGCTGTCTTTGCTCTGTGCCCGTGAACTGGCACCACAGCATATGCGTTATATGGCCGGCCTGCTGACAACCGGCTATGCGGTTGGGCAACTGGCAGGGCCTATGCTCTCCTCGCTGTCAACGCTGTTTCTTCATCGTCTCGAACCCGCACTGTGGGTGGCGGGGGCCAGTCTGATCGTCGCAGGGCTTCTGGTCTGGCGGCGGGACGCGTGAAAAGCTTTCATCTCCAATCGGATTGATTGCTGGATTCCCTGCACAGAAAGTTTCACAATACGCACTCAGAAATATGACCCGCTGGCAACAGACGGCGGGCGCAACACCTGCCGGAGAAGAGTAAGATGAGCACCTTGAGTCAGGAAGCTGCACTGGTCCACGAAGCGCTGCTGGCGCGTGGGCTGGAAACGCCGCTGCGCGCACCCACGCGTGAAATAGACGATGAAACGCGTAAGAGCCTGATTGCAGGCCATATGACGGAAATCATGCAGCTGCTGAATCTGGATCTTGAAGATGACAGCCTGATGGAAACCCCGCATCGCATCGCCAAAATGTATGTCGATGAGGTCTTTTCCGGTCTCGATTATGCCAACTTCCCCAAAATCACGCTCATCGAAAACAAGATGAAAGTGGATGAGATGGTGACGGTTCGCGACATTACGCTGACCAGCACCTGCGAACATCATTTTGTGATTATCGACGGGAAAGCCACCGTCGCGTATATCCCTAAAGATAAGGTGATCGGCTTATCCAAGATCAACCGCATCGTGCAGTTCTTCGCGCAGCGGCCTCAGGTGCAGGAGCGTTTAACACAGCAGGTCCTGCTGGCGCTGCAAACGCTGTTGGGAACGAATAACGTTGCCGTTTCGATCGATGCCGTTCACTACTGTGTGAAAGCGCGCGGCGTGAAGGATGCCACCAGCGCCACGACCACGACCTCGCTGGGTGGGCTGTTTAAATCCAGTCAAAATACCCGTCAGGAATTCCTGCGCGCGGTGCGTCATAACTAAAGCTGACGGGCGGGCGCGACGGTCGCCCGCCTGAGACATCAGGATCCCACATGCAACGCTACCTCGTGCTGGATTTTATTCGGGGCTGTGCCATTCTCGGCATTCTGTTGTTAAATATTATTGGCTTTGGTTTACCTTCTGCTGCCTACCTTAATCCTGCCTGGCAGGGCAGCATCACCCTTTCTGATGCCTGGACGTGGGCTATTTCCGATGTCTTTGCCCAGCTTAAATTCCTGACGCTGTTCGCCCTGCTGTTTGGAGCAGGCCTGCAGATGCAGCTGTCACGCGGTAGCCGCTGGCTGACTGCCCGTTTATCCCTGTTAGTGATGCTGGGATTGATTCACAGCGTATTTATCTGGGAAGGCGATATCTTGCTGGATTACGGCATTATCGGGCTGGTTATCTGGCGTATGCTGCGCGATGTTCCCTCTACCCGGGGGTTAATTAACACCGGAATTCTGCTCTATCTGATGGGATGCGCCGTGTTGCTGGTATTTGGCTTGATCTCCAGCCCTGAACCGTCGCCCTCATGGCTCCCGGGCGCTGCAGAGATCCAGTACGAGCAGTTCTGGAAGCTCACGGGCGGTCTGGCCGCCGTGCAGATTCGTTTAGATCACCTTTCTTCGGGATTGATGGCGCTGGTGGCCCAGTACGGCTGGCAACTGGCGGGACTGATGATGCTGGGGGCGGCGCTGGTGCGCAGCGGATGGCTGAAAGGAACCTTTCCGCTACAGCACTACCGACGCGTTGCTGCGCTGTTGCTGCCGCTGGGTTTGCTGATGGCGGCGGCGGGCGTTGCCGCACAGTGGTGGGTTCACTGGGACTACCGCTGGAGCGCGTTTTATCTGCAACTGCCGCGCGATCTGGCCAGTCCGCTCATCAGCCTCGGCTATACGGCATTGTGTTTCGGCTTTTGGTCTTCTGTCCAGCGCTGGCGGCTGAGCTATGCCATTCGTTGCGTAGGTCGAATGGCGCTCAG
The DNA here is from genome assembly GCF_003182295.1 of Pantoea sp. AG702. Classification (NCBI taxonomy): domain Bacteria; kingdom Pseudomonadati; phylum Pseudomonadota; class Gammaproteobacteria; order Enterobacterales; family Erwiniaceae; genus Pantoea; species Pantoea sp. AG702. Next base: position 303,343 of record NZ_QGTU01000004.1, on the reverse strand, counting down.
CAACTACCTGTTGCAATCCCTGATCTGTACCACGCTCTTTTATCGCTTCGGCGAGTTTATGCATTTCTCACGCCTGCAGCTGGTGATGCTGGTGCCAGTCATCTGGTGCGTTAACCTGCTGTTTTCCGTGCTGTGGCTGCGTTACTTCCCGCAGGGCCCCCTCGAATGGATCTGGCGTCGTCTGACGCTGATTGCCGCAGGCGCACCGTCCACTTCCCCCTCTGAAAGATAATGACCGCCATCACAAAGGTTACAGAATTGTATGTAACCGTTTTCATTGATGTGACGTAATTCACGCTGTGTGGCGATCTTCCCTGACAAAATAGCGCCGGTGTTGTAACTGGCGTAATGCCTTATCTCTCTGGAAGTGCTGCATGATAACGATTCGTGATGTTGCGCGTCAGGCCGGTGTGTCAGTGGCCACCGTTTCGCGCGTACTAAATAACAGCAGCGCGGTCACCGCTGAAACACGTGACGTCGTGTTACAGGCGGTTGACGCTCTGGGCTATCGCCCAAACGCCAACGCTCAGGCGCTGGCTACCCAGGTGAGTGATACCATCGGGGTGGTGGTTATGGATGTTTCCGACCCCTTTTTCGGCGCGCTGGTGAAGGCGGTAGATACCGTGGCACAGCGCGTGCACAAGCATGTTCTGATCAGTAACTCCTGGCACCATGAAGAAAAAGAACGCCACGCCATTGAAGTGTTGATACGCCAACGCTGCAATGCGCTGGTGGTGCACGCGAAAACGCTTTCAGACGCCGAACTGGCCGATTTTATGAGCCAGGTGCCCGGTATGGTGGTGATTAACCGTAGCGTGCCGGGTTTCGAGCATCGCTGTGTCAGCCTTGATAATGTAACGGGCGCATTGATGGCCTCAAGAATGCTGCTGCAACAGGGGCATTGCCGCATTGGCTATTTGTGTTCCAGTCATCCCATTGAAGACGTTACACAGCGGCGTGAAGGCTGGCTGCAGGCCCTGGCAGAGCAGGGGATTCGTCCGCAGGAAAGCTGGATAGCCAGCGCCGAACCCGACATGCAGGGCGGCGAAGCCGCAATGGTTGAACTGCTGGGGCGTAATCTCAATCTGAGCGCCATATTCGCCTATAACGACAGCATGGCGGCAGGCGCGCTTACGGCCCTTAAAGACAACGGAATTCAGGTCCCTCAGCATTTTTCCGTAGTGGGCTTCGACGATATTCCGATTTCACGATACACCGATCCGCAGCTGACCACCGTTCGCTATCCCATTGTTTCAATGGCAAAACTTGCCACGGAGCTGGCGCTTCAGGGGGCCGCGGGCTGTATCGACAGCAGTGCAAAACACATCTTTATGCCGACGCTGGTACGCCGCCATTCCGTAGCGCAAAAGCAAATTGTGGAGTCCGTCACTAATTCAGGCGATTCCACGATGTAACCGTTTTCAATCTGTGATTGTATTCACAGTTAATTAACATTGCTATCACTATGATGGCAGCGTCTTACAGTACTGAAACATTATGTAACGCCACTCTCCTGTTGAGGGCACCGGCCTGGTCGCCGGTTTACATGGTTCATGACACGCACTATGGATGCAGTAGCCTACACGGAAGTCACGGAAGTTGAGTTTTGCATGGCACAGCAGTGGCTCAGCCTGATAGAGAGCGCATCCTGCCTCGCCGAATAATTCTACCTGATGTTCTAACGCCATCTGCGCGGCAGAACAAAAAAAAGACCCTGCAAAAAAACCGGAGATACCATGAATAAGAAGGTTTTCACGCTCACAGCACTGGTTGCCAGCATGATGTTTGGTGCAACGGCGCATGCCGCTGACACGCGTATCGGCGTAACCATTTACAAATACGACGACAACTTCATGTCGATGGTACGTAAAGATATCGAGAAAGAAGCCAAGACGCTGGGCGGTATTCAGCTGCTGATGAATGACTCGCAGAACGACCAGTCTAAACAGAACGATCAAATTGACGTGCTGATGGCAAAAGGCGTGAAAGCGCTGGCAATTAACCTGGTCGATCCGGCGGCTGCCGCGGTGGTTGTCCAGAAAGCCCGTGCTAACGACATTCCCGTGGTGTTCTTTAACAAAGAGCCAAACGCGAAAGTGCTGGCCAGCTATGACAAAGCTTACTACGTGGGGACAGACTCAAAAGAGTCTGGTGTGATTCAGGGCAAACTGATTGAGAAGCACTGGAAAGCAACCCCGGCCTGGGACCTGAATAAAGACGGTGTGATTCAGTTCGTTCTGCTGAAAGGCGAGCCGGGTCATCCGGATGCGGAAGCGCGTACCAAATACGTTATCGATACGCTGAACAAAGACGGTGTTAAAACCCAGCAGTTAGCGATGGATACGGCAATGTGGGATACCGCTCAGGCGAAAGATAAGATGGACGCCTGGCTGTCAGGCCCTAACGCCAAGAAAATCGAAGTGGTTATCGCCAACAACGATGCCATGGCAATGGGTGCCGTAGAAGCGCTGAAAGCACACAACATGTCTTCCATCCCTGTCTTCGGTGTGGATGCGTTACCTGAAGCACTGGCGCTGGTTAAGTCAGGCGCAATGGCCGGTACCGTGCTGAATGACGCGGAAAACCAGGCGAAAGCCACCATCGACATGGCCAAGAACCTTGCAGATGGCAAACCGGCGACGGCAGGCACCAACTTCAAGATGGTTGATAAGATCGTACGCGTACCTTATGTACCGGTTGATCAGGAAAACCTGTCTCAGTTCCAGAAATAACTCTTTGCAGACGGGCGCGGCAGCTGCTGCGCCTTTTTTATGTCATCACCGTTTTGTAGCCAGGTAAATTATGGCCAGTGATAATACGACCGCGCAGCGCGAATATCTGCTGGAAATGACCAACGTCAGTAAATCATTTCCCGGCGTGAAAGCTCTCGACAACGTTAATTTAAAAGTGCGGCCTCACTCCGTTCATGCACTGATGGGTGAAAACGGCGCTGGTAAATCGACATTGTTAAAGTGTTTATTTGGTATCTATAAAAAAGATACAGGCAGCATTCTTTTTCAAGGGCAGGAAATAGATTACAAAAGCTCCAAAGAAGCGCTGGAAAACGGCGTGTCGATGGTGCACCAGGAATTAAACCTGGTATTACAGCGTACCGTGATGGACAACATGTGGCTTGGGCGTTATCCACGCAAAGGCCTTTTTGTCGATCAGGACAAAATGTACCGTGATACCAAAGCGATTTTCGACGAGCTGGATATTAATATCGATCCGCGTGATAAAGTCGCCCATCTCTCCGTCTCGCAAATGCAGATGATTGAGATTGCCAAAGCATTTTCCTATGACGCCAAAATCGTGATCATGGATGAACCGACTTCTTCGTTAACCGAAAAAGAAGTTAATCATCTGTTCACGATTATTCGTAAGCTCAAAGATCGCGGCTGCGGAATTGTTTACATCTCGCATAAAATGGAAGAAATTTTCCAGCTGTGCGATGAAATTACCATCCTGCGTGATGGCCAGTGGATTGTGACTCAGCCGCTTGAAGGGCTGGATATGGATAAGATCATCTCCATGATGGTTGGGCGTTCTCTCAGTCAGCGCTTCCCGGATCGCACCAATGTTCCGGGTGAAACCATTCTGGAGGTGCGCAATCTGACCTCGCTGCGTCAGCCCTCAATTCGCGATATTTCTTTTGATTTACGTAAAGGGGAGATACTCGGCATTGCCGGGTTAGTGGGTGCAAAACGTACCGATATCGTTGAAACGCTGTTTGGCATTCGCGAAAAATCGGGCGGCACAATTAAACTGCATGGTAAAACGATTAACAATCATACCGCCAATGAAGCCATTAACCATGGTTTTGCGCTGGTAACTGAAGAGCGTCGTTCTACCGGTATTTACGCTTTTCTGGATATTGGATTTAATTCCCTGATATCCAATATCAAAAAATATAAGAACAGTATTGGTCTGCTGGATAATAAACGCATGAAAAGCGATACCCAATGGGTTATCGACGCTATGCGGGTAAAAACGCCAGGGCATCATACGCAAATTGGTTCACTTTCTGGTGGTAACCAACAGAAGGTCATTATTGGTCGCTGGTTGCTGACTCAGCCTGAAATCTTAATGCTTGATGAACCCACGCGCGGTATTGATGTGGGGGCCAAATTCGAAATTTATCAGCTGATGGCTGAGCTGGCGAAGAAGGAAAAGGGCATCATTATTATCTCTTCCGAAATGCCAGAGTTGCTGGGCATCACCGATCGTATTCTGGTAATGAGTAACGGTCTGGTCGCCGGCATTGTTGATACGAAAACGACCACGCAGAACGAAATATTGCGTTTAGCGTCATTACACCTTTAATGAAGTAAGGGCTGTTAACATGAAAGCGACTACAAAAAAGAATGCGCTAACCTGGCTGAAAGAGGGCGGCATTTATGTCGTACTGCTGGTACTACTGGCTGTTATTATTTTCCAGGATCCGACATTTTTAAGTTTAATGAACCTGAGTAACATTCTGACCCAGTCTTCGGTGCGTATTATTATCGCGCTGGGCGTGGCGGGGCTGATTGTGACCCAGGGTACTGACCTTTCTGCCGGGCGTCAGGTGGGGCTGGCCGCCATTGTGGCCGCCTCATTGCTGCAATCCATGGATAACGTCAACAAAGTGTTTCCGCATCTGGAAACCGTGCCGATTCCGGTCGTTATCCTGATTGTTTGTGTGATTGGTGCCGTTATTGGTCTGGTGAATGGTGTCATTATTGCCTATCTGAAAGTGACGCCTTTTATCACTACGTTGGGTACCATGATCATCGTTTATGGCATTAACTCACTGTATTACGACTTCGTTGGGGCCTCACCGATTGCGGGCTTCTATGATGGCTTCTCAACTTTCACACAAGGCTTCCTTCGTTTCGGTGATTTCAAACTGTCTTACATCACCTTCTATGCAGCGATTGCTGTCGTGTTTGTCTGGATTCTGTGGAATAAAACGCGCTTTGGTAAAAACATTTTTGCTATCGGGGGTAACCCGGAAGCGGCAAAAGTGTCAGGTGTGAACGTTAACCTGAACCTGATCCTGATTTATGCCTTGTCAGGCGTGTTTTATGCCTTCGGCGGTATGCTGGAAGCGGGTCGTATCGGCTCAGCCACGAATAACCTCGGTTTCATGTATGAACTGGATGCTATCGCAGCCTGCGTAGTCGGTGGCGTGTCCTTTGCCGGTGGTGTCGGTACGGTGGCCGGTGTGGTGACCGGGGTGCTGATCTTCACGGTCATCAACTACGGTTTGACCTATATCGGTATCAACCCTTACTGGCAGTACATCATCAAGGGCGGCATCATTATCTTCGCTGTGGCGCTCGACTCGTTGAAGTACTCGCGTAAAAAATAACAGCAGTGGCAATGATGCAAGCGGCCTCAGGGCCGCTTTTTTTGCGCCCTTTTACGTGGTGTTGTGGGGTTTGCTCATCGTCGGGGCGCTGTTTCTTTCATGGCACCGGCTCAACGTCACGGTGCGCAACCCTGAATTGGCTGGCGGACGTCGCCGCAGCCTTCCCGTTTCATTTCTGACAGCCGCATCAGGCAGGTAAGGTGGGGGAGCCATAAGCCATTCCGGGCTCATCTGTTACTGAAACGCGGGTAAACGGGGTGAATTACTGACGGCGTTTCTGTTCCAGTTCCAGTAGCTGTTCCGGCGTCACTGCAGGATAGCTCTGTGCATCTTCAGGAACTTCATGTACAGCCGGGATCGGCACCAGCGGGCCAAGGAAACGCGGTTCGCGCTTCAGTAAAAACAGATCGGCCAGCGCACCCAGCCGCGCACCGACTTCACGCATTCGTACGCTGAGCATATTTTTAGGAGACGGAACCGCATAGCACTGCGCCTGAATCCCCAGGTGCAGGGCAATAAACAGCGCCCGTTCGCAGTGAAAACGTTGGGTAATGATAATAAAGTCGTTGGTGTCGAATACCTTACGCGTACGGACGATAGAATCCAGCGTACGGAAGCCCGCATAGTCCAGCACAATATCAGCAGGATCGACGCCACCTTTGATGAGATCGCGCCGCATAGTCATGGGTTCGTTGTAGCTTTGCTGCGCATTGTCCCCGCTCAGCAGCAGGTAGTTCACCTTTCCACTGTTATAGGCGTTAAGCGCGCCCTGCATGCGGTACAGGTAATACTGGTTAATCACGCCGGTGCGATAATATTTGGCCGTGCCCAGTACCACCCCGACCTGACGGTGGGGAAGGGATGCAAGGTTGTCATAGATATAGGGTGCCGTTTTCCAGCTGATCCAGCGGTCCAGGCCGAGCGCCGTCGCCACCATCGTTAAGATGATGAAAAGCAGAGCAATGAAAACGCGTTTCAACATGCGCCTGAGCACTCGAGATCCGAAGTTTGGGTGGGACAAGGCTACTTGAGCGTCACCCGCTAAGCAAGTTTACCCCGTCTGGCTGGTGTAAATTTAAGCAGCGCTGGATCCGCAGGGGTCCAGCGCCGTGTTTTTAGATAGAGGTACGGCGGTAGTGGCGGTATTGAGGCAGCCAGAAATTATTGGCGATAGACTGTGAGAGCACGTCTTCTGAAGTCACCACCGCGACGCCCGCGAGCTGGGCAGCTTTGCCCACTTCCATCGCGATAATCTTCGACACGCCCTGAATATCTTTAATTTCAGGCAGAACCGGGCCTTCACCATCGTTCACCAGCGGTGAACAATCCGCAAGAGCACGGCTGGCCGTCATCAGCATGGTATCGGTGACACGCGATGCGCCAGACGCAATCACGCCCAGGCCAATGCCAGGGAAGATGTAGGAGTTATTACACTGCGCGATCGGGTAGGTCTTACCGTTCCACGAAACCGGTGAGAACGGACTACCGGTAGCGACCAGGGCGGCACCATCGGTCCAGGCAATAATGTCTGCCGGCGTGGCCTCAACGCGAGACGTTGGGTTAGAAAGCGGCATCACGATTGGACGTTTGCAGTGCTTGTGCATCTCACGGATGATCTCTTCTGTGAACAGCCCAGGCTGACCTGACACACCGATTAAGATGTCTGGCTGTGCGTTACGCACCACGTCCAGCAGTGAGATCGCATCATTTGAGGTATCCCAGTCTTTCAGGTTGTCGCTTTTCTGCACCAGCTTGCTCTGGAAATCGAGCAGGTTAGGCAGTTTGTCGGTCAGCAAACCAAAGCGATCCACCATCATGACGCGACGACGGGCTTCGTCGTCGCTCAGACCCTCCGATTTCATCTGTGCGATGATCTGTTCGGCAATACCACAACCGGCTGAACCCGCGCCCAGGAAGACAACCTTCTGCTCGCACAGGCGGCTGCCTGCTGCACGGCTCGCGGCAATCAGGGTGCCAACGGTGACCGCAGCAGTACCCTGAATGTCATCATTGAAGCAGCACACTTCGTCACGATAGCGCTCCAGCAGCGGCATGGCGTTTTTCTGTGCAAAATCTTCGAACTGCAACAGCACTTTTGGCCAGCGGCGTTTTACGGCCTGAATAAACTCGTTTACAAACTCGTCATATTCTTCGCCCGTGATACGGGGATGGCGCCAGCCCATGTACAGCGGATCGTTAAGCAGCTGCTGGTTATTGGTGCCCACATCCAGCACCACCGGCAGGGTATAAGCCGGGCTGATGCCGCCACAGGCGGTGTACAGGGACAGCTTACCGATTGGAATGCCCATGCCACCGATGCCCTGATCGCCCAGGCCAAGGATGCGCTCACCGTCAGTGACCACAATCACTTTCACATTTTGTTTGGTGGCGTTTTGCAGCATGTCTTCGATGTGCGCACGGTTGGGATAGGAGATGAACACGCCACGCGCGCGGCGATAAATTTCTGAGAAGTGTTCGCAGGCGGCACCGACGGTTGGCGTGTAGATAATCGGCATCATCTCTTCGAGATGGTTGTCCAGCAAACGATAAAACAGCGTTTCGTTGGTATCCTGAATGTTGCGCAGGTAGACATGTTTATCGTTGTTGTTTTTGAAGTCCTGAAACTGACGCCATGCGCGTTTTGCCTGCTCTTCGATGGATTCTACCGCTTCTGGCAGTAAGCCATTGAGGTTAAATTCATTGCGCTCTTCGATGCTGAAGGCACTGCCTTTATTCAGCAGCGGAAATTCCAGCAATATAGGGCCAGCATAAGGAATATATAGCGGGCGTTTACTTTCGTATTCGAGTTCCATGCAGTCATGCTCCGGTTGCAAGTTTTCCTGGCGCAATAATCAAAGAGTAGGGTGACGCCAGTTTTATTGTGATGACGAAGACCTGGCGCCAGATCCTATGAAATTTCTGGCCGATGTACAGCTTTTGTAAATAAAAGATTTAGAAACTGTTTAAAACCGTGCCGCACCTTACGCTTTTGCCAGCGTAAGGTGCGTCAGGTTATCGCAACCCAGGGCGTGCAGGGTGGCCTGAGTTGCAGAGAACTGATCCAGGGCTGGCTGCGGCGTCTGGGCTAATGCGGCGGCCTGAATATCGTGGCAAGATTCCCCCGCCATATTCAGTAGAATCAGCGCGGCCTGCAAAGGGGGCAGGCTGGGATTGAAGGCGGCGTTTTCTGCATAGCGTCCGCTGAAAATCCGGCCGGAGGCGGTCTGTAACGCCACTCCGCTGAACGCCCGACTGTAAGGCGCATGGCTGCGATTAGCCGCCTTAACGGCGGCCTGAGACAGCGCATCGCCCGTTGCAACATAACCCTGGTCCACATCATCCATCAGGCGTTCGGTGATATTCAGATCGCCTGGGCCGAATGCGTCAGGCAGATAGTGCGCCAACGTATGCACCGCGCGCTGCGGCAGGCTAATGCGAATATCTGTGCCGCTGTTAAGTTCATTCATAAACTGGCGACAGTGACCGCAGGGGGTGTAATTGACAGTAATGGTCTCCAGACGGGATTCACCGCGCAGCCAGGCATGGGTGACGGCGCTCTGTTCAGCATGAACGGTTTGCTGCATGGTCGCGCCGGCAAATTCCATATTGGCGCCGAAATACCAGTTGCCGCTGACGCCGCGCGCAATCGCGCCGACGTTAAAATGTGAAAGCGTGGCAACCGCGCAGGCAGCGGCAACCGGCAGCAGCGCCAGCGCCAGCGCATCGGCATCCAGTTGAGTTTGCTCTTGCAACAAGGTGACCTGATCGGCCTGCAGCATCGCGTCAAATCCCGGCTCGCTCAGCACCGGACGCAGCGCGGTTTGCAGAGTGGCTGGAAGTACTTCAAAGGCAGAGTGGAAACGTGGATGCATGGAAGCCTCATTCAATCATCAGGGCAATGTGCCAGACATCGGTTTATATGTGATCTCTGTCTCTCTGACAATGCAACATGTCTTACAGTTTTCAACTTTGCGAGATCTCTCCCAAAGTTTTAGCCAAACCAGTGCAGCAGCAGCGGGAAAATAAAGGGGGCGAGCAACGAGGTGATGATGCCGCAGATCACCAGCGCCAGCGAGCTGAAGGCACCTTCCTGAAAATCAAGCTCGGCTGCCCTGGCCGTTCCCAACGCATGTGAGGCATTGCCAATCGCCAGCCCGCGTGCGGCTTTGCTTTTCACTCCCAGCAGATTAAGCAACATATGACCAAACACGGCGCCCAGCACGCCCGCAATCAGGACACAAATTGCGCTGATGGCGGGAATGCCGTGCAGTGAGGCTGAAACCGCCATGGCGATCGGCGTGGTAACCGATTTCGGCAAAATCGTGGCGGCGATTTCTGGTGTGGCGCCCATCCACAGCGCGATGGCGGTGCCTGAAATCATCGCCGTCAGGCTGCCGATCACGCAGACGCCAATAATGGATTTCCAGCGGGCGCGAATTTGATGCATCTGCTCATACAGCGGCAGTGCCAGGGCCACGACGGCGGGCTGCAACAGTTGATTCAGTATCTCGCTGCCTGCGAAGTAGCGGGCATAAGGCATGTGCAGTAACAGCAGAAGGGGAATAATCACCGCCATGGAGACCAGAAGCGGGTTAAGCAAGGGAATTTTCAGCGTTGCCGCCAGCTTGCGCGCCAGCAAAAAAGCCCCGACAGTGAGGGGCAATGACCACCAGATATCACTCATCGTTGCCCCCTTTGATCACGGGGCGCGAATGTAGCTTATGCGCGCTTAACCCTACAATGGCCAGGACAGCGAAGGTACTGACAAGACAGGAGACCACAACAGGACCGAACTGCGCGGTAAGAATATCGGTGTAATTCATGACGCCAACGCTGATGGGCACGAACAGCAGCGCCATATAGCGAATAATCAGATGGCAACCCGGTTTGACCCAACGCACGGGTAGGATTTGCGATGCAAGCAGCGCAAACAGAATCAGCATGCCAATAATGCTGCCGGGCAGGGTGATGGGCAGCAGCAGGGCCACGCCGTTTCCGGCATATAAGCAAAGATAGATAATGATAAAAGCGCGCAGATAACGCCAACTCATCGTTAGCACGGTGTGCATGACAGGCTCCTGTTTTTAACGGGGTTTATCATACGCACTAACGGTCAGGCCCGCCAGCAATCAGCGGTGTGGCTGAAGCCGCCATCCCCGGCGGTAAACTGCAGAGGATGGCCAACGGACTATTTCACCGGCATGCCGGGCACCGCGCCGCTGTCTACGGACAGGACAAACAGATCTTTGCCGCCGGGACCGGCAGACAGCACCATGCCTTCTGACACGCCAAACCGCATTTTACGCGGCGCAAGGTTGGCCACGATAATGGTCATTTTGCCAACCAGTACCGCCGGATCGGGATAGGCCGCACGAATACCGGAGAAAATCTGGCGCTTCTCGCCGCCCAGATCCAGTTCAAGACGCAGCAGCTTGTCCGAGCCTTCGACGAATTCCGCTTTCTCAATCAGCGCCACGCGCATATCGACTTTGGCAAAATCATCAATGGTAATGGTATCGCCAATCGGCGCATCGGCCAGCGGGCCGGTCGCCGCGGGTTTATTGGCGTCTGCCGCATCCGCTTTTGACGCCTCAATCAGGCCGTCGACCTTCGCCATTTCGATTCGGCCATACAGGGCCTTGAACGGCGCAACCTGATGGTTCAGCAGCGGTTGCTGAATGGCATCCCAGTGCAGCTCAGTGTTCAGGAACGCTTCGGCGCGCGCGCTCAGCGAAGGCATGACCGGTTTCAGCCAGGTCATCAGCACCCGGAACAGGTTAATGCCCATCGAGCAAATGGCCTGCAGGTCTGCATCGCGGCCTTCCTGCTTCGCCACCACCCACGGCGCCTGCTCATCCACATAGCGGTTAGCCAGATCGGCCAACGCCATGATTTCACGAATGGCACGGCCAAATTCACGGCTGGCCCAGGCCTCACCAATCTTCTCAGATGCGTCCAGGAAGGTTTGATACAGCGCCGGATCGGCCAGCTCAGCTGACAGCTTGCCGTCAAAGCGTTTGGTGATAAAACCGGCATTACGTGAGGCCAGGTTGACGACTTTGTTAACAATGTCGGCGTTAACGCGCTGAACAAAATCTTCCAGATTCAGGTCGATGTCATCAATGCGTGAAGAGAGCTTGGCCGCATAGTAGTAGCGCAGGCTGTCGGCATCCAGGTGCTGTAACCAGGTGCTGGCTTTGATAAAGGTTCCACGCGACTTCGACATTTTTGCACCGTTGACGGTGACGTAGCCGTGCACGAACAGGTTAGTCGGCTTGCGGAAACCGCTGCCTTCCAGCATGGCCGGCCAGAACAGGCTGTGGAAGTAGACAATGTCTTTACCGATGAAGTGATACAGCTCCGTGGTGGAATCCTGCTGCCAGAATTCGTCAAAGTTAATATCGCCACGTTTGTCACACAGGTTCTTAAAGGATCCCATGTAGCCGATAGGCGCATCCAGCCAGACGTAGAAATATTTGCCCGGCGCGCCAGGGATTTCGAAGCCAAAATATGGCGCATCGCGCGAGATATCCCACTGTTGCAAACCGGATTCGAACCACTCCTGCATTTTGTTCGCGACCTGCTCCTGCAGGGCGCCTGAACGGGTCCAGGCACGCAACATCTCACTGAACGAGGGGAGATCGAAGAAGAAATGCTCGGAATCACGCAGCACGGGTGTTGCACCCGACACCACAGATTTCGGATCGATCAGTTCAGTCGGGCTGTAGGTCGCGCTACACACTTCGCAGTTATCGCCGTACTGGTCAGGTGACTTACATTTTGGGCAGGTTCCCTTAACAAAACGGTCAGGCAGGAACATGCCTTTTTCCGGATCGTACAACTGAGAGATGGTCCGGTTTTTAATGAAACCGTTCTCTTTCAGGCGGCCGTAAATCAGCCCGGCGAGCTCACGGTTCTCATCGCCATGCGTGGAATGGTAATTGTCATAGCTGATGTTGAAACCGGCGAAATCTGTTTCATGCTCCTGCTTCATTTCAGCAATCATCTGCTCCGGCGCAATACCCAGCTGCTGGGCTTTCAGCATGATCGGCGTACCGTGAGCGTCATCGGCGCAGATGAAATAAACCTGATTGCCACGCATTCGCTGATAACGCACCCAAATGTCCGCCTGGATATGCTCGAGCATGTGGCCGAGATGAATTGAGCCGTTTGCGTAAGGCAGGGCGCAGGTTACCAGAATTTTTTTAGCGACTTGAGTCATAGTTTGCGTAGCTTTCAGTTAAGTAAAAAAACGGGCTTAGATGGTAACCGATGGGCACAGCCGCGTAAACATAAGGGATTTCCCGTGCGCGACAGCCCGCGAAACGATCGGCATCTGATAGTATTGTTAGTACATCGCTGAAACACAGCGCAGGCCTAGCAGAAAAAGGAGTGGGGATGACAGCGCAATCCCGGGAACCGCATACACCAGAAGCTTTACGCGCCGTTGTGGCCAGCGTACTGAGCAGCTTTGAACATCCGACGCTTCAACGCAACCTCATTGCTCTCAAGGCGTTACACCACGTGGCCCTGCTGGACGGCACGCTGCACATTGAACTGCTGATGCCGTTCGCCTGGAACGGGGCGTTTGAAGAGGTGAAAGCAGAAACCAGTGCTGAGCTGCTGCGCCTCAGTGGCGCGCAGGCTATCGACTGGCGTCTCAGTCATGATATCGCCACACTGAAGCGGGTTAAAAATCATCCCGGCGTTAACGGCGTGAAGAACATTATTGCCGTCAGCTCTGGCAAAGGCGGCGTGGGTAAATCGAGCACGGCAGTTAATCTGGCCCTGGCGTTAATCGCAGAAGGGGCACGCGTAGGCATTCTGGACGCCGACATTTATGGCCCGTCCGTGCCCAACATGCTGGGGTGTGAAAAAGAGCGGCCAACGTCGCCAGACGGTAAGCATATGGCCCCTGTTATGTCGCATGGGCTGGCAACCAACTCCATCGGTTATCTGGTAACAGATGATAATGCGATGGTCTGGCGCGGCCCGATGGCCAGTAAAGCGCTCATGCAGCTGCTTACCGAAACCCAGTGGCCAGAGCTGGATTATCTGGTGCTGGATATGCCGCCGGGCACCGGCGACATTCAGCTTACGCTGGCGCAAAGCGTACCGGTCACCGGCGCGCTGGTGGTCACCACGCCGCAGGATATTGCGCTTATCGACGCGCGTAAGGGGATGGTAATGTTTGAGAAGGTGAACGTGCCGGTACTGGGCGTTGTGGAAAATATGAGTATTCATATTTGCAGCGAGTGCGGCCATCACGAGCCAATCTTTGGCACCGGCGGCGCGCAACGGCTGGTGGATGACTATGGTACCCGGCTGCTGGCGCAGCTACCGTTGCATATTCACCTGCGTGAAGACCTCGACGATGGCGAACCCACTGTGATCCGTCGTCCACACAGCGAGTTCGCGGCACTTTATCGCCAGCTTGCCGGCCGGGTGGCGGCTCAGCTCTACTGGCAGGGCGAGGTGATTCCGGGCGATATCGCGTTTCGCGCGCTTTAACGCCCGCTGGCCTCGCTGGTGTAGAGCGATGGCTGAGGATAGTGCATCAACACATAATTCCCCTGTTCGCTCTCACCCTGCGAAATGATTTTCCAGCCGCGCTGCAAATAAAATGTTTGTGCGGCTTTGTTCATTTCCAGGCACTTTAGCGCGCCCGTCGAGGTGAAGCGCCCCTGAACCTCATTAAGCAGCGCGCTGCCTACGCCACGGCCCTGATAAGCCGGATCGACATACAGGCTGTGCAGAAAATTATCGTTTTCCATCAGCCCGGCAAACCCCACCCGATGACCGTCCAGTTCTGCAACCAGAACCGTCTCGCCGGGGATGATCTGATCGAAATCTTCAAGCTGCCAGTCCTCGTTTTCAATCCAGTCCCAGTTATGGCGGCGCGCCGCCAGATACAAGGTTCGCAGAAAAGGGCGGTCGGCCTCAGTAAAGAGTCGAATATGCACATCGCGCTCCATTAATCCTTTTTAACAAACATGGCAGGGATTGCCAAAAAAGCAAAAGCAGAACAAATGTCATCTCTTTCACTGTACACTGCTGGGCGGTGCCTTTTGGGGAGACAGGAACGGGTGGTGAATTTCAGGCGCTGGATTTCACGCATAAGCAAGTAAAACGTGATTTCGCAGCGAGCGTTGCCGCCGTAAAGTCGGTTTTTTCCCTGAAAGATCAAGACGATCGGCGTTTGATAGCTTTCGTTTATTTTATTGATAACGAGGGCTTATTAGATGTTGGCCCGAAAAATTTGTAATCTGCATCACATATTCTAAAGGAGGCCATCACATGTCCATTATCAATACCAAAATTAAGCCGTTCAAAAACAGCGCATTCAAAAACGGCGAATTCATTGATGTAACCGAGAAAGACGTTGAAGGTAAATGGAGTGTTTTCTTCTTCTATCCTGCTGACTTCACTTTCGTTTGCCCAACCGAACTGGGCGACGTAGCGGATCACTACGAAGAGTTCCAGAAAATGGGCGTGGACATCTATTCCGTGTCTACCGATACCCACTTTACCCACAAAGCCTGGCACGGTTCTTCCGACACCATCGCGAAAATCAAATATGCGATGATTGGTGACCCAACTGGCGCGCTGACCCGCAACTTCGACATCATGCGCGAAGACGAAGGCCTGGCGGATCGTGGTACGTTTATCGTCGATCCACAGGGCGTGATCCAGGCAGTAGAAATCACTGCTGAAGGTATCGGCCGTGACGCGTCTGATCTGCTGCGCAAAGTGAAAGCGGCACAGTACGTGGCGTCTCACCCAGGTGAAGTGTGCCCGGCGAAATGGAAAGAAGGTGATGCAACTCTGGCACCGTCTCTGGACCTGGTTGGCAAAATCTAATTTCGCATCGATACGTCGATCATTTTCTCATCGGGTGCTGCGGCACCCGATTTTTTGACCAGGAACTCACTATGCTTGATACCAATTTAAAAACACAGCTCAAAGCCTATCTTGAGAAACTCACCAAGCCTGTGGAGTTGATTGCGACGCTGGATGATGGCGCGAAATCAACGGAGATTCGCAATTTGTTGGTCGATATCGCGAGCCTGTCTGACAAGGTCAGCTTTCGTGAAGAGAACGATCGTCAGGTGCGTAAGCCCTCGTTTTTAATTACTAACCCAGGCGCTGATCAGGGGCCGCGTTTTGCCGGTTCGCCGCTGGGTCATGAATTTACCTCACTGGTACTGGCACTGCTACAGACCGGTGGGCATCCCTCTAAAGAAGCGCAAAGCCTGCTCGACCAGATTGCGGCGCTGGATGGGGATTTCCATTTCGAAACCTATTATTCACTGTCGTGCCACAACTGTCCGGATGTGGTGCAGGCATTAAACCTGATGGCGGTGTTAAACCCACGTATCAGCCACACCGCCATTGACGGTGGCCTGTTCCAGAATGAAATTCAGGAACGCAATGTGATGGGCGTGCCCGCTGTCTATCTGAATGGCAAAGAATTCGGTCAGGGCCGCATGAGCCTGGCGGAGATCGTCAGCAAAGTCGACACCAATGCAGATAAGCGTGCCGCAGAAGAGCTGAACAAGCGTGAGGCTTACGAGGTTCTGATCGTGGGCAGCGGTCCGGCGGGCGCCGCCGCGGCTATCTACTCCGCACGTAAAGGGATTCGCACCGCGTTACTGGGCGAGCGCTTTGGTGGACAGGTGTTGGATACGGTCGATATTGAAAACTACATTTCCGTACAGAAAACGGAAGGGGCCAAACTGGCCGGTGCCCTGCGCGCTCACGTGGATGATTACAACGTTGACATCATTGACAGCCAGAGCGCGATTAAACTGATTCCCTCAGCGGTGAAAGGCGGCCTGCACGCTATTGAAACGGCCTCCGGCGCGGTGCTGAAATCGCGCAGCATCATTCTTGCCACCGGTGCGCGCTGGCGCAACATGGGCGTGCCTGGCGAAGAGCAATACCGCACCAAAGGCGTGACGTACTGCCCACACTGCGACGGCCCGCTGTTTAAAGGCAAACGCACGGCGGTCATTGGCGGCGGTAACTCCGGCGTAGAAGCCGCAATCGATCTGGCGGGCATTGTTGAACACGTGACGCTGCTGGAGTTCGCCAGTGAAATGCGTGCAGATAAAGTGCTGCAGGACAAACTGCGCAGCCTGAAAAACGTGGATGTGATCCTGAATGCACAAACCACGGAAGTGAAAGGCGATGGCAGTAAGGTGACGGGCCTGCAATATCTGGATCGCACTAACCAGACTACTCATGAGCTGGCGCTGTCGGGCATTTTCGTGCAGATCGGTCTGCTGCCTAACACCAACTGGCTGGAAGGCGCGGTTGAGCGCAACAAGATGGGCGAAATCATGATCGATGCGAAATGCGAAACCAGCCTGAAAGGCGTTTTCGCCGCAGGGGACTGCACCACCGTTCCTTATAAGCAGATCATCATCGCCAGCGGTGAAGGATCAAAAGCCTCACTGAGCGCGTTTGATTACCTGATTCGCACCCAGCCTGCGCACTAAGTTTTACGCGTAAGACGAAAGCCCTGTAACCTGTGTTGCGGGGCTTTTTAATATCCGGCCAGCGTCATCAGCATCATCCATAACGGTGTAGTAATGGCAGCAAAAAGCGTGGAAAACAGCATGCTCGCGGCCGTCGGTCCGGTTATCACATTAAATTTCTGCGACATCAGATAGACGTTCACGCCCACCGCCATGGATCCCAGCAGCACCACCACTTTGCTTTCCAGCGCGGGTAACCCGGTCAGCCAGGCAATAGCCCAGACGCACAGCGGTTGCAGAATCAGTTTCAACGCACAGATGGTGTAACTCTCTTTTAAGCCTTCCCGAATCCGGTAGTGCGCCAGGCTCATGCCAAGGGTAATCAGGGACAGAGGCGCGGCAATCGAGGCCAGCATGCGTAAGGGTTCAGCGGCAATAACGGGAAGCGGCCGCTGTAGCAGACTCCAGGTCGTGCCGGACAAAATACCGATGATTAATGGGTTTTTCAGCACGCTGATCAAGGTTCGTTTAAAGCCCCCCAGTGAGAAACTGCCCTGTTTGGACCACTCCACCGATACTGTCAGCAAGGTCCAGAGAATCAGGCTGTTAAACACCAGCACCAGCGCGACGGAGGGGAGTGCCGCTTGACCAAGCAGGACGGTAGCAACTGGAATCCCCAGCATCACGTTGTTCGAGAACACACCGCCCAGGGCAAAAACCGATCCGGCTACGCCATCCAACTGAAACAGGCGCGATGCAACAATCCGTCCCACAATGAAGACCAACAGGCAACTGCCAAAAAACGCCAGCAGCAGGCGCACATCGACCGGTGGACTGTTATAAAAGTCACTCATGATGCGAAACAGCATGCAGGGCAGGGCGACATTGAACACAAAACGGTTCATGCCTTCGCTGACGGTAACGGGCCATCTGCCAAACCGGATAAGGCAGAATCCCAGAAAAATCAGGATAAATAGCGGGGCGGAAAGGTAGATCTGGTGTCCTAGTGTATCCAGCAGGAATGGCATAAGTGTAAGCAATCCAGTGACTCAGTAACCGCAAGACTATCAAATTGCTTCAACCACGTAACCTGGCAAAACAGGGCGCGCGGTCAGCCAGATCATCCCAGCCAGCGACGCGCCTGATCATCACTGATATCGCGGTAATAAACCCGATGGATAACCGTATCGCAACGTTGGCAGCGGGCAGAAAGATAGGTGGAATAATAATATCGGCCAGAAGGAGAAACCGCACCCTGACGGGTGATGCTAATGTCGGTCCATCGGTGACGATGAGGAATAAGCGCTAAGAATCGCATCATGCTTCCTGTAAAGTATGAAGTGCTCTGTTTATTTGTTTTTTACGTTTATGCGTTTACTTTTAGGGTGCGATGTTTTTGGCAGGTTTAATTTATTAATAGATGATGTAACAGGGGCGAATATTATTGTTAAATAGTGAAACGGCTTTCACGGCTATTACGTGCAAATTTAGAGCCCGCAGCATTAAGCCTTTTTTTGTAGGGAAGGGAGTTGATCCAGATCATGCAAAAGGTTGCAGAGAATTTTTCATATCAACGCAAAGCTTTGCAGAGAGAAACCATAAGGTGATGACGACCCTGATCAGTTGAACAGGCGTTAACGCCACAACGTATCCTGAAGATAGAAGTGGCCAATCAACGGTTGGGTCACGATACTAAGCTCGGGATCACGTTTTTTTGAACAGCGGTCAAAAATGCACTCGGCTTGCCACTGACCTTCAGGTGCATAGACGAGATCGGTAAATCCCTCATTAAACTCATCCCATTTTATGATGACTGGCTGATGAGTGTAGTATTGTGCAATATCAAAAAGGGGATAATAACTGGGGTAAATAAAAAAGAGCTTGATATAGTTAATTTCTGTGACAGAAAGGAACAGTAAGCCAGCGAAAATGAATGGCAGGGAAATAACTTTCGCGACATCTTTCCAACGGCGTTCCCAAATAGATGCAACAAGTTCGCATATTAACCACATTGCCCAGCTTATTAATATTAAAGTGCCCCCTATTAAAGAAAAGATAAATGTACCAGAAGACACAGATGTATAAGCCATAATCATCAGAAGTGCAATAATCATAATCAGCGGTAAGCTAATTAAGCCTTTGATATTAGATGGCGATTCATCGTCTTTTTGCATTTTTTATTACTCATCATCGGTAATGTTATTTAGCAGGATCGTGATTGAACGTCTGGCTTCGCTATTCGCCGTATCCGCCGGCATGTTAAACGCATGTTGGTAGTAGTGTGCCAGCTCAATAAGGCTATTCTGGTAGCCTTCAGTATGCTGCTTGATAAACTGCTGTGCGTCGTCAGATAAGCTATTTTTTCCGTATTGGATGGACTTTAAATACTTCATGCTGTGACTTAACGTGGCCGACATTTCCGCCCGCGTAATGGCATAAATTGTAAAACGAATGGTCCCTGTGCTAACAGGGGTGGCATCTTCCGCCAGTTGAATAAATTGCTTAAACAACGGCAGTGTGGGCTGAGTTTGTTCGCAGTCACTGATGGGGGTTCGGCTGTCAATTGCACCACCGGCCAGCGGTTCCAGCCAGACGATATTTTGTGGATGCCGTAAAAATGCCTCGCAGGGGATAATAAGTGATTCTGGATTATTTTCGGCAATGAGCCAGAGAAACATGCCGAAGTTGTTGGTATTTTCTGCTGCGCTTTCTGCATCAGGAATTTTATCTTCGAATATGTGGTTATCTGTTACTTCGAAAGCGGGTCGAATGAGTTCGGTGACCTTATTATGCCTGGTTGAACCTGCTGGAAGAGAAGTAAACTGATAAATCGCCTCGTATATATTCACTAACTCGGGATTTGTTTTACGGATTTGCTTAATGGCTTCGCCATGATGGGTATAAAGAACCATGACAGCGAGTTCAAAAAGCCGTTGATCGTAGTATCCTTCAATGCGTTTTTCTTGAGGGTCAGTGAGACACATTTTAGTCAGGTTTTTTAACCATTGCCGTTGTGCGGTAATGAGCCCCGAAGGTCCGGCCGTGGCGTTTTTTTTCGCGAGATCAAAAAAATGCGCCATTAACCGATCTTTTGCCGATAACGTCTGGCTCTGACAAATCACCTTTTCGATTGCGCTGGGATGCGCACATGAAAAACTGGGGGCGGCACTCGCCTGAAATGCCAGCATCAATCCTGACATGAGTAACGCCAGTTTTATAAAATATGCGACCAGGCTGAAGCCAGTTTTCATCAGGATACTCTGAGTAAATAATTGTTATCTCAAGAATAAGCCCAAGAAGGCGTGTTGAATATAAACCCGGATTAAACGATCTGATTTGATGCGGGCAAGGTTGCTTTGCCAGTGGCTCAACCTTATGCTGATGACGGGTAAAGTGAATTTACCTGACGACTCGGGGTGCCCTTCTTTGTGAAGGCTGAGAAAAACCCGTATTACCTGATCTGGATAATGCCAGCGTAGGGAAGTCTGATGCCTGACCGCATTCGCCTTCTTGTCCGCCGGTTGGGAGTTATGATGACACATCAACCGCAACATCTTTCTGATGCGCAATGCGCGCCCATTCTGCAACAGTTTCGCCGTCAGTCACCGCTGGTGCACTGTATGACCAACGATGTGGTGCAAACGCTAACCGCTAACGTTTTACTCGCCCTTAATGCCTCTCCGGCCATGGTCATCGACGCTGAAGAAGCGGCGCAGTTTAGCGCGGTTGCCGATGCGCTGCTTATCAATGTCGGTACGCTAACCCACGATCGTAAGCAAGCGATGCAGGCTGCGGTGCTTGCAGCAAACCAGGCGGGCACGCCCTGGACACTGGATCCGGTGGCGGTCGGCGCGCTGACGCTGCGCACCGCGTTTTGCAAGCAGCTACTCGCGCAGTCGCCTGC
This sequence comes from Pantoea sp. AG702, assembly GCF_003182295.1. NCBI lineage: Bacteria > Pseudomonadati > Pseudomonadota > Gammaproteobacteria > Enterobacterales > Erwiniaceae > Pantoea > Pantoea sp. AG702. The sequence goes on along the minus strand of NZ_QGTU01000004.1, from coordinate 282,606 downwards.
AGTGGTACGCGGCAATGCCTCAGAGATTCTGGCGCTGGCGCAGCAGGCAGCAGGCGGACGCGGTGTTGACAGCCTGCATTCGGCCGAAGCCGCGCTGCAGGCTGCCCAACAGCTGGCAAAAGCTTTTGATACCTGTGTAGTCGTGACCGGCGAAGTAGACTATGTCACCGATGGGCAGCGCACCTGGGCGATTACGGGCGGCTCGCCGTTAATGACGCGGGTGGTCGGCACCGGCTGTGCGCTTTCAGCGGTGGTTGCGGCCTTTGCCTGTTTGCCAGGTGACCGACTGATCAACATCGCCTGCGCCTGTCGGGTGATGGCGCTGGCTGGAGAAAAGGCCGCGCAGGATGCAGATGGACCGGGTAGCTTTGCGCCTGCTTTCCTGGATGCACTCTGGACGCTGGAGGCACCTGATGAAACGCATTAATGCCCTGACGATTGCAGGGACCGATCCCAGCGGCGGGGCCGGTATCCAGGCCGATCTGAAAACCTTCTCTGCACTGGGCGCGTACGGTACCAGTGTGATCACGGCGCTGGTGGCGCAGAATACCTGCGGCGTGCAGTCGGTATACCCTGTTGCGCCAGAGTTTGTGACCGCCCAGCTGGACTCGGTGCTGGATGATGTGCGCATCGACAGTGCGAAGATTGGCATGCTGTCTGAAACAGAAATTGTCGAGCGGGTGGCCCATGGCCTGCAGCGGCGGGAAATTCCCTTTGTGGTGCTGGATACGGTGATGGTGGCTAAAAGCGGCGATGCCCTGCTGAATCCGGATGCGATTGCCTGTGTGCGAGAGCGTTTATTGCCACAGGTGTCATTGATTACGCCAAACCTGCCCGAAGCCGCTGCACTGCTGGGATGCCAGGTTGCCCTCAATGAAGATGAGATGCTCACCCAGGGCGAAGCGCTACTGGCGCTGGGCTGCCAGGCAGTGCTGATGAAAGGCGGTCATCTCGATGGTGATGAAAGCCCGGACTGGCTGCTGACCCGGGCAGGGCGTCAGCGCTTTAGCAGCGTGCGGGTAAACACGCGTCATACGCACGGCACTGGCTGTACGCTGTCCGCCGCGCTCGCGGCCTTACGTCCCCGGCATGACAGCTGGGAAGCGACGATCAGTGAAGCGAAAGCCTGGCTGCAGCAGGCATTACTGGCGGCAGATTCGCTGGAAGTGGGCAACGGGATTGGGCCGGTGCACCATTTCCATCAGTGGTGGTAGCCCATCGTGTTTCGCCTTGCAGACTGGCAAGGCGTTAATCCTCTTCAAACCAGGCGCTGTTTTGCTTGATGACTGGGGTGATCGAAAACATCATGGCCTGCAAATGATGGCGCAACGCCGCCTCAGCCTTGCCGGGATCGTTTGCCTTCAGCGCCGCAAAAATAGCATCATGCTGTTCTATCAGGGTTTCGGCGGGTGCAACGTCATTCAGGGTTAAATAGCGTACCCGGTCCATGGTGGCTTTGATGTTTTCAACCGTTTCCCACGCCAGTGGACAGCCGATGCTCTCAGCGATGAGGCGATGAAACTCATCGTCCAGGCTTAAGAACATCTGGCTATCGCCACGGGCAGCGGTGATGCGTTGCAGTTGCAGGTTATGCTCCAGCGCCATCAGCCCTGACTCTGCGATTTCCTCAGCAGCGCGACGGACCACGGCAATCTCCACGGCCTCACGAATGAAACGACCATCTTCGACCCGTTTAGCCGAGATCCTGCGCACAAAGGTGCCGCGCTGCGGCAGGATCTGAACCAGACCGGCCTCCGCGAGCTTGATAAAGGCTTCCCGCACTGGCTGACGTGAGAGGTTGAACCGGGCGGAAACCTCTTTTTCCGAGAGCAGTGCGCCCGGCTGAATTACGCACGTCACGATATCGCGGCGCAGATAGCGGTAAACCTGCTGATTCACCGGTTCGCTGGTGGTAATGGTGTAAGAAAGTGTCATATCGCTGTCCGTTTTATCTTCGGCCTGGGCATCAGGCGATCGCATCAGACCTCAGGACCGGCAATGGCCTGCTGGACGCTGGCACGGGCTCCCTGAGCGGCAAGCTGCAGGTAACAGGCGGTAAGTTGTTTCACCAGCGCATCGTTTTTAGCAAGATCGTCGCCAAATACCCTGCTGATGTTGAGTAACGCCCGCACGCGAGCTTCACCGTCATCACTTTCCGCTACGCAAGTGGCCAGTTGTGCGTTCAGCGGATCGCGGATCTCGATGGGCTCGCCTTTTTCGTCCACTGCGCTGACATAGCGCATCCAGGCCGCGATGCCCAGCAGCAGCAAGGGACACGGCGTGCCGTGGTCCAGATGCCAACGCAGGCTGTCGAGAAAGCGCTGGGGCAGCTTCTGGGTCCCGTCGGTCGCAATCTGATAAGTCCGATGCTTAATCGCCCGATTGGCAAAGCGGGCGATAAGCGCATCGGCATAGGCGGATAAATCGACATCCTGAATGGTCAGCGTAGGTGCCTGCTCATTGACCATCAGCGCCCGTGCCGCTGCGCGAAACGCGTCATCAGCCATACAGTCGCTGATGTGTTCGTAACCGGCAAGATAGCCAAGGTAAGCTAAAAACGAATGGCTGCCATTGAGCATGCGCAACTTCATCTGCTCAAACGGCAGAACATCCTGCACCAGTTGAGCGCCCGCTTTATCCCAGTCCGGTCGGCCGCTGACAAAATGGTCCTCGATCACCCACTGGAAAAAAGGTTCAGCTTCAACGGCGACCGGATCCCGTGAACCGATGCGCTGTTGCAGGGCGTCAAATGCCGCGTCATTCATGGCGGGCACGATACGGTCCACCATGGTGGAGGGAAAGGTGAGGTTCTGTTGGATATAGTCAGCCAGGGAGGCATCGTAGTGCCGGGCCAGCTGCATCACGACATTACGGGTTACGCGGCCGTTTTCTGGCATATTGTCGCAGGACATCACGCTAAATGGCGCGACTCCCCGTTCACGGCGGCGGCGGATTGCCGCGACAATCAGACCCGGCAGAGAGTGCGGCTGGTCCGGCTGCGCCAGATCGTGCTGAATATCCGCGTGCTGAACGTCAAGGTCGCCGCTGGCGGGCAGATGACAGTAGCCTTTCTCTGTCACGGTCATTGATACAATCGCCACGTCAGGCTGACACAGCGCCTCAATGACGGCCTCGATACCGTCCGTTTTGCCATGCAACGCGGACGTGATAATGCCGATTACGCGGGTTTCTACAGCATCGTCGCTCTTTTCTGTCAGCGTGTAGAGCAGGTCCTGTTCCCGCAGCGCCTGAATAAGAGCGCCGCTGTTCAAATTCACCTCGCAGTAACCCCAGTCGCTGCCCAGTTCAGCCAGCTTATCGCTACATAACGCCTGGTGGGCGCGATGAAAGGCACCAAACCCGATGTGTATCATTCGGGTTTTAAGCTGGCTACGGTCGTAGGCGGGGCGTTTAACATCAGCGGGAAGGTGGTCAATTTGCAGCATCATGCATCCTTGTGGCGGAGGGAGCGACAGGCCATTCCGGCGGTAAGGATGAAAAATTACGCGCCCCGCGACTACCATACAAGTTGGCGTGACGAAATTGTGAATGCAATCACGAACTGTTTACATCTAAGCTGGGAGTCTTCACTCCCGGTTAACTTAGCTCAGCAAGGCGCACTGCGGTGGCAGGCGACAGCTTAGCGCACCTGGCATAACATCAATCGTAAACTCCTGTCCGGACAGCGGTTCGCCATCGAGATTAAACGTCATCTCATGCGATGAGCGGATCGTCAGGGACGATAGACGGGTGGAAATAATGCTGGGATTGTCCTCATCGCCGCCGGTCAGTGAGTGCAGCAGGGTAGGCAGTAACTCCTGCGCCGTGACCACGCTGATGTCGAGCAGGCCGTCGTTGATCAACGCAGCGGGACACAAACGCTGACCGCCGCCAGCCTGACGGCCGTTACCAATGCCAATGACCAGCGCATCACCCTGCCAGCTAAAATCAGGTCCGGTGATTTCACAGCTGTCGGGCTTGAGCGTGTCCATGCGCATCAGCCCGTGAATGAAGTAGGAGACGCCACCCAGGGCTGATTTGAGTTTTTCCGGCGTTTCAGTGGTAATACGTGTACCGAAGCCGCCGGTCGCCATGTTGATAAAGTAGTGATGCTGATTCACCCGGGCCAGGTCGATATCGTAGGCTTTGCCCTGAATCGCCAGACGCAGCGCAGGCTCGATTTCTTCAGGAATGCCGACGCTGGTCGCAAAATCGTTGGCCGTCCCCAGGGGAATAATGCCTAAGACAGGACGGTCGGCGACGTTGACGGACGCCAGGGCGGTGGCGATTTCATTGACGGTGCCATCGCCGCCGCCTGCCACCACGGTTTCAGCCTGTAATTCCAGGGCTTCTTCGACGTAGCGCTCGCCGTCGCCTTTTTCATACGTCACGCGCACGGCAATGTTGTAGCCCTCATCGCGCAGCTTAGTGACCGCTTCACGTAGATCATCATTGCCTGCGCCTTTACCGTTCAGGATCAGCAGCGTAAGCGATTGTTTGTCCATTATCTGTTCCTTGGAGATCTAAAGCGTAGTGAGTGGTTATAGCATAGCCGGAGAAGAAAAATGATTGGCGAAAAGGAGAAAAAAGAAAACCCGCACGGGGGAGCCGGGCGGGTGAATGAGGTGGATCCAGTTACAGCTGCTGATAATTGTTACTCATTGGTAGCAGGCAGCACTATAGAACAGCAAAATTAAGCCGTCTGTGATCCTACTCTTGCTTTTGTCAAAATGTGTCAAGCTGGCACGCGCGTGGCGTGCGGATCGCGTGTATCCTGACCCGCAGTAAAGTTGCGCAGCAGCAACGCAAATTGCAGGTCAACATCAGGCGGCACCTTCATCCAGACGCGATGTCCGTCTCCCGGCGCCACCTCCGTCGGCTCGCCCCGGCTGTTTTGCAGGGCATCCAGCGTACAAATCAGGTTGCCGGCGGGCGTCATGATCTCCAGGCTGTCGTGCAGGGCAAATTTATTTTTCACCACCACTTCCGCCCAGCCATCACGCAGCTCGCCGCTGAATTCGCCGACAAACTGCTGACGTTCCGAGATGGAATAGCCGTTCTGGTAATTCTGGTAGCTGTCATGGGTATGACGGCGTAAAAAGCCTTCGGTGTAGCCGCGATGCGCCAGGCCCTCCAGCGTTTCCAGAAGAGCGGGATTAAAGGGTTTGCCCTCGACGGCATCGTCAATGGCTTTGCGATAGACCTGAGCGGTGCGAGCGCAGTAATAGTAGGATTTGGTCCGGCCTTCAATTTTTAATGAGTGAACGCCCATCTGGCTGAGCCGTTCAACATGCGCCACGGCACGCAAGTCTTTCGAATTCATAATGTAGGTGCCGTGCTCATCCTCAAAGGCACTCATCATCTCACCAGGTTTCATCTTCTCTTCCAGCAGAAATACCTTGTCGCTGGGTTGGCCGATGCCCAGGGTTGGCGTTACGTCCTGCACGGTAACCGGCTGATGGATTTCAACAATATTCCCCACCTCATCCTGCTTAGCTTCCTGCAACTGGTATTCCCAGCGGCAGGCATTGGTGCAGGTTCCCTGGTTTGGATCGCGCTTATTCATGTAACCGGAAAGCAGGCAGCGCCCGGAATAGGCCATACACAGCGCACCGTGTACGAACACTTCCAGCTCCATTTCAGGCACCTGCTGGCGAATCTCGGCGATCTCTTCCAGAGACAGTTCACGTGACAAAATCACCCGACTTAGCCCCATTTGCTGCCAGAACTTCACCGTTGCCCAGTTAACGGCATTGGCCTGAACGGATAAGTGAATGGGCATGGACGGAAACGCCTCACGCACCAGCATGATTAATCCGGGATCGGACATAATCAACGCGTCCGGCTGCATCTCAATCACCGGCGTTAAGTCGCGGATAAAGGTTTTCAGCTTGGCGTTATGCGGGGCAATATTCACAACGACGTAAAACTTTTTACCCAGTTCATGGGCTTCATTAATGCCCTTCGCCAGGTTTTCATGGCTGAATTCGTTGTTACGCACGCGCAGGCTGTAGCGCGGCTGGCCGGCGTACACGGCGTCCGCGCCGTAGGCAAAGGCGTAACGCATATTCTTCAGCGTCCCGGCTGGAGAAAGCAATTCTGGTTTCATGATGAACTCACTGATATCAGGTCAGCATGCCGCCTGGGCGGCACGTGCAGGGCTAAACCCTGCAAAAGATGCGGAATTGTAGGCAGTGAGAAAAAGGAAGTAAATTGATCTGAATCAATCTAAATCAAATGACAAATATCGGCTTCCCAGCGATAGCCCATGCCGTACACGGCGCGGATGAAAGGCTGCTCGCTGTCCAGATTTTCCAGCTTCCTGCGCAGGTTCTTGATATGGCTGTCGATGGTGCGGTCGGTGACCACGCGATAATCATCATAAAGATGGTTTAACAGTTGCTCACGGGAAAAGACTTTCCCCGGCTCAAGGGACAGCGTTTTTAACAAACGAAATTCCGCAGGGGTTAAATCGAGCGGCTCATCGCGCCAGCTGGCCTGAAAGCGGCTTTCGTGCACTTTCAGCAGCGATGCGACCGGCGCGTCTTCTGGCGAGCGTTTGACGCGACGCAAAATGGTTTTGACGCGCGCAACCACTTCCCGCGGGCTGAACGGCTTACAGACATAGTCGTCTGCGCCAATTTCAAGGCCGAGCAGGCGATCGATCTCTTCCGTACGCGCGGTCACCATAATAATCGGCAGTTCAGAGTCGCGCCGGATTTCACGGCACAGGGTCAGCCCGTCTTTACCTGGCAGCATCAAATCCAGCAGGATAAGATCGGGCGGCGTCTGGTTAACATAATCCAGTACTTCATTGCCGTGCGCCAGGTGATGAGTCCGGTAGTTAGATGCCTGTAAATAATCAATCATCAGTTGTGCCAGCTTGGGTTCATCTTCAACCACAAGGATCAGCGGATATGCGTTTTCCTGATTCATAGTCTTCTAAACGGGAGGAACATAACGCAATTGTAGCGCGATTTTCAGTCCACCTAAATCAGCGTGCGTCGCGGTTATGGTGCCGCCATGCGCATCAACGATGTTTTTACAGATAGCCAGGCCCAGCCCCGAGCCGCCGCTGGCGCGATTGCGTGAACCTTCGGTACGGAAAAAACGCTCAAAAATTTTGGCCTGCTGCTCGCCATCCACCCCGGGTGCGCTGTCTTCAATGATGACTCGCCAGTCGGGCGCGTCATACCAAAGACGTACCCGGACCTCGCCACCGGCATCGGTGTAACGCAGGCTGTTTTCCAGCAGGTTGATAAACAACTGCATCAGGCGATCGGGATCGCCAAAGAAAGGGGCTTCTTCAGGCATGTCCAGATGCAGCGTTAACTCATGAGCCCGGTAGCGCTCAGTAAAGTTGCCTGCGCTGACCTCAATAAGCTGCACCAGATCCGTCGCCTGCTTGCGGTAGGCCAGCGCGCCGACGTCAGAAAGAGAAAGCTGATGTAAATCGTCAACCAGCTTGGTTAACAGGGCAACCTCACTTTGCAATGAGGTAATGGCGTCGGGCGTCAGCTTACGAACGCCATCCTGCATGGCTTCCAGTTCACCGCGTAAAATAGCCAGCGGCGTGCGTAACTCATGGGAGATATCGGCCATAAATGCCCGGCGCATACTCTCATTTTTTTCCAGCGAACGGGCTAACAGGTTAAAGTCATGGGCCAACTGACCCAGCTCATCCTGACTGCTGACCTCAACACGGGTGGCTAAATTCCCTTCGGCAAGATGATGCGTGCCGTCCACCAGCCTTTTGACCGGCGCCAGTAGGCCCCGCGCCATCAGCCAGGTCACCAGCGCGGCAAGCAGGGTAGAGAGGCCAACGATATACCAACTGGTTCGTCGCTGTTGCTGATCAAAATTAATATCGGTACTGCGCGTCAGGCGTTCAGGCGGGGAGCTGATTATCCAGCCCACGATTTTGCCGTTGCTGGTGGTGATGTTATGACGTATGCCCTCTGGCGGCACCTGTGAACGTGGGCCTACCATCACTTTGTACTGCTGATCGAGCACCCAGAACTGGGTTCGCCAGCCGTGCGGCGGAAGCTGATTACTGCTGTCGGGATTTTGTTCCAGCGATCGCAGCATGGTAAAAATCAGTCGGTCATTATTACGCAGAAAGTCCCAGTTGCCATGCTGCTCGTACTGATCGGCCAGCGCTGCACCCAGCAAATTCAGTCGCTGTTCATTACCACGTTTAATGTAGTCCACGAAGCCATGCTCAAAACTCAGCCTGACGCCCCAGTGCATGGTGATCAGCACCAGCATGCAGGTGGAGAAAATAGCCATAAACAGCTTGGCACCAATGCCAACGCGCAGAAACGATCTCATTCACTTCTCCGGCGCCGCAGATCGACGCTTTTACTCTCTTCTTTCGGAACGCGCCAGAACACCAGCGCAGGCAGAATAATAATCAGGGCCATACAGAGATAAACGTAGATAAAGGCCTGATGGCTTAGCCCGTGGTGCTCCAGCGCCGACTGGCCGAAGGCGCCCAGCAGCAGGCCCGCAACGGTAACGCCGATACTCATGGATAGCTGCATGATCATGGATAACAGACTGTTGCCGCTGGAGGCCAGTTCGTCAGGCAACTCCTTTAGCGTCAGCGTATTCATTGAGGAGAAGCGAATGGCATTCACCATGCCCTGCAGAAACAACACCAGCGGCAACATGGCCGTCCAGCCCAGCATCGCCACCAGCGGAAACAGTAAGACCACCAGCGCCAGGCCCACCGTCGATCCCACCAGCACGTTGCGGTAGCCAAACAGGTTAACGATACGGACCACGATGCGTTTCATGCCCATATTCCCCAGCACCATCGCAATCATCATCAAACCGGCATGAAACGGGCTGAAACCCATGCCGATCTGTAAAAAAAGCGGCGTCATAAACGGCAACATTCCGCTGCCGATGCGGCCCGCCAGGCTACCGAGTAAGCCAATAGAGAACACCCGATTATCAAACAGCTTCAGGCTAAACAGCGCATCGTCGTTATGGCGCGCATGTAACAGGTAAAACAGCAGTGACCCCATTCCTGTCAGAATCATCGCCGCCAGCAACAACGCAGAGCCGCCGCTGCTGCGCTGACCATCAAGGGCCAGCGTCAGGGTTGCCATACCGACTGCCAGCAGGATAAAACCCAGAAAATCGAAGCGTCGTGGCGGCATGGCGTAGTTGGGTAACAGCTTTAAGGTGGCGATGGCGCCGATCACACCAACCGGGATGTTAATCAGGAAAATCCAGTGCCAGCTGGCATATTCCACCAGCACTCCGCCAAGCGCCGGACCCAGTAGCGGACCCACCTGGCCGGGCAGGGTGACGAATGTCATTGCAGACATATATTGATCGCGCGGCACAATGCGCATCACCGTCAGGCGACCCACCGGCACCATCATGGCGCCGCCGATGCCCTGTAGTACCCGCGCGACGAGCAGCTGATCCAGCGTGTTCGATAACCCGCACATCAGCGACCCCAGGCTAAACAGAACGATAGCGCTAAAGAAGATATTTCTGACGCCAAACCGATCGGCCAGCCAGCCGCTCAGCGGCAGCGTCACCGCCACCGTTAACACATACGCGACAATGACCGAATGCATATGCAGCGGGCTCACGCCCAGATCCTGAGCCATTGACGGGATCGCCGTGTTGACGATCGTGGTATCCAGCGCCTGCATAAAGAAGCCAAAGGCGACAATCCATAACTGCCAGCGGACAGTTACGCTCTGCATGATAGTGACCCCTTAATGCTGAGTGGCATTGATCGTCTGGGTGCGCTTTTTACGGCGCAGTTTATCCATCATTAAGTACACCACCGGCGTGGTATACAGGGTGAGCAACTGACTCATGATCAGGCCACCCGCAATGGTAATGCCTAACGGCTGGCGCAGTTCCGCGCCATCTCCGCTGGTCAGCACCAGCGGGAGTGCGCCAAACAACGCTGCCAGGGTGGTCATTAAAATAGGGCGAAAACGCAGCAGGCAGGCCTGAAAAATGGCATCGCGCGGACTCAGGTTACCGTTGCGCTCTGCCTCAAGAGCAAAGTCCACCATCATGATGGCGTTCTTTTTCACGATCCCGATTAATAACAGAATACCGATCAGGGCAATCAGGCTGAACGGCGTATCAAACAGCGCCAGCGCCAGCAGCGCACCGACGCCCGCCGAAGGCAGCGTGGAAAGAATGGTTAACGGGTGCACATAGCTTTCATAAAGAATGCCCAGCACAATGTAGACCGCCGCAATGGCGGCCAGCATCAGCCACAGCTGGCTGCTCTGTGACTGCTGGAAAGCCTGCGCGGTACCGGCGAAGCTGCCACGCACGCTGGAGGGTACGCCCAGCGCGGTCATGGTGCGCTCAATGGCCTCCGACGCCTGCGACAGCGACACGCCTTCTGGCAGGTTAAAGGAAATGGTCGATGCGGCAGACAGCCCCTCGTGGTTGACCGACAAAGGTGCGTTAGCCGGTTGCCATTTGGCGAACCAGGCGAGCGGAATCGGTTTGCCCTCGCTGTTGATCACAAACATCTGATTCAGGGCGCTAATGTCCTGGGTGTAACGGGGATCCACTTCCATGACGACCTTGTACTGGTTCAGCGGCTGATAAATAGTGGAAATCTGCCGCTGCCCAAAGGCATCATTTAACAGGGCGTTGGCTTCTGAAACGTTGATCCCCAGCCGGGCCATGCTGGCGCGGTCATAGGTCAGGGCCATTTCACTGCCCTTATCCTGTTGGTCGGAGTTGACGTCAGCCAGTTCCGGCAGGGCAGTAAAGGCCTGACGGATTTTAGGTTCCCAGGTGCGCAGCGCAGCAAGGTCGTCTGACAGCAGCGAGTACTGATAGCTGGCATTGGCTTCGCGACCGCCCACCCGGATATCCTGCACCGCATTAAGATACAGATTGGCACCGGGTTCGTTCGCCAGTTTGGCACGCAGGCGGGCAATCACCGCCTGCGCCGTGTCTTTCCGTTCAGACAGGGGTTTCAGAGAAATAAACATCAACCCCATGTTGGTGCGCATGCCGCCGGTAAAGCCTACCACGCTGGAAACGTCCGGATCGGCGCCAACAATTTTCATGAAATCTTCCAGCTTGCCGCGCATCGCCTGGAACGAAATACTTTGGTCGGCCGAAATAAAGCCAGACAGGCGGCCGGTGTCCTGCTCGGGCAGGAAGGTTTTGGGAATACTGATAAACAGCCATACCGTCAGAGCCACGGTGCCCAGCAGCAGGAGCAGTACCCAGCGGGCATGATTGAGCACAACGGTCAGCGAGCGGGCATAACCGCGCTGAACCGCCAGCAGCAGCCGTCCAACGCCCCGTCGCTGAGGTTGACTGCGCGGCGCGTGGGGTTTGAGCAGATAAGCACACATCATTGGCGTGAGCGTGACCGAGACAAACAGGGAAATCAGAATGGCGACCGACAGGGTGATTGAGAATTCGGCAAAAAAGCGACCAATCAATCCGCCTGTCATGAGCAGCGGCAGGAAGACCGCGATTAAGGAGAGGCTCATCGACAGCACGGTAAAGCCGACTTCACGCACCCCTTTCAGTGCGGCCGCCATCGGTTTCATCCCGGCTTCCACATGGCGGGCGATGTTTTCCAGCACCACAATCGCATCATCCACCACAAAACCCGTGGCGATCGTCAGGGCCATCAGCGACAGGTTATTCAGGCTAAAGCCGCACAAATACATTGCGGCGAAGGTGCCGATCAGGGATACCGGCACGGCAACGGCGGGGATCAGCGTGGCGCGGCCGGAGCGTAAAAACACGAACACCACCAGAATGACCAACGCAACGGCAATCATCAGCGACTGCTCCACTTCCTCAAGAGAGGCGCGGATGGTAGGGGAGCGGTCCTGAGCCACCTCAAGGTTGATGGCAGCCGGAATGATCTCGTGCAGTTCGGGCAGTTCGGCACGAATGCGATCCACCGTTTCAATCACGTTCGCATCGGCGGTTTTTCGTATCACCAGTAACACTGCCGGTTTACCGCGCGACATCCCGGCGTTGCGCACGTCCTGGACTGAATCCTGCACCGTGGCAACATCCGACAGGCGCACCGCCGCGCCGTTGTTGTAGTGCACCACCAGCGGCTGATATTCACTGGCAGTTTGTAGCGCATCGTTAGTGCGCAGCTGCCAGCGCTGCTGGCCGTCTTCCACCGCGCCCTGTGGGCGGCGCTGGTTGGCGTTGGAAATCGTCTGCCGTACTGCATCCAGCGAAACGCCCTGGTTAAACAGCGCCTGCGGATTCAACGCCACGCGCACCGCGGGCAAAGAGCTGCCGCCCACGGTCACATCGCCCACGCCGTTAATCTGCGACAGCTTCTGCGCCAGCTGTGTGGACGCGTAATCGTAAAGCTGAGCCGGGCTGTACAGATCTGAGGTCAGCGTCATGATCATGATCGGTGCATCAGACGGGTTCGCTTTGCGGTAGGTCGGGCGCGAAGGCATTCCCGTGGGAAGCAGACTCTGCGCGGCATTGATCGCCGCCTGCACATCCCGCGCCGCGCCGTTGATGTCACGATCGAAATCGAAAACCATAATGATGCGGGTCGATCCCAGGGAGCTGGTGGAGGTCATCTCACTCACGCCCGCGATGCGGCCCAGCGAGCGCTCCAGCGGCGTGGCAACCGAGGAGGCCATGGTTTCCGGCGAGGCACCGGGCAGAGAAGCCGACACCATTATGACCGGAAAATCCACCTGCGGCAGCGGCGCGACCGGCAGCAGGCGGAACCCCAGTATCCCCGCCAGCGCAATCGCCAGCGTGAGCAGCGTGGTGGCTACCGGCCGATGGATGAACAGCGCAAAGAACTTCACGACGGTTCCTCCGTGTGACCGATGCGGCGACGCAGATTGTGCGCCAGACGGTCAAACAGCAGATAAATCACCGGTGTGGTAAACAGGGTCAGAACCTGGCTCAGTATCAGGCCGCCGACCATGGCAATCCCCAGTGGTTGCCGTAATTCTGCGCCAACGCCGGTGCTGAGCATCAGCGGTAACGCCCCCAGCAGCGCCGCCAGGGTGGTCATCAGAATGGGGCGGAAGCGCAGCAAACAGGCCTGGTAAATGGCGTCATAGGGCTTCATGCCCTGTTCCCGCTCGGCGGCCAGGGCGAAGTCAATCATCATGATGGCGTTCTTTTTCACGATACCAATCAGCAAAATGATGCCGATGATCGCCACAATATCCAGCTCGTTACCGCTTATCATCAGGGCCAGCAGCGCACCTACGCCCGCAGTAGGTAGCGTTGAAAGAATGGTAATGGGATGGATAAAACTCTCATACAGGACGCCCAGGACGATGTACATCGCCACGACCGCCGCCACAATCAGCCACACCGTGCTGGTCAATGCGGCCTCAAAGGCCAGCGTGCTGCCCTGGAACTGGGTCATCACCTCTGACGGCATGCCAAGCTGTTCCTCGGCCTGGATGATGGCTTTTGTTGCGTCTTCCAGAGAGTAGCCTTTTGCCACATCAAACGAGAAAGTGGCAGACGGAAACTGGCTCAGGTGGTTGATCGTTAAGGGCGCATGGCGCTGCTCAATACTGGCGATAGCATTAAGGGGAACGCTGCCGCCATCGGTACTGGTCAGGCGAATGCCATCCAGACTTGGCAGGCCCTGGATCGCGCTGTTGTCCTGTTCCAGCACCACGCGGTACTGATTTGCCTGGGTATAAATGGTGGAGATCAGCCGCTGACCAAAGGCGTCGTAGAGCGCATTGTCCACATCTGCCATGCTGATGCCCAACCGGCTGGCGCTGTCGCGATCGACCTTGATATAGGCTTCCAGGCCCTGATCCTGCCAGTCGCTGCTGACATCACGCAGCGCGGGCAGTTTCTGCAAGGCACTTACCAGCGCGGGCACCCAGGTGCTGAGTGAGTCCAGCGACCCGGACTGCAGCGTGAACTGATAGGGCGTTCGGCTGGCCTGGGTATCGATTGTCAAATCCTGAACCGCCTGCAGCCATAACGTCACGCCGGGGATCTTGCTGACTTGCTGTTGCAGGCGTTGCTGAATCTCAGGAATACGTTCGCTGCGCGCATCCAGCGGTTTAAGGTTTATCTGCAACCGGGCACTGTTAAGGGATGGATTGGTGCCGTCCACGCCCACAAACGAGGTGAGACTTTGCACCGCCGGATCTTTCATAATCACCGAGGCGACGTCGCGGGTGCGTTCCGCCATACTGGCATAGGACACCGACTGCGGGGCCTGCAGGGTGCCCTGAATAATGCCGTTGTCCTGCTGCGGGAAAAACCCTTTGGGAATGGCGATCCATAACAGCACGGTAAGCAGCAGGGTTCCCAGCGCCACGGACAGCGTCAGCCAGGGATGATTGAGCACCCGGCTCAGCCCCCGGCCGTAAACCGCGATGATACGATCAAACATCGCTTCGCTGGCGCGGGAAAAGCGGTTCTGCCTGCGCAGTGATTCGGCGCTGAGCATGCGTGCACACATCATCGGCGTCAGGGTGAGCGACACCACGGCCGAAATCAGAATCGCCACCGCCAGCGTGACCGCAAACTCCCGGAACAGACGACCAATCACATCGCCCATAAACAGTAACGGGATCAATACCGCAATCAGTGAAAAGGTCAGCGAGATAATGGTAAAGCCGATTTCGCCGGCGCCCTTCAGGGCGGCGGTCATGGGTTTTTCGCCTTTCTCGATATAGCGTGAGATGTTCTCGATCACGACGATGGCATCATCCACCACAAAGCCTGTGGCGATGGTGAGCGCCATCAGCGTCAGGTTGTTGATCGAAAACCCCAGGAAGTACATCGCGGCGAAGGTGCCGATCAGCGACAGCGGCACCGCCACGGCCGGAATAATGGTTGCAGGGACGTTGCGAAGAAACAGGTAGATAATCATCACCACCAGCCCCATCGCCAGCATCAGTTCATGCTGTGTGTCAGTGACCGACGCGCGAATATTGGTGGTGCGGTCTGTCACCAGCTTCACGTCTACGGATTTAGGCAGGCTGGCAATCAGCGACGGCAGCATGGCACGAATGTTATCGGCCGTGGCGATAATGTTGGCACCGGGTTGGCGCTGCACATTCAGCACGATAGCCGGTTCACGATTAGACCAGGCCCCCAGCCAGCTGTTTTCTGCGCCCTGATCGATGGTCGCCACGTCGGCCAGCCGCACCGGGGCGCCATTTTTATAACTGACGATCAGCTGGCGATAATCCTCCACGGATTTCATCTGATCATTGGCGGAAAGGGTGACCGAGCGGGTAGGGCCATCCAGGCTGCCTTTCGCGGAGTTAACGTTAGCATTCGTGATGGCCGTACGTACCGCTTCACTGGTCAGCCCCATAGCGGCCAGTGCCTGGGTGTTCATTTTCACGCGCACGGCGGGACGTTGACCGCCCGTCAGCGTGACCAGACCAACGCCCGTGACCTGTGATATTTTCTGTGCCACGCGCGTTTCCACCATATCCTGCACCTGGGTTAATGGCATGCTGGTGGTGGTAACGGCCAGGGTCATGATCGGCGGATCGGCCGGGTTCACTTTGCTGTAAACCGGCGGGTTAGGCAGATCGTTGGGCAGCAGGTTGCTGGCGGAGTTGATCGCCGCCTGCACTTCCTGCTCTGCCACGTCGAGCGGCAGGGTCAGCTGAAACTGCAGAGTAACGATGGAGGCGCCGCCAGAACTTTGTGATGCCATCTGCTTGAGTCCGGACATCTGGCCGAACTGACGTTCAAGGGGCGCGGTAATCGAAGAGGTCACCACATCCGGGCTGGCCCCGGGATAGAGAGTAACGACCTGAATGGTGGGATAGTCCACTTCCGGCAGGGCGGAGACCGGCAAAAAGCGGTAACCCAAAATCCCAGCCAGAAGAATGGCGATCATCAGTAAGGTCGTTGCGACCGGACGCAGGATAAACTGGCGTGACGGCCCTCCGCTGTGGTCAGGAGGCATAACCTGCATTACTCAGATTCCCCTTTTGACGGCAAGCTGGCACGGGTCTCTTTTGTGGCGCGACTCTGCGCGGCAACCACTTCGACTTTTGCCCCTTCCGTCAGGCGGTCCAGCCCGTCGGTAACGACGCGGTCGCCTGCGTTGAGTCCGGCGCTGATCACTACTTTTTGGCTGTCCTGCAGTCCGGCGGTTACGCTTTTCTTACTGACCTTGTCTTCATTGTTGATCACCCAGACAAAGTGGCCTTCATTGCCCATTTGCAGCGCGGCGGCAGGAATAACCACTGCATCCTGCAAGGTATTCACCTTCAGCCGGGCGTTGACGAACTGGTTCGGGAAGAGCAGGTCATCCTGATTATCAAAGCGCGCTTTGATTTTGATCGTACCGGTCGTGGCGTCGATCTGGTTATCCAGACTGAGCAGCTTACCGCGGGTGATTAAATGTTGATTGCTGCGATCCCAGGCTTCTACCAGCAAGGGTTCACCACTTTTCTGCGCCTGCATGATCTGACTAATATTATTCTCAGCGACGCTGAACACCACGTCCACCGGATGCGTTTGCGTAATCACCACTAAGCCATTGGTATCGCCGCTGGTAATGTAGTTGCCAATATCAACCTGCTTCAGGCCTACACGGCCATCAATCGGCGAGGTGATGCGGCTGTAAGTCAGATTCAGTTGGGCGCTGGCAACACTGCCTTCGTCGGCTTTAATGGTGCCCAGGGTTTCACTGACCAGGGCGTTCTGTGTGTCCAGATCCTGCTGAGACACCAGCGACGTTTTCGCCAGTTTTTGATAACGGGCTAAATCGCGGCGAGCGTTAGCCAGAGTTGCCTGATCGCGTGCCAACTGGCCCTGTGCCTGCATGAGCGCAACCTGATAGGGGCGCGGGTCAATCTCCGCTAACAACTGCCCGGCTTTGACCTGCTGACCTTCCGTGAAGTGGATAGACATCAGGTTTCCATCAACCCTGCTGCGGACCGTCACGGTATTGGCGGCCGTCACGGTGCCTAACCCGTTAAGGTATTGCGGCACACTTTCTGTCACCGCGCTGGCCGCCTGAACGGGAGCCAGCGGTTTGTGCGCGCCATTGCCTCTTTTGCCATGTGCTGACTGACCAGACAGGTCACCGTCGCTGCTGGGCTGTGCCGGATGTTTCCACCAGTAAAAGCCGCCTGCGGCTACGGCAATGACCACCAGCACAATCAGACCTTTTTTCATAACAGGGTATCGGTTGTTCATTGTTGTTGTTGCTCTCCAGCTATGTCTTTCCAGGGCGCGGGCTTAAACGGTAGCCTGCAAACCACGAATTGTAGTCGTCCCTGACGGTAAAAATTTGAAGGAATTAAGGATATCTGTCAGCACAGCGTAATTATGTTCTTTTTCTGAACAGACGTGGCCGTTTAATTGCCGCCCGTCAACAGAATGCGTTTCATAAAGTTTGCCACAGGATAACGGGTGATGAGCCGCTGTTGTCAGGAAATAACACGTTGAAATTTGATGAAGGGCAACACGGGTAAACGTCAGAGAGGCAATGTTCGCCAGGCGATAGTGATGCGCGGGGGCATCCGCCTGCCTTTTGCCCGCAGGGAGGCGGGCAAAAGGCATGGCTGGCACAGGACGGTTCCGCCTGTGCCGGTAGGTCAGGCAAACATAACCTCTGCCCAGCGCGCCAGGCCGGCGGTCACTGAGGCAAAGTCGTCTCCTCCCGCTATCGGTGTGTCTGGCAGGGCCTGCTGGAGCGCCGTGCGCAAAAGTGGGGAACGTGCACTGCCGCCGGTGAGATAAATCACCTCGGGTTTGATATGGCTGGTCGCCAGCGCCAGATGAACCTGCTCCAGAATCTTCTCCAGCGGCTGGCCGATCGCCTCCTGAAGGGTCGCGACGCTGATTTCGGCCTGTAAGCCGGAGGTAACAAAATCCAGTGACGCCGCAAACGCAGGGCGCTCAGACAGCGCGATCTTGCTTTCTTCCGCCGTACGGACCAAGCGATAACTCAGCTTCTGTTGCCAGACTTTAAGCAGGTGAGCCACGGCGGCAGGATTTTCTGCATCGCGCACTAAATCACGCAGCAGCTTGCCGCAGGCGGCGCTGTAGAAATCGCTTTGTGCCGGCACGTCGTTCACCGCCACCGCATTCCACCAGGGCAGGGCAGGCAGGGCGGTGCCTTTTTGGGTGTTGCCGCCCGCGCCGAGCAGGGGCATCAGGGCTTTAAACGCCAGCATAATATCTAAATCGTTACCGCCAACGCGGCAGCCGCTGTGACCCAGCAGGCTTTCACGCCGGTCTGACATGTTGCGCCATTGCGGGCCCATCAGCAGCATTGAGCAGTCGGTGGTGCCCCCGCCAATATCGACAACCAGTACGCGGGTCTCTTTTTCCAGTGTCGCTTCAAAATCCAGGCCCGCCGCGACCGGCTCGAACTGAAATTCAACATCCCGAAAGCCGGCGCGTTTGGCCGCACGAAGCAGAATGCCCTGTGCCTGTTGATTCGCGTCTTCGCTGCCTAATCCCTGAAAGTTGACCGGGCGGCCGATGACCGCCTGGTCGATAGGCTGCTGGGTCTGCGCTTCACCCTGCTGGCGAATGTGCAGCATCATGGCGCACACCAGATCCTCAAAAAAGGCAATCTGCTGCGGTTTCAGGCCGGTTGCGCCCAGAAAGGATTTGGGGGATTTAACAAACCAGACATCTTCTGGATCGACCATGTAATGCTGAAGTGCGGTCAGGCCGAACTGCACGCTGTCAGGTAAGACATCAATATCTTCTTCACGATTGTAGCGCAGGGCCCGCTGCAGCAGCGCGGTGCTTTCCTGTTCCGGTGTTGCAACCTGATGATGGCGGTGAAGCCATTCCGTCACCGCTTCACGCGTTGGGGAGCAAATCATGGACGGCAGCAGGCGTTGGCCATTCTCCAGCGCTAACAAACGCGGCGCGCCTTTTTCACTGACTGCAATTGAGCAGTTAGCCGTACCGTAATCAAATCCAATGAACATTTTTCGCCCCCAGGCCGGAAAAAAGGGGGCGACTTTAGCGCAGCTGATCGGTCGTGGCAAGCGGTGAGCGGCAGAATTAGCGAATAGCGAAAAGGGGGGCTTCCGCAAGTCTGCTCATTGGCTGGCGTTCCGCAACGGCACTGCCCCAAACGCCGTCCACTTCAAGGCTGATCAGCGTGGTGAGCACCGCGGGAACGGACACCGGGCCGGCAAGCAGGGTGATATCACGCTGGCTGGTCTGGCTCTGAATAATGGAGATTAGCATCTCATCCATCAAATTGTTGTGCAGGTTAGCCACCAGTTCCGGGGACAGGATCAGGCAGTCCACCACTTTACCGGTCAACTGGTTAAAGGCATCCAGATTGCGGCCGAAATGCTGCAACACGATGCGGCAGCCCGCCCGGCGCAGTTTCATCAATGCACCGATCAGGCCATCGCCGCTGGAAAGCACGCTGGAGGCGTTAAGCGCGATCCCGCTGTGGCTGCGGGCAAGACCGGATTCGGCGAAGCGCAGGCAGAGATTGTCAACGAAAGCCGGATCGTACAGTGCGTGCACGTCGAGAGGCAAAATCAGTGCGATACCTTTTTGGCTCATCGTTGCAATCTGCTGGCGGAAGAAGGCATTAACAATATTGTCTTCAAGCCGGCGTTTCAGCATATCGTCAGTCAGGTTATTACGTAGCAGATGCTCATCAATGAGTAACCCTTCTGGCGAAAATAGCTGAACCTCAACCAGCCAGACGCTAGCGGAATGCGGCTTGCCAGGCGGCGCAACGGCCCATACCTGCATGTCCACTTGTAAGGCATCCAGGGTCGCGAGATCCACGGAGTGATGGCTTCCCATGAGCGCCAGCGCATGCTGCTCATACACCTTATACCGACCCCGCCCACTCCGCTTGGCGTTGTAACAGGCAATATCTGCCTGAGACAGCACATCGCTACTCTGACAGTTCTGCGCGTTGATTTGGGTTATGCCTGCGCTGGCACCGACCTGATAGGCGCGCCCCAGCCATTCAAAACAGTAGTCACCGACCGCGCGAACGATGTCCTGCACCACGTCGCGAGCCTGATCCAACGAACATTCGGGCATCAACACGGCAAATTCATCCCCGCCCAGGCGGGCCAGGAAATCGCTCCCGCGCAGGCGATGGCGCATTAAATCCGACAGTTCGCTCAACAGGGCGTCCCCGGCTGCGTGGCCTGCGCTGTCGTTCACCGCCTTAAATTTATCCAGATCGATAAAGACCAGAACGTGCTGATTCTGATGCTCGACGGCGTCGGACAGTAACCGCTTAAGCTGCAGTTCAAAGCTGGCACGATTAGGTAACCGGGTCAGCGTATCGTGCAGTGCGCTGTAGCTCAGACGCTTCATCACTTTACGTGACTCACTGACGTCCTGTATCACCATCACCGCTCCACGCTCGGTACCTGATTCAGATTTCAGCGGCGTTATACTGTAATGAATATCAATATGCTCGCCATTGAGCGTGTGCAGCACCCACTCCTCAGAGAGATAGGGCGCGGTTTTTTCAGACGGCACATGGCACAGCAGCAGATTATCGACTTCAGGGCCATGACGACCGTGCGTGATATGCAGCAGTTCGTTTACCGGTTTGCCCGCCGCCGCCTCTTGTGACCAGCCTGTCATTTTTTCCGCGACCGGGTTCATAAAGGTCACGCACATGTCCTGATCGGTACTGATAACGGCCTCTCCGATCGAGTCGAGCGTGATCATCATGCGCTCTTTTTCCTGAAACAGCGCCTCATTCAGGTTCCGTAATGAGGTGATGTCCTGAGAGATACCCAAAATGCGTTCGATACGGCCTTCTTTACTGAGCAGGCGGTTTGCCTGAGAACGGATCCAGTGCTGACCGTCCTCCCGTACCACCCGGTACTCCATCTGGAAGGAACTGCTTTTCTCAATGGCACCCTGAATGGTGAGCACACAACGTTCGCGATCGTCGGGATGAACCAGCGTGACCCACAGATCGTAGCTGGGCAGTTCATGGGGCTTCATGCCAAACAGCGCATACATGCGTTTATCCCACAGAACTTCGCCGCTGGTCAGATTCCATTCCCATACGCCGATGCCGCCCGCCTCATTCGCAAGGGTAATGCGTTCCATCAGGCGTTTGTTCACCTGCTCACTCTGTTTCAGCTCAGAAATATCAATAATCTGCGCGATAAAATAGAGTGGTTGCTGCGCCTGATCGCGCACCAGGGAAAGCGTTAGCCGTACCCAGACGATTTCGCCGTCTTTGCGGAAATAACGTTTTTCCAGCGTATAAGAGTAAATCTCGCCCTGCAGCAGCTTTTCCAGTCGGCCCTGGACGTCGTAAAGATCATCCGGATGAGTGATTTGCTGGAACGTCAGTTGAGTCAGTTCATGTTCCGGATAGCCCAGCGTGTCACACAGGGATTTATTAACCTGAAGCCATCGGCCTTCAGCAGAAACCAGCGCCATGCCAATCGCGGAATACTCCATGGCATGACGGAAACGGGTTTCGCTCTCACTGATATGGCGCTTCTCATGCCGAAAGGCATCCATCACTAATGCCATGATATGACAGGGAATTAAGACCATCAAAAACGGAAGCCAGCTGCTTATCACCGCATAGGTGCTGGCGGCCGTTGGCGTGACGTTAATCCAGCCCAGTGACAGCAGCAGTGCCATAAAGCTGGCGTTAACAAAAAACAGCACAAAGGCTTCCACCTTCGGCAACCGCACGGCACACCAGAACAGCACTACTAAAATAAAAGTAAAAGGCCAGGGTAAAAACCGCAGTGACAGGTAGCTGGCGGTAAGCGTCAGGGCCAGCGTGATGAGCGTCTCCACCAGAGACGCGCGTTTCAGGCCATTCTGCGACAGCGGCCAGGTCAGCAACAGTAAAACCGGCCCGAGCGCTAACATGCCGATAATTTCCGAAATGACCCAGGTGTAAAAGAAGGCAAATGAGGCCTGCTCTCCAACCTGCAGTATCCACAGCGCGAGTAAGCCGCCAATCAGGGGCGAAATCAGGCCGGTAGCGATAACAAAGCGGATCCAGTCATTGAGCGAAACCAGCGGCGCCTCACGGTCAAGCAACGCGCGCAATAACAGCCCGCCCAGTATGGCCTGCAGCAGATTAAGTAGGGCAAATTTTAAATTAGAGAGGGCGGGACCGATAATGAAGGCATTCGCCAGTGCCGTACCGATAAGGCAGGCGATGAGTAACAGGGGGAGCTGGCGAGACGTGCTGCGAAACACCACGATGGTCATCAGTGCCGTCGAGAACCAGAGCGGTGAAATTTTACCGCTAACCACAATCAGCTCAAGGCAAAATAGCGTCAGGACGAAGGAAGCCAGGCCAAGCCAGCAGGCGTTTAGCCACTTTTTAGGTGATTTATCTGACGAGGCCAGTGTCTCAACGATCATTAATCGATCCAGCAGAGGGCAAAATAGTGCAATGGCATGCGCTGCATCGCCATTGTCATTCGAAGAATGCTAGCACATTTGATAGAAAAAACAGGGGGGAAATCATTAAATTGCGTTATTCGTTGGATTGAATGGCTCGCGGAAGCACGAGCCACCATGTGCATTATTCCCGGAAAAGATCGGCCCGGGTGTAAGGTTTTTCCATGCCAGCCAGACGGGCAGAAAACTGCGCCAGGAACTGTTGTGTGGTGGCAATCCGACCGTGACCCAGCAGCAGAACCGGCACCAGCAGCGCAGCGGCGATTTGCGGCAAGCTGAACCCTTTAAGTGCCGTCTCGCGCTGGGAAAGTAAAAACGCGGTACTCAGCGTAAAGCCCAGCAGCAGACCGGTAATGACCTCGCTGACGGAATGCGCATGGATAACCAGGCGCGAAACGCCAACCATTAAGGGAATCACATAGCCCACGCCAATCGCCAGGCCGCGCCACAGGCTTGAGCAGCGCCCTGAAATTAACCAAAGCATAACCGGCCACAGGGTTGCTGACATCGCGCTGTGGCCGCTAAATCCCGTGAAGTTAAAGCGTGCGCTGCCAATACCAAAGCCAAGAAACAGTATTTTTGACACGCTGACCACCAGCCCGGCCAGGCCAAAGGCCAGAAGCCAGTACCACAGGGCGCGACGGTTATCGCTTTTCCACGGTAAAATCAGGGCAATAATCACCGCCGTGGGAATCAATAACATGCTGTCACCAAAATAGGTGAGGGTCTTCCAGAGCATAATCTTCCTTTCTTCTTCTTGAGCAAAATGCCCTTATTCATCGGCTATACCGAGCCCGACAGGTGCTGTGCGGCGTTGTTCTGTGTGAAGCGGCTAGTTTATCGGTGAAACCTTTCAGGTTAAAAGGGGAAAGTCTGAAAAGGGGCGCGGTGCCATTTCTCTGGCATCAAAAGGCCGAAATCCCTATACTGAGCGCCAACTCACCCTCTCCGTTCAGCCCCATTAACTGGGTGCGCAGTTTGCGTACAGTTTCTGGCTCCAGTATCAGGTTTTTAAAAGTATGACTGACAAGTCCCATCAGTGCGTGATCGTTGGCATTGCAGGTGCATCTGCATCCGGTAAAAGTTTAATCGCCAGTACGCTCTATCGTGAAATTCGCGACCAGGTCGGCGATGAGCACATCGGCGTTATCCCTGAAGATGCCTATTACAAAGATCAAAGTCACCTCACCATGGAAGAGAGGGTTAAAACCAATTATGACCATCCCAGCGCGATGGATCATGATTTGTTATTGCAGCACTTACGTGCGGTAAAGGCAGGGCAGGACATTGAGTTGCCCGTTTACAGCTATGTTGAGCACACGCGTACTCAGGAAACGCTGCAAATTAAGCCTAAAAAAGTCATTATTCTTGAAGGCATTCTCCTGTTAACCGATGCGCGTCTGCGCCAGGAACTGAACTTCTCCATCTTCGTGGACACGCCGCTCGACATTTGCCTGATGCGACGTATGAAACGTGATGTCAATGAACGGGGGCGTTCAATGGATTCCGTCATGAGTCAGTATCAGAAAACGGTCCGCCCCATGTTTTTGCAGTTCATTGAACCCTCTAAACAGTACGCAGATATCATTGTGCCGCGCGGTGGTAAAAACCGTATTGCTATTGATATTCTTAAAGCCAAAATTAACCAGTTCTTCGAGTAGTTTACGTCTCAAAGGACGTGACGCGAGCAGGTTAAAAGCACAGATGCCGCCTGTTCGCTACACTTACTTCATGGAGTTACCGTAATGAGATTATGCGACCGCGATATTGAAGCCTGGCTGGATAGCGGGAAACTGGCGATCACGCCACGGCCACCGGTGGAACGGATCAACGGTGCAACGGTCGACGTACGTTTAGGCAATCAGTTCCGGACATTCAGCGGACATACCGCCGCGTTTATTGATCTGAGCGGGCCGAAGCACGAAGTGAGCGCGGCCCTGGATCGCGTGATGAGTGATGAGATCGTTCTCCCCGAGGGCGAGGCATTCTTTCTGCATCCCGGCGAGCTGGCCCTGGCGGTAACGCTGGAATCTGTGACCATTCCCGACGATCTGGTTGGCTGGCTGGACGGGCGCTCCTCGCTTGCCCGCCTGGGCCTGATGGTCCACGTGACCGCGCATCGTATCGATCCGGGCTGGCAGGGCCGTATCGTGCTGGAGTTCTATAATTCTGGCAAACTGCCTCTGGCACTGCGCCCGGGAATGCTGATTGGTGCGCTCAGCTTTGAACCGCTTTCGGGACCTGCCGCGCGTCCTTATAATCGCCGTGAAAATGCTAAATATCGTGGCCAGCAGGGTGCTGATGCCAGTCGTATCGACAAAGATTAATTCATGAGGATGTGATGAGAAGAGTGATAACCACGCTGGCCATCTTACTGGTGGTGGTCGTAGCGGGATTAACAGCCTTGGTTATGCTGGTCAACCCCAACGACTTTCGCAGCTATATGGTGCAACAGGTCGAACAGCGCAGCGGTTATCAACTCACTATCAATGGCGATTTGCGTTGGCACGTCTGGCCTAAACTCAGCATTCTGGCCGGGCGCATGAGCCTGACCGCGCCCGGTGCAGCCCAGCCCGTGGTCTCTGCAGACAATATGCGGCTGGATGTGAATCTTCTGCCCCTACTATCACATCAGCTGAGCGTGAGCCAGGTGATGCTGAAAAACGCGGTGGTGCGGGTCACGCCAGACAGCACGGCGCAGGTACCGCAAAATGCCCCGCGCGGTCCGCACAACAGCGAGCCTGCATCTTCAGACCGATGGTCTTTCGATATCGGCAAACTCCAGCTGATGGACAGCCTGTTTATCTGGCAACAGCCTGGCGGCGATGCGTTCACCTTCCGTAATCTCAACCTGAATATGGAGCAGGATCAGTCGAGCCTGGCAACAATCAATCTCAGCACCAGCCTGACACGCAACCAGCGCACGGCGATGATCAATCTGAAGGGGCAATTTGATAAATCGCAGTATCCCCATCAGCTCAGTGGTCAGCTCGAACAACTGGATTACGCGTTGTCCGGGGCCAGCCTGCCACCGCAGGGCATTAAAGGTACGCTGAGCTTCCAGGGAAACTGGAATGGCGACAGAAATACCGTTGCCCTGTCCGATCTTAAGCTTAACGCCAACGACAGTGTTCTCAGCGGCAGCGCGCAGGGCGATCTTACGGCTCCGCAAAAGCTGTCTCTGGATCTTCATGCGACCTCACTGGATATGGATAACCTGCTTTTTATCTCTTCGTTAACTCAGCAGGTGAGTGGACAAAGCAGCCAGATTGCCCCTGCGCCGGTGATTGCAGACCAGCGCGAACCCACCAATGCGGACTCGCCGCTCAACGATATCGATCTGGACATAAAACTGCAGGCGGACAGCGCGGTCTGGCGAGGTCTTACGCTCTCAAAACTGGCTGTGGATGCGGTTAACCAACAGGGACTGATGACATTTAATACCTTGTCAGGAACGGTGGGGCAGGGGCGTTTCTCCGTTCCCGGCAGCATTGATATTCGTCAGCCCGTTACGCACGTCAGTTTCAAACCCGTGTTGAGTCAGGTTGATCTTCAGCCATTGCTGAAGGCGTTGGCTCTGCCTCAGTCGCTGCAGGGAACCCTTGATCTTAACGGCGAGTTGGCCGGTGATAACCTCACCCTTGAGGACGCGAAACAGAGCTGGCAGGGCAAGGCGGATGTCCGTGTGAGCCATCTGAAACTGGCGCAAATTGACTTACAGCAGATGGTCCGTCGCGCGGTGGCGCGCGTGAGCGATCGCGTCAGCAGCGACGATCAGGTATTGGGACAGGGAATCGATCACATCAGCGGTCAGCTTGCGCTGAAGAACGGCCTCCTGTCCTTTAACCATCTCAGCGGCGAAAGCAAGCAGCTGACGTTACGTGGCGATGGGAGCGTCAACATGGTGCAGCAGCAGTTAGACGTTACATTGGGCCTGACGCTGAGCGGCTGGCACGGGGATGAAAAACTGGTTGCGGCCTTATCCGATCAGGTGATCCCGTTTCGCCTTTACGGCAGTTGGGAGAATCCGCAATATACGCTCCCGGTTGACGATATGCTGCGCGAGAAGCTGCAGAATGAGGCGAAATCGCGCCTGAATCAGTGGCTTGATCGTCAGCAATTAAAAGGAAATAACGCCACGCAGCCAGACTCGGCACGCCCTTAAGGCGCGGCATGCTGTTGCATGTCAGGCTGCGGCAGAATTTCAACCTTCTGAACCCGGTGCTGTTCAACCTGCAGAGTACGTAAGCGGTAATCCCCCAGGAGGATCTCTTCACCTTCCTGGGGAATATTCTGCAGGCGATCCATCACTAATCCGGCCAGCGTATGATAATTACGCTTCTCATCCAGCGGTAACGTCACGTACATCGCCAGATCCTCCAGCGGCATTTGGCCATTGGCAATCCAGCCACCCGACCCATTAGGCTGGATATCATAGCGGGCATCGGTTTCGCCTGCTTCATTTGGCAGATTTCCCGCAATGGTTTCCATTAAGTCGCTCAACGTGACCACGCCCTCTACCGAACCAAACTCATCGACCACAAATGCAAAATGTGTGTGACCCTGACGAAACAGCTCCAGCGCTTGTAACAAGGTGATGTGCTCGTGGAACACCAGGGGCTGACGAATCAGGCTGCGTAAATCAAGCGAGTGGTGATGCAGTGACTGATGGAGCAGATCGTTAACATGCACAATGCCGAGCGGCTCTTTGCTGTTGTCCGTAATAACGATGCGCGTATGCTGGTTACGATCAAGGTTAGCCATGATCTCCGCCGGATCGTCGCTTAAATCAATGTGCTGAACATCGTGACGCGTCGTCATGATGGTGTCGACATGACGCTGCCCAAGCCCCATCACTCTGGCGATCATCACGCGCTCCTGGCGATTAAACAGCGCGACATCCTCTCCATCGGCAATCATTGACGAGGTTTTTGCATCCAGTTCCGCCTGTTCGGCTTCGCCGCGTAACAGACGTAATATCGCTTCGGCGGTGCGCTGGCGTAACGGACGACCCGCCGACAGCACCTTGCGCCGGTTAAACTGTGCCAGCTGGTTCAGGGCTTCGATTAGCACGGAGAAACCGATCGCCGCATAGAGATAGCCTTTAGGAATAACAAAGCCAAAGCCTTCAGCCACCAGACTAAAGCCAATCATCAGTAAAAAGCTCAGGCACAGAATAACGATGGTCGGGTGACTGTTGACGAAACGGGTAAGGGGTTTACTGGCGAGCAGCATCAATAAAATCGCCACGGTAACCGCCACCATCATGACCGGCAGGTCGTTTACCATACCGACGGCAGTAATCACCGCATCCAGCGAAAAAATCGCGTCCAGCACCACGATTTGCGCCACGACAGGCCAGAATTTAGCGCCGCCTTTTTGTTGAGCGTTCTCCTCGTCCTGCCCTTCGAGCCGTTCGTTCAATTCGGTTGTCGCTTTGAACAGCAAAAACAGTCCGCCAAACAGCAGCAGTAGGTCGCGCGCGCTGAAGGCGTGATTAGCCAGCGTAATCAATGGCTGCGTCAGCGTGACCAGCCAGGACAGAGAGGCTAACAGCAGCAGTCGGCACACCAGCGCCATCAGCAGGCCAATCACCCGCGCGCGGTCGCGTGCGGCTGCCGGCAGCTTCTCGACCAGAATAGCGATAAAGACCAGGTTATCGATACCCAGTACCAGTTCAAGAACGATTAGCGTTACTAATCCTGCCCATAGCGAGGGATCGGCCAATACCTCCAGCATGCTTTATTCACCTGAATGTCTAAAAATAAGCTTTGTCTGATGATAGTGGAGAGATGGCCTTGGGACAAATAGCGAGCTTACAGGGTCTTTACGATTTAATTGAATAGCCCATACATTAATTACAGGATAATTCTTCAGCAGATTGATTAATGCGGCGGTGAAGGTAGCGCATAAAGGTTGCAGATTAATGTCACCGTATTTCTCATTCAGAGGAATTTCTTATGCGATTATTCCTGGTGCGAACATGGAATAAATCTGATTTTTTCCTACCTGAAAGCTGAAAATGAGCGGCTTCAATACTTATTACTGGTAGTCTTTTTCCTAAAATAGTCCGGGGATGGCGGGGTCTACTTGTAAACATGCCAGTAATAACTAGTATAGCAACGAGTTAGACAACGCCTGCGCCCGAATCTGTAATTTGCGCAATCAACCGCCTCGGTACGCAGCAGAATGTCAACGCATTCTGCACAAGGACGCTTTGTGCGCAATCGCGCGCGGCGCAGGGAGAAACAGAGGTTATCAGGGCGGTATTGGCAGCGACAGCCAAGGGCGGTAGCGTGTCTGCGTCACCGCTTCGGTTTGATATTTAATCAGCACATTGCTGATAAAGTCAGAGTAATCTGTTGGTATTGTGCACGGTATTATTGGTTTCATAGTCAATGACAATGGCGTAAATGCCGCAGGAGCTCCCCTCAGAAACGCTCGGGCTTAAGAGACAATGCTGGTTACTTAAGCGTCTGGTGTGGTGGGTTAAGGAAATAAAATAAAGAGTTAAATATGCGCGATAATGAATTTACGTTTAAAAGTATTATCACCAAATTATTATTGGCTTGTTCTGATTTAATATGTTTCAACGCGGCATTATTTATCGCGATGATGCTAATTAATATGACATCTCCTTCACTGTTATCGGATATGTCTGATCGGGAATTTAATTTAAAAGTTGCTACACACATCTGTCTGTCAGTAATTTGCGTGGGCTGGTTTTGGGTCAGACTGCGCCATTACACCTACCGCAAACCGTTTTGGTTCGAATTAAAAGAAATTTTTCGTACCATTCTCATTTTTTCCGTCATTGAACTGTCGATCACGGCCCTGTCTCAATGGCAGATGTCGCGCTTTGTCTGGCTGTTAACGTGGCTTATCGCCCTGGTGGCAATGCCGGTGTGCCGCGCACTGTCCAAACGCCTGCTGAATAAATACGGCCTGTGGAAGAAGCAGACCATCATTATTGGCAGCAATAAAAATGCCCAGGAAGCGTGGGAGGCTCTGCAAAGCGAAGAGGTTATGGGCTTTGAGGTTATTGCCTTCTATGACGTGGACGGATCCTGCCCACAAGAGCTGATTTCGGGTATTCCGGTGCTGCGCGACGAGCAGGCGCTGTGGAGGCTCACTAACAGTGAAACCCAGTTCATTGTGGCGGTTGAGTTTGAGCAAAGTCAGTATCGTGACATGTGGCTGAAATCGCTGGCGATGCATAACTGCCGCTCTGTTTCAGTGATTCCTACCTTACGTGGGGTGCCGCTGTACGGCACTGACATGGCTTATATCTTCAGCCATGAAGTCATGATCCTGCGTGTTCAGAATAACCTGGCCAAACGTACCTCACGCTTCCTGAAGCGCACGTTCGATATCTTCGGGGCACTCTCCATCATTTTGATGCTGTTACCGGCGCTGCTAGTGCTGGGATTCCTGGTGGGACGTGATGGCGGGCCGCCTATTTATGGTCACGAACGCGTCGGCCTGAACGGGCGTAAATTTAAATGCCTTAAGTTCCGTTCAATGGTGATCAACTCGAAAGAAGTGCTTGAGGAAGTCTTGCGAACCGATCCGGTTGCCCGTGCTGAATGGGATAAAGATTTTAAACTCAAAAACGATCCCCGTATTACTAAAGTCGGTCACTTTATTCGTAAAACCAGCCTTGATGAGCTGCCGCAGTTGTGGAACGTCGTACGCGGCGACATGAGCCTGGTCGGGCCGCGCCCGGTTATTGAAGACGAACTGGCGCGTTATGCGGGCGATGTCGATTACTACCTGATGGCAAAACCGGGTATGACCGGATTGTGGCAGGTGAGCGGCCGTAACGATGTGGATTATGAAACGCGCGTCTACTTCGACTCATGGTATGTAAAAAACTGGTCGCTGTGGAACGACATTGCAATTTTGTTCAAAACCGTGGGTGTGGTTTTGAAACGTGATGGTGCTTACTAGCCGCAAAAGAGCCTCTGTCAGCCGCGCGCCGAAGTGCCACTTCAGGTTCCGGCGGGCAGATTTCTCTAAAAAAAAGCGGTACGGCATTGATAAACCGAAATGTTCTGCTTTGCTTTATTCCGTTCCGGGTAAAGCGCGTGATGGGTACAAGACAGGAGCTAAGAATAATGAACGACATGTTCAGGGCCTGAGTCAGGATAGCCTACTTTTTTTCGAGCGCTTACACAGCGGCGTATTCGCCTCTATCAAACATTAACTGATAGCGAAGATCTAAATGATTACAATGAAAATGAAGATGATACCTGTTCTGGTATCTGCAACTTTTATGGCCGGGTGTACTGTCGTGCCGGGGCAAAATTTATCCACTTCGGGAAAAGATGTCATTGAGCAGCAGGACAGCAATTTTGACATCGACAAGTACGTTAACGTTTATCCGTTAACGCCAGGCCTGGTGGAGAAAATGCGTCCTAAGCCACTTGTGGCACAGGCTAATCCGTCGTTACAAACCGAAATTCAGAACTACGAATACCGCATCGGCATTGGTGATGTTCTCACCGTCACCGTGTGGGATCACCCCGAACTCACCACGCCTGCCGGTCAGTACCGTAGCGCCAGTGACACCGGTAACTGGGTCCATTCCGACGGCACGATTTTCTATCCTTACATCGGCCGCGTCCGTGTTGCCGGCCGTACCGTAGGTGACGTGCGTAATGAAGTGGCGCGTCGTCTGGCGCAGTACATCGAAAGCCCTCAGGTTGACGTCAGCATTGCCTCGTTTAAGTCACAGAAGACTTACGTGACCGGTGCCGTGACGACCTCAGGCCAGCAGCCTATCACCAACGTACCGCTGACTATCCTGGATGCGATTAACGCAGCGGGCGGCTTAGCGGCGGACGCAGACTGGCGCAACGTTATCCTGACCCACAACGGCCGTGAGCAGCGCGTGTCACTGCAGGCCCTGATGCAGAACGGCGATCTGAGCCAGAATCACCTGCTTTATCCGGGTGACATCCTGTATGTGCCGCGTAACGACGACCTGAAAGTGTTTGTCATGGGCGAAGTGAAACAGCAGGCCACCCTGAAAATGGACCGCAGCGGTATGACCCTGGCTGAAGCGCTGGGTAATGCGGCAGGCATGGATCAAACCACGTCCGACGCGACCGGGGTCTTTGTTATCCGACCGACGCGCGGCTCCGATCGCAGCAAAATCGCCAATATCTACCAGCTGAATACCAAAGATGCGGCATCCATGGTGATGGGTACCGAATTCCAACTTGAACCTTACGATATCGTCTACGTGACATCGACGCCGCTGACGCGTTGGAACCGCGTGATATCGCAGTTGATACCAACCATAGCCGGTGTTAACGATGCGACGCAGGCTGCACAGCGCATCCGCAACTGGTCGAACTAAGGTTTCGCCATGATTAAGTCCGTGTTAGTCGTCTGCGTAGGCAACATCTGCCGCTCTCCTACGGGAGAGCGCCTGTTCAAACGCGCGCTGCCGCACCTGCCTGTGGCCTCCGCCGGACTCGGCGCCCTGGTTGGGCACGCGGCGGATAAAACGGCGACGGAGGTGGCAGCCGAAAAAGGCTTATCGCTGGAAGGTCATGAGGCTCAGCAGCTAACGGCCAGCCTGTGCCGGGAGTATGACCTGATTCTGGTGATGGAAAAGCGCCACATTGAACAGGTAAACCGCATCGATCCGGCTGCACGCGGCAAAACGATGCTGCTTGGGCACTGGCTCAATCAGAAGGAAATTGCGGATCCGTACAGAAAAAGCCGTGAGGCCTTTGAAGAGGTTTACGGGTTACTGGAACACGCCACTCAGAAATGGGTCAGCGTACTAAGCCGATAGTTGGGATTATCCATGAATATAAAAAACAAAGTCATGACCGCGCCGCGCGAGGAATCGAATGGGTGGGATCTGGCGCATCTTGTGGGACAGCTTATTGATCACCGCTGGGTTATCGTCGCTGTCACCGCTTTTTTCATGCTGGTAGCAACGCTCTACACACTGTTTGCGACGCCTATTTACAGCGCCGATGCCATGGTTCAGGTGGAGCAGAAGAATACCAGCACCGTCCTGAATGAATTACAGACGCTGATGCCCACGACGCCAGCATCGGATACCGAAATCCAGATTCTTGAATCACGCATGGTGCTGGGAAAAACCGTTCAGGATCTTGGCCTGGATGCAGTGGTTTCACAGAACTATTTCCCGGTTATCGGCAAAGGTCTGTCGCGCCTGATGGGCAACAAGCCTGGCAATGTCGCGATCTCCCGTCTGGAGATTCCGCGTACGATCGAGAAGCGCAGTGTTGAGCTCGAGGTTACGGGTAAAGACAGCTACACCGTTTCTGCCGATGGCGATGAGCTGTTCAAAGGCAAAGTGGGGCAGTTCGAAAAACACGGCGATGTGAGCATGCTGGTCAGCGATATCAATGCGGAGCCGGGCACCACGTTTACCGTCACCAAACTCAACGATCTGCAGGCAATTAACAGCATCCTGTCTAACCTGACCGTTGCAGACAAAGGGAAAGACACCGGCGTACTGGGACTGCAGTATGTGGGTGAAGATCAGGAGCAGATCAGCAAAGTTCTGAACCAGATCGTGAATAACTACCTGTTACAGAACGTGCAGCGTAAATCCGAACAGGCCGAGAAAAGCCTGGAGTTCCTGAAACAGCAACTGCCGGAAGTGCGTGGCAAACTGGATCAGGCGGAAGACAAACTTAACGCCTTCCGCCGTGAGAACGAGTCTGTTGACCTGTCGCTTGAAGCCAAATCTGCGCTGGATTCATCCGTTAGCGTGCAGAGCCAGCTTAACGAGCTGACGTTCCGCGAAGCCGAAGTTTCGCAGCTGTTCACCAAAGATCACCCTACCTATCGGGCCCTGTTGGAAAAGCGTAAAACGCTGGAAGATGAGCAGGCGCAACTGAACAAGAAAATTGCGCAGATGCCGAAAACTCAGCAGGAGATTCTGCGTCTGACCCGCGATGTGCAGTCAGGTCAGGAAATCTACATGCAGTTACTGAACCGCCAGCAAGAGCTGAGCATCAGTAAGGCCAGCACCGTGGGTGATGTTCGCATCATCGATCAGGCCGCCACGGCAAACTCGCCGGTTGCGCCGAAAAAGCTGCTGATCATCGCAGCCAGCCTGATTCTGGGGCTGATGGTGTCCGTCGGCGTGGTTCTGCTTAAAGCGCTGTTGCATCACGGAATCGAGAACCCGGAACAGCTGGAAGAGCTGGGCATGAACGTCTATGCCAGCGTACCGCTCTCTGAGTGGCAGCGTAAGAAGGATACCGAAGCACTGGCGCGTCGCGGTCACAAAGGCAAAACCGATCCGCATGAGACGCTGTTGGCACTGGGTAATCCAACCGACCTCTCTATTGAAGCGATTCGTAGCCTGCGTACCAGCCTGCACTTCGCCATGATGGAAGCGAAAAACAACATTCTGATGATCACCGGCGCCAGCCCGGGTATTGGTAAAACCTTTATCTGCGTTAACCTCGCTACCCTGGTGGCCAAGGCCGGTCAGAAGGTGTTGTTTATCGATGGTGACATGCGCCGCGGTTACACCCACGAACTGCTGGGGGCGGACAATAAATCTGGTCTGTCTAACGTCCTGTCTGGCAAAACCGAGTTTACGCCGACCATGATTCAGCAAGGGCCATACGGTTTTGATTTCCTGCCGCGCGGACAGGTTCCACCGAACCCGTCAGAGCTGTTGATGCACCGCCGCATGGGTGAGCTGCTGGAGTGGGCAAGCAAAAACTATGATTTAGTCCTGATTGATACACCGCCGATTCTGGCCGTAACGGATGCGTCCATCATCGGTAAGTTGGCCGGTACCTCGCTGATGGTGGCGCGTTTTGAAACCAACACCACAAAAGAAGTGGATGTCAGCTTCAAACGCTTCGCGCAGAACGGTATCGAAATCAAAGGGGTTATCCTGAACGCCGTGGTACGTAAAGCGGCTAACTCGTACGGTTATGGTTATGACTACTACGACTACGAGTACGGTAAACCAACGAAAAGCTAAGAGCTGAAAGAAAAGGGGCGGGTTTGACCGCCCCTTTTGATCCCTGGCTCAAGATAACGACACGTAACGATTTGCACAGGTGATTCTGGATACAACGCACAATAAGCGACGATCTAACGTCAATCATCAGAATTCATCATCAACACGCTTTTGTCTGTCGCGATGTCGGCGCAGACCTGCTGAGAGATCAACCCGGAAGGTAATCAGCACTGGCCACTGTTGGCATGAGAACTTGTGGATTTAAGGAATCACACCATGGCTCCATATTGGTATATATCAGGGTTTTTGCTGCTGATTTCGCTGTTCGAAATCCTGGTGAAAAAAGACGAACGCACAAATTATATTTTGACCTGGCTGCTGTGCTTTGCGGCCATTATTCTGATCGTATTCGGGGGGATTCGTGGCCTCGGCACCGGCATGGATGACTTCCAGTACCGCAGTTTCTTTGAGGACTTTGTACGGCGTATTCAGATCAACGGTTTTTTCAATACCGTCGCGTTTTTCCGCTACGAACCGCTGATTTTTGCGATGGCGTGGATAACGAGTCTGTTTTCGCATAACGCCAGCGTGTTTCTGTTCGTCTTCTGTGCGATTGCGGTATCCATTAACGCCTTCTTTTTCAGAAAGATGTCGCCTTATCCGGTACTGGCGCTGGCGCTGTATTCGGCGCACATCTTTATTAACAAAGACATCAATCAGATACGTTTTGGCTTAAGCTCCGCCCTGTTCCTCGGCGTGCTGTGGATGATCTACCTGAAGCGTTACTGGTGGGCCTTTACCTTTTTTATCCTGTCGTTCATGAGTCACAACACCGCCGTTATGGTGATAACGCTGGTGCCTTTCCTGTTTATTCGTGACTGGCGCTGGTGGCCGGTGGTGATCATCGTTGTCAGCCTGCCGCTCTCGGTCGTCGGGGGTTCAAGCTTCATCGCCCTGATTGCCGGACACCTCGGATCGCTGGGGGAAAGGGCATCGGGCTATAACAACGATCCCTCCTATGCAATGGATGGCAGCATCCTGTCAGTCTCGAACCTGAAGAACATCATGCTGGTGTTTATTTTCTTCTATTTCATGCTGACTGAAGAACTGAAGCGCGAAAACTATGCCCAGTATCGTCTGAACTACTTGCTGATTTTAAGTTTTGCTATCGGCGGGGCGATCCGCATCTTCCTGTATAACTTCCCGTCAGGTTCGCGTCTTTCCAACTATTTGCAACAGGTTGAACCCATCATTCTGACCTCGCTTATCTATCAGGCCAGACGCGTCTGGAAGCCGGCGCTGTTTGGCATGCTGTTTTTCTTCCTGCTCTATTACCTCTACTACAACACCATCTCAACCAAGCAGGCGGTTGTAGGGTACGAAGTGGCCCAGGAGTTCTGGCTGATTCGGTAACGGACCCGGCGGCGCGCCCCCAGTGAACGGCTTCACTTCGCGGGGCGGTCGCCTGTAACAACACAGGTTTTTCTTCGGCGTTTGTCGATTGAATTGTTTATTTTTGAATACTTTAATGAGGTGCTGGCAATGAAGGACATTCGTTTCTCTATCGTAATTCCGGCTTATAACGCGTCAGAATCGATTGTCACGACGCTGGATTGCGTTAAAGCACAAACGTATCGCCATTTCGAAGTCATCATCGTGGATGACAAATCTGCCGATGCCGCCGCGCTGGCGGAAGTGGTGCGCAGTGAGCGCTATCAGGACCTGGACATCAATCTGGTCTTATCTGAGGTGAAACTCAACGGTGCCGGCGCGCGTAACAAAGGCATTGAGCTGGCAACGGGCGACTATGTCAGTTTTCTGGATGCCGATGACGAGTGGCATGCCGACAAGCTTCTGCAGGTCAGTGAAAAGATTGCGGAGCTAGAGGCGCAGGGTCAGCACAATACCATTATCTTCAGCCAGGTAAATATCTATCAGGACGGTGCGTTCCTGAAGGTTATGCCGATGCAGCCTCCGGCAAAAAATGAAACTGTCGCAGAGTATCTGTTTGGCTGTTATGGCTTTATTCAAACCAGCACCATCGTGCTGAAGCGTGAAGATGCCGCTAAAATTCAGTTCGATGCGCGTTTTATCCGCCATCAGGACTATGACTTCTGCATCCGTGCCGACCGCATGGGTTACCGGTTTGAAATGATCGCCGCCCCGCTGGCCAACTACCACCTGGTGACGAAGTTTGGCTCCAAACACAAAGGTGAATCGGTCAAGTACTCCCTGTTCTGGCTGGATACGATGAAACCGCACCTTACCGCACGAGATATTCACACCTACAAAGCATTCAAGCTGCCCCTGCGCTACAAAATGGACGGTAACTCGCTGATGGCGAGCGTCAGCTTCGCGCGCTACTTCCTGCTCACCAATAAAGATAATCGCACCTACTTCCTGAACCGCGTGAAAGACAAACTGAAAGCGCGGTTGGGTGGCGAAAAGGCACTCTCCTGATTCTATTGAATGTCGTGACGTTTTAACGCTACCGGAAGGTTATCTGGTGGCCCCGTCTATTTTATTTATTCAGGTATGAAAATGAATAATCACTCTGGTACCGTCGGCATTGTCATGCCTATGTATAATGCCCGCGAGACGGTATTACGCGCTGTACAGTCCGTCATCAATCAAACCTATCAGGACTGGCACCTGTATCTGATCAACGATAAATCCACCGATGATTCACTCGCGTGGGTGCGCGAGCAGTGCCAGGACCCGCGTATTACGATTCTCGACAATGCGGTCAATATGGGCGCGGCCGAAACCCGCAATGTGGGATTACGTGCTTCGCAAGAAGAGGTGATCGCTTTTCTTGACAGCGATGACGAATGGCACAGCGATAAGCTTCGCCAGCAGATGCAGGCTATCGCCGATGGGGACAATCTGGTCATCACGGAATACCATTACAAAACCCGCAAAGCTGACCACGATATTCGCTATACAAAGCCTTACCTTAAGCAGGACAGCTATGTCAAAAAGCAGTATCGGGTGTGCTTCTCATCCGTCTGTTTCCGCCGTCCGCCAGGCGGGATTTTATTTGAGCGAAAAGGTCACGAAGACTTCCTTTTCCTCTACGAACTCTTTAATCGCTACAAACAGGCCCGCGTAATTCAGAGTATTCTGGTGAATTATTACGAGTTAGGAAATTCCCTGTCGCGTAATAAAAACAAAGCCGCCAAATGGCACCTCGAACTATTAAGAATTATCTATAAAAACAATCCGTTAAAAATCTATTACTATTACGCCTGGTATATGGTGAATGGTGTGCTGTTTAGCCTGAAACACCGCTAAGCCGATCGGCAGGATTGTGTATAAATTTGAGGTGGATAACGTTTCATGAAAAAAATCGTCCTGGTGATCAAAGACGCTTACTCGTATGCGGGCACCGAAAATATCTGTAACTTTATGTCGGAATGTCTTGGTGATGCGCATGAGGTCACCATCTACTCACTGGAGGGGCACGGCGAACCCTTTTACCCTTTCGACAAGGTCAAGCAGATCGTCAGCTTCGAAGGTGAAAGTAACCCCATCAAACGTGCCGTGGCGCGTATTCAGCAGGAAGGCTTCGACACCGTGTTTTTAATCAGCATGGGCCGTCTGAGCGTGATGTTTGCTTTCTGGAACCTGATGACGCTAAAAAAGAAGCGCTTCAAGGCCTATGCCTGTGAGCACGTTGCCATCAACTCCTTCAGTAAACCCATTAAGTTCCTCAAGTTCCT
Organism: Pantoea sp. AG702; assembly: GCF_003182295.1. NCBI lineage: Bacteria > Pseudomonadati > Pseudomonadota > Gammaproteobacteria > Enterobacterales > Erwiniaceae > Pantoea > Pantoea sp. AG702. Next base: position 244,530 of record NZ_QGTU01000004.1, on the reverse strand, counting down.
GCTACTGCGCTTCTACGACCGCGTCATTGTCCTGACGGATAAAGATCATCAGGTCTTTCAGCGCTGGCACATCCCCAGTCAGGCCATTCCTAATCCGGTGGTGTACAAATCCTGGCACCGTACCACGCGCCATCGTCAGGCGCTGGCGGTGGGCCGTCTGGACAATCAGAAAGGGTTCGACCTGTTACTGGATATCTGGCGTGACTTTTCCAGAGCACATCCTGACTGGACGCTGGTGATTGCCGGCGACGGTGAACTGCGCCAGCAACTACAGGATCAGGCAGCCGTGCTGGGCATTACCTCCAGCGTGAAGTTCGTCGGTAAGGTCAGCAATATCAACGATTACTACCGCGACAGCGATATGGCGCTGATGACCTCCCGTTACGAAGGTTTGCCGCTGGTGCTGCTGGAAGCTAAATCCTGGTCGCTGCCGGTGGTGGCCTATGACTGTCCGACAGGTCCACAGGAGATTATTAATCACGGCGAAGACGGTTTCCTGGTGCCGATGAACAAGAAAAGCGAATTTCTGGCGCGGATGGAACAACTGGCCAGCGACGATGCACTGTTCTATGCCATGAGCGAAAAAACCCAGCAAACCGCGCTGAAGTTTGACGGTAAACAGATTAAACAAAGCTGGCTGGCGTTGGTGTAAGGGCTGAAGACGCTCACTTTTGATGTGCCTCATGGGACACCTTTTATGGCTGAGTTTACGGCCTTCATGACGACGGGATTAATTGCATGAAAAGAAGAGAAGTCTTGCAAACCGCAGCCTCCGCCCTTGTCGGCGCGCTCTCCGTGAGTACCTTTTCCAGCTACGCGGCCAAAAACACTGGCCTGGCGCTCAAGTCGGTTGATGCAAGCGCGGTACCCAAAGGCGATGTTCCGATTCTGACGCCTGAAAATGTCTACGCGATGCCGCCGCAGTTCTGGCAAAACTTCCAGGGAAAACTATGGATCGGTAAGTCGGGAAGCGATGCCAGCCAGGCGGGTAACCAGATCCCCGTGTTCCTGCGCGATGCCAGCGGCAAGCTGGCACAAATCACCCAGCCGATTACCCTGAATAAGGGAAATTTTGACCAGTTTGTAAAGGATAATGCGGCGCTGATCGCGAATCCGTCTCACTCTATGGCGCTGGAAGACAGCAACGGGCAGATGGTCTTTAACATCCCGGATGTCAGCCAGCCGGGCCAGGCTGCCTTTAGTCAGCGTCTGGCACAGCCTGCGGGTTATCAGCTAATCGGTGAGATCCCCTCGGTGGACGATCTGCGCAAGACGCGACCGCTGTTTGAAGGCGCGAAGATCAAGCTCAAAAGCTGGCACGCCGGCCTGGAAGTGGGGGGCGGCGAATTCGTCGGCAGTTTCCAGCCGGCGCAGGACGATCAGGGGGTGATTTTCAGCGGCGACGGCTTTCACTGGCGTCGCGTAGTCGATGACTATAACCGACTCTCGTTGTTTGACTTTGGCGCTATCGCCGACGGCAAAACCGACAGTGCGCCCGCGATTAAAGCGATGTACCAGTGGTCGCAGCAGAGCGATCAGCCTATCTGCGTACAGTTCCCTGCGGGCACGTTCTTCGTTTCCGCCTGTAACTTCGGTGAGGAGGAGCGCCGTTTCTTCCGCATCTCCGGTGCGATGGTCAACTTTGGGTATTTCCCGGCGACCAGCATCGTCTCCGACGGTAAATCGCCGTTTGTTTTCGAGGTCAGTGCCCGCTGGGTGGAAATCTCTAACCTGATATTTAACGGCAATACGGATACGCATCCCAATAAGCAGGGATTGTTCCGTAATACCTGCCCGGGCGGACAGTTTTTCCGTGGGGCCTGCCTGCGCTTCAACCAGGTTGGCGGCACCGCGCTCAGCCTGCTGGATACGCTGGATTGTAAGATTGACCAGTGGTACGCCTCAGCCTGTACAGGCGACGTGATTCAGGCCGGCTGGTCTGGTCAGAAAAAGGGGAACTGGGACCATAGTACCGCGATTGAGCTGTCAAACTTTAACGCCCAGCACTGTAAAGGCGGCAAAGTTCTCAACCTGCCGCGCTGCAGCCAGTCGCTGATTCACAACGGCTGGATTGAGCACTGTGATAATCCCGGCGATATCTCAAACGGTCAATGGATTATCGATGCCTTAAGCCTTGAGGACTGCAAGAACCCGCTGATTGCCTGGCACTCCCGCCTGAATACGCGTCAGACCAACCTGCAATCCGGCAGCTGGATTGACAACTCAGAGCAGGGCGATCGTTGGCTAAGCGCCTGGGAAATGGGATCGACCCGCGTTGAGTCCTACGGCGTCGCGATCGATGGCAGCCTGAAATATAACTATCTGACCTCACGCTGGCTGTTGGAAAACAACACCAATCAGGCCGTGTGGTTTGAACTGGGCAATCTTTATTCCCCCACCGTTGGCGACTCGTGGGAAATCGAAATTTTTGGACAGTCGCAGTTCAATAACGGCACGGACGGTGAGCCGCTGATGAACCTCATCAGTGGGAAAAACACCGGCGGCCGGGCGGTTATTCACGTTCAACGTAAGAAAGACCATGCTGAAGCCAGCTGGTCGGCGGAAGGCAGCAGTCCGGTGGTGGATGTGCGCTACGTCGCTAAAACCGATACCGACACGCAGGTTTTCATCAGGCTGGCAGGCTGGACGCCTTCGGCAGCGGTGATGATCAAGAGCACGGCGAAAGATCGCTTTGTCACCGGCCGCTGTGCGCGGGTCGATGCCAAAATGACCCAGGCTGCGCCGGATAGCGGCAGCCATGCCGCGCCGCAGCGCTTTAGCCTGCATAACGGTAAAGCGGGCGTGGGCGCGAATGAGCAGGGGGATTTATTGCTGGCCTCCCGCGCGTTGTCTGATGACAAGGTGGATACCAGCAAACCTGAAGGATTCGTGTCTGTCGTTATTAACGGTAAGCAGGTCGCCTTACCGTATTTTGCGATTAAATCGTAGTCAGAGAGGGCTGCCCTGATACGGCAGCCAACACCAACAGCATCTGGGATGTTGGTGCAGGATTTTTATTTGCTGTTTTTCTCCCTATTCATTTTGCCCGTTTCGGAACTGGGCGGTCGGTAGAATTAGAAAAAATTATTCGGAGTTTTTATGAAGATTTTATTGGTGGGTAACCATACCTGTGGGAATCGTGGGGATGGCGCGATTCTGCGTGGACTGATTGATTCAATTCAGGCCGCGCGCAACGATGTGGATATTGATGTGATAAGCCGTTATCCAACCAGCTCCGGTTATCTGCTTCAGCAACATATTCAGCAGGATAAGCTCTTCCTGCACAACAACTCCTCGGGTAAGGGCCTGATTGGCTCTGTTAAACGCAAAGTCGCTAACCGACTGATGCCGAATATCATGATGGCGCATCTGGGCAAGGGTGGACCCTACAAATCCTTCTCCGTGCCGCCACACCTCAAAGCCTTCACGGAAAGTCTGGCGCAGTACGATGCAGTCATTCAGGTGGGCGGTTCATTCTTTGTCGATCTGTATGGCGTGACTCAGTTTGACCATGCGCTCTGCGCGCTGCTGGCTAAGAAGCCGCTTTACCTGATTGGCCACTCCGTTGGACCTTTCCAGAACGCCCGCACTAATCAACTGGCCAACTTCGTGTTTGACCGGGTTGACCGCCTTATCTTGCGTGAGTCCGTTAGCCTTGACCTGATGAAGCGCGATGGCGTGACCAGCTCAAAGGTGATGCCCGGTGTGGATACGGCCTTCCTGGTACGTGCACGTCACGTTGAAAACCCCAGCCACAGTCTGCAGCACTGGCAGAGCGTGATTCGCACCCGCAAAACCATCGCGATTACGGTCCGTGAACTGGCGCCGTTTGATAAGCGTCTGGGCGTCACGCAGCAGGAATACGAAGCCGCCTTTGGTCGCGTGATCAACGCCATGATCGCCAGCGGTTATCAGGTCGTCGCCTTATCTACCTGTACGGGCATCGACAGCTACGCCAAAGATGACCGTATGGTGGCGCTCACTTTGCGCGATCGCGTTGAGCAGCCAGAGCACTACCACGTTGTAATGGATGAATTTAATGACCTCGAATTAGGTGTCCTCCTCAGCGAGTGTCACCTGACCATCGGAACCCGTCTGCACTCTGCCATCATCTCAATGAACTTTGGTACGCCAGCGGTCGCCATCAACTATGAACACAAATCCATGGGCGTCATGAATCAGCTAGGTCTGCCGCAAATGGCTACCGATGTTCAGAGCCTGATGGACGGTTCGCTGATTGATAAAGTTCAGGCTATCCTGGCCGACTACGACACGATCAAGCAAAACGTCGAAACCGCCGTGGCGCATGAAAGGGAAGTAGGTAACAGAATCACTGAAGAGATTCTAAACGTAATAGGATGATGTGATGAAACTGACTTTTTTCACGATGCGTTTCCCGGTTGCCTCTGAAACCTTTGTTCTCAACCAGGTCACTCATTTTATTGATGCCGGTTACGACGTTGAGATTATCTCGGTATTTCCGGGAGACCTGGTCAACCGCCACGGCGCATTTGACGAATATGGTCTGGCGGCAAAGACGCATTACCTGTTACCCGAAGAAAAAATTTCCCTGACGGACAAGCTGGGACAGCGGCTGAAACTGGTTCTGCCCAAAATCACCAAAGTGTCGTTACTCCGTTCCCTTAACGTGCGCCGCTATGGCGCACAGTCCAGTAAGCTGCTGCTGCCGGCGATCGTTGCCAATGCGCGTCAGACCTATGTCGCGGATGTTTTCCTGGTGCATTTCGGCTATGCCGGGGCGCTGGCGAATAAACTGCGTGAACTGGGTATCCTGAAAGGCAAACAGGCAACGGTGTTTCACGGGGCGGATATCTCTCGTCGTCACATCCTCGACGAGCATAAGCAGGATTACCGTAATCTGTTTCAGCAGAGTGAGCTGATGTTGCCCATCAGCCATCTTTGGCAGAACAAGCTGATTGAAATGGGCTGCCCGCCTGAAAAAATTCACGTTACCCGCATGGGAATTGAACCTGAAAAATTCAATTTCCAGCCGCGTGATGCCTTCCATACGCCGTTGCGCATTGTTTCCGTTGCCCGTCTGACCGAAAAGAAAGGACTGGATGTGGCGGTGAAAGCCAGCGCCATTCTGAAACAGCGCGGTGGCCAGTTCCAGTACACCATCATTGGCAATGGCGATCAGGATCAGATGATGCGTGACTTTATTGCGCGCGAAGAGATGGACGACTGCGTAACGATGCCGGGTTTCAAACCTCAGGAAGAGATCCGTCAGGCCCTCAACGAAGCCGATATCTTTCTGCTGCCCTCTAAAACGGCCGCAGATGGCGATATGGAAGGCATTCCGGTTGCGCTGATGGAGGCGATGGCGGTTGGGCTGCCAGTGGTCTCCACCTTCCACAGCGGTATTCCGGAACTGATCGAAAATAACGTTTCTGGCTGGTTAGTGAAGGAAGATGACGCCGAGGCGCTGGCCGAGACGCTGCTGAAATTGTCAGAAGGCGCGGTGGACGTGGCACCGGTTGTTGCCGCAGCCAGACATAAAGTTGAAACCGAGTTTAATCAGCACATCGCGTATCGCGAGCTGGCACAGATTCTGGAGCAAATGGTTTGAGTGGAATAAAGTCACAGGCGATTTGGTTGTTTGGCAGTACCTGTTTCTCTGCGGTATTACAGGTTGCTCAACTGAGTATTCTCGCCCGTAAACTCGAAACCCATGAGCTGGGGCTGTTGGCGATCATCAACGCTATTTTAGCGGTGGCGGGCGTGCTGCAGGACATGGGCATGAGCAGTTATCTGGTCCATCGCCAGAATATTACCCGACGCGAACAGAGCACCATCTATTGGGTCAACGTCTCGCTCAGCTTATGTACCGGCGTTGTCATGCTGCTGATTGCCTGGCCTGTTGCCTGGTTCTATCATCTGCCGGAACTGGTAGGGTTGATTATGCTGACCAGCCTGAACTTTCTGGTGCTGGGACATCTTTCGCAATATCAGGCCCACTACATTAAAACCAAACGCATGGTGTCGCTGGCGAAGATCGAAATGGGCACCAAACTGTTTGCCTTCCTGTGCGTGGTGTCGATGCTGGAGTTTACCTCGCTGACGGTGGCCGCCGCGATTCTGGGGCTGTTTATTAACGCCTTTACCCGCATCCTGTGCATGATCGCGCTGGGTGAGAAGTCATGGCGTCCCACATGGGAGTTCGATAAACAGACTTTCTTTAGTGCGATTCGTTACGGTATCTATCAACTGGGTTCGCAGACCATTAACCAGCTTCGTACTCAGGCCGATGCGCTGGTGGTAGGTAAAGTGATGGGGGCAGAAATGCTCGGCGTCTATTCTCTGGCGAAAGAGCTGGTACTGCAGCCCCTGAAGTTGGTTTCGCCGGTGATTAACCGTCTGGCGCTACCGCGCTTCGCGGAAAAACAGCAGGATCCCGAGCAGTTGAAGAAGCTGTTCCTGAAAGGCACGCTGGTGATTATGCTCTTCAGCAGTGCCATGTACCTTGCTATCGGTATCTTGTCTCCGGTCATCGTACGCATTCTGTATGGTGCGTCTCACGAGCAGGTTTATCATCTTATCCCGCTGATGCTGCTGTTTGGCATGCTGCGTCCGATGGGTGGACTGACCGGTGCCATTTCACAGGCGAATGGCCGAACCAACGTGGAGTTCTACTGGAACATCGTGGCCAGCCTGGTCGTCATGGCCGTGCTTGCGACCACCTTTATCTGGCCAAACGTGCTCTACGTCGCGCTGACGTTGTCGATCTCACAGGTGCTGATTTCAGCGCTGGCGCATCCGTTCTTTATCAAGCCAGTCATTGGTATTCGCTTCATCCCTTATGCCCGACAGTGGGTATCTGTATCGGTCCTGTTTGTGGGGCTGATGCTGCTGGTAAATCACTTTGACCTTTTCGTGATGCCAGAATGGTTTGAACAGTGGCTGTGATGCCAATAACAACGGGCGACTCAGGTCGCCCGTTTCTTTTTATGGCTGGCACCAAAAACGGCGACGTCAATTTCTCTGCCGCTCATGTGGTCGGCCTTTACTGTTTGTGTTTACTCTAGGTAAAATCCCGAATTTGTAAGATTTCACAGCGAGTTAGTGTCGGCTTTTCAGATAAAGATTATACTTCCTTTTCCGGTCCATCCGGCATAATTGACGCATGTCTTCACTTCATTAGATGGAATAACTATGACCAAGCTTAAAGCAGTAATCCCGGTTGCGGGTCTCGGTATGCATATGCTTCCGGCGACTAAAGCCATTCCGAAAGAGATGCTGCCTGTCGTGGACAAGCCAATGATTCAATACATCATTGATGAGTGTGTTGCAGCAGGGATCAAAGAGATTGTGCTGGTCACCCATGCGTCCAAGAATGCGGTAGAAAACCACTTCGATACCACCTATGAACTCGAAGCCCTGCTGGAAGCACGCGTTAAACGCCAGCTGCTGAGTGAAGTCCAGTCAATCTGCCCGCCGGGCGTGACCATCATGAACGTGCGTCAGGCGCAGCCACTGGGCCTGGGGCATTCTATTCTCTGCGCGCGTCCTATGATCGGCGACAATCCTTTTGTGGTTGTCCTGCCTGACGTGCTGTTGGACGATTCCACCGCTGACCATTTACGATATAATCTGGCGGCGATGGTTGCGCGTTTTGAAGAGACTGGTCACAGCCAGGTGCTGGCAAAACACCTCACCGACTACGATCTGTCTGAATACTCAGTGATCACGACTGAGCAGCCGCTGGAAAACCCAGGTGATGTCAGCACGATTACTGACTTCGTTGAGAAACCTGAGCACCCGGCCGAGTTAAACTCAGACCTGGCAGCGGTGGGACGCTACGTGCTTTCAGCCGATATCTGGGCTGAGCTGGAGCGTACCGAACCGGGCGCATGGGGCCGTATTCAGTTAACGGATGCTATCGCCAGCCTGAGTAAGAAAAAAACGGTCGATGTCTCACTCATGACGGGTCACAGTTTCGACTGCGGACGTAAAATGGGTTACATGCAGGCATTTGTCTCCTACGGTCTGCGCAATAACGCACAGGGCCGCGACTTCCGCGAAGCGATCGAGAAAATTCTGGCGAAGTAATCAACTATCATTCGCCGCGGCTAACGCGGCAGAAAGGGAGAAGAGATGGCTATTTTGGTAACGGGCGGGGCAGGTTATATCGGCTCCCACACAGTGCTGGCACTGCTTGAGCGCGGTGATGATGTGGTGGTACTGGATAATCTGTGCAATGCCTCGCGTGAGGCCATCAATCGGGTTGAGAAACTCGCCGGCAAGAAAGCAACGTTTATCGAAGGCGACGTTCTTGACCGCGCCTGCCTGCGTGACCTGTTTGCCTCCCACAGCATTTCTGCCGTGATTCACTTCGCCGCTCTTAAAGCGGTGGGTGAATCCACGCGTATGCCTCTGGAATACTACGAAAATAACGTATCCGGTACGGTCGTACTGCTTGAAGAGATGCGCAACGCGGGCGTCTGGAACTTCATTTTTAGTTCTTCCGCTACCGTTTATGGTGCCAATGCCCCGGTGCCTTACGTGGAAACCACACCGATTGGCGGCACAACCAGCCCATATGGCACCTCTAAGCTAATGGTCGAATTTATCATTCGGGATTTCGCCAAAGCTGAGCCGAAGTTCAAAACCATTGCGCTGCGTTATTTTAACCCGGTCGGTGCGCATGAGTCGGGCGAGATTGGCGAAGACCCAACCGGTATCCCTAACAATCTGCTGCCTTACATTGCCCAGGTCGCTATAGGTCGTCTGGATAAACTCGGCGTGTTTGGTGGTGACTACGATACGCCAGACGGCACCTGTCTGCGTGACTACATCCATGTCGTTGACCTTGCTGAAGGCCACTTGAAAGCGCTGGACCACCTCGATAAAATTGAAGGCTATAAAGCCTATAACCTGGGTGGTGGGAAAGGCTTCTCTGTGCTGGAAATGATCAAGGCGTTTGAGCAAGCCTCAGGCAAGCCCATTCCGTTTGAAATCAAGCCGCGTCGTGACGGTGATCTTCCGGCATTCTGGGCGGATGCGTCGCTGGCCAACCAGGAACTGGACTGGCGGGTTTCGCGTGGTATCGATGCGATGATGCGCGATACGTGGAACTGGCAGTCGAAGAATCCGGAAGGGTTTCGTTAAAAACCGAACGATTACCAAAAAAAGCCTCGTATCGTTCAATCGCTGAAGAAGCAATTGAAAATATGGGGTTTTTTTGTGCCCCCAAAGTAACATCTGTCTGAATGATATTTGTCTAAAAAATAATCACATAAAGTTAAGTGAAAATTTATGATGATTGGACGTTATCTATACATTTAATCAATGGGCTACGGGTTTCACGTTTCACTCACTTTATAACTGAAAAAGCAACTTTGTAGATTAAATGCACAAATTTGTAACCTCGGAGCGGGAGTAATTACAAAATTGTCAAAAAGTGGCCTTTTAAACCTTGTCTAGAAGCCAGGATAGTACGAGAATCGTAAGGTTTTTTATCAGTTAGCCCGGGTTCCGAAATTATTAACCCGGCAAGACAACGCCATTATGTAATGCAGTCTATGCTTAACGATGGCTAAAGCTACGTTTACGCAGGTGGTTGCGATAGCCAGGGGCGGTAGCGTGGTTAAAATATGACAACTTAGCAGTGGTGCATACATGCAAGAGATCGTTTGTGTTTTTCTAAGTGCATTTGCGTTGCTCTTCATTGCGCGCAAGGTCGCTCGCAAGGTCGGACTGGTCGATAAGCCTAACGACCGAAAGCAGCATAAAGGACACATTCCCTTAGTTGGCGGCGTTTCGGTCTACTTATCACTATGGATACTTTATGTCATGCAGCCTGGCTGGCTACCTGACTTTACCATTTATATGTTCTGTGCCACCGTGCTGTTAACTGTTGGTGTGATTGACGACCGTTTCGATCTGCCTGTTATTCCTCGTATACTGATTCAGGCTTTGATGGCGTGCATCATGATGTGGAATGGCTACTACCTGTACTCACTCGGTAATATTTTATTTGGATTTCAGTTAGTGCTGGGTATGTTTGGTTATGCATTTACACTCTTTGCCGTCATCGGGGCCATTAATGCGTTTAACATGGTTGATGGTATTGATGGCCTGTTAGGAGCTTTGTCATGTGTGACATTTGGCGCGCTTGGTATCGTCTTTGAACTGGGAGGTAATCCTAAGCTTGCATTATGGTGCACATGCCTGATGGCGGCCTGCCTGCCTTATATTTTATTGAATCTAGGTATTCCATGGGGTAAGAAATTTAAAGTCTTCATGGGGGATGCAGGAAGTACACTTATTGGATTTACAGTAATTTGGTTACTTATGATCGCGACTCAGGGAAGTGAGGCAGTGATGCGGCCTGTAACAGCGCTCTGGCTAATAGCGGTTCCTTTGATGGACATGGTCCGAGTAATGAGTTCACGTATCCGACGTGGTTGCAGCCCTTTCAGGCCTGACAGAGAGCACCTTCACCATTTGTTGATGAGAGGAGGTCTGACCGGCCGTGGTGCACTTACTGTCATGGTCTCCTGTGCCACTATGCTTGCAATGATTGGGATTGTATCGGAAAGCATGGGAATAGGTGATTGTTGGCAATTGCTGGCATTCATTGGTCTGTTCTTCACCTTTAATGCGGCCATCAATAAGTCAGCAAGGTTTCATAGAATAAACTCAATTAAGCTCTCAAATCAGAATGAAAACGAAGCGTTGGCGGATAAATTCTGACGCTGCGTTTATTCTGGCTGGTTGCATCAGTGCGTGCTGAAGCAAAGGTAAATTTTACACCCAAATTGAATTGCATTATGACTCTCCCGTTCCGGCGTCGGGTTTGAATGCGAAATGTGAAATACTATTCTGGACAGCAATTGTGAAAATTTTAGTGACTGGTGGTGCAGGTTTTATTGGATCCGCGGTAGTTCGTCATATAATCGAAAATACGAAAGATAGCGTTGTAAACGTTGACGCACTGACCTACGCAGGTAATCTTGAGTCACTTAAAGATGTTGAGAACAGTGAACGTTACAGCTTTGAACATGCAAACATCTGTAATTCAGGCCAAATAGCTTCTGTACTGGAACGTCATCAACCCGATGCAATTATGCACTTGGCTGCAGAGAGTCATGTTGATCGTTCAATATCTGGACCTGCAGCATTCATAGAAACCAATATTGTAGGTACATACACTTTACTGGAAGCAACACGTCAATATTGGCTCAAGCTTGATGAGTCGAAGAAAAATGCTTTTCGCTTTCACCATATTTCAACGGATGAAGTGTATGGTGACCTGCCTCATCCAGATGAAGTAGAAGAGTCGTCATCGCTGTCTTTATTTACAGAAGACACTTCTTATGCGCCAAGCAGCCCTTACTCTGCATCAAAAGCATCCAGCGATCACTTAGTCAGAGCATGGTCACGTACCTATGGTTTGCCCTCGCTCATTACAAATTGTTCAAACAATTACGGTCCCTATCATTTCCCAGAAAAACTCATCCCTCTTGTCATACTTAATGCGCTTGAAGGTAAATCATTACCTGTTTATGGCAAAGGTGATCAGATTCGTGACTGGCTGTATGTTGAAGATCACGCAAGGGCACTCTACACGGTTGTCACAACCGGAAAAATTGGAGAAACCTACAATATTGGTGGTCATAATGAGAAAAAAAATCTCGATGTGGTGCTAACTATTTGTGATTTATTAGATGAAATAGTGCCTAAAGATGTTTCCTACCGTGAACAAATTACTTATGTAAAAGACCGGCCCGGACATGACCGTCGTTATGCTATTGATTCTACTAAAATTGCTAGAGAACTGGGCTGGAAGCCGCAAGAAACATTCGAGAGTGGTATTAGAAAAACGGTCAACTGGTATTTGACAAATAGTCTTTGGATTGAAAATGTCAAAAGCGGTGCCTATAAAAGCTGGATTGATGAAAATTATGGAGAACGTCAGTAATGAACATCCTGCTTTTTGGTAAGTCAGGTCAGCTTGGATGGGAACTGCAACGTTCATTAGCACCACTCGGCAATGTAATTGCGCTCGACCGGCATGCTGAAGATTATTGTGGGGATTTAAGTAAACTTGACAAAATTGCTGAGACCATTCGTCAAATAAAGCCCGCTATAATCGTCAATGCTGCTGCTTACACTGCAGTGGATAAAGCTGAATCTCAAAAAGAAGAGGCTTATCTTTTAAACGCCCAGAGTATAGAAGTAATAGCAAGAGAAGCGCAGAAGCTCAAAGCATGGGTAGTGCACTATTCAACAGACTATGTGTTTTCGGGTCTAGGTGAAAAGCCATGGTCTGAGTCGGATATTGCCGAACCTGTAAATACCTATGGTAAAAGTAAGCTTCTAGGTGAAAAAAATCTGATATCTGAGTGTACCAGGCATTTGATTTTTAGAACAAGCTGGGTCTATGCAGCAAAAGGTAGTAACTTTGCCAAAAAAATGCTGGAAATGGCTAAAGAGAAAAGTGTGCTATCTGTTATTGACGACCAGTTCGGGGCACCTACAGGTGCAGAGCTTCTGGCAGATTGTACAGCACATGCATTGCGCGTAGCACTGGAAAAACCCCAGGTTGCAGGTATTTATCACCTTTCAGCTAGTGGTACCACGAACTGGTATCTATATGCTACATATGTATTTGACGAAGCTCGTCGGCTTGGTATCCCACTGAAGGTTGAAAAAGTTAATGCTGTTCCTACAAGTGCATATCCAACACCTGCAAAACGGCCTCAAAATTCACGTTTAGAAAATACATTATTTCAAACTGTTTTTAAATTGACACTTCCTGAATGGCATGTTGGTGTCAGGCGTATGCTTACGGAAATATTAACCTCAGAACGTTAAAAAGTAATGCCTGTAACAGGCATTTTTGCTTAAAGAGATAAATGAATGGCGAAGCGTAAAGGAATTATTCTTGCGGGCGGATCAGGTACCCGTCTGTATCCGGTCACAATGGCTGTCAGTAAGCAACTTTTACCTATTTATGACAAGCCGATGATTTATTACCCACTTTCAACATTAATGTTAGCGGGCATTCGCGATATATTAATTATTAGCACGCCACAAGATACGCCTCGTTTTGAACAGCTTCTGGGTGATGGGAGCCAATGGGGAATTAAACTGGAGTATAAAGTCCAACCCAGCCCGGATGGGTTAGCACAAGCGTTTATACTTGGGGAAGAATTTATTGGTGGCGATAGCTGTGCTTTGATTCTGGGTGATAATATTTTTTATGGGCATGATTTACCCAAATTAATGGAAACGGCAATCGGACAAGAGAGTGGTGCAACAGTTTTTGCTTATCATGTTAATGATCCTGAGCGATATGGCGTTATAGAGTTTGATAAAAACGGTAAAGCCATTAGTCTGGAAGAAAAGCCTGAGGTGCCAAAGAGCAACTATGCTGTAACAGGTTTGTATTTTTATGATAATGATGTTGTCCAGATGGCCAAAAACCTTAAACCCTCCTCACGTGGAGAGTTGGAAATTACCGATATCAACCGACTGTACCTTGAAAAAGGAACATTATCTGTAGCGATGATGGGAAGAGGGTTTGCATGGCTTGATACGGGTACTCATCAAAGTTTAATTGAAGCCAGCAATTTCATTCAAACTATTGAAGAGCGACAGGGTTTAAAAGTTTCCTGCCCAGAAGAAATAGCTTACAGAAAAGGATTTATTGATGCTGCACAGGTTAAAAATTTAGCTGAGCCACTCGCAAAAAACAAATATGGTAAATATTTGCTTAATATGATCAAAGGTAATTGATTGATGAAGATTGCAACAACATCCTTACCAGATGTACTTATTGTTGAGCCAAAAGTGTTTGGTGATGAACGTGGTTTTTTCTTTGAGAGTTTTAATCAACGCTCATTTGAAGAGGCTGTAGGCAAAAAAATAAACTTTGTACAGGATAACCATTCAAAATCGACGAAAGGTGTTCTCCGCGGCCTACATTTTCAAAATGCTCCTTATGCTCAAGGAAAACTGGTGCGGTGTGTTGCAGGTGAAGTTTTTGATGTAGCTGTTGATATCAGAAAAGGATCGACAACATTCGGGCAGTGGTTCGGCATTATCTTGTCAGCTGAAAATAAACGGCAGCTCTGGATTCCTGAAGGCTTTGCTCACGGTTTTGCCGTAATGAGTGACCATGCTGAGTTTCTTTACAAAACAACAAATTATTATCATCCAGAAGCAGAAAACAGTATTCTTTATAACGATACAGATCTAAACATAGAATGGCCGGTAATTGATTGTCATTACAAACTTTCTGTAAAAGACGAAAAAGCGAAGTCATTTCGCGAAATATTTAATAACTAACTTTATAAAAGATTGATAATAGCGAAGCAAAAAGCCAGTTAAAAACTGGCTTTTTCAATGAGCATATAATGAGAAGAGAAAACGTAATAAAATCATTCAAATATGGGCTTTTCTTTTCAGTGCTCATAATGGTCATGACTTTTTTTGTGAGGAAAGTATTTCTTGATGAGTTAGGAAGTGAACTTACAGGTTTTTATTTGCTAATCAACCAATTGTTAGGCTTTATAAATTTAGCTGAACTAGGACTTGGGACTGCATCAACGTATCTTTTATTTAAACCTTTACACAAGAAAGACAATACGGAACTTTCAATAATTATTTCAACCATCCGAGATCTCTATAAAAAAATACAGCTTCTTGTATTGATAATTGGCTTCGCTATAGCCTTTTTCCTCCCATTAATAGTCAAAGATAAGTTACAGTATCTTGAGCTTTATATACCTTGGGTGCTTTTTGTATTAGCAACGACGCTATCTTATAGCTACAGTTCGGAATCAATATTACTTTCAGCCGACCAAAAATTACATTATGTAAGAGTTATCAATGGTTTAGGAAGGGTAATAAGTTTTTCTCTTCAAATTCTGTCTCTAAAACTAGGGTATGGGATAATCGTTTTTAGTATTATTGAATTAACTTCTAATATCCTGCAATTACTTCTCTTTAAAAGCATCGTAAAAAAACAATATCATTTAAAACCCATAAAAAATAAAGAAGAAACAACAATTTTTAGAAAAGAAGTTTTTACAGAACTGAAAAAAACATTTATCCATAAAATTTCCGGTGTGTTGATTTTTAATACTGACTACCTTTTGGTTTCATTTTTTCTAGGACTGAAGTATGTAACATCTTATTCCTCGTATATCATGATTATCCAGGCGTTATCGTTTCTTATCACGACAGTGAGTGCACCATTGAGTACGGCATTGGGTAATTATTTACATGATAAAGGGGGAGAAGCAACTTACAAAAAATTTCTTCAAGTAAATGTGTTTTTTTTCTTATGTGCTTCGGTAGTGAGTATTGTATTTTATTTTGTGGTCAATGATGTCATAACACTTTGGCTAGGAAAGTCAGTTTTACTCGCTAATGGAACTGTCCTTTTAATAAGTGTAAATTGTTTTTTCCTGATATCCAGAAGTGCAGTTGATATTTTTAAGGTTTCGTATGGATACATGTCAGATATACACTTACCACTAATAGAAGGTGTGGCAAACCTAATAATCTCTTTAATCTTAATTAAATACATGGGGATTAATGGAGTAATAATAGGCACCATATTTTCAAATGTACTAATTATAATGATTGTCAGGCCGTACTATTTATATAAGTACGGGTTCAAGTTAGATTTAAATACGTTTTTCAAAGACTACTTTCTCTCATGGGTGCCAGCAATTACTGCTGTTTTTTTCTGTTGCATATTTGTATCTTACGCAAAAGTTTATCCCATTCCAGTCGAGGGAGTCATAAGTTTACTCTTTAAATGTTGTGTTTTCACTGTAATAATAGGCGCCCCATGTACGTTATTATTTGCAGTTTTGAGTCCCGATTTAAGAGGGCTAATCAAAAGCCAGTTAAGAGCGCGATATGGACGATAATGCCTTACCGATAGTAATCATGACCAGGAATGATGATGAGTTTCTTGAGTTATGTATTGAAAGTATAATCAATAATACCTTATACCCTTATTTTATTTATGTAATTGATAACAGTTCGAATTCACCTATTCAAAATGCGCTGCTTGACAAATATGCTGCATACAAGAATATAAAAACTCTCAAAAACAAAAACAATCTATGGGTTTTGGGTGTTAACGAGCACCTGAAAAAAATAAAAGACAGCCATAGTTCAAACTATTTTTTGTTAACTGATGGTGACATTGAATTCCCATCATTGAATGAAAATAAAGAGTGCTGGCTTACAGTTCTGGTGAAATATATGGAACAATACAAATGTATTGGCAAGCTAGGAATGTCGCTGGACTGGGCTGATATTGAAAACGATATGTATTTTGAAAATATCCTTTCACAAGAGAAAGCGCTTTACGATGAGAAACGAAAAATCGGCGAATTATTTATTTCTCCGGTTGATACTACTGCAGCATTATATCGATGGGATTGGTCAATAAATAGTTTTGGGCTTTATCCTGACCATATACGATATCTCAGACCAGAACTCTATTCTTGTCGAACGCCACGTACGCTAAGAGCCGTACACCACGGGTGGAAGACTTATAAAGAGAATAGCAGTAAAAATGTGGAAGATAAAATTAAATGCTTCACGTTAATGGGCGCTGATATTAAGAAAAACCAAATTGAAAGTGTTGGTTTTAATGTCAGGCTATATAATAAAATTTTGGCAAAACCGATGAAAGTTTTCTGGGGCATCAGGCGAAGATTTTATCTGGCAAAATATCTATTCTGTAAAGGCCAAAGAAAATTCGATAATCATTAGCAGGTTGATAATGGCAATATATTTATGTATTTTTTTTGGGTTGGCATTATTTAGTCTATTAAATAATCAAAATAAAAAAATTTATTTTTTTTTCATTACCACTCTTTTTATATTGGCGGCTTTTCGTGGTGTTGATGTCGACCGAGATTATAAAACCTATATAAGCATTTACGAGTACATTATAGATGGTGAGCCTTATACTATAGAACCAACGTTTTATTTGATGAGTTGGGTCTCATATTTATTGACAAATTCATATGAATTGATTTTTATAGTATTCTGTTTCGCAGCGCTTTTTTATAAAGTGAAATATATAAAGCAGTTTTCACCTTATATATTCTTGTCATTACTTGTGTATTACAGTAATTTTTATTTTTTACATGAGATGACACAAATAAGAATTGGCGTTGGAGTGGCAATAGGCTTCTTTGCGCTAAAGTTTTTGGTGGAAGGTAATAAAAGAAAGTTCATTTATTACATCATTGCAGCCTGTTGTTTTCATTTTTCTATGGTTGTAATGCTTATCGCACTAAAATTTAATAGTAAAAAAATCAGTAGCAAATACATTTATATTATTCTGTGTTCAATAGGGCTTTGCTATTTCTCGATACTATGGAAAATTAACCCCGTTGAGTTGCTAGGATATTTACCTGTGCCTGTTATTCAGGAGAAGTTGAGAATATATAATTATCAAACGCAGCAGGGAATGATACAACCAGTTAACGTTTTTTCGATAATGCAATTGCTCCGTATATTTATTCTTATTTTTGTTTTTGCTTCTTATAAAAAGTTTAGCGGAGATGAAAGATTTGTTTTGTTTCTGAAAATATATGCTTTGTCACCCATTTGCTTAGTTTTATTTTCAGCTATTCCAGCCTTTGCGATAAGAATGAGTGAAATATTTGCCGTGGCTGAAATAGTATTACTACCAATGATCGTTTACAGATGTCAGCAAAAGAATCTTGCAAAGCTTTTAGTGATCTTATACAGCGCTTGTATTCTTTCTTTAAACTTATATCACAATCAAATTATTTCTGGATATCAATTTTAAATGGACATAAAATTCCTCCCAATTGTCGTTCTTTATAAAATAGGCTTGAGTCATTCAGACAGTATTAATAGTATACTTGACTCTGATGTAGAGGGATTAATTTCTGAGCTCTTTGTATATGACAATTCCCCTGCACGCGAAGGCAACAATGAAGTAATAGAAAGCTATCGTGGCAGGAAAGTATATTATATCACCGATTATTCTAATTCAGGTGTGAGCGCAGCTTATAATAAAGGACTATCAAAAGCTAAAGAGCTTAATTATGAGTATGTATTACTACTCGATCAAGACACGAAATTCCCTCCAGAATCAGTTGTGGAATACGTTAAAGCTATAAAGAATAATCCGCATATTAAACTAGTTGCCCCAAGGCTTAAAACTTCAAAAGGTGAACTATGTTCACCATTAAGATATTCACTGCATCGGGGATTTGTTCTAAAAGAAATTGAACCGGGAATTTATCCACTTGATCGCTATTCTCCTATTAACAGTGGCATGATGCTGAATACATCATCTGCCATTCAATGTGGTGGATATGTAGAAAAAGTATTTCTAGACTTTAGCGATTTTCAATTTATCGAAAAGTTAAAAAGAAATGTAGACTGTTTCTATGTCATGCCTTTATTAGTTATACAGGATCTTTCCAATGATGAACCTGATACTAATTCTTTATTAAATAGATTCAAAATCTATTGTAAGTGTGCAAGAAATTGCCATAGAAATAATTTTATTGATGATGCTATTTATTTTTTTATGGTTTTGAATAGAGCGATCAAACTTACTTTGAGAACGAAAGAAAGACAATTTATTCTCTATTTTTCCCGCTTTTATGTTCGAGGCCAAAAATGATTTCTGTTTGCATCCCAACGTTCAATGGTGAAGCATTTATTGAGGAACAGGTCAGGAGTATCTTGGCTCAACTAGACATCAATGATGAAATAGTTATCTCAGATGATAATTCTACTGATTCGACAATTAGTAAAATTAATAGCATCGGAGATAAACGTATTAAAATTTTTCAAAATTACAGAAGTAAACGCGATGATCAGCGTGATACACTTTATAAAGTTTCATTAAATGTGCAAAATGCGTTAAAAAATGCCAAAGGTGACTATATTTATTTGTCAGATCAGGATGATATCTGGATTGAAGGGCGCATAGAGAATACGATCGAGTTCTTAAAAGCCAATGAACCTAGACTAGTGGTTTGCAATTGCAAAATTATTGATGAACAAAAAAAAATAATTGCTGATTCTTATTTTAAATACATAAAGCCGAGCTCGAGTTTTTTTAGAACATTATTTAAAAGTTCTTTCCATGGTTGCTGTATGTCATTTAACAGAAAATTAGTTGAAAAGGCCTTTCCATTTCCCTTTGAAAGTCTCGGTCATGACCTTTGGATTGGTTTAACGGCTATTTTATATGGAAAAATCGAATTTACCGATAAACCACTCATTCACTATCGCAGGCACAGTGCGACAGTGACAACGACGGGTTTTAAAAGTGGCGCAAGTTTATCCTTCAAAGTTAGCTATCGAATCAGGACGATTAAAGCAATTCTTAGAAAAATTTTTAAAAGAGTTAATGAGAATAATTGATGAAGATAGCTCATGTTCAAGTAATACCAAAAATGTCTGGTGTTCAACAAATTTCTTTAGATATTCTTTGTGGCTTAGAAAAAAGTGGTTTAGAAAAGTATGTTATTTGCGGCGAAAATCCAACAGAACAGTTTGTGGAGTCGTTCAGAAATGCTGGCGTAGAAATAATCATTGTTCCTTCAATAAAGAGAAATATTGGGCTGGATGATTTAAAAAGTTTTATTGCGCTCTACAAAGTCTTTAAGAAATACAATTTTGATATTGTACACACCAATTCAACTAAACCTGGAATTGTAGCTCGAATAGCTGCAAAATTTGCGGGAATCAATAAAATAATTCATACGGTTCATGGGGTGGCGTTTCATAAATATGAAGTATTACCTAAACGTATTTTTTATTATTTATTAGAAAACTTTTCTACATTATTCGGTGATGTAAATATTACCGTTAATAAGAAATACATATCATACTATCCTTTAGTTAAGAGTCATTTAATTTACAATGGCGTAAGTATCCAAGATTATCAATGTGAGACAAAATATTTTCATAACGAATGTGGTTTGCATTTTGCATTTTTAGGCCGCCTGGACACACAGAAAAACCCATTAGAATTTATTGAAGCAGTTAACCTTCTCGTTAATAAATTTCATGTCAATAATAACATTAGATTCACATTGGCAGGTAATGGTGAACTTTTTTCTGAGTGCAAAACATTAATTACTAATTACAATCTTGAAGATAAAATTTTGATGCCGGGATGGATTACTGACAAAAGTGTTTTTTTTAATGACGTTGATGTACTTTGCCAGCCTTCGCTGTGGGAAGCTTTTGGTTTAGTTTTTACTGAAGCTGCACTTTTTCAAATACCCTCTATTGCGCATGGCGTTGAGGGTATACCAGAAGTGGTGCTCGACAACATTACAGGTCAGCTTTATAAAAACGGACCTGAAGAACTTGCTGAAAAGATGCTGTATTTAATCAATCATCCAGATGAAGTAAAAAGATTAGGCAATCAGGCAAGAAAACATACTCTTGATACTTTCACTAAAGAGCGAATGGTTGCAGAATATTCCAAAGTTTACTTCGAAAGAAAATAATTTTATAGATAATATAAAGAAAATGAATAAAAATAAATTTTTTTTATTTTTACATTCCATTGGTCTAATAATATTAACTTACCTATTACTAAACAAAATTAATCTTGATACAGATGTAGAATTAAATATTTATTTCGAAATTCTTTTATTTAGTTTTGCCTGCAGAGCTTTAGGCAGCCCTGTTCGTGTTGTTATCAGTCTTTTTTATGGCTTAACATTGGGTCTTCAGGTGTCCTCCTTGAGATCGACTGGGGATTTTGTTTCAACACTGACGTTGGATAATCTATCGGAGTTCAGGGCGATAGGGCAATCTCAGTTTATTGAAACGCTTCTTGTTACATTTACGTATTGTCTTGTTTCATTGACCTGTTTGATTCCACGAAAAACAAAATTTTCAGTTCATTTTATTATCCTCTTCATCCCATTGTTCTTTACTGATGGTGCTATCTCTAATTTTTCTTCAGCTTTGCATGGTTTTTATAAGCAATTAACCTACAAACCATCATATAATTACCCTGATATTGCAAAGAAGTATTTAAAATTTAATGTTTATGAGAGCTCGCATCATATTAGTTTTATCGAAAGTAAACCTAAAAATGTTATTATTATTTTTACAGAAGGCTTTTCTTCACGTGTTATTGATCGTGAGAACACTTTAGATCTCCATCTTACTCCAAATATCGATAAACTCTATGATGAAGGCGTTATAGTAAAAAATTATTATAATCATACTGCTGCTACATTCCGTGGGCTGCGTGGTCAGCTCACATCCGCATATCAATACAGAGATGGAACAAATAATAAAGTTGGTGGTTTTTTTCAGATCAGTCATAAAGAGGTAGAAACAAACTATTTCGGAAGGCTTATTTCTCTACCCTCTATTCTAAACGAAAATGATTTCAATACTTTTTTCCTCGCTTCGACAGAAAACGATAGCAATCTTAATGCCTTGCTAAAATCGATGCCTTTTCGAAAAGTTTATGGAATGGAAGATTTTGGATGGAAGCAGGGAGACAGGATGTCTGATAAAAAAGTCTTTGAATCCTTAAAGCAACTTCTTGAGAATTATAGCACAGACACACCTTTTTTTATTGGCGTATATCCATCAGGAACTCATCACGGAATGGATAGTCCAGATGTACGCTATAAAGATGGAAACAATAAAATCTATAATAAATTTTATAATTATGATTATCAGCTTGGAGAGTTTATTAATTACTTTAAAAAGTCTAAATATTACAATGATACGATATTAGTTATTACTGCTGATCATGCTTCTTTTCCTGCACCAGAATTTAAAAAAAGTTTTGACGTTGATACAAACTATTTTGTGGATAAAATCCCCTTGATTATTATTGGCGCTGGTTTGCAACGTACTGTAATAGATGGTACCGGTAAAAATAGTCTTTCTTTAACCCCAACGATTCTGAACATGCTTGGTATCAAAAATCACGCAAATTATTTTATTGGCTGCTCATTATTTGATAATAATTGTCATACCCCTTTTCAGCATATATCTGCTATTGGCGACGATATTTATATAATTAATAAAAATCCTGATGGTATTTATGAGGTTAATCCAGAATCGATAAATAAAGATATCTCTGAATATTATACTATTAGTGGTTAAATTTTTAACAGTTATTTGAATCTAAAGTTTTTGCGTGCTGTGCTACACTAAATTTAGTCGTTTTTTTCTACGAGAATATGCTAATCTGTGCTTATGCATATTGAGTCGCAACGATAAATCTGAAAGGAGTAAAAAATGTCCAAACAACAAATCGGTGTTGTAGGTATGGCTGTCATGGGCCGTAATTTGGCTCTCAATATTGAGAGCCGCGGTTATACTGTTTCAGTTTTCAATCGTTCGCGTGAAAAAACTGATGAAGTAATTGCTGAAAATCCAGGCAAAAAATTAGCTCCATTTTATTCTGTTGAGGATTTCGTCGATTCTCTTGAGAAGCCTCGTCGTATCTTATTAATGGTGCAAGCTGGAGAAGCTACTGATAAGACTATTGCATCTCTGACACCACATCTTGATAAAGGTGATATTTTAATAGATGGTGGCAATACTTTCTATAAAGATACTATTCGTAGAAATAAAGAGCTCTCCGATAAAGGATTTAATTTTATTGGTACAGGTGTATCTGGTGGAGAAGAGGGGGCGCTTAAAGGTCCCTCGATTATGCCCGGTGGTCAAAAAGAAGCTTACGAACTTGTTGCGCCTATTCTTAATAAAATCGCAGCGCGTGCCGAAGATGGTGAAGCCTGTGTGACTTATATTGGTTCTGATGGCGCAGGCCATTACGTTAAAATGGTTCATAATGGCATTGAATATGGTGATATGCAGTTAATCGCAGAAGCCTACTCTCTGTTAAAAGGTGCACTTAACTTAACAAATGAAGAGTTAGCCTATACCTTTACGGAATGGAATAATGGTGAGTTAAGCAGCTATCTCATAGACATTACTAAAGATATTTTCACCAAAAAAGATGAAGATGGTAATTATTTAGTTGATGTCATTTTAGATGAAGCAGCTAATAAGGGGACAGGCAAGTGGACGAGCCAGAGTTCTCTCGACCTCGGTGAGCCGTTATCATTAATCACAGAATCTGTATTTGCTCGTTACCTTTCTTCTCTTAAATCTCAACGTGTCGCTGCTTCTAAAGTTTTAAGTGGGCCAGTAGCCAAAAACTTCACCGGAGATAAAGCTGAATTTATTGAAAAAGTTCGTCAAGCTTTGTATTTGGGTAAAATTGTTTCTTATGCACAAGGCTTCTCTCAACTAAAGGCTGCATCAGATCAATATAACTGGGATCTGCAGTATGGTGAAATTGCCAAAATTTTCCGTGCAGGTTGTATTATCCGCGCTCAATTCCTTCAGAAAATTACTGATGCTTATTCCGCGGATGTGAATATTGCTAATTTACTTTTAGCGCCTTACTTCAAGAAAATTGCTGATGAATATCAACAGGCACTACGTGATGTTGTTGCTTTTGCCGTTCAGAACGGAATCCCGACACCAACCTTCTCGTCAGCAGTTGCGTATTATGACAGCTATCGCTCAGCAGTTCTGCCTGCTAATTTAATTCAGGCACAACGCGACTTCTTTGGTGCGCATACTTATAAACGCATCGATAAAGAAGGTGTGTTCCATACGGAGTGGCTCGAATAAAATATAATAAAGCCTCTTTTCTAAGGGAGGCTTTTTAATTATTGTCACTCTGGCTCTTTGACTCACAATTAAAGGTAATTCGAGCTGAATTAATGAATTTATGACTAATAAAAGCAATACAAACGACGAGCATTCATCCTTACATGGTGGGTACGTGAAAGAGCAGCCTGATTCCGATATTGATTTATTTGATTTAGTCTTACAGCTATGGCGCGGTAAGGTTGTAATCATTGTTACCGTTATTATTTCTGTTTTAATTGGTTTGGTTTACATCAACGTCGTGAAAGAAAAGTGGGTTTCTACATCGACGGTAACTCTTCCTGCCGCTGGGCAGGTCGCGAATTACAATGCTGCATTGAGTATCGTTTATGCTGACTCTCCGCAGGATAAACCTTCGCTCACTGGGCTCCAAACTCAAATGTTTAATCGTTTTACTGCTTCAATGAGCGCGTTAGCTGGGGCTCTCGCTAACCTTGAAAAGCCTCTAACGTTGACTTTAACGCCCGTCAAGGGTAGTGACGACGCGGTAAGCATTTCATTTGTCGGACAAAGCGCAAGAGAAGCCCAAATGCAACTGACTCAATATATTTCCCAGGTCAACGATGAGGTTGTTAAAGACTATGGCGATGATATTAAAAGAAATTTAAGCGTTAAAACACGTGAGCTCACCAATACCTTAGATACTTATAAGCAAGTTGCATTGAACCAAAAAGAGCACCGTCTTGATGTCATAAAACAGGCTTTGAAAATCGCCGATGCATCTAATGTAGGTAAGTTACAAGTTAATCAGGCAGAGTTTCTTTCTGATGATACTTTATATTTATTGGGGAGTGATGCACTTAAAGCTATGGTAGAGAATGAAAACTCCAAACCATTAGATTTCAGCAAAGAATATTATGACGCGCAACGTGCTTTACTTGCTGTCACGCATTTAAAAATTGAGGTTGATAACCTACAGTCTTTTCGTTACATCTCGCAGCCTGACTTACCACTTAAACGCGTTAGTCCTAAAAAAGGCTTAGCTTTGATTCTTGCATTTATAATTGGCGCGCTTCTAGGATCATTTATAGTTATTGGGCGTAATTCACTCATTATTTATCGTAATCGGGGCCTGTAAAAATTTGAAAGGTTGGCCTGTATTTTGACCAACCTTTTATTTTCTGTGCTCAGGCTTGAGCCATATAACTTCGTTTATCAATGATCTAATCTAAAAGAAGATAATTACGCATTCTATTATGATTAAATGCCATTTTAAACCAACAAATCCCCACTCCGCACCGACTTCTCTCCCGCCAGCCTCAACACCAGCATCCCTGCCGTGGCAAATCTGGCCCAGTGCCGGGCATAAAGTATCCCGCCAAACTCCGCCACCAGTGGCGTGATATGGTCCGTTACCGGATCGACAATCTCCGCCACCACTTCACCTGGCCTGATAAGGGCGCCCAGCGGTTTACGATGCAGAATCAGTCCCGAGACGGGCGAGTGAACGTATTCGCAACCGGCAAGCGGGGTGGGCGGATTTTTCAGCGCAGGTGATGATGCTGACGTACCCTCGGTGTGACGCTGCTTAATAATCCTGCTTTCATCGGCAGCCTGAGCAAGACCCGGAGCCCCGAGTCCTGTACCGCTCTCATCAACGCCGACTAAATCTTCGCCTCCGCTGGCGACGGATACCAGCTCATCCCCGCCAATCACCGGTGCCGCGACCTCGACAGAAACGGCAGCCTCATCGGCGGTAATGTAGCCCGATTCCTGCAGCGCGCTGATAATCGCATCGGCATCCTGTTCCGCCTGCTCTGGCGACACGTCGCGTACGCCACGGAGTTCAAGGGTTACGGGTAATAAACCCTGCGGCATGGGGAACTGTTCGGCAAAACGTTCTGCCAGCGTCAGCCAGGGCTCACAACAGGCTTCATCAAATGGCTCCCCGCCGGAAACTTGTGCCAGCAGCTGAACTTCACTACCTAACCAGCGTGCCAGCGGTTCGACCGCAGGCCATGCGTGCGGTGTGGTATAGAGGTGCGGCAGGGCTTCCCAGTCGCAGTGTAGATCGATCATTAAATCCGCCTGGCTCGCCATGCGCATGAGCGTGAACCGCTGCGCTTCCAGCTCCGTTTTCGGTACGGTATCGCGGTAGTAGCGATCGATTGCATCACGAATCAGTCGCTTGTTTTGGGTTTCGTTTGGCGTCAGTACGCCAGCCAGATCGTTAGCCAGCGTGGTGCCGAGTGATGGAAACTTACGGTTAAAGTCTTGTCCAGTCTGCGTATGGAAGCGTCCCAAATGGTTGCCATGCCAGTGCTGGCCTAGCGCAATAGGATTTGAAACCGGGATCAGGGTGAAAGAGGCTTTTAACCGTCCGGCTGACTCCAGCGTTTGCAGACGTTGTTTCAGGTACCACGCAACCGCCATGCCAGGTATTTCATCGCCATGTAAGGCAGCCTGGATATAAACCTGTCGCGTAGCGTCATCGCCAAAATGAAAACTGATAATTTCACGCTGGGTGCCGAGAGAGGCGCTTAACAAGGGGTGATGTTGTTGGTACATACCGTGTTAATGTCCTTTTGTCGGTTCAGGGCACAAGGGCCGCCCATAAAGTCATTGAGTATAGCCCTGCACAGGCAGGAGAGCGAAAAAGCCCGCCATGACGTTACTTCTGAATCGAAATATCGGTTGAGAAATAGCGCTTCTGAATCTTATCAAAGGTGCCATTTTTCTTAATTTCATCAAAGGCTGTATCCAGCGCGGTCTTCAGCTCGGCATCCCCTTTACGCAGACCAATCGCCGTGCCCGGTCCAATAATCGGATCCTGAACAATCGGGCCTGCCAGCGCAAAATCTTTGCCCTGCGGCTGTTTCAGAAAACCATTGGCGGCCTGCGCCGCGTCGGTAAAGACCGCGTCAAGGCGTCCGGCCACTAAATCGCTTTCCACCTGAGCCTGATCGCCGTAAGGCACCACAGTCACGCCATGCGGCTGCCATTTTGCGCGGGCATAACGTTCCTGCACCGTGCCCTGTTCAACACCCACCGTTTTCCCTTTCAGCGACTCTGGCGTCGGTAACAGGCCAGACCCTTTGCGTGCGATAAGCTGAGCGTGGGTATCGTAAAGCGGCTGGGTAAAGTCTATTTGCTTCAAACGCTCTTCTGTAATGCCCATGTCAGACAGGATGGCATCGAATTTACGGGCTTTAAGTGCCGGGATCATGCCGTCGAACTGACTTTCCACCCACACGCACTTCGCCTGCATTTGTGCACACAGGGCGTTGCCTAAGTCGATATCGAACCCTACCAGTTTGCCCTGCGGGGTTTTTGATTCGAAAGGCGGATAGGTGGGATCGACGGCGAAGCGGACCTGTTCGATTTTTGCCTGTGCGCCGAATGCGCAACCAGCAAGCACGGCCAGTGCAAGCGCAGCGCGCAGGCGAATTTTGAGGGTTTTCGTTGCCATAGTTCAGATCTTCTGTTGTCGTAATGTTGTATTACGCAGAGTACCTTTCGACCGGGATGATGGCAATTAGAGGATGATTTTCACAGTGTTAGCCCCACAAAGTGCACGGTAATCCTTGATGTTCAGGATCACTGAGTGGTCCAGCACGCCCGCATTAAACGCAATCTCATCGTAACGTTCAAACAGCAGCGGATCGACTATCGGCAGCAAATCAGGATGAAAACTGAACGGGGGAATCGCACCAAATACACAGCCCGTCAGCGCATCGACCTCCGCAGGCGAGGCAAGGGATGCCCGACGTCCTCCCACCGCTAAGGCCACTTTACTGAGATCGGCCTGCTGGTCGGCGGGCAGTACCGCCAGAACATGCTGTTTGATCCCATTGCCTTTCACATGGCACACCAACGCCTTTGCACCCTGACCGATTTCCGTGCCACGAATCGTTGCCACCGCTTCACATTTGCCGGTCGCTTCGTGCTGCATCAGGCGATAACGTGCGCGATTTTGGTCGAGTAGGGCAATTAATTTTTCATGAGTAGTCACGGTTCTCTTCCTGAGCAGTGAGTTGCAGCATCAGTGTCTGCAGCATATGTGGTTGACGCGGTAGCACGCCAGTTTTCAGACCCAGCGGTCTTAAGGCCCGGTTGAGCGTACTCAGGGTCGTATTTTCTTTGTCCTGCTCGATATCTGATAGTGTCCGGCGGCTAATTCCTGCCAGCGCTGCATAGCGTTCCTGTGAAAATCCCAGCACGTTTTTGCGAAGCTGCATCAGGAGTTCACCCTGTGACAATTTTTCTTCAAGAAACTGCTGAAGAAGGTTTAGCAGCATTGCCTCACGTTCAAACGGTGACAGCGTTTTCTTCATAGTTGCCAGCCTTCAATACGCTGATCCAGATAATCAAACCCAAGAGCCGGCATAGTCAGAATTGATGCTGGTATACCTCGCTGAAGCAGACGCTCTTTGAGTCCGATAAGCTGTCGGGCCAGTACGGCCAGCTCAGCCAGTAATCTGTCCGATGGCACCAGGTCATCCAATGCGGCAGCAATCTGTTGCCATTGATATTGTCCCCCCTCCTCAAAAGGCGCCCCCCATTGCGTCGTGCGTACCACGCCTTCAGGATCCGCTTTCATCGGCGCAAAATCATAGATGGGTGCAAGCCACATGCCGGTGTCCTTTTTCAGAATCGCGCTGTTACGACCATGATTATCAGAATTGCCAAACGCAATATTCAGCATGTCACGTTTTACCCACTCAATGACGAACGCCTCTTGCGCGCGTCTGTCAGGATTAAGGTGTGTAATCAGCGTGCTAATTACCTCAAAATGATTGAGATAGCTGCCTGGCGGTTTTCGCATTATTGAATAGACAGATTCCAGACCATACATCACTTTTTCGCCCGCGATGTAAGACACATCAAAGCGGGGTAACCATAAGGAAGGATAACGGCTACCTTCACACAACTTCATTTTTTCACAGGGAATGGTGTCGAAACCCATCGACGCTAATTCATGATAGTAGTGGTATTCGGCGCGAAGTATGTCGCAATCGATCGCGCTGCGCGCGCCGCGCGGATACTTCACCAGATAATGCGCATCCTGATTGTGTACATCGTCCTGCCAAGTATCTATCCATACCTCATCCTGTGGCGTATAGCGCAATAAGAGTTTTGGCGCTTCACCGCCAGCCCCGGTCGCTCCACCGCTGGCTGCACCCATTTGCTGAGCGTACGCCAGAAAATCACTGTCACGTTCGATGGCCCATTCAGACGGAAAACGTCGGTCACGTAGCTGACTTTGCGCGGGTAACGCGGGTATCGACTCTTTGATGCGCTGGTTTCCCACTGGTGCAATTGTGCCAGATTTCAGCAACCAGAAATCCTGCTCAGCGGCAGACTTTCCCTGTAACCCAAGCTGCTGAATCCAGTAACGTCTACTGGCACCTGCAGGCATAATGTCATCCAGAAAGGTAAACCACGGACGAGCCGCATAGCTGCCAATAAGCATGACCGGGTAATTCAGACTGCAGCTGGCATAATCATTCCGATCAAGATATTCAACAGCGTAGTCAAAGTTATAGGCGAGTAAAGCGGGACTTTCACGTCCCTGGTGGGGATGTTGGATATTGAGCTGGGCAGCATCATGCCAGCGGCCCTTAATAAACAGCTGGAGTGTGAGCATGACAACTCCTGTTGAGCAACATTATGCTCAATAATAGCGTTTAATTAATTTTTTGAGAAGGATACTGCTCAGAATCCGCATAAAAGTGGAATTCTGAGCAGTATATTGCACCGTTATTTATGACGGGCGCGCAGATTACTGATGATCGTGCTGAGATCTAAATCCTGGTCCTGTAGCAAAACCAGCAGATGATAGATCAGATCCGAGGCTTCGTTAGTCAGCTCTTCGCGATCGTTCACCGTCGCCGCCAGTGCGGTTTCAACGCCTTCTTCACCGACTTTCTGCGCGATGCGCTTGGTGCCGCTGGCATAGAGTTTCGCGGTGTAAGAGCTGTCCGGATCGGCACTTTTGCGCGAGGCCAGCAGTTGTTCCAACTGATAAAGGAACGTCCAGTCCGGTGCAGCAGGCGAGAAGCAGCTGGAGGTGCCTAAGTGGCAGGTTGGGCCAATCGGGTTCGCCAGCACCAGCAACGTGTCGTTGTCGCAGTCCGGCGTGATGCTGACGACCTGCAAAAAGTGGCCTGAGGTTTCACCCTTGGTCCACAAGCGGTTTTTGGTGCGTGAGAAAAACGTCACGTTACCGTCCTGCAGGGTTTTATTCAGCGCATCCTGATTCATATAACCGTGCATCAGAACTTCACCCGACACGTTGTGCTGGACGATAACCGGCATCATGCCTTGGGTCTTTTCCCAGTCTAACCGGGACAGCTGTTGTTCAGTTAACACGCGCGAATCTCCACACCGTTGTCGATCAGAAAGCGTTTCAGCTCGCCGATATTAATAATCTGTTTGTGAAACACCGAAGCCGCAAGGGCACCGTCAACGTTGGCCTGCTCAAAGGCCTCAAGGAAGTGGGCCATGGTACCGGCTCCGCCAGAAGCAATCAGCGGCACCTTGCACACGTCACGGACTTTCTTGAGCTGCACCAGGTCATAGCCGTTGCGTACGCCGTCCTGATTCATCATATTCAGGACAATTTCGCCTGCGCCCAGCTTTTGCACTTCCTGTACCCAGTCCAGCGTTTCCCATTGGGTGACGCGCGTCCGGGATTCATCGCCCGTATACTGGTTAACGTGATATTTACCGCTGGCATCATCGAACCAGGTATCAATGCCCACCACAATGCACTGCACGCCAAAGCGGTCAGCCAGGCGGGTAATCAACGAAGGATCGGCCAGAGCAGGGGAGTTAATGGAGATTTTATCCGCGCCAAACTCCAGAATCCGGGCCGCATCTTCCGGGGTTTTAATGCCGCCGGCCACACAGAAAGGAATGTCGATAACCTCCGCCACGCGTGAAACCCAGCTTTTGTCTACAACGCGGTCGTCCGATGAGGCGGTGATATCATAAAACACCAGTTCATCGGCACCTTCTCCCGCATAGCGCTGCGCCAGCGGCACGATGTCGCCAATAATTTCATGGTTGCGAAACTGAACGCCCTTAACCACCTGACCGTCGCGTACATCAAGACAGGGAATTATCCGTTTTGCCAGCATGCTATTGCCTCCGAAACTGTAAATTTGCCTTCCAGCAGCGCACGTCCGACAATCACGCCCTGAACGCCGCTACCGCGTAAGGCGGCAATATCACTGAGTTCACCAATACCGCCCGAAGACTGAAACGCGATCTGCGGAAAACGTGCGGTCACTTCTTTATACAGGTCGACGTTAGAACCGCTGAGCGTACCGTCACGGGAAATATCTGTGCACAGAACATGCTTCAGGCCAACGGGCTGAAACTGTTCGATGACCTCTTCCAGCGTGATACCGGACGCTTCCTGCCAGCCGCTGATGGCGACCTCTTTGCGGTTCGCCGCATCGATGCGCACGTCCAGCGCCAGCACGATGGCGTCCGGGCCAAATTCGTTAAACCAGGCTTTGACTTCCTCAGGCTGTTTGACGGCAGTCGAACCGACCACCACCCGGCTGGCACCGGCATCCAGCAACGCTTTTACGTCATCCCGGTTACGGATACCGCCGCCAACCTGCACGACCGCCTCAACGCCGTTGAGCAGCTTCTTCAGTAAGGCAATCTGGCGTTTAGCCGGATCTTTGGCACCGGTCAGATCAACAAGGTGCAATACCGTTGCCCCCTGGCCGGCGTAGTCCTGCAACCGGGGCAGCGGATCGCTGCCGTAATCACGCTGTTGCGCATAATCACCCTGATGGAGGCGCACGACCTTGCCATCGATTAAATCTAAAGCGGGGATAATCATCACATCTCCAGGAAGTTTTTCAGCAACTGTGCGCCCACTTTGCCAGAGCGTTCCGGGTGGAACTGCACGCCAAAGAAGTTATCTTTCTGCACTGCGGCGGTAAAGGCCTGGCCATAGTGGCACTGGGCAATGGTGCTGGCATTCACCGGCATGGCATAGCTGTGGACGAAATAGAAATAGCTGCCTTCGTCGATGCCGCGAAACAGATGATTGCCCGCCTGAGCGGTAATCTGGTTCCAGCCCATGTGGGGAAGCGGTAATCCCTGTGTATCCATCAGCGAGACAGGATGGTCGATAATGCCCAGCGTCGGCACGCCACCGTTCTCTTCACTGTGGCTGCCCAGCAGTTGCATACCCAGACAAATACCCAATACCGGTTGCGTACAGGCCTTGACCAGCTCAATCAGCTCGCGCTCCAGCAGCTGGTTCATCGCGGCCTGCGCGGTTCCCACGCCCGGCAAAAACAGCTTATCGGCGCGCAGCACCACGTCAGGATGACGGCTGACTTCCGGCGCGTAGCCCAGACGCTCAACAGCCCATTTTACCGACGACAGGTTGGCACAGCCCGTATCCAGGATCACCACGTTCATCAGAGCACTCCTTTCGAGCTCGGCAGGGTATTTCCCTCAACGCGAATGGCCTGGCGCAGCGTGCGGCCAAAGGCTTTGAACAAGCTCTCTACGCGGTGATGGTCGTTTTTACCTTTCGTCTTGAGATGCAGGGTACTCATCATGGCGTAGGACAGCGAACTGAAGAAATGTTCCACCATCTCCGTGCTGAGATCGCCCACGCGCTGGTAGCTGAATTCGGCTTTGAATTCGATATGTGGACGACCAGAGATATCCAGCGCGCAGCGCGCCAGGCACTCGTCCATTGGCAGCACAAAACCAAAACGGCCAATGCCGCGCTTGTCGCCCAGGGCTTTCAGCAATGCCTCGCCCAGCGCCAGACCGGTATCTTCAACCGTGTGGTGGTCGTCGATATACAGATCGCCTTTCACTTCGATATTCATGCGAAAGCCGCCGTGCACCGCAATCTGATCCAGCATGTGGTCAAAGAAGCCCACACCGGTGTTAATCTTGCTGCCGCCTTCGCGATCCAGCCACAGTTCAACGCGAACCTGGGTTTCTTTGGTGTTGCGCTGCACCAGTGCGTAACGATCGCGTTGCGTCAGCTGCTGCTGAATGGCCTTCCAGTCCTGACCTTCTGCACCATAGCGAATACCCTGAATGCCCATATTCTCGGCCAGCTGAATATCGGTCTGACGGTCGCCAATCACATAGCTCTGAGCCGTGTCGAGAGCGCCCTCTGCCAGCCAGGCTTCCACCATTTTGGTTTTTGGCTTGCGGCAGTCGCAGTCATCTTCTGGCTTATGGGGACAGATCAAAATATCGCTAAAGCGAATGCCCTGGGAAGCCAGAATCTGCATCATCAGATTATGCGGGCCATCAAAATCGGCCTGAGGAAAACTGTCCGTGCCCAGGCCGTCCTGATTGGTGATCATGACCAGCTGATAGCCCGCGTCCTGTAATGCCAGTAAGGCGGGGACAACATCAGGTTCGAACGCCAGCTTATCCATCCGATCTACCTGAAAATCCTGCGGAGGTTCAGAGATAATCGTGCCGTCGCGGTCAATAAAAAGGGTCTTCTGACTCATGCTTACTCCAGAGATAAGGCTTGCAGCGCGGCGATCAGGCGCTCGCACTCTGTTCGGGTTCCTACAGAGATACGCAGACAGCCTGCAAGGCCGGGGTTCTTGTTTTGGTCACGCAAAATAATGCCCTGATCCCACAAGGTTTTAAATACCCTGGGCGAGTCAGTAAAGCGCACCAAAATATAGTTGGTTTCGCTGGGAAATACCTGCTCGACCGCGCGAATCCGCGGTAACTGTTCAAACAGCCAGCTGCGATTGGCATTCAGCTCGGCTACGTGCTGACGCATCAGGGCAATGCCTTCTTCGCTCAGTGCCTGGCCTGCCACGTCGGCGACCGGGGTGGCAAGCGGATAGGGCGCAATAACTTTCATCAGCAGATCGATAACCGTCTTATTGGCCAGCGTAAAGCCACAGCGCAGGCCCGCTAGCGCGAAGGCTTTTGATAACGTACGCAGGATCACCAGGTGCGGGTAATCCTTTAACCAGCCCGCCAGCGTCGCCTCGGGACAGAATTCAATATAGGCTTCATCCGCCACCACCAGGGCTTTTCCGGCGGTCATAGCCAGCAGCTGACGGATAGCGTCCTGGTCGATCAGATTACCGGTGGGATTATTCGGGCTGCACATATAAACGACTTTCACGCCGTCCAGCTGTTCGGCGATGGCGGGCAGGTTTAACTGCCAGTCTTCCCGCGCCGGAACGGTACGGTATTCAATGCCGATGGTTTCGGCACTGACGCTGTACATGCCGTAGGTCGGCGGGCAGAAAAGAATGGCATCTTTGCCCGGCTCGCAGAAGGCACGCATCAGCAGCTCAATGCCTTCATCTGCGCCACGGCTGACCAGTACCTGCTCTGGCGTAAGCCCGGCATAGGCCGCATAGCGGGTGATAACCTGTTTCGGCTGGCACTCCGGGTAGCGATTCAGGGTTTGCTGCGACAGCTCGAAGGGCACCGGCAGCGGGAATTCGTTGGCATTCAGCCAGACATCGCCATTGCCCCCCAGGCGGCGAGCTGACTGATAGGGCGTCAGCGCACGCACGTTGGCGCGTGCCAGCTGTTCAATTTCCTGACTCATGCTTGCTCCTTGAGTGCGGCAACGCGCAACGTGACGGCATTTTTGTGGGCGTGCAGCTGTTCAGCGGCCGCCAGGGTTTCGATGGTCGCCGCCAGGTTCAGGAAGCCCTGCGGCGTCAGCTCCTGTACCGTCATGCGTTTCTGAAAGTCGGCCAGGCCCAGGCTGGAGCATGTCGCGGTGTAGCCATAGGTCGGCAGCACGTGGTTGGTGCCCGAAGCATAATCTCCTGCGGATTCCGGTGACCAGTCGCCCAGGAAAACCGAACCGGCGCTGGTAATCTGTTCCACCAGATCCCGTGGCGTGCGGGTTTGCAGAATCAGGTGCTCCGGACCATAGCGGTTGGAGATCGCAATGCATTGCTGCATATCCCGGGCGACGATCAGGCGGCTGCTTTCCAGTGCCTGGCGGGCTGTCGCCGCACGTGGCAACTGGGCCAGCTGATCCTCCACCGCCTCGGCGACGCGCTCGGCCAGCGCCAGCGAAGGCGTCAGTAAAATCACCTGCGAGTCAGGGCCGTGTTCCGCCTGCGACAGCAGATCAGAGGCAACGAAGGCCGGTGTGGCACCTTCATCGGCAATCACCAGCACTTCCGACGGGCCAGCGGGCATATCAATCGCCGCGCCATCAAGGCACTGGCTGACCTGACGTTTGGCTTCGGTAACCCACGCGTTGCCCGGACCAAAAATTTTATCTACCTTAGGGATGCTTTCGGTGCCAAAGGCCAGGGCGGCAATCGCCTGTGATCCACCCACCTGGAACACTTCTTCCACACCGCAAAGTTTGGCCGCGTAGAGAATTTCATCAGCAATCGGCGGGGGCGAGCACAGTACCACGCGACCACAGCCCGCAATCCGCGCCGGGGTAGCCAGCATTAGAACGGTAGAAAACAGCGGGGCAGAACCGCCCGGAATATACAAGCCCACCGATTTCATCGGGCGCGTAATTTGCTGACAGCGCACGCCGGGCTGCGTTTCCACATCCACCGGCGGCAGGATCTGCGCACGGTGAAAGGTTTCAATATTGCCAATGGCCACGGCCATCGCCTGTTTCAGCTCGTCACCAAGGCGATCGCTGGCCGCCTGCATCTGCTGTGGCGTAACGCGCAGGTCGTCTGTTTCAATCTTGTCAAAGCGCGCGCTGAATTCTCGTAAAGCCGCATCGCCTTCCTCTTTCACTCTGACCAACACATCGCGCACGATCTGGCTGATGCTCTCAGACGAGGCGAGCGCAGGGCGTGCCAACAGCGCCTGCTGCGCCTCGCTGCTGCAGGCTTCCCAGTTCACGGGCGTCATGATTCTGCTCATCGTTTACTCCAGCATTTTTTCGATTGGCAACACCAGAATTGAACTGGCACCCAGCGCTTTGAGTTTTTCCATGGTTTCCCAGAACAGCGTTTCACTGCTTACCATGTGCATCGCCACGCGGCTGACATCGCCCGCCAGCGGCAGAACGGTAGGGCGCTCGGCGCCAGGCAACAGGCTGATCACGTCTTCCAGACGCTCACTCGGCGCGTGCAGCATGATGTATTTGGATTCGCGCGCTTTAATCACGCCCTGAATACGGGTCATCATTTTATCAATCAGCTCCTGCTTGGCCGCTGGCATCTCGCCGTCGCGCTGAATCAGCACGGCTTTCGAGCGATAGATGACTTCGACTTCGCGCAGGCCGTTCGCTTCCAGCGTCGCGCCGGTGGACACCAGATCACAGATGGCGTCGGCCAGACCGGCACGCGGGGCCACTTCGACCGAGCCGTTTAATAAACAGGATTTAAAATTGATGCCTTGCTTGTCGAGGTACTGCTTTAACAGGTGAGGATAGGAGGTGGCGATACGGGCGTTATTCAGGCACTGTGGGCCGGTATATTCGTCATCAACCGGCATTGCCAGCGACAGGCGGCAGCCGCCAAAATCCAGGCGACGTAGCGTGAAGTAACGCGGGTCTTCGCCCTGCGCGCGGCGGTCCAGCATCTCTTCTTCCAGCACGTTCTCGCCGATAATGCCCAGATCCACTACGCCGTCCATCACCAGTCCCGGAATATCGTCATCGCGCACCCGCAGGATATCAATAGGCATATTTTCCGCAAAGGCGATCAGACGCTGTTGCTGAAGATTAATTTTGATACCACAGCGCGCCAGGAGCTCGCGTGAATCATCGCTTAATCGACCTGATTTCTGCATAGCTATGCGTAAACGGCTATTGTCTAACATTGTTCCTGTCCCCTTGATTGACCTGTCCTGAATGATTGATTTGCGTCAGCCCATAAAAAAACCCCCGGAAGACGATCTTCCGGGGGTTCTCTTGCGTTCGCACCACTGGAAGATCCTAGACGTCTTCCAGCACACATCGCCTGAAAGACTAGTCAGGGTGATGGTGGTGATGATGGTTGAACTGAACGCGTGTCATAAAATTCTCGATTAATGAAATCTTATTCATTTGTGTGGAATTAACCTAACGAAGATAGTTGAAATTGGCAACTCTTTTTTAATGTTGATATTCGCAAAGCGCCGAAACACTTTGAACTGGTTTGCAACTCAGGGGGAGCTTAAGATGGAAGAATCTTTGAGTCTGCAGCAGGAGACAACATGAAAAAGGTCGCAATAGTAGGACTGGGTTGGCTGGGCATGCCGTTAGCCATGGCGTTGAGCGCCCGAGGCTGGCAGGTGACCGGCAGCAAAACCACGCCGGATGGCGTTGAAGCGGCCCGTCGCTGCGGGTTAGACGCGTTTCAACTGGAACTGACGCCCGACCTTATCTGCGATGCTGAAGATCTGGATGTGCTGTTCGACGTTGACGCCCTGGTCGTTACCTTACCCGCCAGTCGCACGGCAGAGGGCGGGGACGCCTACGTCCAGGGGGTACAAAACGTGGTAGACACGGCGTTGGCCCATAGCGTACCGCGCATTATTTTCACCAGCTCAACCTCCGTGTACGGCGGCAGTTCGGGGATCAAAACGGAAAAAAGCCTGCTGCAGCCGGAAACTACAGCGGGCAAAACGCTGGTGGATCTGGAAAACTGGCTGCACGATCTGCCCGGTACCAGCGTGGATGTTCTGCGTCTGGCGGGGCTGGTGGGGCCTAAGCGTCATCCGGGACGTTTTTTGGCCGGTAAGCAGGCGCTACCCAACGGTTCCCACGGGGTCAATCTGGTTCACCTTGATGATGTGGTGGAAGCGATCATGCTGCTGCTGCAAACGCCCAGGGGCGGCCGGACCTTTAACCTGTGCTCTCTGAAACATCCGTCCCGCGCGCACTTTTATCCCGGCGTGTCACGCCAGCTCGGCATGACGCCGCCGACTTTCGCCGCCGAGGCGAGTGACGACAGCGGTAAGCTGATAGACGGTTCGCGTATCTGTCATGAGCTGGGTTTTGAGTACCGCTACGACGATCCCCAAAAAATGCCGCTGGAATAACGCTGGCGCTGCCCTGCACGCGCAACCCGGTATTTACACGCCGAGCCTGTCGCGCAGCGCATACCATGCGGCGCCCATCGCCGTCAGTGGCACTTTAAACCGCCGTCCGCCAGGGAAGGGCAGATGCGGAAGCTTCGCAAAGGCGTCGAAGCGCTCCGCATCGCCGCGCAGCACTTCGCTGATAAGCTTGCCGGAAAGGTGAGTACAGGTGACGCCGTGACCGCTGTCGCCCTGCATAAAATAAACGTTGTTTTCCAGCCGACCAAACTGCGGCATGCGCGACAGCGTCAGCAAAAAATTGCCGCTCCAGGCGAAATCAATTTTTACGTTGTGCAACTGCGGAAAGGTGCGCAGCATCTTGGGACGGATCATTTTCTCCACGTCGCCAGGTTCCCGCGCGCCGTAAACGACGCCGCCGCCGTATAGCAGGCGGTTATCTGCGGTCAGGCGGAAATAATCCAGCAGATAGTTACAGTCCTCGACCGAATAGTTATTGGGTAACAGCGCAAGCGCCCGATCGCGCGACAGCGGTTCGGTCGCGATAATCTGCGAGCCGCACGGCATGCTTTTCCGGCTCAGGCGTGGTTCCAGCTCCGAAGGTAAATAGGCGTTACCCGCGAAGATCAGAAAAGTGGCACGCACTTCACCTTGTGCTGTTTTCACCCGGTTTGGCGCACCATAGTCAACGCTTAACGCAGCAGAATGCTCATAAATGCGTCCGCCGTGACGACGAATCGCTTCGGCTTCGCCCAGCGCCAGATTCAGTGGATGCAGATGCGCACCACGTTTGTCGAGTAATCCGCCGACATAGCGTTCTGTCGCGACTTCCCGCCGAATGCCCCGTTCGTCCAGCAGTTCCAGCTCATGATTGCCATAGCGCGCCCAGGCAGCTTTTTGTTTCGCCAGATGCGCCATCTGACGAGAATTAAAGGCGGCAAAAATGCCACCCGGGCGGTAGTCGCAGGCGATCGCATAACGATCGATACGATCGCGGATAATATCCCCGCCTTCAAACATCATGCTGCCCAGCATTTTCGCGGTGTCTTTGCCATAACGCTGTTCAATCACATCTACATCCCGGCTGTAGGAGTTCACTGCCTGTCCGCCGTTGCGACCGCTGGCACCAAAACCGACCCGTGCGGCTTCAAGCAGTACCACATCATAGCCCGCCTCGGTTAAAAACAAACCGGCTGACAGGCCAGTAAAGCCCGCGCCGATAATGCAGACGTCACACTGAATGCTTTCCTGTAATACTGGCCAGGGCGCATGTGGATTCATTGTTGCGGTGTAGTAATTTTCCACATAATTCATATTTAGCTCCTTGGCAGACGGCCCCCATCAAAAATTGGCGGGCGTATGGGCACTGACGATGCGGCAGGGCACATCGGCAAAGTTGGTAAAGCTGTGCGGCAGGCCCGTATCAATGACGTAACTCTCACCGGCAGACAGGTGAAATTGCTGGCCGTTTATCTCCAGAACGATCTGACCTTCCAGCAGCGTACCGGTTTCTTCGCCCGCGTGGTGCAGTTTTTCCCCGGTACTGGCACCGGGAAGATAGGTCTCCAGCAGCATGCCCAGGGCGCGCTTTGGGGTGCCGTTATCAATCAGCTTCAGTGAAACGCCCCGGCTGCCGATCTCCAGCAGATCCTCGGGCCGGACAACCACGTTGGGCGCATCCTGGCTGTGAGGTTCGGAGAAAAATTCCGACAGTGACAGACCATAAACTTTCAACAGTTTTTGTAGCGTGCTGACCGCCGGGCTGACCTTGTCCTGCTCAATGGTGCTGATGGCACTGTGCGTCAGGCCAGCCAGTTCAGCGACGCGCCGTTGAGATAATCCCATCGCCTGGCGAATTTGCGACAGCCGACGTCCGGGAGCCTGATTCGCATCATTCATTGCTGCTTTTCCCGTTGATAATGACGCGCGGCCTGAATAAAGCCGTTAAACAGCGCAAAGGACGGCGTTGCGGGTTTCAACTGCCACTCGGGATGCCACTGTACTGCCAACGCAAAAGGATGCCGGCTGAGGCTGACCGCCTCAATCAGGCCATCTGGCGCCCGGGCTTCAATGCGCAGCTGTGGCCCGGTTTCGCGTATCCCCTGATGATGAACGGAATTCACGATTAACGGCGCCGGGCCGAGCAGCGCGGCCAGTAGCCCTCCGGGTTCAATATTCACATCATGGGCAGGTGCGTACTGTTGCGACAGCGGGGCAGCGTCATCGTCGTGATGGCGCTGAAACTGTGGATGCTGATTAAGATGACGGTAAAGTGCGCCGCCGTTGGCTACCACCAGCTCCTGCATGCCGCGGCAGATGCCAAAGAGCGGGAGTTGCTTACCCACGGCGTGTGTGATCAGATTAAAGGCCAGCCTGTCCCGTCCGACATCCGCGTCGGGTTCTTCGCCTGCTTCACCATACAGCCAGGGTTCAAGGTTGCTGGGGCTGCCGGTCAGTAAAATTCCGTCCAGCGCAGCCATAGCGTTTTCTGATAGATGAGGGGCAGCCATAAGCTGATGAGGCAGCGCAAGCGGCACGCCACCGGCGGTAACGACGGCATCAAGATATTTATTGTGCACCGACTGAACCGGATGCCCGTGATGATGCGTCTGACACATCACTACGCCGATCAACGGCTTGTCAAAAATAATGCCCATCTTTCCCCCTCAACAGCTGTTCGAAATATTTGACGAAAAGGGCATATCTGATGGTTAAGTGTGCAATATTTTGTCAATCTAGCAACCCACTGCCGGATCTTCAAACAGATTTGTTACATTTGCACACTTTTTGTGTTAGCGCTATGTTAGAGGTGTGGCGGTTTTTTTGAGCATTACGCACTCCCATTTTGTGGTTAAAGGCGGATGAAATCATGACTAACCTGGTAGAAGTAGAAGACTTCACGTTGCACAGTGAAGAGAGACGAACCAGCGCGTTCCAGCAAGAGGTTAAAAACTGGCTGGAGCGCCACCCTGAAACCCAGTACGTTGATATTTTACTTAATGATTTAAATGGTGTTTTTCGCGGTAAGCGTATTCCCGTCTCCGCGCTGGCTAAGCTGGAAAAGGGCTGCTACTTTCCCGCCTCGGTCTTTGCCATGGATATTCTTGGCAACACCGTTGAAGAGGCCGGACTGGGACAATCCCTCGGTGAGCCCGATAATCTTTGCCTTCCTGTTCCCGGCACGCTCGTTCCCTCCGCCGCCGATCCGCAACACATTGCACAACTGCTGCTAACCATGTGCAACCAAGATGGCACTCCCTTTGACGTTGAACCCCGAAATGTCCTGAACCGGCTGTGGCAACAGCTGCGTAACCGTGGACTGTTTCCGGTGGTAGCGGTAGAGCTGGAGTTCTATCTGGTCGATAAAAAGCGCGACGCGGAAGGTTTTATTCAGCCGCCCTGCGCACCGGGCAGCGACGATCGCAATATGCAGAGCCAGGTCTATTCCCTGGACAATCTTGATCACTTCTCTGAAGTCTTACGGGATATCGATACCCTGGCCCGCCTGCAGGGCATTCCTGCCGACGGCGCGCTGGCGGAAGCGTCACCGGGGCAGTTTGAAATTAACCTGCATCACACCCGGGATGTCCTGAGCGCCTGCGATCATGCCATTCAGCTTAAGCGCCTTATCCGGCAGGTGGCTGAGAATCACGGTATGACCGCTACCTTTATGGCGAAGCCCTATGAAGACTATGCGGGCAGTGGGATGCACGTACACATCAGTATGCTGGACGCGGCCGATCACAACGCCTTTGCCTGCGACGACGGCAGCGACTCTCCGCTGCTGAAGCGAACCCTGGCCGGTATGATCGATTTAATGCCGGCCTCCATGGCGTTGCTAGCCCCTAACGTCAATGCCTTCCGCCGTTTTGTCCCGGAGGCGTACGTGCCGTTGCAGGCCTCGTGGGGCCATAACAACCGCACGGTGGCGTTGCGCATTCCCTGTGGGGATCTTGAAAGCCGCCGAATCGAGTATCGAGTGGCGGGAGCGGATGCTAACCCCTATCTGGTGATGTCCGCGATTTTAGCTGGCATGTTGCACGGTCTGGATACGCAACTGCCTTTGCCGCAGCCGGTTAAAGGCAATGGTCACGAGGCGGAAGGGTTAGCGTTACCCATCCGTCAAAGTGATGCCCTTACCGAGTTTGAAAGCAGCTATCCTTTACAAAAATTACTGGGTGAGAAATTTGCCAAAGTGTGGTTTAGCTGTAAAAATTATGAGCTAATGCAGTTTGAAAGGTTAATCACTGCCACAGAAATCGACTGGATGTTAAAGAATGCCTGATTAATTTTTTGCATTCTCTGCGACAACGTCTTGAAATAATGCGTTGGGTTGGGGCAAAATACGCCTCCTGCAAATTCAGAACATAACCGACGCTCACCGCGTCGGTTATTTTTTTGCATGTTACAACAGAGTGAATTTTCACTGACACAAACGAGGCCGGGCGCGTACCCGGATAGATAAACACTGAAAACACGCACCCGCGTGAGATTGAGGATGTAAAGATGGGGTTGTTTAACACACTGCCAGCGCAGGCTGGTACACGTTTTCGTGATGACTACGGCGCCGCTGCCGCAAACCTTACTCCCTGTCGCTTAATGCGCAGTATCCTTGTGAATCAACCCAGTCAGGTTGCTGCGCAAGGAGGACTGAAGCATGTCGCTTAATACCTCTGCTGCACCACAACGTGCCCAACTGAAAAAAACGCTGACTTTACTTCCGGTCGTCATGATGGGCTTAGCCTACATGCAGCCTATGACCCTGTTCGATACCTTTGGTATTGTGTCGGGCCTGACCGATGGTCACGTTGCCACCGCCTATGCTTTCGCCCTGATTGCGATTCTGTTCACTGCCGTGAGTTACGGTAAGCTGGTACGCCGCTTCCCATCTGCGGGCTCCGCTTATACCTACGCTCAAAAGGCAATCAGTCCGCACGTCGGTTTTATGGTGGGCTGGTCATCGCTGCTGGACTACCTGTTCATGCCGATGATCAACATCCTGCTGGCAAAAAACTATTTTGAAACCCTGGTACCAGGTATCCCCTCGTGGATTTTCGTGGTGCTGCTGGTGGGCTTTATGACGCTCTCCAACCTTAAGGGAATCAAAACCGTCGCCAACTTCAACAGCGTGATCGTGATCCTGCAGGTTGTGGTGATGGTCGGTATTACTGCCATGGTGATCTACGGTGTGGCGCACGGTGAAGGTGCAGGAACAGTGGTAAGCAGCAAACCGTTCTGGTCGGAAAACGCCCACGTGGTGCCGATGATTACGGGAGCGACCATCCTGTGTTTCTCTTTCCTGGGTTTTGACGGCATCAGTTCGCTGTCGGAAGAAACGAAAGATGCAGAACGTACCATTCCGCGTGCGATTTTCCTGACCGCGCTGATTGGTGGCCTGATGTTTATCGTGGCCTCCTACTTCCTGCAGCTGTACTTCCCAGACATCTCGCGCTTTAAAGAGCCGGACTCCTCACAGCCGGAGATCATGCTCTACGTCGCGGGCAAAGCGTTGCAGGTCGGTATCCTGATCTTCTCCGTGGTCACCGTACTGGCTTCCGGCATGGCGGCGCACGCGGGCGTATCGCGTCTGATGTACGTAATGGGCCGTGATGGCGTATTCCCGGAGCGTTTCTTCGGCTATATCCATCCGAAATGGCGCACGCCGTCACTGAACGTGATTCTGGTCGGTGCCGTCGCGCTGATGGCCATCAACTTCGATCTGGTTACCGCGACTGCGCTGATTAACTTTGGTGCGCTGGTGGCGTTTACCTTCGTTAACCTGTCGGTGATTGCGCAGTACTGGGTACGTGAAAAACGTAACAAAACCCTGAAAGATCACTTCCAGTATCTGGTTCTGCCGATGCTGGGCGCGCTGACCGTTGGTGCGCTGTGGGTTAACCTGGAGCAGAGCTCGATGGTTCTGGGCTTGATCTGGGCCGCCATTGGTATTCTCTACCTGGCCTTTGTGACCCGCAGTTTCCGCAATCCGGTTCCCCAGTTTAGCGAAGAAGTGTAATCCCCCTGGTCCTGCTCTGTGCCCAATAACGGGACAGAGCAGGGCTGTTCTTATTCGTTTTTTCCGGCCATCATCAGTTCCCAACTTCCTGCCTGTAACGCATTTCGTGCTGCGGTATTCAATTGATCATCCGTCACGATCACATCAAACTTCTCCAATGGTAAGGCCAGCCACGTCGCGATTTTATCGTACTTAGAGCTGTCGCTGAGCAGGATGCGTTTGCTGCTGACCTCGCACACGGCCTGTTTAACCGCCACCTTGTCTTCATCCGGTGTAAACAATCCGCGCAGCCCCCAGCTTGAGGTGGACACAAAAGCGATATCTATCGCAAGTTGACGCAGGTGGCGTGCCGCCGCATCGCCAATGCAGGAGCGGTTATCCCGGCACACCGTACCGCCGGTGTGAATCACCCGACAACGACTCGCCTCCATCAGCAGATTGGTCACCATAAAATCATTAGTGACGACCAGCAGATCCTCCCGATCGGCAATTTCCCGCGCCAGCGCCAGCGTGGTGGTGCCGGCATCCAGATAGATGCAGCTGTCAGGCGGAATAAGCTGAGCGGCTAACTTGCCAATGGCTTTTTTTTCTTCATTGAACAGGGCCGTTTTGGTCAGATGTGAGGGCTCGCTCGCCAGCCTGTTAGCGGAACGAACACCGCCCGACACCGAGAGTACCGCGCCCTGTTCTTCCAGCTTTTGCACATCCCGGCGAATGGTCATATGTGACACGCCAAAACGCTCC
Organism: Pantoea sp. AG702; assembly: GCF_003182295.1. Classification (NCBI taxonomy): domain Bacteria; kingdom Pseudomonadati; phylum Pseudomonadota; class Gammaproteobacteria; order Enterobacterales; family Erwiniaceae; genus Pantoea; species Pantoea sp. AG702. Next base: position 200,105 of record NZ_QGTU01000004.1, on the reverse strand, counting down.
GTAAGCTCGTTAATGCTCATTACGCCGCGCTCTGCCACCAGAGCCAGAATCTGTTGATGACGCTCAACCGGAATCATAACCACCTCGTTTTATCATTTTTTCACATTGTAGAGCATCGTCATGTGAAGAAACATGGAAATTTTGACTCTATTTTTCCTGAAAAACCGCGCATTCACTGCCCGGGTGGGGGAATAGCAAGCGGTGAGTGATGTGAAAAAATGTTTTACAGTGGCCTCTTTGAGTTAATTTATGTGAATAAGGACACGTTTTTGCGCGTCGTTTATTGGCACTATTAACAACAGAAATCAAAAATTCACTTAAATTAACAATGGAGGCCAGCGATGCCAGTTTCACATATTTGTGTCATAGGCTTAGGCTCAATGGGAATGGGCGCCGCGCAGTCCTGCATTCGTGCCGGGCTGTCAACCTGGGGCGTGGATCTGAATCCGCAGGCGCTGGATGCGCTGCGTCAGGCGGGCGCGCGCGATGCTCAGACGTCGGCGCATGCCTTTGCCAGCCAGCTTGATGCTGTGCTGCTGCTCGTGGTGAATGCCAAACAGGTTAACACGATCCTGTTTGGCGAGCAGGGGCTGGCCGCCAGGCTGAAGCCAGGCACGGCGGTAATGGTTTCTTCCACCTTGTCCGCGCAGGATGCACAGCAGATCGCCGCAAAACTGGCGGACTATCACCTCCTGATGCTGGATGCACCGGTATCCGGCGGGGCGGCCAAAGCCGCCAGCGGCGAGATGACCGTGATGGCGTCCGGCAGCGACGAGGCGTTTGCTGCCCTGCAACCGGTACTGGATGCGGTGGCCGCGAAGGTTTATCGCGTCGGCACGGAAATCGGTCAGGGATCGACGGTCAAGATTATTCATCAGCTGCTGGCTGGCGTGCACATTGCCGTCGGGGCCGAAGCCATGGCGCTGGCCGCCCGCGCCGGGATCCCGCTGGAGACGATGTATGAGGTGGTGACCAATGCGGCCGGCAACTCGTGGATGTTCGAAAACCGTATGCGCCATGTCGTCGATGGCGACTACCGACCGACATCCGCGGTAGATATCTTTGTCAAAGATCTCAACCTGGTCGCCGAGACGGCGAAAGCCCTGCATTTCCCGCTGCCGCTGGCCTCCACCGCACTGAATATGTTCACCGAGGCCAGCAATGCCGGTTATGGCCGTGAGGATGACAGTGCGGTCATTAAAATCTTCAGCGGCATTACGCTGCCTCAACGCGAGGGGGAAATCTGATGCGGTTAGGGGTCATTGCCGACGATTTTACCGGCGCAACCGACATTGCCAGCTTTCTGGTACAGAACGGGCTTTCTACCCTTCAGTTTAACGGCATCCCGAAACAGGCCGCTGTGCCGGATGCACAGGCCATTGTGGTCAGCCTGAAATCGCGATCCTGCCCGCCCGCGCAGGCCGTCAGCCAGTCGCTTGACGCGCTGCGCTGGCTGCAGGCGCAAGGTTGTGAGCGCTTTTATTTTAAATACTGCTCCACGTTCGACAGCACCTCCGCGGGCAATATCGGTCCGGTGACGGATGCGCTCATGGCCGCACTGGATGAGACGCTGACGGTGATCTGCCCGGCGTTGCCGGTGAACGGGCGCACCGTTTATCAGGGTTATCTGTTTGTGGGTGAACAGCTGCTGTCGGATTCCGGCATGCGCCATCATCCGGTCACGCCAATGACCGACAGTAACCTGCTACGGCTGATGGAGAGCCAGAGCACGGGAAAAGCCGGGCTCATCTCTGCGACCACGATAGAGCAGGGTGCAGGCGCGATATCACGGCAACTTGAGCAGCTGCGTGCTCAGGGGGTGAATTACGCGGTGCTTGATACGCTTACTGAGCAACATCTGCTGAACCAGGGCGAAGCACTCACCTCGATGCGGCTGGTCACGGGCGGCTCCGGGCTGGCGATTGGCCTGGCGCGCCAGTGGTCAACGACCCACCGCGATGACCCGCAAGCACAGCGCGCGGGTTACCCACAGGGCCAACGGGCGGTAGTGCTCTCGGGCTCCTGCTCACAAATGACCAACCGCCAGGTCAATGCCTATCGCCAGCAGGCATCCGCCCAGGAGATCAGCGTGTCGCGCTGCCTCAGCGACGAAAAGTACGCCGAGGCGTTATGCGACTGGGTCGCAGAGCATGCTGATGAGCCCCTCGCACCCATGCTCTATGCCACCGCGGATGCGCAACAGCTGCAGTCGATTCAACAGCACTATGGCGCACAGCGCAGCAGTGAGGCGGTGGAGCAGCTGTTTGCCCAGATAGCTCGCACGCTGAAGTCCCGGGGCTGGCAGCGCTTTATCGTCGCAGGCGGCGAAACCTCTGGCGTGGTCGCCCAAAGCCTGGGCGTGACTGCATTCCATATTGGTCCGGTGATTTCGCCCGGCGTGCCCTGGGTGAGAGATATCGGGCAGCCGTTGTCACTCGCGCTGAAGTCAGGCAATTTTGGTGATGAACAGTTTTTCCGCCGCGCACAAACGGAGTTTTCCCATGACTGAACAACAGGCCCGTGAAGAGATGGTCAGGCTGGGCGCATCTTTCTTCCAGCGCGGTTATGCCACCGGATCGGCCGGTAATCTGTCGCTGCTGCTGGACGATGGCACTCTGCTGGCGACGCCCACCGGCTCCTGCCTGGGCGAACTGGATGCCCAGCGCCTGTCTAAAGTGACGCTACAGGGGGAGTGGATAGCCGGGGATAAACCCTCAAAAGAGATCGCCTTTCACCGGGCGCTCTACCTGAATAACCCCGACTGCCGGGCGGTGGTTCACCTGCACAGTCACTACCTGACCGCGCTCTCATGCCTGCAAAATCTGGACAGCCAGAACTGCATCCGCCCGTTTACGCCCTACGTGGTAATGCGGGTGGGCGATGTGCCGGTGGTGCCCTACTATAAACCCGGCGACGCGCGACTGGCGGAAGATCTGGCTCTTCTGGCGCCGCGCTACCGTGCTTTCCTGCTGGCGAACCATGGTCCGGTGGTGGTGGGCAAATCCCTGCAGGAAGCCGCGGACAATACCGAAGAGTTGGAAGAAACCGCACGCCTGATGTTTACCCTGGGCGACCGGGCCATTCGCTATCTTACCGCCGACGAAGTCGCCGAACTCAGGAGCCGATAATGCCAACGTTTGCAGCTAACCTGTCCACCCAGTTCAATGAGGTGCCTTTCCTGCAGCGCTTTGCCGCCGCTGCACAGGCGGGCTTTGACGCGGTTGAATTTCTGTTTCCTTACGACTATCCGGCTGAGCAACTGAAAACGCTGCTCGATGACAACGGGCTTAAACTGGTGCTGTTCAATACCGCACCGGGCAACGTGGCTGCAGGGGAATGGGGGGTTTCAGCCATTCCCGGCCGGGAAGCGGACGCAAGAGCCGATATCGACAGGGCACTGGACTACGCGCTGGCGCTGGATTGCCCACAGGTGCACATCATGGCGGCAACCGTCCCTTCCGGTGCCGATCGCCAGCAGTATGTTGAGACGTTCATCGGTAATATGCGTTATGCAGCAGAACGCTTCGCCCCACACAACATCCGGTTGTTAATCGAAGCGTTAAATCCCACCACTAAACCCCATTATCTCTATGCCAGCCAGTATCAGACGCTGGAGATGGTTGAGCTCATCGATCGTCCCAACGTCTTTACCCAACTGGATCTGTTCCATGCCCAGATGGTGGACGGCAATCTCAGCCACCTCATTCGCCACTACGCCGGGCGTTATCAGCATGTGCAAATCGCCGCCGCGCCCAGTCGTCATGAACCTGACGAGGGCGAGATCAACTATCCCTGGCTGTTCAGCCTGCTTGATGAGGTGGGTTACGAGGGCTGGATCGGCTGCGAATATTTTCCGCGCGGGGACACCGTGGAAGGGCTGAGCTGGCTGGCGCCCTGGGCGAAACACCGCTGAGTTAAGGTTAAAAAATCACACCGGTGCTGCGGCAGCGGTGCAGTTCTGGTCGTCTTTAAAACGGACCAGCACCAGGTAGAGCTGTAGCCAAAAAACGCTAAAAAAGATAACTATTCCAGAGGTTTACTATGACGACTGCGTTGCTGTTAGCCATTGCGACCGCCAGCATTGTGATTTTGCTGTTGCTGGTCATTAAAGCCAAAGTCCATCCCTTTGTCGCCCTGTTGATTGTCAGCCTGCTGGTGGCGATCGCCACCGGTATTCCGGCTGAAAAAATCATGGAAACCATCATCAGCGGTATGGGTGGACTGCTGGGGCACATCACCATCATTATCGTGCTGGGAGCCATGCTCGGGGCGATTATCGAAGCTTCGGGCGGCGCCGAGTCGCTGGCCCAGCGCTTCAGCAAAACGCTGGGCCTGAAACGCACTGTTGCTGCACTGACCATGGCCGCCTTTATTCTGGGCATCCCGGTGTTTTTTGAAGTGGGTTTTATCATTGTTATCCCGCTGATCTACGGCTTTACCAAAGTGGCGCGGGTTTCTCCCCTGAAGTTTGGCCTGCCAATGGCCGGTGTGATGTTAACGGTACACGTGGCGCTGCCTACCCATCCGGGTGCCGCGGCCGCTGCGGCCATTTTGCACACCGATATGGGCTGGCTGATGATGTTGGGGATTCTGGTCTCGGTGCCGGTCGGCATTTTAGGTTATTACGTCGCAAAGGTGATGAACCGTCGCCAGTATCATCTGTCGGTCGAGGTGCTGGAGCAGCTGCAGATGGCGAAGCCGGAAGGCGCGCAGAAGAAAAATGAACCTGCACCGCCGGGTGCGCTGACCATCAGCGGTTTGATCGTGGTGCCAATTGTGCTGATTGTATTAGGTACGCTGTCTCACTCGCTGCTGGCGCAGGACAGCCTGCCAGGTAAAATCATGACGGTGATTGGCACACCGCCCATAGCGCTGCTGATTGCGTTGGGCCTGGCCGCCTGGCTACTGGGCATCCGCCGTGGCTGGAGCAAAGATAAGCTGGAAGATCTGACCGGCCGGGCCATCCCCGGATCGGCGAGCGTGATTCTGGTGGCGGGCGCGGGTGGGGCCTTTGGGAAGGTGCTGGTGGAGTCCGGCGTCGGTAAAGCGCTGGCGCTAGCGCTGGAAACGCTGCACCTGCCATTAATCCCCGCGGCCTTTATTCTGTCGCTGGCGCTGCGCGCCTCGCAGGGGTCGGCTACCGTCGCGATTCTTACCACCAGCGGACTACTGACGCAGGCCGTGACCGGCATTGATGATATGCACCGTGTTCTGGTCACGCTGGCAGTGTGCTTCGGCGGGCTAGGACTGTCTCATGTCAACGATGCGGGCTTCTGGGTGGTGACGCGCTATCTGGGCCTGTCGGTAGCGGATGGATTAAAAACCTGGACGGTACTGACAACCCTGATGGGGATGACCGGTTTTGTTCTGACGTGGGCGCTGTGGTTTGTGATTTGATATGTTGGCCGGGAAAGGCGATTCGCGTTTCCCGGCCAGTCTGAGCGTCAGGACACCAGTTCCTGCGCATACAGATACAGCGCTTTTAACTGGGCCAGCTTTTCCTGATCGCTTTCATGCAGGCTGGCCAGCGATTCCAGCTCCATCAAAAACGACTGCACCTTATCCGGATTCAGTACTTCGCGACGGTGCTGCAGCCAGCGCTGTTGTTCAGCATCATCCAGGGTGCCGGGGAAGTTCCGCGCCCGATAACGAAACAGCAGCTTCGCCACGCGCGGACTGTCAAACGTCAGATCCAGCGCGGGCAGGTTAGCCGGCGCCGTCTGGCGAATAATGTTCATGCCCGCCCGATCGGCATCGCTAAAGAAGCCATCGTAGAGCTGGGTATCCACATCATCCGACGGCGTAAAGGGTTCCGCATCGGCAAATATCGCCACCAGCTTTTCACGTATTTCAGGATGCTGACGCAGCGTCGCCAGATTATCCAGACAAGACTTGCGATCGATGCCCAACCGCCCGGCATCTTCAGGCCGCAGGGTATTCGCCGGAGCCAGCACGGGGCACTTATTGATGTGCACCAGCTTAACGGGAATGGCTGATTGATCGCCCAACTCGCTTTTGCGCGTGTAGAGACGTTCGCGCAGGCTGTCGGCATCCAGTGTTAAAAGCGGCGTCATATCGCCGGCCAGGTCGACCACGATCAGCGCATTGCGGTTATCCGGATGCCAGGCAAGCGGCACCACCCAACTGGTATTGCCGCGTGCTGCGCCAAACATGCCGGAAACGTGCACCAGCGGCTTCATCTGTGGAATATCGATCAGGGTCATGAGTTTGTTTTTGTTGCGATGCGTAAACAAAAACTCGAACAGCTTAGGCTGTTTCTCTTTCACCAGTTTCGCCATTGCGAGTGTGGCATAGACATCCGACATCGCATCGTGGGCGTTTTCATGGGCTACGCCGTTGGCTTTGGTCAGGTGCTCCAGCCGGAAGCTGGGAAAACCGTCTTCATTTTCGGGCCAGTTGATGCCTTCGGGCCGCAGCGCATAGCAGGCACGCATCACGTCCAGCAAATCCCAGCGAGAGTTACCGTTTTGCCAGCTCCAGCTATAGGGATCGTAGAAGTTGCGGTAGAAAATATTGCGTGTCACTTCATCGTCGAAGCGCACGTTGTTGTAGCCCACCACGCAGGTTTGTTCGGCGGTGAACAGGGCATGAATGCGGGCGGCAAACTCGGCCTCGCTGACGCCCCGCGAGGCGGCAATTTGCGGCGTAATACCGGTAATCATTACCGCTTCAGGCTGGGGCAGATAGTCGTCCGGCGGACGGCAGTAAAACACCTCTGGCTCGCCAACCGGATTAAAGTTGCTGTCGGTACGTAACCCGGCAAACTGCGCCGGACGATCCCGTGAAGGACTGGTGCCGAAGGTTTCGTAATCATGGAATAAGAAAGTGAATTCAGAGGCGGGCACGTCGCTGTCCTGTCTGCAAAAAAATCAACGTTCAGGATAGTCTTCTGCGCTCGCCAGCACAACCGTACTGACCAAAGCTGCGTGGTGGCACCCGGCAGTTCATATTTTTTTTCAATTTAATTAAACCTTCTTAAGGCTTTTGCCGTAAAACGTCCGGCTGTTCCCGTCTGTTTTATTTGTGCAACTAAGGATGAAGTGTTGAAAAGGCGTCTGTTAATTACCGTAACTGTTTTTTGGGCTTCGCTGGCACAGGCCGACGATATGCCGTTTCCCGTGACGCCACCGGCGATCGATGCCGCATCATGGGTGCTAATGGATGCCACCACGGGGCAGGTGCTTACGGCGGGCAATCCTGACGAACGCCGCAATCCGGCCAGCCTGACCAAGTTAATGACGGGCTATGTCGTTGACCGCGCCATCGATCAAAAGAAAATTACGCGCGACGATATGGTCACCGTGGGGAAAGACGCCTGGGCCGCAGGCAATCCGGTCTTTAAAGGTTCATCGCTCATGTTCCTGAAACCGGGCGATAAGCTGAGCGTGCGCGACTTAAGCCGCGGTGTCATTATCGATTCGGGTAACGATGCCTGCGTGGCGCTGGCCGATTATGTCGCGGGCAGCCAGGACAACTTTGTGAAGTTGATGAATCATTACGTGGAGAAACTGGGCCTGACCAATACCCATTTCGAAACCGTCCACGGTCTGGATGCGCCAGGACAGTTCTCCAGTGCGCTGGACATGGCAAAGCTGTCTCGCGCTATCATCGACGGCGAGCCGGATTTCTATGCCATGTACCGTGAGAAAACCCTGACCTGGAATGGCATCACTCAGAACAACCGTAATGGTCTGCTGTGGGATAACAGTCTTCACGTGGATGGTCTGAAAACAGGTCATACCGAAACCGCAGGATTTAATATCATCGCCTCAAATGTGGTCGGTCAGCATCGCCTGATTGCCGTGGTGATGGGCGGTAAAAGCGCGAAAGGGCGCGAAGAGCAGGCGCGTAAACTGCTGGTCTGGGGCCAGAATACGTTCGACACGGTCCAACTGTTCCATGCGGGCAAGAAGATCGGCAGCGAACACGTGTGGTACGGCAATCCGCATCAGGTTGAGGTGGGCACGGCAAATGATGTTTACCTGTCGCTCCCGCGCAGTGAAATTCCGAACGTGAAAGCCAAATACGTGATTAACCGTAGCGATCTGGAAGCACCGCTGAAAGCCAATGAGAACATTGGTGAGATTCAGGTCATGGATAAAGACAAGCAGATTGCCAGTTATCCGCTGGTGGCGCTCAGTGCCGTTAACGAAGCCGGCATGTTTAGCCGCCTCTCCGACTATCTGAAACGTAAGTTTTAATCTCAGGCCACGCGCACCTGCCTGCCGGGCAGGTGCCGCGAGGGCTCGCATCGCAGGACCCTATTGCCACCTGAACGTTTTATTTTGCTGATTTACCGCCACAGGTTGGTGATAATGGCCCAATGTGTCACGTATTGACTAAAATATTGACGGCGCGCCAGGACTCACACGGTGCATCGCGTAGAATCATCTCTTTACCCGCGGACAGCTATCTTGCGCTCTGATAAGCCCATCTCTAATCTGGAATTCTGGTTATATCGCCATTACCGTAGCGTGCACGGCTTGCGCATCGCGGTGGCGTTTCTTTTTGCCTTTTTGTTTGTGCGGATGACCGGCATTCCCGAAGGCACCTGGCCGCTGATTACGCTGGTGGTGGTGATGGGGCCGATTTCCACGTGGGGCAATGTGTTTCCCCGCGCCATTCAGCGCATTGGCGGCACGATTGCCGGGTCAATTTCGGGATTGATTGCGCTCAAGCTGGAGATGATTTCGCTACCGGGCATGCTGGCCTGGTGCGCGCTGATCATGTTTATCAGCGGCTATCTGACCCTGGGAAAGCATCCCTATATGGCGCTGTTGATTGGCATTACGCTCTGCGTAGTGGTCGGCGCGCCAATGGGGGATTTCACCGTCGCCATGTGGCGTGGCGGCGATGTGATTTTAGGCTCGCTGCTGGCGCTGATATTTACCGCTGTCTGGGCACAGCGCGCCTACATTCACTGGCGTATCCAGCTTTCGGATACGCTGGGCGAGATGGCAAAAATCTATCATGCAGGTTTTTCCGCTAACCTGGTGGAAAAGCCGCGACTGAATAAGCCCTTTGGGAAGTTGCTCTCCAGCGTCATCAAAATGCGCGCGCTGTTGGAGCCGTCCAGCAAAGAAACGCGTATTCCTAAATCGGTATTTGAAGCGATTCAGACCATAAACCGTAATATGGTGTACACCATTGAGATGCAAATTAATGCCTGGTGGGCATCAAGGGAAAGCCATCTGATTATGCTGAATGCGCCGACGCTGCGCCGTACTCAGCAGATGACGGAAAACGCGCTACGAACGTTGTCGGAGATGGCGGTGAAAGGGGAAACCTATGACATCATCGCGGCCAACCATGAGTTAACGGAAATCGTCAATGAACTTAAGCAGTTGATCGCCAGCGGCAGTGACCGTCTGGAGGAAACGCCAATTTATGGCTATGTCTGGTTGAGTCTGGAGCTGGCGAAGCAACTGGAGCGCATGACGGACTTACTGCGTCTGGCGCTGCGTAAATAATCACCTCAGACAATGACTTAATGCGAAACCCGGTTTTTTTGCGCTAAGATAAGAGCCAGTCCGAATTTAGCTGTGAGAATTGCCCTTAAGGCTGGCTAGCCGCTAAGCTGATCGTTTTGACTCTCTCCCTGCTTTAGCAGGCTTAAAGAAAGGTGCCATCATGGAAAATGCCAAGCAATCATTTCAGGACGTACTTGAGTTTGTCCGTACGTTTCGCCGCAAGAACAAACTGCAGCGTGAAATTGTCGATAATGAGAAGAAAATTCGTGACAACCAAAAGCGTGTTCTGCTGCTGGACAACCTGAGCGAATACATTAAACCCGGCATGAGCGTGGAAGCGATACAGGAAATCATCGCCAGCATGCGTGCGGACTATGAAGATCGCGTGGATGAATACATCATCAAAAACGCCGACCTCTCGAAAGAGCGCCGTGAGCTGTCTAAAAAGCTCAAGACCATGGGCGTGGGTGAAACCAAAGCGCCGTAAGGGTGCGCGAATAACGGAAACCCTTCGCTGCGGATAACCTGCCCGCGCAACCTTCAGGTTGGGCGGGCTTTTTTTATGGCTGAGAGACGTCGGTGAAGACTTAGCGGGTCAGCCTACGTGCAATCTGCTGGAGTTGACGCGCCAGATCCGATAAGTCCAGGTTTTGGCTGGCGGGCGCTGCGGTGGTTTCTCTGATCACCAGCATCGGCTCCAGGGTACGTGACGCCACCGCTTCACCCCGCAGTTCGGCCAGCACCTGATCCACGCTGTGGGTGCCGAGCTGCTGAAGATCCTGGCGAATGGTGGTCAGTGGCGGCTGGTACCAGGCGCTTTCTGCCGTGTCATCGTAGCCGACAAGAGAAATATCGCCCGGAATCGCCACGCCGTGCTGATGTAGCGCCCGCATCGCGCCCAGCGCCATCTCATCATTCGCCACTAAAAGCGCCTGGGGCAGGGCATTCGGGAGTTGCGCCAGCATCGCCTGATAGCCGGATTTGGCGCTCCAGTCGCCGCGCAGGACGCAGCAGGGAGATAACTGATGCTCTGCCAGCGCCTGACGCCAGACCGCTTCGCGCTGACGAGCCGACACTGAGCGCACCGGGCCATTCAGCAGGCCAATTTGCCGGTGCCCGAGCGCAATCAGATGTGCAACGGCGGCACGCGCCCCTTGTTCGTTTGAATACTGGCAATGAGATACGAGAGCATGGGGATCGGCATCCAGAAACAGCACCGGCTTTTTACCGCACATCACGCGGATTTTTTCCGCCTCGGCCGCCTCTAACGGCATATTGATCAGCACCGCATCCACGCGCTGGGCCATCAGTTCATTCACTGTCGCTTCCGCATTATCCTCACTGTCCATCGCGATCACCAGGTGATAACCGGCGCTGGCGGCGCGCTGCTGAATGGCCGAAGCAATCTGCGCCGGGGCCATCAGGGCCAGGTTACTGGTTGCAAGGCCTAAGGTTCGGGTCGCTTTTCCCGCCAGCTGCTGTGCGACCCGATTGGGCACATAGTTAAGCTGCTGCATCGCCGCTTCAACTTTTTCACGGGTGCGGGGGGAAACCTGCTCAGAGCGGTTAAGCACGCGAGAAACCGTTTGATAGGAAACGCCAGCCAGTTGGGCAACATCATCAAGGGTCACAGAGCGGGACGTCATTATTCCTCCAAAAGATGAGGCAGCGAGTGTAACAAAATTCCGTTACTCGCGCGCCCTGCGACGGCGCGGCTGCTTTCCCATCACATCCGTGTTTAACGGTTCTGTTGATAGATTTGCAGGTTAACATTTACCGCATTCAACAGTGGCACAGTCATACCATGACGACTGGCTCGTAGCAGCAGGTCGCCAATGATCGTATCGGCTTCAATAGCAAAACCCTGGGTCAAATCACGATACATGGAGGAGGTCATCGGCGTCGACGGATCGTTCAGCAATTCATAAATTTTTGCGGTAACGGCAGGGCGGGGCTGATAGCCCTCCGCGCAGATAACCTGAAGCACCTCACTGTAAATGCCCTGAAGCAGCATCTCGCCACCGGCCTGGGTCAGTATCTGTTGCGTATTCCCCCGCGCCAGACAACACACCGCGCCGAGCGTGCTTAACAGCAGCCATTTTTCCCATAACTCACCGATAATATTGTCGGAAAAAAACGTTTCCACGGCACTACCACGTAGCGCGGCATCGACCTGCTGCAGTCGGTCATCGTTGTTGCCATCCAGTGCGCCGTAATAGATCTGGTGTAAGGGCGTCAACTGCACCACATGGCCTTTATCGTTCAACGTGGCGTTGATTTTGCACAAGCCACCGATCACCCGATCGGCACCGAAGTGGGTGAGCAAGGTGTCAATATGCCGCATGCCATTCAGAATCGGCATGATCAGGGTTTGTGGCCCGACAGCCGGCTGGATGTCGTGAATCGCCTGCGCCAGGCCGGTACTTTTAACCGTTAAGATGATTAAGTCGTAATGCGCGTCAAGCCTGGCGGCGGTGACCAACTGGGGTTCAAGCGTTTCCTGCCCTGAGCGGGTCTGCAACACCAGGCCGGTTTGTTGTAACTGATTAAAACGGCCTTCACGGACCAGGAAGGTCACATTCTGCCCGGCCTGTATCAGCCGTGCGCCAAAATAGCCGCCGGTTGCCCCCGCACCTACAATCAAAATACGCATCCCTTCTTCCTCCATTGAACGCATCTGCCCAGATGCAGGGCAGTGATTTACGTTATGCGTTAAAACCCAATCTGCCCGCAAGCATTATTACAATCTGCACCCACACAGAATAGTGCACTGACCACAGTCAGGTCAGCGCAAGCTATGTCAAAATTCTTGAATGTAGCGCTTAAGGATATTCACTATCCGTCACGGCGCGGCTGGCGTAACCTTATTTCATTGAGGTTTATCACGCGAAAGCATTGTTCTTTCGTCAGGAGACGTTACAGATGAAAAAGATTGGTTTTCTCTCATTCGGCCACTGGACGCCATCATCGCAGTCCGCCACGCGTTCTGCTCAGGACGTGTTGCTGCAGTCTATAGATTTAGCGGTAGCGGCAGAAGAACTCGGGGCCGATGGTGCCTATTTCCGTGTGCATCACTTCGCCCGCCAACTTAGCTCGCCGTTTCCACTGCTGGCAGCGGTCGGCGCTCGCACCAAAAAAATTGAAATAGGTACTGGCGTTATCGATATGCGCTATGAAAATCCGCTCTATATGGTGGAGGATGCCAGCGCTGCCGATCTGATTTCCAACGGTCGCCTGCAGTTGGGCCTGAGCCGCGGCTCGCCAGAGCAGGTGATTGAGGGCTGGCGCTATTTTGGTTATGCGCCGCAGGAAGGCGAGACGGGTGCGGACATGGGCCGTCGCCACACAGAAGTTTTCCTTGATGCGCTGCGTGGCGAAGGTTTTGCCAAACCGAATCCACAGCCGATGTTCCCGAATCCACCGGGCCTGCTGCGTCTTGAGCCGCTGTCTGAAGGCCTGCGCGATCGCATCTGGTGGGGTTCGGGCTCCAACGCCACGTCAGTATGGGCGGCGAAGATGGGCATGAACCTGCAAAGCTCGACGCTGAAAGATGACGAAACCGGCGAGCCGTTCCACATCCAGCAGGCAAAACAGATCCGCGCCTACCGTGAAGCATGGAAAGCGGCAGGACACTCGCGTAAGCCACGGGTATCCGTCAGTCGCAGTATTTTTGCGCTGGTGAACGATATGGATCGGGCTTACTTTGGCCGCAGTGGACAGGATCAGGATTCAGTCGGTTTTCTGGATGAGAAAACCCGTGCCATCTTTGGTCGCAGCTATGCCGCCGAGCCGGAAAAACTGATCAAACTGTTGGCAGAGGATGAGGCGATTGCCGAAGCGGATACACTGCTGCTCACTGTACCGAATCAGTTGGGCGTGGACTACAACGCACACGTCATTGAATCGATTCTGAAGTACGTGGCGCCGGAGCTGGGCTGGCGTTAAGCCTGCTTGATCTTGCCAGATTAATAACCCCACACAGTCCTCGCTGCGTGGGGTTTTTACTAAAATAATAATGCCTCTTCTACTGTAATATTTCTCACATTCCCCGCCGATAATATTGCTGGCCAGTGCAGCGAGATGTTTAGCGTTATTAACCTCTGAAACTATCAGCCGCTGAAAACATCAGCTTTCAGATTTATCTCAATAATACATTGTTAGTTGTAAATGAATTGACATGAAGTTGTGTTAATTTTATTAATGTATAAAGGCCTTCAAGGTTAACTGTATTCTGGTTACCTGACATATTCATATTTACTGAGAAAACTCTCAGGCGTTACTATTTCTGTTAGCACGATGCAACAGCATTGATATGCTGCTGCCTGTTTCTTAATTCAAATGGCTCTAAATTCTGTCTGAACCTGCCGAATATAACGGATTGCAACACCCGTTTCATCATTATCACAGCGTAATCGGAAAAAATTAATGGCGATTGATATTTATTTGAAAGTTGAAGGGACTACTGGAGAATCACAGGACAGCAATCATAAAGGATGGACCGACGTGCTCTCATTTAACTGGGGGGCTTCGCAACCCGGTAATATGGCGGTAGGTGGCGGTGGCGGCTCAGGAAAAGTGAATTTCAACGATCTGCGTGTTAAAGCGTTAATCGACAAATCCACTGCTGCCATTCTTAAATACTGCTCCAGCGGAAAGCATGTTTCAAAGGTAGAACTGTCGGTTTGCAAAGCCGGTGGCAACCAAATTGAGTACACGAAGATTGTGCTGGAAGATGTACTGGTTACGGCAACGGATTTTAACGGAGTAGGGCAAGGTGACACCATTGTGGTGGACTACGCCTTTCAGGCATCCAAAGTGTCTACCAGCTACTGGGAACAAAGTGCCAGCGGTACCAAAGGGGCGGAAAGCAAAGCCGGTTGGGATATTAAACAAAATAAAGAGAGCTGAGTTAATCCGCCCTTAAAATAAAGGTGAAAAATGGCTATTGATATCTTTTTGAAAATAGATGGAATTGAAGGTGAGTCGCAAAATGCAAACCATAAAAAATGGATAGATGTTCTGTCATTTAACTGGGGCGCGCAGCAACCAGGTAATATGTCCGTTGGCGGTGGTGGCGGTGCGGGAAAAGTGAATTATCGCGATTTAAGCGTTGAGGCATTGATCGATAAGGCCACACCGGCGTTAGTGAAATATTGTGCCAGTGGTAAACATCTGCCAAAAATTCAGCTGTCTGTTTGCAAGGCAGGCGGGCAGGAAGTGGAATATACTCGCATCACGCTTGAAGATGTGCTGGTTACGCAGACTGACTTTACCGGCATTGGTCACGCGTCCACGCTGGGTATGCAGTATTCCTTTCAAGCCAGCAAGGTAGCGCTGGAATACTGGGAACAGGCTTCTCAGGGAACGAAAGCCGCTTCTGTGCAGATGGGTTGGGATATCAAGCAAAATAAAGAAAGCTAATCAAAGGAACTGTTACATCTTAAAAAGAGGTTATTATGGCATTTCCAGGCATACATGTGATTGAGGGACTCACGACGAATCCCAGTTTAAATTCTGATACTTCAGGCAGCTTTTTACCCTCTGAAATTCTCAAAGAATCATTGATTCTGATGAGTTCGCTTGAGCCGATGGAAATTGCCAGTCTTTCTAAAAGGGAAACCAGTGTTATTGCCAGTGCGTTGAACGATTATAAAAATAACAGTAACAGTCGTTTTAAAAACCCTCCCACAGAGCAGGCTACAGGGCGGCGGCCGAATGGTGAGATAAAGCATATTAACAATCGCATACTCGGCATTCCTGTACAGCATTATAATACCACTTCAATGGGAGCCGTTGCGTTAAGTTCAGCCACCTTATTGGCAATCTTTTGGACCTCAACTGCAGGTTTATTTAGCATCGTTGGACGAAGTATCGTCCCTGCTGTGGCGAGTCTTGGCGGAATTGGTTTATCGTACCATTCAAATAACCGCACCCTGTCAATTAATCAATTAGCTGCACATTTGAAAAATCTGGCAGACAATTTTAACAGCGCGCATGATGCGCTCGTTGCTTTTTCTCAGAAGGCAAAGTTGAAAAAACATAATTTTAAACCCTCCAAAGACACAGAGCCGACTTTTGCAGGGGAGGTCATATCTAAAAACCCTATTCCAGCAGCACACCGTGAAAGAATGTCGTATATTTTAAATCAATTTACTTTTACAGAGTATCAGCGCGTCGAGCTCATTGGTGATAGTGCGAATTTTGTGAAGCTGTTTTTTAATCAGAATGAGCAATTGACTTTAACAAAGATTGAATATGGCTACCTGACTGCGATGGACATTCCCTAATTCCGCGCCCGTCAATCTAAACCTCCAGATGGTGCATTTTAACGCTTCGGCAACCCGGATGAATGATCCTTGATAAAAGGGGCATAAGTCAAATTGTGCGAGCCGGGTTCCAGCACCTGGCTTGTTATCATCTACTTTAGGCGCTATGTTTTATCTGCTTTGTAAAAGCAGATAACGGGACGCTAAAAACGCTACTGGCCAGACAGCCAGCATAAATTTTTAACAGATATGCTTTTAATTTTTTACAGCCATGGCTGGCGCATTGTGTAAATACACCATCATCAAATAAGGGAGATTATTCAATGTCTGTTACCACGCTTAATCTTGTTCAGAAACCGTCTTCCGCGATTTCAAAAACTCAGCGCCGGTACAAAGTCGGCTACGTACCTAATTTTGGCGACACCAGCACGCCTGCGCTGAATATCAGCGGCAAATGGTTGCGTGAAGCCGGATTTGATACCGGCACGCGGGTCTCGGCAGAAATTAGCGAAGGATGCATTGTGCTGCGGGTCGATAAGTCATAAAACGGAAAGGTGTGATTGATTGCTCACTTCTCAAAGGCAGCGTTGCGGGTTGCCCCTTGAATTCAGGTCAGGTGAGCATAAAACCGCCTGGCCTACTTTATTGGCAGAACAAACAGATAACGCGGTTTCCTTCACCGCGTGAATTCAGTTGCCAATAAGGAAATGCCATCCGTTTTAACCTCCTCAGGGTGCGACCCGGCAGGGCCGCAAACCGCCGTCGTTAACACTGCAAATACACAACATGCGTTTGCAGATATTCCTCGAGCCCATGACGACCATCAGCACCGCCGATGCCAGATTTGCGCCAGCCGGCATGGAATCCCTGCATGGCTTCAAAATTCTCGCGGTTAACGTAGGTTTCACCAAACTTCAGCTGACGCAGGGCGGTCATCGTGGTGGTCAGGTTCTGAGTGTAGATTGAGGAAGTCAGGCCGTACTCACAGTCATTGGCCAGTGCGATAGCTTCTTCGAGCGTTTTAAAGGTCATTACAGGAAGCACCGGGCCAAAAATTTCCTCACGCATAATCTCCATCTCTTGGCGTACGCCGGTAATAATCGTGGGCTCGAAGTAAAAGCCCTCGCGCCCCGCCCGTTTACCGCCCAACACAACCCTGCCGCCTTCTTCTACTGCCCTGGCAACTTTTTGCTCAACCCGCGCCAGCGCGGCGGCGGTGATCAGTGGCCCCATATCGATATCGTTTTTTTCAGCCGGATTGCCAAACGTCACGTGTTGCATCGCCTCTGTCAGTGCGCTGATAAAGCGGTCATAAATCCCTTCCTGTACATAAACCCGCTCTGCGCAGTTGCAGACCTGACCTGTATTAATGACGCGAGAGCTGACAATGGCCTTTACTGCCAGATCGAGGTCGGCATCATCCATTACAATGGCCGGCGCTTTACCCCCCAGCTCCAGAGAGACTTTGGTAACGTTTTTTGCTGCCGCTTCCATGGCGGCAATCCCGGCATTAACGCTGCCCGTCAGGCTTACCAACCCCACTTTTTCGTTGCCAGCCAGCTCCTGACCGATCTCAGGGCCGTAGCCGTAAACAACATTGAACACACCTTTTGGCAGGCCGATATCCGCAACGATCTGTGCAAACAGGGCCGCGTTATTGGGCGTCAACTCACTCGGTTTTATCGCAATCGTATTGCCGGTAATCAGTGCCGGCGCCGCTTTACGCGCAATCAAAAAAAACGGGAAGTTCCACGGTAAGATGCCGGTAGTGACGCCAATCGCTTTTTTAAAGACGAAAATATTTTCATTAGGACGATCGCTGTTCACAATCTCACCTTCGTAGCGTCGCGCCCATTCGGACATGTAGTCCAGGTAATCAGCGGTAAAAAGCACTTCGGTTTTTGCCAGCCCCTGGGTTTTACCGCCTTCTGCCACGATAGTGGCGCTGAGTTCGGGTTCACGCTGACGAATGGCTGTGGCAATTTTACGCAGCCAGCTGCCGCGCTCCACGGCCGGTAAGGCTTCCCAGCCCGGCTGCGCGGCATCGGCAGCGGCGATAGCGTCTGCGGCGTCCTGACGCGTGCCTTGAGGAATGCGTGACAGTAGCGCTTCGGTAGCAGGATTAATCACTTCAATCCACTTTTCGTTGTGATTAGGCACAAAAACACCATTAATGAAATGTTGATGATGTGTTGTCATATGCAGGGCTCCGCGTTTAACTCGTTAACGTTATGTGAAAACAGAGTGAAACAGATCACGACGATACACCTTTTTATCTTTGCCAAAGCCGCACTGCAGATGGCAGGGAAGGGAAGAAAGACACGACGAAGCCAGCATTTCCACAGCGTGTTTTGTTATCTGAGCGGTCAGCGTCTTATAAGAAGGGGCGACGGGCTGAAACCCTGTATTCGCCAGCAAATGCCGGAACGCCTGGGATGGCGATAAGCCCGTGCCTGCCCGCGCAGTCAATGACGAAGCGGTAGGCTTTTGACGGTAGGCATCCCTGGCCGATTGTCCTTTCGGTTTGCCCTGCCACGCAAACGTCTCATTGCGTGACTGCAGTTAATAACACGCGCAGCGACTACTGCGCTGAATCGTAGAGTGCTTATCCAACATCATGCGATCTCCCGCTGATCACAGTATCCCCACTAGCCTTGAGTCATATCACAAACCTTTTCTGCCGACCGTTTTCCCTCTTCGTCCGCCAAACCATCTTTGCAGCGAACCCGCAGCTCAACTTTATGTCATTGCCACGTTAATAAGCGTGCTGGCAGTAAGATTAAAACTGTGCCGATCAACACAACAAACAACAAAAATATCTCGAATAATAAGCGGTTTAGGTAAAACGTCCGGTTACTGTCCTTAAATGTGAATTTGTGATCTTTATGTTGAAAATTCACCGGATTTTGCCAGCGGCCTGTGTTTTCCGGCAGCCATTCAAAGGCTGAGTGAAAGCAGCTCCCTCTAGACTGCTGCTTATCAGGAAACGTCGGTTTCCTGTTTGGCCTCAACCTTGCGAAGGAATAACAATGAACAGTGCCATTATTGCCGGTATTTTCTGGCATCTGGTGGGTGCCGCCAGTGCCGCATGTTTTTATGCGCCGTTTAAACAGGTCAAAAAATGGTCATGGGAAACCATGTGGGCAGTAGGTGGCTTGATGTCGTGGCTGATTTTGCCATGGGCAGTCAGTGCCGTACTGCTGCCGAATTTCTGGGCGTACTACAGTAGTTTCAGTCTGTCACAGCTGCTACCTGTGTTTTTGTTTGGTGCAATGTGGGGCATCGGCAATATTAACTACGGCCTGACCATGCGCTATCTCGGCATGTCGTTAGGCATCGGTATTGCTATCGGCATTACGTTAGTCGTCGGGACACTCATGACGCCGTTGCTGCAGGGCCGTTTTGTCGCGCTCTTTAGCTCGGCTGGTGGCCGTATGACGCTGCTTGGCGTTCTGGTCGCGCTGATTGGCGTGGCAATTGTATCGCGAGCAGGTTTGCTGAAAGAGCGCGCGCTGGGCATTAACGCCGAAGAATTCAATCTGAAGAAAGGGCTGATACTGGCGGTTATCTGCGGTATTTTCTCAGCCGGCATGTCCTTCGCTATGGATGCCGCAAAGCCGATGCATGTTGCGGCAGCTAATCTGGGTATTAATCCGCTGTACGTGGCGCTACCCAGCTATGTGGTGATTATGGGCGGTGGTGCGCTGATTAACCTGGCGTACTGCTTTATCCGCCTGGCGGTTAAGCCGGAGCTCTCCCTCCGCCGGGACTTCTCCGTGGCAAAACCGCTGTTAATTGCCAATATCGCTTTCGCTATTCTTGGCGGCACCATGTGGTATCTGCAGTTCTTTTTCTATGCATGGGGCCATGCCAAAATTCCACCGCAATATGACTTTGTCAGTTGGATGCTGCACATGAGTCTGTATGTGCTGTGTGGTGGTCTGGTCGGACTGATGCTGAAAGAGTGGAAATCTGTCGGGCGTCGTCCGGTTAGCGTTCTGTCGATTGGCTGCATAGTCATTATCATCGCTGCCAATATTGTCGGGCTTGGCATGGCTGCCTGACTCCGCAGAGATAAAAGCCTGATGCGTTAACGCGTATCAGGCTTTTGCGTTATCAGTTAGCGTGGCGCATTGCGGTACAAAACGTTGCCGCCAGGCACTGGGCGTCATGCCGGTTTCACGCGTAAACACCACCGAAAAATAGTTACTGTCATCAAAGCCGCAGCGTGAAGCAATCTCGCTGATTAAACTTTCCTGGGTGCGCAGTAAGTATTTTGCCTGACAGAGTTGAAGCTGACGCAAATAGTGGCCAATTGTCATGCCGGTTTGCTGGCGAAACAGCTGTTTAAGCGCTCGCTCGCTGAGTTGGTGCTGCTCGCAAAAGTAGGCGAGGTCAAACGGACGGCTGATATCGGCCAGCAGCGACGACATCAGCAGATCAAGCTGTTCGCCTTCCGGTAGCGCCCAGGAACGATCGGCCGCGTAACCGTGGCGGCGCAGAATCAGCGCCAGCTGTAAAAACAAGGCTTCAGAAAGCTGAATGGACAAGGGATCGTTTTTGCGGCTTTCCCGCTCCAGTTGGCTGATGACGCCACGCGCTAGCGCCATACCCTGGGTGGTTAATCGCCAACCGGACTGAGCATTCTCTTCCTGAGGCGGTATAAGCTGGCTCCAGTCAAGATCGAGCCGAAAGCGATCGCGGCAATAAAGAATGTTGTCGAGCGCCAGGTCATGAACGCTGTCATAGCTATGGCAGTCGCTGTCGTGAATATAAAACACATCGCCGCAGGTAATCAGCCAGGGGCGATCGTTGAGGATGTGCAGCCCGTTGCCGCGCCAGACAATCACAATCTCGCTAAACCTGTGTTGATGAGGCGGGAAAGAGGGTTGTGGCATACGTTCGGCCACTGCAATGGGCAGGTTTCTGGCAGGAAAGTAGTCCTCGCGCGACAGAATTAGCGACATATTAAAAGCTCCAGTTACCACATCTGTTGACGCTCCATGCGGGGCGCGTAGCCAAATTCACGCCGGAACAGCGTGGAGAAGTGGTTGCTGTCACCAAACCCACACTGATAGGCGATGTCCGTTATACGCATATCGCTGTGGCGAAGCAGATGACGCGCCTGCAATAACCGCAGCCGATTCAAATAACGCTGTGGCGTACTGCCTGTCTGCTGCTTCATCTGGCGGTGCAGCGTACGCAGCGACAGTGAAAAGCTGTCGGCCAGCGCCTCCCATGCGATCTCTTCACTGTAATGCTCATTCAGCCAGTCAAGCAATCGGTGCAGTCTGGCTTCCTGGTCCTGCGCGTTGTCATTGCGAGCGGCCTCACGTAGCAACACCAGCATTTGCAGAAAGAGTTGCTCCTGATGTGCCTGACGTTCGAGTGACCACAGAGGTTGCTGCTTCATCTGTGTCACCAACTGCAAAGCGTGCCCCATCACTTTTTGATTAATGCGCCAGTGCGACGCGTACCGGCCGTCCTCTTCACGCGGCAATAGTGCCTGCAGCCCGGAAAGAAAGCGGAACGCCCCCGGGCTTCGGTACAGCACATTGGTCAGGCAAAGGTTGTCGGTTTTTTCATACAGATGGCGATCGTGGTCGCGTACAAAGCACACGCAACCGGCACTCAACGCCTGCGGCTGACCATTAAACACATGAATACCTGATCCCTGTTCAACCAGCACAATTTCATGGAAATCATGATGATGCTCTGGAAAAGCCTGCTGTGGCACGCGTGGCTCAATGGCAATGGCGTAATTTCCGGCGGGAAAGAAATCCGCGCTATGCAGAACGGTCATGGCTTGCTCTCCGTTAACAATGTTGCAACTGAGTCTACGCAGGCGCTGCGGACATCACCTTGAATTTTGAACGGGGCGGCGCAAGAAAATGGCGAATTATTTAAGATCGCCTAAGTGATTGATAGAAATGCGGCAAAGCTCACAACTCTATCGTCACGCGGTTCTGTGAGCTATCTCACGAACACCTTTGCAAACCTGCCAGCGAAGATCCTCTGCTGGCACTGCGCCTAAGGTGGCAGGCCTGCAGGCTTTTTATTCTGTAGCCATGTCATTTCAGGAAAACATGCCATGAATATGCGTAACATCGTTGCCATTGATTTAGGCGCATCCAGTGGGCGCGTCATGCTTGCGCAGTGGACGTCGGACAGCCAGAAAATCGCCCTGCGTGAAGTCCGTCGTTTCGCGAATCAGCGGGTTCAGCGCGGCGGCTATGACTGCTGGGATCTGGATCGTCTGGAGCAGGACATTCGCGCCGGACTGCAGCAACTGGATGATGAAGGCATCGTGCCGGACAGCATGGGTATTGATACCTGGGGCGTTGATTTGGTACTGCTGGATGCAGACGGACATCGCGTTGGCGAAGCCGTGAGCTACCGTGACAAACGCACTGAGGGCCTGATGGCCCGGGCGATTGACGATCTTGGCCAGCAGGCGATATACCAGCGCACCGGCATTCAGTTTCTGCCATTTAACACTCTATATCAACTGCGCGCACTGCATCTGCAGCAGCCGGACTGGCAGGCGCGGGTGAAATATGCGCTGATGATTCCGGACTATCTGCACTATCGCCTCACCGGCGAAATGAACTGGGAATACACCAACGCCACCACCACGCAGTTACTGAATATTCAAAGTGGTGAGTGGGATCGTGACTTGCTGGACTGGGCTGGCGTCGACTCCGCCTGGTTCGGCACACCGCATGCACCGGGCAATAACGTGGGTTATTGGGCCAGCGCCAGCGGCAAGCGGATCCCGGTGATTGCCGTAGCCACGCACGATACGGCCAGCGCGGTGCTGGCCACGCCACTGATGCACAACGATGCAGCCTATCTTAGTTCCGGTACCTGGTCGCTAATGGGGATTGAAAGTCTCCAACCCTATGTGAATGCGACTGCTTTACAGGCCAACATAACCAATGAAGGCGGCGCGGAAGGTTACCGGGTGCTGAAAAACATTATGGGGCTATGGCTTTTACAGCGCGTCTGTAGCGAACTGAACATCCGCGACTTGCCCCTGCTTATTGCGGATGCCGCAAAGCAGCCAGCCTGCCGCTCGCTCATTGATCCTAACCACCCTCGCTTTATTAACCCAGACAACATGGTGCAGGCAATCCAACATGCCTGTGCTGAACAGGCGATGCCGATACCGCACACTGCGGCCGCACTGGCACGCACCCTCTTTGACAGTCTGGCGCTTTCATATCGCCAGACAATGCTGGAACTCGGCCAGCTACGCGGCACACCGCTACGGCAGCTGCATATCGTGGGCGGCGGCAGCCAGAATCCTTTACTCAACCAGCTGTGTGCCGATGCCTGTCAACTGCCGGTGATTGCCGGTCCGGTAGAAGCCTCCACGCTGGGAAATGTGGGTTGCCAGCTCATCGCGCTAGGTGAACTGCGTGACGTCGCGGATTTGCGCCGCTGCATCAGCCGTAATTTCCCGTCAGACATCTTTGAACCGCTCGACAACAGCGCGTTTGCGGCCCATCAGGCGCGCTTCACCGCGCTGCTCCAACCTGCTAAGGAACTTGCATATGACAAAGCTGATTGAACAGGCCTTTGACCTGGCGAAACAACGTTATGCTGAGAATGGCGTTGATGTGGACCTTGTGATGGCGCAACTGGATGAGATCCCGGTCTCGATGCACTGTTGGCAGGGTGATGACGTGCGCGGTTTTGAAAATCCCAACGGGCAACTCACCGGCGGTATTCAGGCCACCGGCAACTATCCGGGACGGGCACGCAACGCCGACGAATTGCGCGCCGACATTGAAAAAGCCATATCGCTGATTCCGGGCGCCTTACGTCTGAATCTGCACGCGATCTATCTTGAAAGCAGCCAACCCGTTGAGCGCGATGCCATCGAGCCGAAACACTTCAGCAACTGGGTAGCGTGGGCAAAAAGCAACAGGCTGGGGCTGGATTTCAATCCCACCTGCTTTTCACATGCAAAGAGTGCCGATGGCTTTACGCTGTCGCACGCCGATTCAGGTATTCGCCAGTTTTGGATCGACCACTGTAAAGCCAGTCGCCATATTTCGGCTTACTTTGGTGAACAGCTCGGTACGCCTTCCGTGATGAACATTTGGGTGCCGGACGGCATGAAAGATCTCACCATCGACCGCTTTGCGCCGCGCCAGCGCCTTGCCAGCGCGCTTGACGCGATCATCAGTGAGCAACTCAACCCGCAACACCATATTGATGCTGTGGAAAGCAAACTATTCGGGATTGGTGCGGAAAGCTACACCGTGGGTTCCAACGAATTCTGCCTTGGCTACGCCAGCAGCCGGCAGATTGCGTTGACGCTGGACGCCGGGCATTTCCACCCGACTGAAGTGATCTCCGACAAAATCTCTACCGCGATGCTGTACGTGCCGCGCCTGCTGCTGCATGTGAGCCGTCCGGTGCGTTGGGACAGCGATCATGTGGTGCTGCTCGATGATGAAACCCAGGCGATTGCGCATGAGATCGCCCGCCAGAAACTCTTCGATAAGGTGCATATCGGTCTCGACTTTTTTGATGCCTCAATCAACCGCATTGCCGCCTGGGTCATTGGTACGCGTAACGCCAAAAAAGCGTTGCTGCGGGCGCTGCTGGAGCCCAGCGATCGGCTGCGTAGGCTGGAGAGTGAAGGGGATTTCACCACACGGTTGGCCCTGCTGGAAGAGCAAAAGTCGCTGCCGTGGCAGGCGGTGTGGGAAGCATGGTGCCTGCGTCATGACGTTCCTGCCGATGCCAGCTGGCTGAGCGACGTCCGTCATTACGAACAACATACTTTGCGTCAACGCTAAGGGATAAACCATGCAAAACATTCTGACATCCTGGTTCGTACAGGGGATGGTAAAAGCCACCAGCGATATGTGGTTGAAAGGCTGGGATGAGCGTAACGGCGGTAACGTTAGCCTGCGCCTGCTTCCCGAAGAAGTGCAGGACTTCGCCAGCGACTTTTATGCCGAACCGCGCTGCATTGAACTGAGTAAACCGGCACCGGCGTTAGCTAACGACTGGTTTTTAGTGACCGGGTCTGGCAAGTTTTTTCGTAACGTGCAGCTCGACCCGGCAGACAGTCTGGTGCTGCTGCAGGTGGATGACCAGGGGTTGTCGTATAAAATTCACTGGGGATTAAGCAACGGTGGGCTGCCGACCTCTGAACTGGCGGCGCATTTCCAGTCGCACAGCGTACGCAAGCAGGTGACTCAGGGAAGCGATCGGGTGATTATGCACTGCCATGCTACTCACTTTATGGCGCTGAGCTACGTTGTAAATCTGGATTCGGCACGCTTTACGCGCCTGTTGTGGGAAGGCAGCACAGAGTGTCTGGTGGTGTTCCCGGACGGGGTGGGCATTTTGCCATGGATGGTGCCGGGCACTGACGGTATCGGTCAGGCAACGGCAGATGAGATGGCGATCCACAGCCTGGTCATGTGGCCCTTCCACGGCATCTTTGGCGCGGGTCCTAATCTTGATGAGACCTTTGGTCTGATCGACACCGCTGAAAAATCATCGGAGGTTGTCGTAAAAGCTCTATCTATGGGCGGTATTCGTCAGAGCATCACTACCGCGCAGCTGATCGCGCTGGGTGAACGCTTTAATGTTAAACCCTGGCAGGCAGCACTGGATGCGGAGCGCAGCGATGTTACGTAAAGCTTTTGTCATGCAGGTGCATGCTCACTGCCACGATGAATACCTGCGTCGCCATTCACCCATCTGGCCGGAACTGGAACAGACGCTAAAAGCGCATGGTGCCCATCACTATGCTATCTGGCTGGATGCCGATCGTAACCTGCTGTTCGCCAGCGTTGAGATTGAATCAGAAGCCCGCTGGCTCGCGGTGGCGCAAACCGAGGTTTGCCAGCGCTGGTGGGCATCGATGAAAGATTTAATGCCGTCTAATGCGGATAACAGCCCGATAAGTGCAGAGCTTAAACCGATGTTTTTTCTGCCTTAGGGAGCTGATGAACAGAACGACACAATCCCGAACCGCGCATAACCAAACCCGCTAGCCATGGCGCGCTAGCCAAATGGCAAAAAACATAAAGCCCGCTCGGGTTTCCCTGAGCGGGTTTATTGATACAGATCGTAAAACGCTGAATGTCCTCGTAGCCATTCACTGAAACAACCGAATGCGCTTTCAGCTTTGCAGCAATACCGCATGAACCCCTCATTCCTTCGCGCCATACTTCTCTTTATCGCTTTACACCTATATAGCATTTAACCTATATCCCGGGGTTGTGTGGCCGATTAAAACAACGGATACGTTTGACTGCTGGTTTACCTCGCTTAGCGATATCGACAGGGCTGACGTGCTTGCAGCATTGTTGGTCCTGCGGGAGAAGGGGCCGGGTTTGTCCAGACCTTATGCCGATACGCTCAAAGGCTCCCGCTATAGCAACATGAAAGAACGACGTATCCAGAGCCGGGGCGATCCTTTACGGGCATTTTTGCCTTTGAGCCGGCCCGAACCGGCATTGTGCTTTGTGCTGGAAATAAGGTCGGCAATGAAAAACGTTTTTACGACGCGATGCTCCCGGTTGCTGACCGGGAATTTACGAACTGGCTTAACGCATTAAAAATAAGGAGTAACGCGATGGGCAGAACGCTGGAACAGCTTATTGCGGATGAAAAAAATGACGTCGTGGATGAAGCTCAGGCGATGGCGACGGACATCCTGCTCAATATTCACCTTGCCGAACTGCGTGAGAAAGTACAAAAACGCAGGTAGAAATGGCGCAGGTGCTGGGCATCAAACAACCTACCGTTGCAGGAATGGAAAAACCGGGGCGCGACCTGAAGCTGTCCACGCTCAAACGCTATGTTGAAGCGACCGGTGGCAAGCTTCGCCTTGATGTTGAACTGCCGGATGGTTCTCACTACGCTTTTGTGCTTTAAACCCGCAGGGCCGTTCAACGTAGCCAGCCGATCGTTTCTTAGGGTTTTGCACGATGCCTGCGCGACGGCCTCAACGCATTTTCCATTCGCGCGGCGACGCTCTCAGCCAGGTGTTGCTGCGCGAGACAGCTGTTCTTTGTCAGTCGTTAACGGATAAACTCGCGCTGCTTGCGGGCATCGGAAAGAAAGTAAAGCCTGCGGACGGGCTCCCGCACGATATAGGGTTCTTTTCGGATGAGGCGATAGTTGAATACCAAAGACGTGAATCGCCTGAATGAACAAGCAGAGACGGACCATAAGAATCGGTCAGTTCAGGGGTTTTGCGGGACGTGATACTACGGATTTTCAGGGCTGACAGGGGGCAGGTTTGTCATGCCATTATCTAAGTGAAATAAAAGGAATCGTACAACTCATTTCGCCGGACGCGCAGGGGAGGTCAATACGCGTCGGGGAACATTTTCACGCTAACTTACGGCAACCTGGCTGAGCAGGTACGTATCAGTAGGCCTGAAAACAGTAAGATGGCTCCTCTGACTGGACTCGAACCAGTGACATACGGATTAACAGTCCGCCGTTCTACCGACTGAACTACAGAGGAATCGTTTGAACGGGGCGCATATTATCGACGTCCCGCGGGCTTGTCAAAGCTCTTTTTCACAAAACTGTCTAATTGCTGAAATACTCGCCAACTCCCGCGTTTTGACCGTTTCGCTTAGCGTACTGACGCAATCGAATAGCTGTAATTTTGCACCTTTTATTCAGTAAACAGAATCTCCGTTTCATTTTTATAAAGCTTTGCACGACATTCCCTCACGAATGTTCTTTATGTTCGTCACATTTATTTCATTTTTAATTTGAAATACTCGTAAATGGAATTTAAATTTCATTTAATCCTTTCTCTGTCAGCCCGGAGTTAAAATGAACAAAGTCAGAATCGGCATGATCGGTAGCGGCTATATCGGTCGTTGCCACGCGATTGCCTATGCCCAGGCACCCGCGGTGTTTGCGTTAAAAGGGGAGATCGTGCGTGAAATGCTGGCAGAGGTTAATCCCGAACTGGCCGCAAAGCAGGCTGCCACCTTTGGTTTTTCCCGCTCTACGGGCAACTGGCGCGAGCTGGTGAGCGACCCGAATATTGATGTTGTGGACATCTGCGCGCCCAATTTCCTGCATAAAGAGATGGCGCTGGCCGCCATTGCTAACGGCAAACACGTGTATTCCGAAAAGCCGTTATCCCTGACGGTGGCCGATGCGCGGGAAATGGTTGAAGCGGCCAATACAGCAGGGGTTAAAACCCTGGTGGGCTTCAACTATATGAAGAATCCGACCAGTCAACTGGCAAAAGAGATCATCGCGCGCGGTGAAATCGGCGAGGTGGTGCACTTTTACGGCACGCACAACGAAGACTATCTGGCGAAACCGGAAACGCCACTCGACTGGCACTGCCAGAAAGCGCTGGCCGGGTTAGGTGCGCTGGGCGATCTGGCGGCGCACATCGTCAATATGGCGCACTACCTGGTGGGCAATATTGCGGAAGTCAGTGGGGATATGATGACGGTGATTAAAACTCGTCCTGACCCAAAGGATCTCAGCCGTCAGTTGCCGGTGGAAAATGAAGATCAGGCCAGCGCCTTGCTGCGCTTTCACAACGGTGCGCACGGTGTGATTGAAACCTCGCGTATCGCCTGTGGGGCTAAAATGGGGTTGACCTATGTCGTGACCGGCACCAAAGGTACTCTGCGTTACACTCAGGAGCGCATGGCCGAGCTGGAACTGTATATCCATGATGAACCGACGGGGCGGCAGGGCTTTAAAACCCTGCTGACCGGCCCTGCGCATCCAGACTATGCTAACTTCTGCGTCTCTGCAGGTCATGGTATTGGCTTTAACGATCAGAAAACGGTAGAAATTCGCGATCTCATTAATGGCATTGCCGCTGGCGACCCTATGTGGCCTGATTTTGCAGAAGGATTGCAGGTGCAGAAGGTGCTTGAGGCCATCGCGCTGTCGGCGGCAGAAAGGCGCTGGATGGCGGTATAGCCTTTTAGTGACATTATACAAAACCAGTCCATGATCCGGATGTGGCCCCGGGCTTAATGCCGGGGCCGGTTGATGCTGATCAGGCAGAGACTTTATCCCACCACAGTTTATCCATCGCATAATAGCGATCACGCTGACTAACCGGCTGAGACAAATCGCGCTGCCACGGCTTATCCAGAATGTAATGCAGGTTCTTCACCTCTTCACATTCCCACAGCTTATCGTGCTGGAAACGCAGCGTTTTTAGGGCATTGTAGACATAGGAGAGCGGCAGCCACTGACCTTTAAAAGCCTCGTTCAGCAAATCCTGCTCTGAAAAGGCGTACTGGCTCAGGTCCTCTATAGCGGCAATGCGCGCTTCAAGTTTTTCAAAAACGGCGTTATCAGGCTCCAGCACCAGAAAGCCGCCGTTGAGGTAATAATCCACATGTGCGGGCGGCGACTCCTCACGTTCCTGCCAGGTGTAGTGGCAGAACTCGGGCTGCCAGCTGTCTGGATAGGCCTCGATCTGATTCGGATTGCAGCGGCAGGCGTGGCAGGCGGCAAGTGCATGACCGCCCAGATCCAGCGAGAACAGCTCATCCATATTCTGTAATACCAGCATATCGGCATCCAGAAAGACCACCCGCTGATAGTCGGTTAACTGCCAGGCGCGCAGTTTGGTCCAGACTTCACCAAAACGTTCAGATGCATACTGCGGGTTCAAATCGCTGTGCGGATAAAGCCCCTCCACACGGTGGATTACGCAGCCTTCCTCTTCCAGGATCGCGCAGTCTTGCTCATCAATGGCAGCGGTTGCCATCACGACCAGGGGCCAACGCGTTTGACTTTGAGTGAGTGAACGGTGCAGCGCTTTTACGCCGACCAGATAATCCGGTTGCGTCAGTAAGGTTACCCAGGCAAACATATCATCCCTTATCGAATTGATTAAACAGTGCAGCGGTGTAGTCGTTGCTCAGACGGCCTTGCGGATCGAACTGCTCACGCAGAGCACGGAAGGACGCCCAGTGCGGGTAGAGATCCTGCCAGCGGTACAGCGAGGCGTCGTAGTACTTGCCCCAGTGAGGGCGACCGCCTTCTTCTGCCAGCAGCTTCTCCACCTCACTTAAAAAGTGCAGGCCCGCTTCTGAAAGGGAGCCGTCATCCGCGTAATACACCACAAAGCCAAAGAAGCAGGTGGGCTGGTCAAAGGCCGGGCTGAGCCATGCCGATGACGCACCGGTACAACGCAGGATGATGGGATAGTGCATATGCGGGCGATTGTCGGCGTACCAACGTTTGATTTTGCTGATGACTGCTGGCGTTTTTTCCAGCGGTACGCCAATTTCGACGTTGATCTGCGGCACGGCGATACCGCGACAGAACAGCTGATAGATGTCGCCTGTCACATCGGTAAAATCCCGAAAGCGCGTTACGGTACGGAACTGTTTGCCGCCCTTGCCGTGAATTTGGGTGTCGCGATGCATGTGTTCCAGCGTCTGATCGATCGTGTCGTTGAGGCTGTCGTCGCCTTCATCGGCGTGTTCCACCACCTCACGATCGTTCTGCGCATAATGGTGGCTCTCCTCCTCGCTGGCCTGATGTGCATTCCAGACGTGGATAAAATTGTCATCCACAAACCACCAGGCTTTGCTGAGTTCGTATTCATCATTCCAGCGCAGCAAATCACTTTCCAGGCTGTCCGCCGACACCGCATTTTTATGGCAGGTGAAAATACGAAACGGCTGCGTGCGCAGGGTCACTTCGGTCACAATACCCAGCACGCCCAGCGACACCAGTGCGGCAGGAAAATCTGCATCGCCACGTGACAGCTCACGGACCGAGCCGTCGCTCAGCACCATGCGAATGTGCTCAGCCTCATCGGCAATGGAACTCTGGTGCAGGCCCTGACCGTGAGTGCCGGTAGCCATCGCGCCAGCCAGCGTCTGAACCGAAATCACGCCGGGTGAGGAGGCGAGCATACGATCCATTTCCGTTAAGGTACTGTAGATTTGTTCCAGCGGGGTCGCGCCGGCGAACGTGACGCTGTGTGCATCACTGCGGATCAGGCCGGACAGTGCACTCAGATCCAGCAGCAAATCATCGGGGTGCACGGCCAGCATTCTGCCTGGGGAGTAGGTTTTACCGGTTACGCGCACTTTGCCGCTTGACTCACGCAGTAACTGCCGGAGTGCGGCCTCGTCAGCAGGGCGTTTAACCTGCTGCTGCGTACCAATCTGTGCGTTTTGCGCCCAGTTCCAGACTGCATCATCTTGTGGATCAAGGTGGGTCTGGCGAAGCGGATAAAGGTTGGCGTCTTTGCTCAAACTGCTTTCCTTACTTAAGTGATATTAAGAATACCCCTTAAGCATAGACTATCGCTTTCAACGCCCTGTGAGCCTACTGATGCCGACAGATATAACGCAGCGTGGCCGTCACCGCTAACTGGCGATTGCGGCTGATAATATCCTCTTCACTTTTGTCCGGACTGAACAGCGTATTAAACGTGAACCGGTTAGAAACCTGATGTACGCAGATACTACTGATAAGGCGATGTACATCCAGCGTGTCCAGCGGCTGAATAAACAGCCCCTGCTGCTGACCGCGCGTCAGGATGTCATCCAGCAGATCCAGCGCGCTGCGGTTAAGCTGGCTCAGCCGCACGGATTGTGAGATGTAGCGTCCGCGAGAGAGGTTCTCCATGCAGATCAGCCGAATAAAATCAGGATGCGAAACGTGATAATCGAAGCTGGCCTCAACCAGTTTCGTAATGGCCTGTCCGGGTTCCATTGCCGCCAGATTCAGGCCGGTTTCATGTTCCCTGATCTGCTGATAAACCTGCTCCAGCACATCAATATAGAGCTGCTCTTTATTGCCAAAGTGGTAGACCACCATGCGTTTCGTCGTCTGAGCACTCTCGGCGATCTGCTCCAGCCGGGCGCCCTGCATGCCGAACTCAGCAAAGATTTTGAGTGCGCCAGCCAGAATGCGTTTTTTAAGCCCTTCAGGATCGTTTTTGCGTTTTGTCGTGTCCGTCATAGTGCTCAGTGGGTTGCCAGGTAACGAGAAGGTAAGGGGGCGATATTACCACAGCGTAACCATGCGGGTGGGGATACAGCAGTAAAATCCCCTTTAAGCAGGATGAATCAGCCTGTTCTGAAGCCCCGTTATCCACAAGGCAGCCGTCACCTACCTGTTATTTCGCCGAGTTACAGCGTTTTAACAATCATACCCATGGCAGCCAGCAGCATCATCACGCCCACGACCCGGTACATGATCCGCAGCGAGCGCGGGCGGGTCAGAAACACGCGGACTTTCACCGCCGCCAAAATAAACATCGCGCCCACGGCCAGTAATACGGCAGCGGTAACGGGAACCAGTACGGCACCCCAGAATTTCAGTGAAATTGCCTCCAGGGAAATAACGAGCGGCAGTATTGCCAGATAAAAGGCAATCGTTTTGGGGTTGCCCAGCGTAATACTCAGCCCCGACAGCCAGGCGGAGACCAGTTGCTGACGGGTAACCTTCTGGTCAATGCTGATAGCACGGGGTTGATAAGACCAGAACTGCCAGGCCAGATAGCCCAAATAAAGCGCCGCCGCCCAGTTAATCAACGTAAAGAGCGCGGTGTAGGTCTTGGCCACAATGCCCAGACCAAATACGGCCAGGGTTAAATAAAACACATCGCCCATTATCACGCCGATAAGCGCAGCAAAGCCTGCCAGGGAACCCCCATTGATGCTACGCGCAACGATCGTCGTCATCCCGGGGCCCGGAATCGCGGCGGCCAGTCCCAGCGCCAAAATATAAGGCAGTAATTCAGTTTGAAGCGACATGATGTTTCCTTCATTCAATAGGGATAAGAACGTTGTTTACAGGCGTGATTGCGTTAACAGAGCGTGCATTCTGGAAAGAATGCGATGCCGCTTGCTCATCCCGCTTCTGAGCATAAGAACCTGCTCTGTGCCGTTTAATGCCATTCCTCTGCTGCGCAATACAGCCTGATTAAAGTATGCCTGAGCTGGGCAGAAATACGTTGTCTGAATCTCGCTTCTGTGCCGTAATTATGGCAATAATTTGCCTGTAAAATAGGTTAAACAGAAAGGATATGACTGATATGCCGCTTGATAAGACAGAGGTGAAAATTTTAAGCATCTTGCAGGATGATGCCCGGATGACCAATCAGGAGCTTGCCGATAAGATCGGTATGTCTGCCTCGCCCTGCTGGCGCAAAGTCCGCAAACTGGAAGAGCAGGGCGTGATCAAGGGCTATCGGGCAGTGCTGGACCGTAAGAAAACCGGCTCGGGCGTTATGGTTTTTATTCGGGTGGTCATTGACTGCCACAGCGAAGCTGAAGCGGAAAAGTTTGAGCAGCAGGTGACCGCGCTGGAGGATGTTGTGGCCTGCTACAGTATCGGCGGCGATGCCGATTTTTTGTTACAGGTGGTGGCAACCGACCTCGACTCTTACGCCGAGTTTGCCATGTCGGTGGTGCGCAGGCTGCCGCGCATTAAAGAGATGCAAAGTATGTTTGTTTTGAAAGAGATTAAACCGCTGACGGCCTATCCGGTTAAAAACCCCCGATGAGATGATTGGCTCACGCTTATGCCGTGTTTGTCAGAAGGCCTTTGTTATTTTAATGCGATATTGCGACACGGCGCTTAACGTGCAGGTCTGTTTTAGCCGGTGAGTTATAATGTCCGGTTTTTGCACCCTAAAGGCCGGTAAAAGACGTTCGCCCTTTAGGGATTTGAATACGGCTAGCGCGTTTCTACGACAGGCAGGCGAATATCATCATTGCAAACTCACAACGCGATATCACCTGCCTTTGTCATTTAAATACGCCATTGACGATGACGTGTTAAAGGCTCGGAAAATCGCGGGCTGTTTTAAATGGCCCGCCCGATTTTTTTCTTGCCTTTCATGTAGTAAAGATTGTGATAGTGACCATTTGAATAAATCACCACGAATCTGCGCGCGCCAACATAGGCGCCAAAACTGTTTTTTGCGTTAATCACGCCCGGGATGACCCAGCCAAACATCAGTTCTTCTTTATCCTCGGGCACATTCATTACCCAGGTATACCCTTTAAAAGGTTTAAAAAAGCGATAATGCGCGCTGTAAGGATCTTTCAGGTGATAATAAAACGTATTTCTGACATCCGTTTTATAAGTGTCTGGCAGCGTACCGTAGTTGGCGAGCTGCACTTGGAGGGGATCGGGTTCATGGGAGCGTGCTACACATCCTGTCAACATCATGGTTAAAGCAAAATACAGAATGGGATTTCTCATCCATAGCCTCTTAGGGGGACGTTTTTTATTATAGAGCGAAACACTAGCACCCGGTTTATATTTCGGTCTATAAACCGTTGATGAACGGATAATTTATATTCAGTAATCAGTTGGTCATGTGCATGGATCAAATGGGAAAAAGCGAAGGGTGTACTGGCTTGTTCTGGGAACCTGATGTTGGCAGCAATCGTCGTTCAGAGGCGACTGGAGAGTATAAAGATCAACAAAAAGCCCGCTCAGGTTTCCCTGAGCGGGCTTCTTTAAATCTGGCTCCTCTGACTGGACTCGAACCAGTGACATACGGATTAACAGTCCGCCGTTCTACCGACTGAACTACAGAGGAATCGTGCTACAGGGCGCATAGTAATGGAGTCGGCATGCTGAGTCAAAGCGGTTTTACCCGCTTTCGGATCGTTTGCTGAAGGATTCAGCAGCCTGGTTGTTTCATCCACAGTTTACCGCATGGCAGGGCCGTTCAAATCGTCAGGAAAGGCCAGTTTAAGACGCTCAAACGGTCTTATACGATGTTTTCTGCAGGTTAGCCACTGTGTCGCAGCGCCGCAATGTGCCGCCTGTTTCGTGATAAACGGCTATGGTTAAAGAGAGCAAACCCAACCATGGAGATGCGAATGAACGAGCAACTGAAAGCGCAGATAGCCTCAAGGCTGGCGATTACGGCCGGGCAACGGCAGCAGACGCGCACTGCGCTCAGCCAGGGCCAGCAGGCGGAACCGGACTCACGACGAGCGCAGCGCTATGCGTTTCAACAGCGGGCACGCCAGAGCGTCATTATGGGCGCTAACGACTTGCTGCCGGTGTCATTTTTACAGCAGGGGTTACGCGCAGCCCGCGCCGTCGCGCTGGTCAGAGAAGATGGCATACCTAAGGGAAGTGGATTTCTGACCTATGGCAACCTCTTCGTCACGAATCATCACGTGCTGCCTGAAGCCGCCATTTCGGGGCGCATCACGCTGCAGTTCGGTTATCGCCAGGGCGAATCCGGCGAAATTCTTCCAGGACGTCTTTATGCGGTGGATGCCGACAGCTTCTGGCTTTCCAGCCCAACGGAGGCGTTCGACTGTACGTTAATAGCGCTTGGCGAGGCGCTTACCGACAGCGGTGAGCAACCGCTGCCGCTGGCACTTAACGATCGTAATGATAAACATGCGCTGGGCATCAGCCTCAATCTCATCCATCATCCGGGTGGTGCGCCACAGCAAATCACGCTGCGCAACAATGCCCTGTTAGCACGTCACGAACAGTTTCTGCACTATGAGGCCGACAGTGAAGGCGGCTCGTCAGGTGCACCGGTCTTCAACGACGGCTGGCAGCTGGTGGCCCTTCATCATGGCGCCACAGAAGACAGCGGAAAATGGGTTAACGAAGGCATTCGCATGAGTGCGCTCACCGACTGGCTGAAGGGCGAGTTGCCAGCGCTGTCCCCGCATGGGCAGGCAATCCTGATGCAGGCGCTCACGGCCGATAATGCACCGCTACTGCCTGAGTCCAGTGCCGCCGCGCCAGATGAAAACTACGCTAATCGCGACGGTTTTCAGGCAGACTTTCTGGCGGACAATCCTGTCGATATGGCACAGATTATCGCGCCGCGTGCAGGGGAAGTCGCCCCTCTGCGTGACGGGCGCAACGGCGCTGATGCCAGGCTGAATTACGAGCACTTTTCTCTGCTGATGAATGCCGAACGACGGCTGGCTTTTTTTACCGCCACCAATATCGATGGGGCACGCTATATCAACATTGACCGCGGCAGTGGGCAACCTTCGCTGTTGCCCGAAGGTGACCGCTGGTATGAAGACAGCCGCATCGACAGCCGCTATGTTACGGGTCAGTCGTTTTATAGCGCGTTCAGTCGCTGGTTCGATCGCGGTCATCTCACCCGCCGCAGCGATCCCACCTGGGGCACGGCGGCTGAGGCGGTGCGCGCCAATAAAGACACGTTCCACTTCACTAATTGTTCCCCGCAGCATTTTCGCTTTAACCAGAGCGTGCAGTACTGGCAAGGGGTTGAGCGCTATATCCTGGAATATGGTGTGTTAAAAACCAAACAGCAAATTAGTGTACTGACCGGCCCGGTACTGAACGATCAACATCGGCAGTACGGGGATTTGCAGGTCCCGCTGCTGTTCTGGAAGGTCGTTCTGCGCATCGGTCCACAGGGCACGCCGCAGGCCACCGCACTGCTGGTCAGTCAGGATAAGCTGCTGGATGAGCCTCGCCGCGTGTTGCCGCTTTTACAACCGGAAGCGGTGCCGCAGGTGGATGAATATCGCGTGGCGGTTCGTTCACTGGAAACCCTGACCGGGCTTGATTTCAGCGCATTTCGCGACTGGGACAGCTGGCAGCCCGATCCCAGCCTGCTGGCCGAGCCTGTGCAGGCAAAACTGATTATGACGTGGCCGGAGCTATTGTAAACGCGAAGAAAACGTCACTGGCTGACGCCTCAAGCTGGGGCTGCATATTCCCAAGGCGTGCGGTATGGGCATCTTCGGCACCTGCAAGGTGAAATGCCTGGAAGGGGAAGTGGAGATGAACCACAACGGCGGCATCACCGATGAGGACGTAGAAGAGGGCTATATTTTGTCGTGCTGTAGCATTCCCAAAGGCAATATTGTCGTCGAGTTTTAACCCCATGCAGACGAAGGCTTGCGGGGAGCATCCTCTTTTTTCCGACGTTGAGGCGTCAGTGAACAGCGAACCTCATCGAGATTCGCTGTGTAATGCCATTGTAAAAAGCAGGCGGGAGCGCGTGAAAGGGGGGCTACTCCGGGTGTGGCGATTGTTGTCATACGTGCGCAACAACGGCAGCAATGCCAGCCTGAACCCTGTGATTTTCTGTGCTGTGGATCAGGGCTTTATTCCTGTGCCGGCACCCGTTGAACCGGGATGCGCTACGAAAACAGAAAATATGCTTCACCATGAACCCACAACCCGTTTTCAGACATGAAACGCCGCTACCATACCGCGCAGCGCCTGCGCCTGTTCAGACAGCGAACGCGAGGCTGAAGACGACTCCTCGACCAGCGCCGCATTGTTCTGCGTCACGCCGTCCATCTGACTCACCGCCACGCTGACCTGTGAAATCCCCTGCATCTGCTCGGAGGACGTCAGAGAGAGGGAGTCCATGGCCTCCGCCAGCTCGCCGACCATCCCTACAATTTTGATGATGCTCTGCCCGGTCGAGGAGGCCACGGCAACGCCACTTTCCACTTGCTCAACGGCCTGTTCAATCAGGACTTTGATATCGCGGGCCGCCGTGGCGCTACGCTGCGCCAGCGTGCGCACCTCACCGGCCACCACGGCAAAACCGCGGCCTTCCTCGCCGGCGCGCGCCGCCTCCACCGCGGCGTTCAGGGCCAGGATGTTGGTCTGAAACGCGATGCTTTCAATGACCGAGGTAATGTCCCGGACTTTAGCGGCACTGACGGAAATATCCTGCATCGTGCCAGACATCCGCTGCACGTCGGCCTCACCCGAACGGGCCAGGCGGGCCGTATCGCGGGCCGATTCAGCGGTTTGCTGCGCGCCAGCGGTGTTGCTCTTCACCGTGGCGGTCAACTGCTCCATGCTGGCAGCGGTTTCCTGCAGGGCGGCGGCCTGCTGCTCGGTTCGTGACGACAGCTCGGTGTTGCCCTGGGCGATTTCGTCGGCCGCCAGCGCCACGGAAGTGGAAGCATCCTTTATCTGCGATACCAGGCCGCGCAGCCTGGCCTGCATGCTGTCCAGTGAGGCGAGCAGGCTGCTGGTGTCGTTGCGACGCAGCAGCACGGTGGAGGTGAGGTCCCCGGAAGCGATGGTCGCGGCCAGCGCCTGAGCCTGTGCAGGTTCACCGCCCAGTTGGCGCATCAGCTTCCTGCTGATGACGAGACAAATCAGGGCGCCGGAAATGACGGTTGCAATGATGAGAACAATAAAGGTTTTGATAACGCGGCTGGCGGATGCGTTACTTTCCACGGCGGTGTTTTCAGCAAAGGCACGCTGCATGTCCGTGAGTTCGTTGAGACTGGAGATAAGGATTTGCTGAGGGGGACGAACAACGTTGGTCAGATAATCTGCGAGGCCATTCAGTTGTCTCTGCCTGCCCATGTTTGCCGCCGTCGCGAGTGTCGTGAGCGCGGCCTGTTCATTCTGCTGTACTTTCCTGAGTAGACCAATTTCCTGCTGGTTGTGGTCGCGTTCGATCATGGATGCAAGCTCAGTGCGTTTCTGGGTATAAACCCCTTTCTGAGTTTCAAAGCGGCCCCACTCATTCTCAATTGCTTTTTGATCAGAGAAGAGCGCCATGTTTCTCACCTCAACAAGCATGTTTCTCAGCGCCGTACCTGCATCATTAGACAAAGTCACTTTTTTAAGGTTGGTGTTGACGATCTCATCAATATTCTGACGCGTCTCAAGCAGATTGCTGATTGCAACCGCTGAACTGATGACGAAAAGCAGTATCAAAAAAGCAAAGCCAGCAGACAGTCGTGTCGATACCTTCATCATTCTCTCCGGTTATGGTGTTGTCGTACCCATGTTGTTTTCGGCAAAGAACGAGTGAACCTAAGTGTCCTTTTCAGAAACCGCAGAACGACGCTTTTTTAAGACGGAGGGGATATCGGCAGGAGCTGACGCCATAAAAGCCATTATTTTTATATCAACACATGACTCAAGACTTCTGTTGCCTGTAAACATACCTGACCACGCCAGCGCTATGGGTAGCGCTTCCTTGCCCAATGCTGTCGCGGACAGCGCCACGCTTCACAAACAAAAAGCCTTGGCCGTGTAGACGTTAGCCAAACCGGGCGCAGAACAGCGCGGAAAAACCCAGCTTTCAACAGGATACCTCCTGTTACTGCGCCAGCCTGCAGGTCGGAATCTGAACCAACTTTTCCAGTTTAGTGCGGTTATGCGGGATTGATCTTCTTTTTCAGCCAGTTACGCATAGCGTCGCGCGGATGGCAGACGGAGTCAGTGACGGGCACCTGATGCAATGCGGGATTCTTTTTGGTCGAGGCGCTCTCGGAGAGGACAGCGGCGTGAACCGTCAGGATGGACAAGCAGAGAAAGACGCTGTGTATCAGTCAGTATAAAAGGCGATCACAAGGGGGATGCTGAGGCTTTTCACGTAGGGCTGGGGAACAGATTTATGACGCTATTATCGAGCGGGAATGATGCCAATCAGACTTGCTGTTTTGCCGAATGCGCAGGTTAACCCCACTACGCATCGGAAAAATTTCTCACGCAGACGTAATAAAACCGGATTGAAAGGCTTTAAAGCATGCCTGAAAACAAGAATTTGGCTCCTCTGACTGGACTCGAACCAGTGACATACGGATTAACAGTCCGCCGTTCTACCGACTGAACTACAGAGGAATTGTCAGAACGGGGCGAATAGTAGCGGCGCCGGTTAGGGATGTCAAAGCCCTCTTTCATGGTTTGCGTTTAAGTGCTCGTAAAAGCAGCGCATTGGTGAATATCAGACACATTCGCTTGCTTTTCAAACTGCTAACAGGATCTCACTTTAACGCCATTTCTCAGTAGATGTTAGACGCATGTCAAAGTTTTGTTATTTGACGATATCAAAACGCTTGTTTCAGTGCTTTTATGATAAAAATTTCAAAAAAGAAATATATGGAATAAAAAAACTGCTTGGTGCCTGAAAGTGGGATGGACGTACCAGCGCCAGGACGATACCGTCAGCATGTTAAGTAAAATCATGCGGATAAGAAAAGCAGTGGTGATTTTAGCAAAAGCATCAACGTAGTCGTCTTACCTCAAATTTTCCATAAAAACGCCGGCGAGGCGGTGTGAATGTAAAAGATATTTTTCATTCAAAACGTAAATCGCTAGCAAGTTAACAAATAAGAAGGGTCCCTATGAACATCAAAAAAACGATTGTTGCCTCACTGTTAGCCTGCATGTTGCCCGCCGCTGCGATGGCGAAAGATATTTCCGTGGGTGTTTCTATGGCGGTGTTTGATGACAACTTTCTGACGATTGTGCGTAACGCTGTACAAAATGAGATGAAAAAAGATGGCGTCAAAGGCCAGATCGAAGATGCCAAAGGCGATGTGGCCCAGCAGCTCCAGCAGGTACAGAACTTTATTGGACAGGGCGTTGACGCCATCATTGTTAACCCCGTCGACACTGACGCTGTAAAACCCATTATCGATCAGGCGTCCAAGGCCGGTGTGGCGTTGGTATTTGTTAACCGTAAACCCCAGGCCCAGCTAGGAGACAAAATGGCGTTTGTGGGCTCTGACTCTGAACTGGCGGGCCGTCTGCAGATGGAAGCCCTGGCGAAGGCGATGAACGGCAAGGGCAACGTTGCCATTTTATTAGGTGATCTGGCTAACGAATCGACCCGTGAACGCACCAAAGGCGTGGAAGCCGTAGTGGCGAAATACCCGAATATTAAAGTGGTGCAAAAGCAGACGGCGAAATTCAGCCGCAACGATGCGGTAGATGTCGTGAGCAACTGGATGACCGCTGGCGATGATATCAATGCCATCGCGTCAAACAATGATGAAATGGCGATTGGTGCCATTCAGGCATTAGGCAAGAACGATAAACACATTCTGGTGGCAGGCGTGGATGGCACACCGGATGCGTTGCAGATGATCAAGAACGGCAAGATGGTGGCCAGCGTATTCCAGGATGCAAAAGGGCAGGGTGAAGGCGCTGTTCAGACCGCAATCAAACTGGCAAACGGTGAAAAAGTGCAGAAGATTGTTGATATCCCATTCCAGCTGATCACCAAAGACAACTACACCAAATATACCAGCATGAACCAAAAATAAACGTCTGAACCCGTAGTACGGAGGTGATGTATGACCGCTTTTGCGCTTGAAGCCGAAGGCATCAGCAAGTTCTTTCCGGGTGTGAAGGCACTGGACAATGTGTCGCTGCGCGTCCGCTCTGGAACGGTACATGCTTTGATGGGTGAAAATGGCGCGGGCAAATCCACTTTAATGAAGTGCCTGATCGGGATTTACCGTCCCGATCAGGGCACCATCAAGATTAAAGGGGAGCCAGTGCAGTTCAGGGACACCATGGATGCGTTACGTTCGGGTGTGTCAATGATCCACCAGGAGCTGAATCTGGTGCCGCACATGACCGTGGCCGAGAATATCTGGCTGGGTCGGGAGCCGATGAAATTTGGTTTTGTCGATCATGCCCGGCTAAATAAAGACACGCAGGCGCTGCTTAACCGGCTCAATATCAAACTGAAAGCCGACCGCATGGTAGGCGAACTGAGCATCGCCTCACAGCAGATGGTGGAAATCGCCAAAGCGGTGTCCTGGGATGCCGACATTGTCATTATGGATGAGCCCACCTCCGCGTTGACGGAAACCGAAGTCGCACATTTATTTACCATCATTCGCGATCTGCGCGAACAGGGTAAAGCCATCGTTTATATCAGTCACAAAATGGATGAGATCTTTTCCATCACGGATGAGATCAGCGTGTTTCGTGACGGCAGTTGGGTGGGCAGCGACAGCACCAGTGCGTTCACGCGCCAGTCTCTGATCACTAAAATGGTCGGGCGTGAGCTGACACAGCTTTTCCCTAAATTCAACAATGCCATCGGGGAAGAGGTGCTGACCGTTCGTCATCTGAGCTGCAAAGACCGCTTCACCGACGTCAGTTTCGGTGTGCGCCGGGGAGAAATTCTCGGTGTGGCAGGCCTGGTCGGAGCCGGGCGCAGCGAAGTGATGGAAAGCCTGTTTGGCATGACGCATTTTGACAGCGGCGAAATTCTGATTGACGGCATCCCGGCGAATATTGACTCACCGTCGGTCGCCATCGAAAAGGGCATGGCATTTTTGACTGAAGATCGTAAAAAGTCAGGATTGTTTTTGGTGTTGTCGGTGCTGGAGAACATGAGCATTGTCAACATGCCGGAATACAGCGGCAAAAGCGGCTTTGTCAGCCATGTCAAAATGGCTCAGGACTGCATGGATCAAATTCGCCGTCTGAATATTAAAACCCCTACCATGGATCAAATCATCAATAACCTGAGCGGCGGCAATCAGCAGAAAGTGCTTATCGCCCGCTGGCTATTGGCTCAACCGAAAATCCTGATCCTGGATGAGCCGACGCGCGGCATTGATGTTGGGGCAAAAGCAGAAATTTATCGTTTGATTAGTGAGCTTGCCAACCGTGGCGTTGCCATCATTATGGTGTCCTCAGAGCTGCCTGAAATTCTGGGCATGAGTGACCGCATCATGGTGATGCATGGTGGGCGCATTACCGGCATCCTCGATAAAGAAGAGGCCGATCAGGAAACTATTTTGTCGTTAGCATCCGAATGAGGCGCGAAACCACGATGAGTAATATGAAAGCCACGGCCGCTCAGGCTTCTCAGCAACAACCCTCTTTCCTGGCAAGCCTGCGTCACCGGGTTCCAAAGGATACCGGCATCTTTGTGGTAATGGTGGGGATTGCCTTAATTTTTGAAATTTTTGGCTGGTATGTTCGCGATCAGTCGTTCCTGATGAACACGAACCGCCTGATTTTAATCGTATTGCAGGTCGCTATCATCGGTATCATCGCCGTCGGTGTAACCCAGGTGATCATTACGACCGGTATCGATCTCTCTTCCGGTTCGGTGATTGCGTTGACTGCGGTGGTGGCTGCCAGCCTGGCGCAAACCTCAGATACGCTGACGCCGATGTTTCCATCCCTGGTGAATATGCCTGCGGCCGTGCCGATTGCTGCCGGCATTGGCGTCGGTTTACTGTGCGGGTTGATCAATGGCGTATTGATTACCCGCACCGGCATCCCACCTTTTATTGCCACACTGGGCATGATGGTTTCTGCGCGCGGTCTGGCGCAGTATTACACCCAGGGTAACCCCATCAGTTTTCTGTCCGATGGATTCACCTCTATTGGTCAGGGCGCCATGCCGGTGGTGATTTTTCTGGTTGTGGCGCTGGTGTTTCACGTTGCGCTGAAACATACCCGTTATGGCAAATATGTTTATGCCATCGGCGGCAATATGACGTCGGCCAAAGTGTCCGGCATTAACGTCAACAAATACCTGA
Organism: Pantoea sp. AG702; assembly: GCF_003182295.1. Taxonomy (NCBI): domain Bacteria; kingdom Pseudomonadati; phylum Pseudomonadota; class Gammaproteobacteria; order Enterobacterales; family Erwiniaceae; genus Pantoea; species Pantoea sp. AG702. The sequence continues at coordinate 157,082 of NZ_QGTU01000004.1, read as the reverse complement.
TCATCGTTTACACCATTGCGGGTGCGCTGTCAGGCCTGGCGGGCGTAGTGCTGGCGGCACGCGTCAGCAGCGGCCAGTCAAGCATGGGCGTGGGCTATGAACTGGATGCGATTGCCGCAGCGGTGATCGGCGGCAGCAGCCTGATGGGTGGTGTGGGCCGTATTACCGGCACGCTGATTGGTGCGGTAATTCTTGGTCTGATTAAAAGCGGATTCACCTTTGTTGGGGTGGATGCCTATATCCAGGACATCATCAAAGGCATCATCATTGTTGCCGCAGTTACCATCGATATGCGACGCAATCGCGCTAAACGCTAAAATACGCTGCCGCCTTTGCGCCGTAGCGGCGTTGGCACCAGGCGCTTATCCCAGTCACATAGTTTACTATGCTCCTGGGCCTAAGCGCCTGGCGCCGCCTTGCTACAACACAAATGCGTTTGCGTATTCGCACTTCGCTGGCTGGGGTGAACAAAAGACAGCAAATCCAAAAAGCGTTTAAACGGAATCCCGTGGGGGTTTTCTCTGGTGCCAGAGAATCGCCGCCTTGCTACAAAATACATGCGTTTGCGTAGTCGCCTTTCTGACCTTTTAAAAAACCGTTAGCGTATTGAGCGTTACAGGTGGGAAGACGTTTCGAATCGATCAACCGCTCACGCAATAAACCTGTTTCTCCTCAGCCAACAGTCTTAGACTTTTACGCAGCAACGCAGCAACGCAGCAACGCAGCAACGCAGCAACGCAGCAACGCAGCAACGCAGCAACGCAGCCACGCATCTCACTCTCTTTCTGCTTTTTCTCCTGCATAACCGAGCCGGACGCTGGCACGTCGATAACCTTTGCTGGCACAGGGCCGACGCTGCACGCTGGTTTGACATGTTTCGCACTATTGAGGTGCAGCTCACCCTGTGTCGCCGCCTGAATGCGGCGGTGCTCCCCGACTTACCTCTTTGGAGGTACAGAGAAACGCTGTTTATTCTGATGCTTAGCAATTATTTCCCGACATGTTTCGCGATCTGAATAAACCTGGTCTGCATATTGCAATTCATCTGTATACAGGCTGGTTGATACGGATCAGCCAGAAACCTTGACGTAGCAACGGAGGCAAGATGAATTTAAGACGGCTGAAATACTTTGTGAAAATCGTCGATATCGGTAGCCTGACGCGGGCAGCAGAAGTGCTGCATATTGCCCAGCCTGCGTTAAGCCAGCAGGTTGCTACGCTTGAAGGTGAGCTGGAGCAGCAGCTTCTGAATCGCACCAAACGCGGCGTAACACCTACGGAAGCCGGAAAATTACTCTACAGCCATGCGCGCGTTATTCTGCGACAGTGTGAGCTGGCACAGTCAGCGGTGATGAATGCCGGTGAAGTGGTGAAAGGGCAGGTTTCCATTGGACTGGCTCCCGGAACGGCCGCCTCCTCGCTGACGATGCCATTGCTGCAAACGGTACGGGAACAGTATCCGGATATCATTGTTTATCTGCATGAAAACAGCAGCAGCGCCCTGAATGAAAACATTATTAGCGGGCAGCTGGATATGGCCGTGCTGTATGACCGTGCGCCGACGGCAGGGATCAACAGTCTACCGCTGCTCAAAGAAGATCTGTATCTGGTCGGCACCACTGCCTGTCCGGGTACCAATGTGGATCTGGCTGAAGTGGCACAGATGAGCCTGTTTTTGCCACGCGATTACAGTGCCGTGCGTCAGCGCGTTGACGAGGCATTTTCACTGCGCCGCCTGAGTGCGCGTATTATTGGTGAAATAGAGTCGCTTTCCACGCTGACCGCCGCGATATCCAGCGGGATGGGCGTCACTGTATTGCCGGAATCCGCCGCCCGGGCGCTGGTGGGATCCACCCAGGCATGGATGGCGCGTATTACCAGCCCGACGATCAGCCTGCCGTTATCGCTCAACCTTTCACATCGGTTACCTTTATCGCCCCCGGCGCAGGCCGTTAAAAATATCCTGCTGTCGCTGCTGAACAAACCGCTGACGGAAAAACGGGAACTCACCCTGGTCAGCTAGAACGCCTGTCCTGACCCACTTTCTCTGAAGCAGGGCGCGTAGATATCGCGCCGCTGCCCTTTCTGTGACTGTCCATCAGAATGCAGCTCAACGTCTCCCGCCCTGTTCTATATGCTTCAAATGCATAAATAAAACTTTTTTAGTATTTCCAGTTATCGAAAATCCTTTTTACCCTCTGTTTATCAGATTGTGTAAAGAGAGGTAAATAGTGTGAATTTCCAGCAACTTAAAATTATCCGCGAAGCGGCACGACGGGAGTTCAACCTTACCGAGGTCGCAAGCACGCTATTTACTTCGCAATCGGGCGTCAGTCGCCATATTCGCGATCTGGAAGATGAGCTTGGGGTTGAAATCTTTATCCGGCGCGGCAAGCGGCTGCTTGGCATGACAGAGCCCGGGAAAGCGCTATTAACCATTGCGGAGCGCATTCTGGACGAAGCCGGTAAAGTCCGCCGTCTGGCAGACGTGTTTACCAATGAATCCAGCGGTATCCTTTCCATCGCCACCACGCATACGCAGGCGCGTTACAGTCTGCCGCCCGTCATCAAGGCGTTTCGCCAGCTTTATCCCAACGTCAGGCTTGAACTGAACCAGGGCTCACCGCAGGAAATTGTGAACATGCTGCTGGCAGGCGAGGTGGATGTCGGAATTGCCAGTGAGATGCTGGTGAATAACAGCAGCCTGGCGGCGTTTCCGTGGTTTAGCTGGCATCATGCCCTGCTGGTGCCGCACGATCACGAGCTGGTGCAGCAACAGCCGGTATCGCTCAATGCGCTCAGTCACCATCCGCTCATTACTTATCGCCAGGGGATTACCGGGCGTTCACGTGTGGACCGGGCCTTCCAGGGGGCAGGCTTAAAGCCGGACATCGTGCTCAGCGCACAGGATTCCGATGTGGTGAAAACCTATGTCAAACTTGGCCTTGGTGTCGGTATTCTGGCCGATCAGGCTTGTGAAACCGAACCGGGCGGTGAACTGGTCAGGCTGGATGCCACGCATCTGTTTGAGGCTAATACCGTGTGGCTGGGGCTGAAACGGGGCCAACTGCAGCGCAACTATGTCTGGCAATTTCTGGAGCTGTGCAACGCCAACTTATCGCTTGAAGAGATTAAAGAGCAGGCACTGTCCTCCGCGGGTGACGATGAGCCGGTCATCGATTTTCAGATTTAGTGACCCCGGACATCCAGCGCCCTGGCGCAACGGCATAAAATTTTTTTTCTGCCGTAAATCCTCACAGCGAACGCTTTCTGGCCGGCAATAACAACATCCTGCGCTTCTCCCCTCCCGATAAAGTGGAAAGATCTGAACAAAGGGGGATGCGATGTCACGTATACAACTAAAAGATCACACGCTGTTGCGTCAGCAGGCGCTGTTTGCGGGTCAATGGCAGAACGGTTATCAGGGCGAAACGCTGCCGGTTATCGATCCGGCAACCGGTGAGACGCTGGCGACGGTTCCGGCGCTGGGGCGGAAAGAAACCGAGGCGGCGATCGATCATGCGGAGTCGGTACGCCATGACTGGGCCAAAACACCCAATGCCACACGCGCCGCACTGCTGGAAAAGTGGTATCAGTTGATTGTCGATAACGCCGACGATCTTGCCATCATCATGACGGCCGAGCAGGGCAAACCGCTGGCGGAAGCCAGAGGCGAAGTCCTGTACGGTGCCAGTTTCGTTAAGTGGTTTGCCGAAGAGGCGCGTCGCATTTACGGCGATACCATTCCCGCGCCCACGTCCGACCGCAGAATCATCGTGTTAAAACAGCCGGTCGGCGTAGCGGCAGCCATTACGCCGTGGAATTTTCCCATTGCCATGATTACCCGCAAGGTGGCGCCTGCGCTGGCGGCGGGTTGTCCGATTATCGTTAAACCTTCTGACCTGACGCCGCTGTCTGCCCTGGCGCTAGCGGTTCTGGCAGAGCGCGCCGGCTTTCCGTCCGGTGTTTTGCAGGTGGTCACCGGTATGCCGACGGAAATTGGCGCCGCACTGACCGAAAGCCGCCTGGTGCGTAAAATTTCATTCACCGGCTCAACCCGTGTGGGTCAGTTACTGATGAAACAATGTGCCGACAGCGTAAAACGGTTGAGTCTGGAATTGGGCGGCAACGCGCCGTTAATCGTTTTCGATGACGCCGATATTGAGATCGCGGTGGCTGGCGTCATGACCAGCAAATTCCGTAACGCCGGGCAAACCTGTGTCTGCGCCAACCGGATTCTGGTACAGCGCAACATCTATGAACGCTTTTCCGCCCGCTTACTGGAAGCCGTGGCCACCCTCAAGGTGGGCGACGGATTTGCGGCCGGTAGCACCCTCGGGCCCCTGATCAATACCGCCGCGGTTGAAAAGGTCAATGCACATATCGACGATGCCTTACAGAAAGGGGCGACGCTGTTAACGGGCGGCATCAGCAGCGGAGCGGGAACCTGGGTTCAGCCTACCGTTCTGGGGCAGGTGACGAGTGAGATGCGCATTGCGCAGGAAGAGACCTTTGGCCCGGTGGCACCACTGTTTGTGTTTGACGATGAGGCGCAGGCATTGGCGATGGCGAACGACACGCCTTATGGCCTGGGCGCGTATTTCTTTACGGAGAATATTCGACGCGCCTGGCGGGTAGCGGAAGCGCTGGAATTTGGCATGGTAGGATTTAATACGGGCGTAATCTCTTTAGAAGTGGCGCCCTTTGGCGGCGTTAAATTATCGGGAATCGGTCGTGAAGGTTCACGTTACGGAATTGATGAATATCTGGAACAAAAAACATTCCATCTCGGCAGTTTGTAATTTAAGACGTAATACCTGAATTCAGGCGCCAGCATAATCGTTATGCTGGCGCTTTTTTTTGTGCGTCAGATCTGGTTTTTGCGCCTTTTCTCCTTTTTAGTGCAAGTTTCATGCGCAGTGCACCAAAGCAAGGCGGGTTTTTTGTGAGGTAAATCATCTGTTTAACGCTTCGGCAATTCCGCAATAAATCCGTCATTAATACGGCAGAAAAATTTTTTTGCGTCGTTTTAAACGCATTTTTATTTTTTTAACGGCTGGCATACTTTCTGCATTACCTAATTACTTATTCAGAAAAGCATTGCCGAAATTTAACCAATCCAGAGTGTGATGGGTGTAACAAATAAGGATTCTTCCATGTTGAGTTTCGACCCGGAAAGCGTGCCACTCCCGTTAGGCCATTATATCGGCGGGAAACATGTGCAAACACAAGGCGAATCTTTTGCCGTTAAACGCCCCTCAGATGGTCGTGTTTTTGCCACCCTGCATGAAGCGCAGGCGGACGATGTTGATCGTGCCGTGATGACGGCGCATCAGGCACTAAAAACCAGCGGCTGGTCAGGTTGTTCCCCCCGTGAACGCGGTCGGGTTTTGCGCCGCTGGGCGGACTTAATCGAACAGGATCTGCTGCTGGCCCAGCTTGAAGCACTTGGCTCAACGCGTCCGATCGCCGACGTGGTGCAGCATGAAATTCCCTTCACCGCCGAAGCCATTCGTTTCTATGCCGAATGTGCTGACAAATACAGCGGTGACCTGTTTCCCACGCGGGATAGCAGCCTGGGAATGCTGATTGCCGAACCCTATGGCGTGATCGGGGCGATTACGCCCTGGAATTTCCCCCTGTCGATGGCCTCGTGGAAATGCGGGCCGGCCCTGGCGGCAGGAAATGCGGTGGTGCTGAAACCCTCTGAACTCACGCCGCTTTCTACCGTGCGCATGGCAGAGCTGGCGGTTCAGGCTGGTTTACCCGCAGGCATCCTGAATATCGTGCAGGGCAGCGGGGCGGTAACGGGCAGCGCGCTCGTCAGACATCCGCGCGTGCGCAAAGTGTCTTTCACCGGTTCCACCCTGACCGGCGCGCGCATCATGAGCGATGCCGCACAGTTTGGCATGAAGCCCGTTACGCTGGAGCTGGGCGGTAAAAGCCCCCAACTGGTTTTCGATGATGCAGGGGATATTGAGGTGCTGGCGCAGCGTATTCTGCGCGGCTTCACCGCAAATGGCGGCCAGGCCTGCGTTGCGGGTACGCGCTTAATCGTGCAGCGCGGCATTGCCGATGCGCTGACGGAACGGCTGGCGGCGTTATGTCGTGAGGCCAGGCCAGGCGTTACATGGCAGGACACCTCGCGTTATGCACCGCTGATTGATGCGCGCCAGGGCAATAAAGTGCGTTCGGTCATTGAAGATGCCAAAGCGCAGGGCGCTGAGGTGCTGGTGGGCGGCGAACGCTTCGCGGATACCGATGAGGGCTGGTTCTGGCAACCCACGCTGTTAAGCCAGGTGAAGCAGGATAATCCGGCGGTACAGCAGGAAATTTTTGGTCCGGTACTGACCATTCAGACCTTCGATGATGAAGAGCAGGGGCTGGCGCTGGCAGCACATGATACGTACGGCCTGTGTGCCGGTGTGCATACGCTGAGCCTGCCACGGGCCATGCGGGCGATACGGGCGATTGACGCCGGTACCGTGTGGGTCAATCGCTATGGACGGTCCGGCGATTTCATCATTCCAACCGGCGGTTTTCTGGGCTCGGGTATTGGTAAAGATTTGGGACGCCAGGCGTTCCAGGCCTGCCAGCGCCAGAAAAGCGTACTTATCGATTTTTAAGCACCACACCTGACAATAACGAGGTTAATTCCATGGCACTGTTTAAACCCAAATTCATCACTTTTGATTGTTACGGCACGCTGATCTTTTTTGATATGGCAGGTGCAGCAAAGCGCTGTTTTGCGGAGCGGGTGGACGCGAATGCCATGGATGCCTTTGTCGCTGACTTTTCGGGCTATCGTCTGGATGAGGTGCTGGGTGCCTGGAAGCCTTATTACGACGTGGTCAGCAATGCGATTCAGCGCACCTGTAAAAAATGGGGCGTGAAATGGGAGCAGGCAGACAGTGATTTTATCTACACCGACTGCGCCACCTGGGGACCGCATCCGGATGTGCCCGCCGGATTAGCCAAAGTGGCGAAAGAATTCCCGCTGGTGCTGCTGACTAACTCGATGAACGATCTGATTCCGCATCACATTCCTCGTCTTGGCGCGCCTGTGCATATGGCGATTACGGCGGAAGAGGCCGGTGCCTATAAACCGCAGATGAAAGGCTTTGAATACATGCTGGAAAAACTGGACTGCCGTCCAGACGAAATTCTGCATGTGTCATCCAGTTTCCGTTATGACCTGATGACCGCGCACGACCTGGGCATTAAGCATAAGGTCTGGGTCAATCGCGGGCATGAACCGGCCAATCCCTATTATCAATACACCGAAATTAAAGATATTGGCGGCCTGCCTGGCGTCGTCGGTCTTTGAGGACACCGTCATGAAACTGGAATCGTACTGGCAAGCCACCGCCCCGTCGTTCAGCGCCGCCGCTAAAGCCCCCTTACCTGCACAGGCCGATGTGGTCGTGATTGGGGCGGGTTTTACCGGTGTGTCCGCAGCGCTGACGCTGGCGCGTAGCGGAATTAATGTGGTGGTGCTGGACAGCGGAGAGGTGATGAGTCAGGCCTCGTCACGCAACGGCGGCCATTGCAACACCGGCGTGGCGCAAAACTTTGCCTCGCTGGTTGGCAGCCACGGACTTGACCAGGCCAGTCGCTTCTACAAGGCATTTGACGATGCGGTGACCTATGTTGAGCAGTTAATTAAACAAGAGCAGATCGACTGCGATTTTCGTCTGTGCGGCAAGCTCAAACTGGCCAGCAAGGCATCCCACTTCTCCGGCCTGCAGGACGCCTGGACACTGATGCGCCGCACCGTGGATCCCGATATCCAGTTACTGAGCAAAGATGAGGTTCAGCGTGAAATTGGCGGTGGTGACTTTCATGGTGGACTCTTGCAACAGCATGGCGGCCAGATGCACATGGGCAAGTTTGGTGTGGGCCTGGCCGAAGCTGCGGTGCGCAGTGGCGCAAAAATCTATACCCATCATCACGTCACTCAGCTGGTACGGCTCGACGGCTATCGTCACCGGGTGGTCACCAGCCAGGGCGAAATCCTGGCCGACAAAGTGCTGATGGCAACCGGCTGCTCCAGCGAAGGCCCGTTCCCGTGGTTTCAGCGTCGTATTGTGCCGGTGGGCAGTTTTATTGTCGTCACTGAGCCACTGGATAACGCGCTGCTTCATGCGCTGCTGCCCGAAAACCGCAACTACGTGACCTCGATGAACATCGGTAACTACTTCCGTACCACGGCGGATAGCCGTCTGGTGTTTGGCGGCAGGGCGCGCTTCGCCATCAGCAATCCGACGTCGGATTCACGCAGCGGCGACATCCTGCATGCGGCAATGGCGAAAATGTTCCCCCAACTGGCTAACACGAAGATCGACTACTGCTGGGGCGGCATGGTGGATATGAGTGCCGATCGTCTGCCACATGCCGGTGAACAAGACGGGGTGTTTTATTCGCTGGGTTACAGCGGGCATGGCACCCAGATGTCGGTATGGATGGGCCGGGTGATGGCCGATCTGATAAGCGAGAAATCTCGCGATAACCCCTGGCAGCGCGAGGCATGGCCTGCACTGCCGGGCTATCACGGAAAACCGTGGTTTTTGCCGCTCGCCGGGCTCTACTACAAAGCAAAGGATCGCCTTTCATAAATTCACACTGTTTTTCAGGCCGCTCTGGGCGCGCAGTGAATGACGACTCGCCAGCCCGGCAGCGGAACGGCCAGCCAGCATGCGCCGTCTGAATGACGCAGGGGATGTTTCCATGTTCTCTCGAACACGTAATGAGGGTGTACAGATGAGTAAAATTGATAATAAAGAATCTGACGTAACCAATCCTGCTCTGACGCGGATGATCACGGAGGGCACGCTGTCCCGTCGCAGTTTAATGAAGCTGCTTTCCGCCGGTGCGGTGATGAGCACCGGACTGATCGGCTTTCCCGGCATGGCGCTGGCAGAAAGCAAACCGGTTCAGGGCGGAAAAATACGTGTCGGCATGTCTAACGCGTCTGCGACTGATACGCTTGATCCGGCAAAAGGCAGCAACAGCGCCGACTACACGCGCCAGTTTATGTTTTACAGCTGTCTGACAGAGGTCGACAAGTCAATGTCGGTTAAGCCCGGCCTGGCAGAGTCGGTGGATTCTGACGACGGTATCACCTGGAGCATCAAACTGCGCAAAGGCGTCACGTTCCACGACGGTAAGCCCTTTACCGCGAAAGACGTGATTTTCTCGCTTAACCGCCATAAAGATCCCGCCGTGGCCTCAAGTGCATTCAAGCTTGCCGAACAGTTCAAGACCCTTACAGCTGTCAACGACAATGAAGTTCAGCTTGTTCTCGTGGCACCTAACTTTGACCTTCCTTACATGCTGACGACATCTCCCTTCCTGATCGTTCAGGATGGCACCAAAGATTTCAGCAAAGGGATCGGCACCGGCCCCTTCGTGTGCAAAAGCTTTACGCCCGGGGTCAATACCGTGGGCACCAAAAACCCCAACTACTTTAAACCGGGGCTACCGCATCTGGATGAAGTGGAACTGCTGGGTGTGACCGATCAGGCCGCCCGCGTCAACGCGCTGCTGTCGGGCGATATCCAGGTGGCCTCGGGCCTGAAAGCGCCGGACAGTATGCGCATCAGCCGTACGCCGGACCATGCGGTGCTTGAAACCAAAGGTGGCATGTACACCAACCTGATTATCCGAACCGATATCAAACCCGGCAGCAACCCGGATTTCGTGCTGGCGATGAAATATCTGCAGCCCAGAGAAATCATCGTGAAAACCGTGCTGCAGGGCTTTGGCGACGTGAGTAATGACACGCCGGTTCCACCCTGGCATCCGCTGTTTAACGCCGATCTTAAACCGCGTCCGCTCGATCCCGAAAAAGCCAAATTTTATATCAACAAAGCGGGCATGACCGGGCAGACCATTGAGATTGTGACCTCTCCGCCGCTGGAAGGCGCAACGGAAGGGGCACAGCTGATTCAGCAGGTAGGACGCAATGCAGGCCTGAACGTCAACGTGCGTCGCGTGCCTTATGAAGGCTACTGGGGCACCCACTGGATGAAAGATCCGGTGGGCTACGGCTCGATCAACCCGCGCCCAACGCTCGATATGCTGTTCTCACAGTTCTACCTGTCAAGCTCATCCACCAACGAGAGCGGCTGGAAAAACCCTCAGTTCGATCAGTTGGTCATTGCGGCACGTGGCGAACGTGATAAAGCCAAACGCAAGCAGATGTACGGCGATATGCAAACCCTGATCTATGACCACTGCGGTACGCTCATCCCGGCATTTATCAGTTCCATGGACGGTTACAGCAAGAAGGTTAACGGACTTGAAGCCTGGCCATCGGGCATGCTGATGGGCTATCGCTTCCATGAGTTCGCCTGGCTTTCAGCCTGATAATCGTCTGAAGAAGGAGTTCGCCGATGAACCGATACATGATGTTCCTGATTGCCCGGCGCATTGGCGCTGGCATCCTGACCTTGCTTATCGTCTCGGCGGTGGTGTTTTTTATCACCAGCCTGCTGCCGGGCGATGCGGCGCAAATGATCCTGGGGCAAAACGCCACGCCGGAAACCGTGGCGGCCCTGCGCCAGCAGTTAGGCTTAGATCAGCCCCTGCTGGTGCGCTATTTCACCTGGCTTGGCGGTATGCTGACAGGGAATTTTGGCACCTCATTTGCCAGTCATCTGCCGGTAGCACAGCTGGTGGCGCAGCGCTTGCCTGCCACCTTTGAACTGGCTGCCACCACCACGGCGATTTGTGTCCCGCTGTCGCTGATTATTGGCATCGCGGCGGCCATGAATCGTGGCTCAAAACTCGATCGTGCCCTGGTGATTGGCACCATGGCAACGGTTGCGGTACCGGAGTTTCTGGTTGCAACCGTCGCGGTCCTGATTTTTGCGGTGAAGCTGCACTGGGTTTCGGCCATGTCGCTGGGCAGCCCCAATATGGACTTCGCCAGCTACCTTAAAGCCTATGCGCTGCCGGTGATAACGCTATGCTGCGGCCTGGTGGCACAAATGGCGCGCATGACCCGCGCGGCCATTATTAACCAGCTCGACAGCCCTTATCTGGAAATGGCCTTGCTGAAAGGCGTTTCCCCGATGCGGGCGGTGCTCCGTCATGCCTTACCAAATGCTGTTGGCCCTATCGCTAACGCCATTTCCCTCAGTCTTTCTTACCTGTTTGGTGGGGTCATCATTATCGAAACCATCTTCAGCTATCCCGGCCTGGCCAGTCAGATGGTCGATGCGGTCAGCAACCGCGATCTGCCGGTAGTTCAACTCTGTGTGATGCTGTTTGCCAGCTGCTATCTGCTTCTGCTGCTGGCGGCCGATATCCTGACTATCGCCTTTAACCCGAAATGGAGGAGCTGATGAAAATATTGCTTCCCTGGCGCATTTTTCAGTCACTGTCTTTATCGGGCCAGTTAGGCCTGGTGGTGACCTTGTTCTGGCTAATTATCGCGCTCTTCGGCACCTGGTGGGCGCCCCACAATCTCGACGACATTGGTGCGGGCCCGTTAATGGGGGGATTTACGCATGAAAACCTGCTGGGTACGGATTACCTGGGGCGGGATATGCTCAGCCGCATTATGTACGGGGCGAAATTTTCCCTTGGCCTGGCGCTGGGCGCTGCGGTGCTGGCCAGCCTGATTGGCACCCTGCTGGCGCTGTTAGCGGCGGTGACCGGACGCTGGCTGGAAGAGCTGCTGGGGCGTATCAACGACGCCATGCTGGTGTTACCGGGGAAAATCCTGGCGCTGATGATCGTGGCAGTGTTCGGATCTTCATTGCCGATGCTGCTGATTACCGCGGTATTCACCTACTGGCCCGGCGCATTTCGTATCGCCTTTGCCCTGGCCAGCAACTTGCGCAATATGGATTATGTCCGCGCCTCCCGACTGCGGGGAGAAAGCCGCTGGTACATCGCCATCCACGATATTCTGCCCAATATGGTGCACCCGGTCCTGGCCGATTTTGGCCTGCGTTTTGTGTATATCGTTTTACTGCTGAGCGGGCTGAGCTTCCTTGGCCTGGGCGTTCAGCCACCTTATGCCGACTGGGGAACATTAGTGCGTGAAAATATTCAGGGGCTGTTTGATGGTTCACCGGCCGTGTTGATGCCCGCGGTGGCCATTGCCAGCCTGACCATCGCCGTTAACCTGTTTATTGACAGCTTGCAAAGCATGCGTCCGTTGACGCTGGCAAAGGAGGGGGCATGAACGTGACGCAACATACGGCAATGCCTGTGATATCTGTCGATAACCTGCGCGTAACGGCGCATAACGACAACGGGGATGAGCTGGATATCGTGTCCGATATTCGCTTCACGGTGCAAAAAGGCGAAGTGCTGGCGCTGATTGGCGAATCCGGCTCGGGTAAAACCACTATTGCGATGGCGCTCATGGGCTATGCACGCCACGGCTGTAAAATAGCCGAGGGCAATATTCATGTTGCGGGGACCAACATCATGAATCTTACCCCCGCACAGTTGCGCGTTTTTCGCGGCAACAAAGTCGCCTACATTGCCCAGAGTGCGGCTGCCTCTTTTAACCCCGGCATGAAAATTATCGATCAGGTCATTGAACCGGTCGTGATTCACGGCACCATGACGCGCAAGGCGGCGAAGGCCAAAGCGCTGGCGTTGTTTCGTGAGCTGGCGTTACCCAACCCGGATACGATTGGCGATCGCTTCCCCCATCAGGTCTCGGGCGGGCAGTTACAGCGTTTGATGACGGCGATGGCGCTGATCAGCGATCCGGACGTGGTGATTCTGGATGAACCCACGACGGCGCTGGATGTCACCACCCAGGTTGAAGTGTTGAAAGCCTTTCGTCGGGTGGTCAAACAGCGCGGCGTAACGGCAATTTATGTCAGTCATGACCTGGCCGTGGTGGCACAAATGGCCGATCGCATCCTTGTTCTGCTGCAAGGTAAAATCGCTGAGTACGGCACCACTGCGCACCTGATTGGCGCACCGCAAGCGGACTATACGCGCCTGTTGATGGATGCGGCTCAGCAGAAAGAGCGGCCCAGCCACTGGTGCCCGGCGAAAGCCGGTGAACTGCCGCTACTGGAAGTGCGCGATCTGTCTGCCGGTTACGGCCCGAAAGGCAGCGATGGCTTACCCAAAGTGCGCATTCTGGAAAACATCAATCTGACGCTCTGGAAAGGTCAGGCCATCGGCATTATTGGTGAATCCGGATCGGGCAAAACCACCCTGGCTCACGCTATCGCTGGCCTCAATCCGGCCTGCCAGGGGCAAATCTTGTTTAATGGCTACACGGTGGCCGATCAGATGCAAAAGCGCACGGATAACGAGCTGCGCCGGATTCAGTATGTTTTCCAGATGGCTGATACGGCGCTCAATCCGGCGCACAGCGTGGAGCGGATTCTGTCACGTCCTCTGACGCTGTTTCATGGTCTGAGCGGCATCGCCCGGCAGAACCGGCTGTATCAACTTCTGGATCTGGTGAAGTTGCCGCGCACGGTACTCTCGCGCCGTCCCTGGTCGTTGTCCGGTGGGCAAAAGCAGCGTGTGAATCTGGCACGTGCCCTGGCGGCAGAACCGGATGTCATTCTCTGTGATGAGGTGACCTCGGCGCTTGATACCGTAGTGGCCTCGGCGGTGCTGGATCTGATCAGTGAACTGCGCCGTGAGCTGGGATTGTCGGTAATGTTTATCAGCCACGATATGCACGCCGTGCGTGCCGTGTGTGACGAGATCGTTGTGATGCGCAATGGCGCTATCGTGACCCAGCTGGCACGCGGTAACTACGATCAACCGACCAGTGAGCTCTATTTCGAACGCCTGAAACGTGCGGTTCCTGAGCTACGTCAGGGCTGGCTGGACGAGCATGAAGAGATTCTGAAAGCCGAATAACCGGCACCGCCATTTTGGCAAGCAAAACTCATTTTGGGGCAGCTGAACCAGGGTCATTCTGCCCCAATACACGACGAGGTTGTGACGTCATGCCTGCACCGATTCGTTATGTACAGGACAGCCCGGACTTCCCGGATGCCGCTGATGTGGTGGTGATTGGTGCCGGTATCGCCGGTGCCGCTGCCACCTGGTATCTGGCAAAGCAGGGCCTGAAGGTGGTGCTGATTGAGAAGGGCCTGGTCGGGGCTGAACAATCCAGTCGCAACTGGGGCTGGTGCCGTCAGCAGAATCGCGATGAACGTGAACTGCCGCTGGTGATTGAAGCCTTACGAGGCTGGGAAGAACTCAGTGTGGAAACCGGTGAAGAGCTGGGTTTTCGCCGCAGCGGACTGGTTTACGCCACCCGCAGTGAAGCGGACATCGCCGCCTGGGATACATGGGGCCAGATGGCGAAACAGTACGGCGTACGCAGCGACATATTAAATGCGCAGCAGGCGAAAGCCCTGACGCCGGGCAGCACTACAAACTGGCTGGGCGGCGTTTCGGCCCCCACCGACGGTGCAGCAGAGCCCAGACTGGCCGCGCCGGGTATAGTGATTGGCGCACAGAAAAAAGGGGCGCTGGTGTTTCAGCAATGTGCAGTGCGCGGGCTGGATATTTCAGCAGGACGCGTCAGCGGCGTGATAACCGAACGGGGAGTCGTCAAAGCCCCCCGCGTGATCTGCGCAGCGGGTGCATGGACCTCGATGTTTTGCCGTCGGCACGGCGTCGATCTGCCGCTGGGGAATGTGATTGGCACCGCCTTTCGGACTCAGCCCATCGAGCAGGCCATTGCCGTTCCTTTTTATACCGAAAGCTTCGCCTGTCGGCCGCAGCTGGATGGCAGCTATACCGTTTCCGTATCGGGCCGTGGACGGCTGGAGCCCGGTGCTCAGGGCTTGCGATATCTGCGTCAGTTTTATCCCACGTTCAAAAGTCGTCGTAAAAATCTTACCCTGAATCTGGGGGTGAAGCCGTTCTTTCACGGCCCTGAGGCGATGGGGCGCTGGGATCTGGATGCCGTTTCGCCTTTCGAGCGGATGCGTATTCTGGATCCGGCTGCCGATGCCTGGGTCGTGGAAAGCGGACTGGCCGCCATGCGCCGCGAATTTCCTGCCCTGGCGAATCTCAAAGTCGCCCAGGCCTGGGGGGGAATGATTGACAGTACGCCGGATGCCATTCCGGTTATTTCAACGGTGGCAAAACTGCCTGGCCTGGTGCTGTCGGCGGGGTTCAGCGCACACGGTTTTGGTATTGGCCCCGGCGCGGGCCGCCTCGCCGCTGAACTGGCGACGGACGCGACGCCGGTGGTGGATCCCACCCCTTATCGTTACAGCCGTTTTATTGATGGCAGCGGACTTGATGCACCTGGCATGATGTAAGGAAAGCAAAATGACATTTGATATTCGTAGCATGACGACCGAAGACATTCCGCAGGTTTATGCGATGAGCCAGACGCTAAACTGGCCGCACCGCCATGAAGACTGGGCGATCGGCATTGAGCTTGGCGAAGGCGTGGTGATTGAAGATCAGGGTGAAGTGATTGGCAGCGCGATTCTCTGGCGCTGGGGCGACAAAGCCGCCACCATCGGTCTGGTCATTGTCGCAAACTCACATCAGGGGCGCGGGCTGGGCAAGCAGCTGATGCTGGCCTTGTTAGAGAAAGTTCCCGGCTACAATGTGCGTCTGCACGCCACCGAGATGGGGAAAGGCCTGTATGAAAAGCTCGGCTTCGTTGCCTGCGGTAAGATCCTTCAGTACCAGACGCCTTCCCTGACGACGCTGCCCAGGGTCGCGATCCCGGCTGGGTTGACGTTGCGCAGCGCCACCCTTGACGACCGGGATGCGCTGGTAAACATGGACCAGGCCGCCCACGGGCTTTTCCGCCCGGCGCTGGTGGCGCATCTGATTACCGACAATCAGACCGTGATATTGCAGGATGATGAGCAACGCCTTAAGGGCTTTGCCAGCCTGCGCCGTTTTGGCCGTGGCTGGGTCATTGGCCCCGTTATTGCAGAAGATTTTCCGGTTGCGCAGGCGCTGACGGCTGCGCTGATGCAGGGCATGAAGGGCGAGTATTTGCGCATGGATACGGATGCGGCTTTACCGCTGGCTCCCTGGCTGGAGAGTCTGGGCCTCACGAATGTTGATGCGCCCGTCACGATGGTGCGCGGTGAGGTGTGGGTAGCGCAAGGTATGCAGGCGTTTGGTCTGACCACGCAGGCCATGGCCTGATGCACGTTGTCTATAAATCTGAACCCCAGCGCGGCCTTTACTGGCAGCGCTGGCTGGCTGAACACGCTCCCGATATCCACTTACATCTCTGGCCGGAAACCGGTGATGCGGCTCAGGTTGATGCACTGGTCGCCTGGTTGCCGCCGGAGGATCTTGCGGCCTGTTTTCCCAATCTGAAAATCCTGTTTTCTGTGGGCGCAGGGGCTGAGCAGTTTGATCTGTCCACGCTGCCTGGCCACATCCCGCTGGTCAGAACGATTGAACCTGGCCTGACGCAGGGCATGGTGGAATACGTCACCTTTGCGGTGCTGGGGCTGCATCGCGACATGCCACGCTATTTTCAGCAGCAACGCCACCAGCAGTGGCAGGCGCATCTGGCGATGCCCGCCAGTCAGCGTCGCATCGGCATTATGGGCCTGGGCGAACTGGGCCGCGCGGCGCTGGCGCAGCTTCAGTCGATGGGATTTGACTGCGGCGGCTGGAGCCGTACGCCGCATCATATTGCGGGCGTGCCGTGCTGGCACGGTGACGATCAGCTGTCCGACTTTCTGGCGCGCAGCGATATTCTGGTGTGCCTGCTGCCGCTAACGTCCAGCACCCAGGGACGCCTGAATGCCGGGCTGTTTGGCCAGTTGCCTGCGGGAGCCGCACTGGTTCAGGTGGGACGCGGCCCTCAGCTAAATCATCAGGACCTGTTGGATGCGCTCGACAGCGGCCAGTTACGGGCTGCGGTGATCGATGTCACCGATCCCGAACCTTTGCCTGCCGGTCACGCATTTTGGACGCACCCGGCTGTGTGGTTGACGCCGCACATCGCCAGCCAGACGCAGAATGACAGCGCGATTAAGGCGCTTCTGGCTAACCTGCGTCGCTTTCAGCGCGGCGAGCCGCTGGTCGGCGTCGTTGATCGTTCACGAGGATATTGAAATGGACCCTTTAGTGGCATTGCGCCGTGATCTGCACCGTCATCCGGAGCTGGGCTTTCATGAAGCGCGGACCAGCGATATTGTCGCGCGGTTTTTAGAGGATCTCGGCATTGAGGTGCATCGCGGCATCGGTAAAACGGGCGTGGTGGGCGTACTGAAAAAAGGCAGCGGTTCACGCATGATTGGACTGCGGGCTGATATGGATGCGCTGCCCATGCAGGACAACGGCGAGGTGCCCTGGACCAGCCAGACGCCGAACTGCAGCCACGCCTGCGGTCACGATGGCCACACCATTATGCTGCTTGGCGCGGCAGCAAAGCTGGCGCGCGAGGTCGAGTTTACCGGCACGGTCTGCTTTATTTTTCAGCCAGCAGAAGAGGGCCTGGCGGGCGCGAAGGCCATGATTGACGACGGTCTGTTCCAGCGCTTCCCCTGCGATGCGGTGTTTGCCCTGCATAACTGGCCTGAATTACCCTTGGGTGAAATTCAGACTCGCCCCGGTGCCATCATGGCCGCGGCAGACCGATTTGATATCACCCTGAAAGGGCCTGGCGGCCATGCCGCACAGCCTCATCTCACGCACGATACGCTGCTTGCCCTCAGTGAACTGGTGGTGCAGTTAAACACTCTGGTGCCCCGGACGCTTGATCCCTGCGAACCGGCGTTGCTGACCGTGACGCGCATGCAGGGCGGATTTTCTCACAATATGATCCCTGCGGAAGCCAATATCACCGGCACGGTACGCACGTTCAACCCAGCGGCACAGGACATCATCGAATCACGTCTGCGGCACATGGCCGGGCACATCGCGGCGGCGCATGGATTGGACGCCGAGGTGAATTATTTGCGTTATTACCCAGCCACCATCAACAGCGAGTCTGAGGCAAGTCAGGCCCTCGCGGCCTTGCAGGCGGCAGGCATGACAGCCCGGCTGGCCCCTCAGCCTGCGCTGACCTCAGAAGATTTTGCTTTTATGTTACAGGCAAAGCCTGGCGCTTATTTGTGGATAGGATCGGCACCCAGCAAGCCGCTCCATCACGCCGCCTATGATTTTAACGACGCGCTCATACCCTACGGAATCCAGGCCTTTGTCACGCTGGCCTGTTATGCAACAGGGGCAACATTTCCCGGCTGAAATCCGTGGGATTTTGACACGAAATGCCGCGGCTGACGGAATTACGGCAGCGTCATTGACCAACAGATTGCGATACTTAAGCCAACCGAACACGACGTGGATGAGGTATAAAAATGCAGAATGTCCTGGCAGAGCAGCAAACCTATGCGGACAACAGCCAGTTGCTGGATGTCCGAGATCACAATGTGCCGCGTGGCATTATTACCGCTCATCCGCTGGTGATTGAGCGAGCCAAAGGCAGCGAAGTATGGGATGTGGAAGGCAACCGCTATCTGGATTTTGTGGGCGGTATTGGCGTCCTTAACGTAGGCCACAACCATCCGGCCGTGGTTAACGCCGTCACCCGCCAACTGGGCATGGTGTCCCATGCCTGTTTTCAGGTGGCGGCCTATCCGGGATACATTGAGCTGGCCCAGCGCCTGAATAAGCTGGTGGGCGGTGACGAGCACTATAAAAGCGTGTTTTTCACCAGCGGTGCAGAAGCGGTAGAGAACGCGGTGAAAATCGCCCGATCTTATACGCAACGGCCGGGCATCATTGCGTTTGACGGGGCCTTCCACGGACGTACCCTGCTTGGCGTGACGCTGACGGGCATGTCTGCGCCATACAAACAGAATTTTGGTCCGTTCCCGGGGGATGTTTATCGCCTGCCGTTCCCGAATCCGTTGCACGGTGTGACTGAGGCAGACTGTCTGAAGGCACTTGATCAGCTGTTTTCTGTGCAGATTTTGCCGGAGCGCGTCGCCGCGATTATCATCGAACCCGTTCAGGGCGATGGCGGCTTCTTACCTGCAGGTCCGGCATTTATGCAGGCGCTGCGTCGTATTACTACCCAGCACGGCATTATGCTGATCTGTGATGAAATTCAGAGCGGCTTTGGCCGTACCGGTACCATGTTTGCCTTCCAGCAACTCGGCATCAAACCCGACATGATCACCACGGCGAAGAGCCTGGCCGGTGGTTTGCCGATTTCCGGCGTGGTGGGCAAAGCCGAGATCATGGACAGTCCGGCCCCAGGCGGGTTGGGCGGTACCTATGGTGGTAATGCGCTGGCCTGTGCGGCGGCACTGGCTGTACTGGATATCTTTGAGCAGGAAAACCTGCTGGCGCGTTCCTGCCAGTTGGGCGAGCAGTTAAACCAGCGTCTGCGCCAGCTTGCGGATAAATATGCCTGCATCGGCGATGTACGCGGCGTGGGCTTTATGCAGGCAGTAGAAATTCTGGATGTGGATACCCATAAACCCGACAGCGCGCTGACACAAAAGATCCTCGACAGCGCCTGTCAGGAAGGCCTGCTGCTGATCAAATGTGGTTTGCATCGCAACACCATCCGCTTCCTTGCACCGTTAGTGACCACCGATTCGCAACTCGAAGAAGCGCTGCATATCTTTGATATTGCGCTGGCGCGTGCGACCGGACGCTTAGGATAGCCGCTCTCTCTCATTGGAAAGGCATCATCCCGGCAGTGCCGCCAGCGTGCGCGCAGCCGGGGTCAACGCTGGCGCATTTTTTGCAAAGCGTGACAGGCCGGGAATTTTTTGTGTTACAAAAAAGTGGCGTACTTGTTATTTTAAAGTGGCGTATTTTAAGTATTTCTAAAAGTGCGCTTTACGCTCGTGTACGCAGATTATCGCCGGGTAGGAGCGAACATCCAGTACAGCTGTAAACAATGAGGGGTGCTATGAACGGCTTAATGAAACTCGACCGCATCGATATCAATATTCTGGTGCAACTCCAAAAAGATGGCCGTATCAGCAACGTCAATCTCGCCGATGCAGTGGGGCTGTCCCCGAGTCCCTGCCTGCAGCGGGTAAAACGGCTGGAGCAGGCCGGCTTTATTACCGGCTACGAAGCGCACGTTAATCTCACCAAAATTACCGATTCCGTCACCGTGTTTACCGAAGTCACCCTGAACGGACATCGTCGCGAAGACTTTATGAAGTTCGAAGCTGCGATGCGTGAAGTTGATGAACTGATGGAGTGCCACTTGATTACCGGCGGCTACGATTACCTGTTGCGTTTTATTACCCGCAGCATTGAGCACTATCAGGATGTGATTGAGAAGATGCTGGATGCGCAAATTGGTATCGATAAGTACTTCAGCTATATCGTGATTAAATCACCCGTCATGAAGAGCAGCGTGCCGCTGCGCTCACTGATTAGCAAGCATAACCCGATGGAGTTCGGCGTCTGACTTTTGGTTAAGCGCGCAGGAATCTGACAACCTCATTGCCTGCGCGCGCCTTGCCAGGGCTTATCAGGTTCAGAGCAGCTTAATACCTAGTCGCGTCGCGCTGCTGACAGGTCGAGCCTGATAGCCTTCGACAACGATGCGACTAAAGTGCGCCGCAAGTGAGCCTGCCTGCATCAATGGGATCAGATCGCCCGCTTCGGGACGATAGCCTTTGACAAACTTCACCAGCAGCGTCCCCCCCGCCACTAAAGGCCCGTTCACGATGAGACGGCCACCGCCCTGACCATCA
Source organism: Pantoea sp. AG702 (assembly GCF_003182295.1). Lineage (NCBI taxonomy): Bacteria > Pseudomonadati > Pseudomonadota > Gammaproteobacteria > Enterobacterales > Erwiniaceae > Pantoea > Pantoea sp. AG702. The sequence goes on along the minus strand of NZ_QGTU01000004.1, from coordinate 136,407 downwards.
ATATCCAGTTCAAGACTGGCTTCGGGCAGCGCCGTGTAGCTTTTCACCTGTACCGGCGACAGGGCAGCAATGCGCACGCGGCCCTGATTGCCCACATAGAGATCACCCACGCCAAAGGCGCGGGCTGAACCGGCTTCCAGCACGCCACCCTGAACCTCCGTACCGCCGCTGTAGCGGTTCGCGCCAGTCAGCCTCAGGGTGCCTGAACCCTGTAAGGTCAGCTTTCCCTGACCGCCGATCGCATTCCGCCAGCTGTCGGACTGATTAAAACCGCCTTTAGCGGCGTCCATTGCCACTTTAACGTTGCCGGTAAACTGACCATATCCGTCGGCGGCGGCCACAATGTTCAGGCGTCCCCAGCCCTCAGCATCGTCCATGATCGGGTAGCCTGAGGCCAGCGCGGTAGTTTTTAATACCACGCGCCGTTGCAGGGCGCTCAGATAGGGAAACCGGGTTTCCAGCAAAATCTCGGCCCCTTTGGGCACCACGGGGGGACGGTGGCGAGGGCCGATGGGGGCGAAACCAAAGGTCATGCGCCGCAGCGCCTGAAGGCGGTTAAGGGTGGGATCGGCGAAGCGATCGGCGCTCGGCGGCGCGGCATGGGCATAGGCAAAGAAGGTGGCCGGTTGCGTCGCAGTGCGTTGCCATAATGCCTGATGCGCCTGGGTGAAGGCACGCCTGGCATCCTCATGATAAGCCGTCAGATTTGCGGTGGTCACCGCCAGCGCCAGCATGCGCCCGCCGATGACGTCCAGAGGCGAGTGCATTCCGGCCACGATCCGGTTTTCGCCCAGCTCCATACCGCGGCTGACCATCTCCTGATAGCGCTCCGGCACCAGCCACGCCATGGTAAGGGCATCTCTGACGGCTTCCGCCGTGTGGCCGCTGATAAATCCGCCGTCGGTGGCGGGCTGTGGATTCTCCGCAGGCACAAGGGCAGGAACAACCTCCACCGCAGAACGCCAGCGATACGGACGCGCATATTTATAGAAGCGCTTCACCGGTTCGGTCGAGGCGTTGTTGCCCATTTCATTGAGAAAATCCACCACCAGACCGAAGTCGCGATTGCCTTCCTGACTGCCCACGCCGGTATTGTTGCCCTTATCCACGTACAGCACGGTGGTGGCATCAGTCGGAATGCGTGTCAGGGTTGTGACCTGCTGGGCAGCACTGCGCCATGCGCCCGTCAGTGGCCCCATGCCATCTGTGACGCTGTAGCCTTTGCCACGACGGTCATCGTAATAGGCCGCCTCAGCCTGGGCTGCCGTGCGGCGTCGTGTCGTTTTCACCACATACTGAACATTCGCGGTCAGGACGTGAGAATTAAGGATTGTGCCGCATACGGGGGCTTTGTCAGGCAGTCCCGTACAGTCAGAAGGCGTAATGGCTGCAAAACCCTCACGGGCCGGCGCGGTAACTCCCGCATCGACCTTCAGCGTGCGTGGGCGCCACAGGGCAAGAAAGCCGGATACCACGCGCACGCCGGCATTGGTGTCGAGCGTCGCAAACCGGGCATCACCACGTTGGTTCGTGGCGATATTGTCGATAAAAGCGGGCACGTCTGCCGCAGGCGCGCTGTCGGTGAAGCCCGGATCCCTCGGCGGGACAGGCAGTGCGGTAGCGGGCCGATCCTGACCCAAAACAGGCGTCGAAACCATGCCAGAAAACAGCGCCAGATAAATGCCAAAACGAACAGCAGCAGACATGATGAAAACCTTCAGGGCGAATGATGGCCCGGTATTGTGGCCGCAAAGCGTTAATGACACATGACAATCCCGTGACGATCTGACGTGAAAATTGCTTTCCAGATGGAGTTATAAAGTTTCCCATTTGTTGTGCAGTCTGCCCCACAAGCGTGCCCTGAACCACCGTGACGCTGCCGGGGGTTCAGCGCGTCTTATCATAAGAATTCGATCTTGTATCCAAGGCCGTATCCCGACAGGCATTCACGCCCCATGACGTCGCGGTGGCGATTCCTGGCATGCTTCATGCAGTTTCTGTCCGGTAAGCCCTATCCAGTAGAACACAGGCGTGGAAAACGGATTAACACCTCGGCAAGGCGGCACATCAACGCCACGCAATGCACACATGTCGGCGGCGATACGGCACGTTTTTCGTCATAACGATGGCGAGTACAGGATGAAAAACAGTGCCCCAACGCGGCTACCCGTGGACTGACATTGACCAGGAACTGACAAATGAAAAAACAGGCTTCCCCAACGTTAGAACAGGAGTTTGAGCACGAACCCGTGCCGCTCTCACATCGCCATCCGACCCGGTCGGTTTCGGCCGTCTGGTTTGGTTTTCCTATGATCCTCACGAATGCGCTGTTTGGCGGCATCATCACCTGGCACCTTGGCTTCTGGCCTGCGCTGCTGGCGATTGTGATGGGCAATCTGGTGCTGTTTGCCTACGTCGGTGCGCTGAGCTGGTTTGCCGGTAATACCGGTATGAACTTTGCCCTGCAGGCGAAAAGAACCTTTGGCAGCAAAGGTTACATCCTCGTGTCGGGCTTCCTCTCGACCGTGGTGATTGGCTGGTACGCCTTTCAGACCGGACTGACCGGCACGGTGATTCATGAGACCTTCGGCTGGAATGCCCTGTCGGTGACGGCATTTGCCATGGTGCTGTTTACGGCCGTGACCTTCCTGGGCGTGCGCGCCTTGTCGGTGTTGGGCATGATTGCTGCGCCGATGTTTGTGATTCTGGGGTTTGTCGCGCTGTACTTCGTGGGGCAGACGCATGAATTTTCCAGCATGTTTCACTGGAAAGGCAGCCCGGCGGTGGCGGGGGCCATGAGCATGGGCACGGCGGTCACCATGGTGGTGGCGGGTTTTGCCGATTCCGGCACCATGACCGCCGATTTCACCCGCTGGTCGAAGAGTGGACGTGCTGCGGTCATTGCCGCCTTTTCGGCCTTTCCGGTCGCGAATTTGATCGCCTATCTGTTTGGCGTGATTATCGTCTCGGTTGGCGCGGCGGTCGATCCGCTGACCAACGGCGGCAACTTTCTGCCCATGCTGATGGGCCATGGTGATGTCCTGACCCTGGTGGCTTTCCTGTTTGTGTTTATCAACCTTGGCTCGGTATGTACGCACTGTCTTTATAACGGTGCAGTCGGGTTTAGCCATCTCTTTAACAGCAAGATGCGCCGCTGGACCCTGATTCTTGGCGCCATCGGCGGTCTGCTGGCACTGGCAGGCGTCTGGTCATATTTTCTCGAGTGGCTGAGTCTGCTGGGCGTGGTGGTGCCGCCGTTTGGTGCGGTCATGATTGTTGATCTGATTTTTATGGCAAAGCTGAGTGAACAGCGCCCGGCGCAACGCTTCCATGGCGCGGCTTTCGCGGCCTGGGCGCTGGGAAGCCTGTGCGCGGTCGTCGCGCATCTGGCGTTCCCCCAGTTTGGCGAAGCGGTCATCGGTCTGGTGACGGCCGCACTCAGCTACACCCTGATTATTAAATTACGTTCCCCCACGCCGCGACTGGAGAAGAACAATGCCTGAGTACAGTGTGAATTCCACCCCTTATGCCTGGCCGTTTGATGGCCATTTTAGTCCGGCCGACACGGCTCTCCTCGTCATTGATATGCAAACCGATTTTTGCGGCCCGGGGGGGTACGTTGACAGGATGGGCTACGACATTGGCCTGACGCGTGCGCCTGTCGAACCCCTTAAAGTGTTACTGGCACGTATGCGGGCGCTTCAGTTTCCCATCATTCACACCCGGGAAGGGCATCGCGCGGACCTGAGTGACTTACCGGCAAACAAGCGCTGGCGTTCGGCCAGGATGCAGGCGGAGATCGGCAGTGCAGGGCCGTGCGGCCGTATCCTGGTGCGCGGTGAGCCGGGCTGGGAGATTATCCCCGAGCTCGCCCCCTTAGCAGGAGAAGTGATCATTGATAAGCCCGGTAAAGGATCCTTTTATGCCACAGACCTTGAGCTGGTCTTACGCAGTCGCGGCATTCGGAATTTAATTATTACCGGTATCACGACGGATGTATGTGTTCATACGACGCTGAGAGAGGCCAACGATCGCGGATATGAGTGCCTGGTTTTGTCCGACTGTTGTGCCGCCACAGAGCAACGCCATCATGAAGCCGCGCTGAGCATGATCCACATGCAGGGCGGCATCTTTGGTGCCGTTGCCACCTCTGCCGCGCTGCTGGACACGCTCGGTCAGCCTTAACGGGCTGTTCTGCCAGCCTGTCGCCCTGAGCGGGACAGGCTGGCGCAAATTCATTTTTACGTCACCGTCTCGTCACCTCGCTGTCATCTGATCCCGTCACTCTGTTTCCATCCCGCAGCATCTTCGCTGTGAAATCCCTCTACTGATGTGAGGATTTAATTGTGATGGAGTTATCCAGACATCCGACCACTGTCTATCAGGCTGTTGCCGCGCAACTGGAGCAGGCTGTTCAGGAACGTTACCGCAGCGGTGACTATTTACCCTCTGAGCAGCAGCTGGCCGATCACTATGCGGTGAACCGCCACACGCTGCGTCGGGCGGTAGACGAACTGGTGAACAAGGGCCTGCTGCAGCGTCGCCATGGCGTCGGCATTTTAGTGCTGATGCGCCCCTACGACTATCCGTTACACGCTCAGGCTCGCTTCAGCCAGAACCTGATGGAGCAGGGCAGCGATCCCACCAGTGAACGTCTGCTGGCGGTGCTGCGCCCGGCCAGTGCCGACGTGGCCGCCGCGCTTGGCGTCAGTGAAGGCGATAACGTTATTCACCTGCGAACCCTGCGCCGTGTAAATGGCCTGCCGGTCTGCCTGATCAACCACTTCCTTGCCGATCTCAGCTGGTGGCCACAGCTGCAGCGCTTTAACAGCGGCTCACTTCATGACTATCTGCAGCTGCACACCGGTAAGCAGCTGGTACGCAGCCAGACGCGCATCAGCACCCGCCGGGCCCAGGCCAAAGAGTGTAAGCAACTGGAAATCGCGCTGCACTCTCCACTGTTGTGCGTGCGGACGCTGAATAAAACCACCGATGGCGCGATGGCGGAATACTCCGTCAGCCTCACGCGTGGCGACATGATCGAACTCACTCTGGAGCATTAATGAAACAGCAAACGGCCCGCCAGCACTGGCTTTCGGTGTTGGCACACAGCAGCGCAGCCGAGCTTGACGCGTACTGGCAGCCGCTCAACCTCAAGCCCGAATTTACCCTGATTCGCCCGGCCGAGATTGGCCTGACGCGTCTGCAGGCCCGCATGGGCGCCACCGGCAAACGCTTTGTGGTGGGCGATGCCACCGTGACGCGTGCGGTGGTGCGGCTGAACGACGGCACCCTGGGTTACAGCTATCTGCTCGGCCGGGATAAAGCCCATGCCGAACGCTGTGCCCTGATGGATGCCCTGTTGCAACAGGCCGACACCGCTGAACTGCTGCAGGAAAAAATGATTATCCCGCTGGCGGCCTCACGTGAAGAGCAGCGTCAGCTGCGCGCACGTGAAATCGCCAGCAGCAAAGTGGACTTCTTTACGCTGGTACGCGGAGACAATGAATGACTTTACTGGCAAGTTTTAATCACCCGGTTGCGGACGCGCAGCACGCCTTCCGCCGCATCCTGAAAGCCATGAGCGAGCCTGGCGTGATGGTTTCCCTGCCGCTGCAACAGGGCTGGGGCGCACTTTCGCCTGCCGCCACCGCCGTGCTGCTGACGCTGGTGGATCAGGAGAGCCCGCTGTGGCTGGATCCCCAGGTCGATAATCAGGAACTGCGCGATAACCTGCGTTTCCATACTGGTGCGCCCCTTACTGACAGCAATGACGCAGCCTTTGCGCTCAGCCACGCGACCGCTCAGCCCAATCCTGCAGACTTCGCCGCAGGCGACAATCTGGCACCGGAAAAAAGCACCACGTTGATTATTGAGGTGCCCGCACTGAACGGTGGGCTGGCGCTACGGTTGTCTGGCCCGGGCCTGCGTGAAGCGCGCGCCATTGCGCCCCAGTTGCCGGAAAGCGTGCTCGAATACCTGCGCGCCCGACCGCATCCGTTCCCTCAGGGCGTGGATCTCATCTTTACCTGTGGCGAAGCGATGATGGCGGTGCCACGGACAACCCATGTTGAGGTGTGCTCATGTACGTAGCGGTTAAAGGGGGCGAAAAAGCCATTGCCAATGCCCATCATCTTCAGGCCGATCTTCGTCGGGGCGACCGTGCGGTCGCGGAGTTATCCTGCGATCAGATCGCGCAGCAGCTTGGCCTGGCGGTAGATCGTGTGATGACCGAAGGCGGCATTTACGATCCCGCGCTGGCGGCGTTAGCCATTAAACAGGCCAGCGGCGATCTGGTTGAGGCCATTTTTTTACTGCGCGCCTATCGCACAACCCTGCCTCGCCTGGCGCAAAGCACGCCGCTGGACACCGGCAACATGCGGATCGAGCGGCGTATCTCCGCGGTTTATAAGGATTTGCCTGGCGGTCAGGTTTTAGGCCCAACCTATGACTACAGCCACCGGCTGCTGGACTTTACCCTGATGGCTAACGGGGAAACGCCTCTGCCGCCGCGCAGCGAGCAGGCGCTGCCCGAACACTGCCCGCACATGTTCAGCATGATGAGCGACGAAGGCTTAGCAGAGCGTGAAAGCGACGACGGCAGCGAACCCACCGACATCACCCGAGAGCCGATGGGCTTTCCCGCCTCACGTGCCGCACGACTGCAACAGCTGGTGCGCGGCGATGAAGGTTTTCTGCTGTCGCTGGGCTATTCCACCCAGCGCGGCTATGGCCGCACCCATCCGTTTGCCGGAGAAATCCGGACCGGTTATGTCAGCGTCAGCGTTTGCCCGGAAGAACTGGGATTTGAGCTGGAAATTGGGGAAATGCTGCTGACCGAGTGTGAAATGGTCAACGGCTTTACCCACGATGGGGAAAGCGCCCCGCACTTCACGCGCGGCTATGGACTGGTCTTTGGTCGGGCAGAGCGTAAAGCCATGTCCATGGCGCTGGTGGATCGCGCCTTACAGACGCGCGAGCACAATGAACGTATCACCAGCCCGGCGCAGGATGAGGAATTTGTTCTGTCGCATGCGGATAACGTTGAAGCCGCAGGCTTTGTTTCCCACTTAAAACTGCCGCACTACGTCGATTTCCAGGCGGAACTGGAACTGCTGAAACGTCTGCGTCAGGACTATCAGGAGCAGCAAAATGGCTGAACTCAGCGGCTATAACAACGGCTACCTTGACGAGCAAACCAAACGCACGATCCGGCGCGCCATCTTAAAAGCGGTGGCGATTCCCGGCTATCAGGTGCCCTTTGCCGGACGCGAAATGCCGATGCCTTACGGCTGGGGCACCGGCGGGATTCAAATCACCGCCAGCGTCATTGGCGACAAAGACGTTCTGAAAGTCATCGACCAGGGCGCGGACGATACGACCAACGCCGTCTCCATCCGTCGTTTCTTCCAGCGAGTGAGCGGCGCGGCCACCACGGAACGCACGGTGGATGCCACGCTGATTCAGACGCGTCACCGTATTCCGGAAACCCCGCTGGAAGAAGATCAGATCCTGATTTTTCAGGTGCCGATTCCCGAGCCGCTGCGCTTTATTGAGCCGCGCGAGAAGGAAACCCGCACCATGCATGCGCTGGAAGAGTACGGCATCATGCAGGTCAAACTGTACGAAGATATCGCCCGTTTCGGCCACATCGCCACCACCTATGCCTATCCGGTGAAGGTCAACGATCGCTATGTGATGGATCCGTCGCCGATTCCCAAATTCGATAACCCGAAGATGCACATGATGCCCGCCCTGCAGCTGTTTGGTGCCGGACGCGAGAAGCGCATCTATGCCTTGCCGCCTTACACCAAAGTTGAAAGCCTCGACTTCGACGATCATCCCTTCACCGTGCAGCAGTGGGACGAACCCTGTGCGCTGTGCGGATCGCGTCACAGCTATCTGGACGAGGTAGTGATGGACGATCAGGGAACGCGCATGTTTGTGTGCTCAGATACCGATTTTTGCCACCAGCAGCAGGAACAACAACATGCACAGTGAACAACCGCTGCTCGCGGTCAATAACCTCACGCATCTTTACGCACCAGGCAAAGGTTTCGAAGAGGTCAGCTTTGATCTCTACCCGGGCGAGGTGCTGGGGATTGTGGGTGAGTCCGGTTCGGGTAAAACCACGTTGCTGCGCAGCCTGTCTGCCCGGCTGGCCCCGCAGGCAGGCGCAATTCATTACCTGCAGCGCGATCTTTACCAGATGAGCGAAAGCGACCGCCGCCGCTTACTGCGCACGGAGTGGGGCGTGGTACACCAGCATCCGCTGGAAGGACTGCGTCCTCAGGTCACGGCGGGCGGCAATATCGGTGAACGTTTAATGGCCGTCGGCCATCGTCACTATGGCGAGATCCGCGCCGAGGCGAGTCACTGGCTGCAGGCGGTGGAAATCGCAGCGAACCGTATCGATGACCTGCCGACGACGTTTTCCGGCGGCATGCAACAGCGTCTGCAAATCGCCCGCAATTTAGTGACCCAGCCGAAACTGGTGTTTATGGATGAACCCACAGGCGGGCTGGACGTCTCGGTGCAGGCGCGACTGCTGGACCTGCTGCGTACGCTGGTGCGCGAACTGAATCTGGCGGTGATCATTGTGACCCACGATCTGGGCGTGGCGCGCCTGCTGGCGCATCGGCTGCTGGTCATGAAGCAGGGCCGGGTCGTGGAAAGTGGTTTAACGGACCGCGTGCTGGATGATCCGCATCATCCTTATACGCAACTGCTGGTTTCATCGGTGCTTAACTAATGGCGACAGCGACTATGAAGACGCAACTGCGCGTGGAAAATTTGTGCAAAACCTTTGTGCTGCACAATCAGAACGGGGCGGCTCTGCCGGTGCTGCAGGATGCCAGCCTGGAAGTCAGTGAGGGCGAATGCGTGGTGCTGCACGGGCATTCGGGCAGCGGAAAATCGACTCTGCTCCGTGCCCTGTATGGCAACTATCAGGCCAACAGCGGCAGTATCTGGGTGCAGCATCTGGGCGAATGGGTCGATATGGCACAGGCACCCGCCCGCCAGATTATTGCCATTCGCCGGGATACCATCGGTTGGGTCAGTCAGTTTCTGCGGGTCATCCCGCGCGTGCCGACCCTGGAGATCGTCATGCAGCCGTTACTGGAACGCGGCGTTGAGCGCAGCTTCTGCGAAGCGCGCGCCAAAGATCTGCTGACCCGGCTCAACGTCCCGCAACGCCTCTGGTCCCTGGCACCCTCGACGTTCTCCGGTGGAGAGCAGCAGCGCGTCAACATCGCCCGTGGCTTTATTGCCGATTATCCCGTGCTGCTGCTGGATGAGCCTACGGCATCGCTCGACAGCGTTAACAGCGCCGCAGTCGTGAGTCTGATTGAACAGGCGCGCGCGCGTGGCGCGGCCATTGTCGGTATTTTTCATGATGAAGCGGTGCGGGAGCGTGTGGCCGATCGCCTGCACGTGATGCAGCCCTTCAAAACAGGGGCAGAAGCATGATCATCAATAATGTAAAGCTGGTGCTGGAAAACGAAGTGGTAGAGGGATCGCTGGAGTTTCGTGAAGACCGCATTACCAACTTTAGCGAAACCGCCAGCCAGCTCGCCGGCGCGCTGGACGGAGAGGGCGCGTTTCTGTTGCCCGGCCTGGTCGAGCTGCACACGGACAACCTGGATAAGTTCTTCACCCCGCGGCCTAAGGTTGACTGGCCGGCCCATTCCGCCATGAGCAGCCACGATGCGCTGATGGTGGCCAGCGGCATCACCACCGTGCTGGATGCCATCGGCGTGGGTGATGTACGCGATGGGGGGCACCGGCTGGAAAACCTCAGCAAAATGATTGGCGCGATTCGTGACAGTAACCGCAAGGGGCTCAACCGCGCCGAGCATTTATTACATCTGCGCTGCGAACTGCCGCATCACACCACGCTGCCGCTGTTTGAGGCGCTCATCTCCTCACCAGAATTGTCGCTGGTGTCGTTGATGGATCATTCACCGGGCCAGCGCCAGTACGCATCGCTGGAAAAGTATCGCGAGTACTATCAGGGAAAATATCAGCTCAATGACGAGCAGATGGACGAGTTTGAGCGCGATCAGCTGGCGCTGGCCAGAGAGTGGTCACAGCCCAACCGCCTGGCGATTGCCGCGCTGTGCCGGGATCATGGTATTGCGATTGCCAGCCACGATGATGCGACCGAAGCGCACGTGGAAGAGTCGCACGGCGTGGGCAGCGCCATAGCTGAATTCCCCACCACGCTGGAGGCGGCGAAGGCCTCACGTTATTGCAACATGCAGGTGTTAATGGGCGCACCGAATATTGTTCGCGGTGGTTCGCACTCTGGTAACGTAGCCGCCTGGGAGCTGGCATCACACGGAATGCTGGATATTCTGTCATCGGACTATTATCCCGGTAGCCTGTTGGATGCGGCCTTCCGCTTAGCGGCGGATGAGCGGAACACGCTGTCACTGTCCCAGTCTGTTTCGCTGGTCACCTGTAATCCGGCGCGCGCGTTGGGGCTGGAGGATCGTGGCGTGATTACGGAAGGCTGCCGCGCGGACCTGGTACTGGCGCATACCCAACATGGTCATCCCCACATCCGCCATGTCTGGAGCAAAGGCCGGCAGGTGTACTGATGGCCCGGCTTATCTGGCTCATCGGCCCGTCCGGCTCAGGAAAGGACAGCCTGCTGGACCTGCTGCGCGAGGCGCCGCCTGACGGCCTGCTGATTGCGCACCGCTATATCACCCGCCCTCACGATGTGGGGGGCGAAAACCACGTGGCTCTGACGGAAGCGGAGTTTATCCGGCGCAAGGCGCTGGGGTTATTTGCGGTCAGCTGGCAGGCCCACGGTTTTCATTACGGTATCGGGAGTGAAATCGATGGCTGGCTGGCGTGCGGGCAGAACGTGCTGGTAAACGGCTCCCGTCAGCATCTGGAACAGGTTCGTGCGCGTTACGGCGCACGGCTGTTGCCGCTGTGCATTGAGGTTTCGCCATTGGTGCTGGCCGCGCGTTTACGACAGCGGGGACGTGAGAGTGAAGAGGAGATCGTTCAACGACTGGCGCGCGCGGCGCAACATCAGCCAGAGGGCTGCCTGCGGCTGAACAATGATGGTGCGCTGGTGGATACGGTACAACAGTTACGACAGCTGCTGGCGGAATTCCCATGAAACTGACCTTGCTTGGTACCGGCGGTGTGACAGGCGCGCCGGTGTTCGGTTGTGATTGTCATGCCTGTTTGCGCGCCCGCGACGCTTCCCGCTATCGCCGCGCCCCCACCAGCGCGTTAATTGAGGCCGGACGCGAACGTATTTTACTGGATGCCGGTTTGCCATTGCTGGCCGAGCGCTTTCAGCCTGGCGAAATTAACCGAATTTTGCTGACTCATTATCATATGGACCATGTGCAGGGGCTGTTCACTCTGCGCTGGGGCGAGGGCGAATCTATTCCTGTGTGGGGACCGCCGGACGACAAGGGCTGCGATGACCTGTTTAAGCATCCCGGACTGCTGGATTTCCGCCCGGCTTTAACGCCTTACGTGGCACATCAGTTCGGTGAATTACAGGTGACACCACTGCCGCTTCAACATTCACGACTGACCCACGGCTATCTGTTTGACTGGCATGGATCGCGTCTGGCCTGGCTGTGCGATACCTGCGGTCTGCCGCCGGACACCGCCGATTTCCTGCGTGGACAACGGCTGGATCACCTGCTGGTAGACTGTAACGATCCCCCCGGGCAGGGCGGACGCAATCATAACGATTTGACCGCCGCGCTAAACATCATTGATGAACTGAAACCGCACCAGGCCTGGCTGATTCATCTGAGCCATCACATGGATAACTGGCTGGCAGAGCACGCCTTACCCGATGGGGTTCGGGCAGCCTGTGACGGCTTGTCGCTGTCTCTGGGTGCCGATTTGCCTGTCACAGTTTAATCATCTAACCGTAATACAGCCTTCATCCCCCGTGTTCTTAATATAGCGGTCTCTCGTCAGGTTCCGGCGGCGTGAGCCACAAACGCAAGATAATGACTCTCGCCAGACAGTACCGACCAGATGGGTTAATGGGGCGCGGGTACAGAACGTAAACTGCAATAACGGAGAACATCATGGCACAGGCACTGCTTAAAACGGTGGTCGATAACGTCTCGTCATTGACCCAGTCAGGCGGGCAAAAAGTGTTATCTGTTCAGGGACTGAGCAAAGCTTACGGTAACAACAAAGTCCTCGATAATGTCAGTTTCGATTTGCATGCGGGTGAACTGGTGGCGGTAATCGGCCGCTCTGGCGCAGGCAAATCGACGCTGCTGCACATGCTGAATGGCACAATCTCCGCCTCACAGGGCGCCATCGTCAGCCTGCACCACGGCGAAGCCGATCGCGATGTGGTGAATCTCAGCAGCCGCCAGATGCGTGAATGGCGCACCCAGTGCGGCATGATCTTTCAGGATTTCTGCCTGGTGCCTCGCCTTGATGTGCTGACCAACGTGCTGTTGGGGCGTCTCAGCCAGACCTCTACGCTGAAATCGTTTTTCAAAGTGTTCTCTGACACCGATCGCGCCCGCGCCATTCAACTGCTTGAGTGGATGAACATGCTGCCGCAGGCTTTACAGCGCGCCGAAAACCTCTCCGGCGGTCAAATGCAGCGCGTAGCGATTTGTCGGGCGCTGATGCAGAACCCCAAAATTCTGTTAGCGGATGAACCCGTTGCCTCGCTCGATCCTAAAAATACCACCCGTATTATGGATGTATTGCGTCAGGTCAGCGATCAGGGCATCAGCGTGATGGTGAATCTGCACTCGATTGAATTAGTAAAAAGTTACTGCACGCGCGTGATAGGTATTCAGCGCGGTGTGGTGCTGTTCGACGGTCATCCTTCCGCACTTACCGACGGCTTGCTGCATCAGCTGTACGGCGACGAATTTAACCAGATCCACTAACTATCACAGCAAGAGAACAAGGCTAATGAAAATGAAAGCTTTCGCGTTATTGACTACAGCATTGCTTACCTTTGGCGTTAACGCAGCGGACGCACCAAAAGAGCTGAATCTGGGTATTTTGGGCGGTCAGAACGCGACTCAGCAGATTGGTGATAACCAGTGTGTGAAAACGTTCTTTGATAAAGAACTGAACGTGGATACCAAAATCCGCAACTCTTCAGACTATTCCGGCGTGATTCAGGGGCTGCTGGGCGGTAAAGTGGATCTGGTATTGAGTATGTCTCCCTCCTCGTATGCGTCCGTGTATATTCAGGATCCCAAGGCCGTCGATTTAGTGGGCATTGTGGTGGATGACAAAGATCAGTCTCGCGGTTATCACTCCGTGGTGATTGTGAAAGCCGACAGCCCTTATAAGAAGCTGGAAGATCTGAAAGGCAAATCTTTTGGTATGGCGGATCCCGATTCCACATCCGGTTTCCTCGTGCCAAACCAGGCGTTTAAGAAAATGTTTGGCGGCAACATCGACAATAAATACAACAACTTCTTTTCAAGCGTGACCTTTTCAGGTGGTCATGAGCAGGACATCCTGGGCGTGCTGAATAATCAGTTCGACGGCGCGGTGACCTGGACCTCTATGGTCGGTGATTACAACACGGGCTACACCTCGGGTGCCTTTGGCCGCCTGATCCGCATGGACCATCCGGACCTGATGAAACAGATTCGGATTATCTGGCAGTCGCCGTTAATTCCTAACGGTCCTATCCTGGTGAGCAATAAACTGCCAGCGGATTTCAAAGCGAAAGTCATCGCCGCGATCAAAAAACTGGATAAAGACGATCACGCCTGTTTCACCAAAGCCGTAGGGGGCCAGCAGCACATTGGCAATACCTCGGTAGCGGACTTCCAGAACATCATCGATATGAAACGCGAGCTGATGAAAGGCGCGCGCGGCTAACGGCAGGGCAGTTTGCTTGCAGCCATCGTGCCGCCCTGAATAAGGGGGCGGCACGACCTCACCGGCGGGCTAGTCTGCGCGTCAACCTTGCCTGGATGGCTTTGTAACACATCAATCTGAGACACCTCACGTGACCGACTTCGAACGCTATTATCAACGTATCCGCCGCCAACAGAAGCGTGACTCGCTTATCTGGTCTTTGGTGCTGGTCGTGATTTATCTGGCGGCGGCCAATATGGCAGAGTTCAATCTGGTGACCATCTGGCAGTCGTTGCCGCATTTTTTTGATTATATCCGTGAAATCATGCCCGTTTTGCATCTGCCGCTCCTGTTTGCCGATGGCAAAACGGAAGGGTCGCTGGCCTACTGGGGCTATCGTCTGAATATTCAGCTACCGCTGATCTGGGAAACCCTGCAGCTGGCGCTGGCCTCCACGCTGGTTGCCGTGGTGATTGCCGGTGTCCTGGCGTTTTTTGCGGCCGATAATACGCAAACGCCCGCCAGCCTGCGCATGGGCATTCGCGCCTTTGTCGCATTTTTACGCACCATGCCTGAACTGGCCTGGGCGGTAATGTTTGTGATGGCGTTTGGCATCGGGGCGATTCCCGGCTTTCTGGCGCTGGCCCTGCATACTATCGGTAGCCTGACCAAACTGTTTTATGAAGCCATCGAATCGGCGTCGGATAAGCCGGTACGCGGGCTGGCGGCCTGCGGAGCCAGCAAGCTGCAACGGATGCGCTTTGCGTTCTGGCCCCAGGTCAAGCCCACCTTTTTGTCTTACAGCTTTATGCGCCTGGAGGTTAACTTCCGCTCATCGACCATTCTGGGGCTGGTCGGGGCAGGCGGGATCGGCCAGGAGTTAATGACCAACATTAAGCTGGATCGCTTCGATCAGGTCAGCATGACGCTGCTGTTGATTCTGATTGTGGTGTCGTTACTGGATACGGTTTCTGGCCGCCTGCGCCGCCGTGTCGTGGAGGAATAAATATGGTTACTCTCGCGCCGGATATCACGGCGATGAAGCAGCAGCATCATGAACTCTTCGCTGCGCAGCACCGCTATCTGCGCCGTCTGGCCATGCTGGCGCTGGCGCTGGTGCTCTATTACGTCTTTTTCTTTATGGTCTACGGTATTGAGTGGGGCCGCCTGCTGGTTGGCTGCCAGCAGCTGGGACGCTATTTTTTGCGTATGTTTGTCTGGCAAGACTTTGCGAACTGGCCCTTTGGCTACTATTTCTCTCAGGTCGGGATTACGCTGGCGATCGTGTTTGCCGGCACGATAACCGCCACGCTGCTGGCGCTGCCGCTGTCCTTTCTGGCGGCGCGTAATGTGATGCACGATAAAGTTGCCAGACCGATTGCTTTCCTGATGCGCCGCCTGTTCGACATGCTGCGCGGCATTGATATGGCGATCTGGGGCCTGATCTTTGTGCGTGCCGTCGGCATGGGGCCGTTAGCCGGGGTGCTGGCGATTATCCTGCAGGACGTTGGCCTGTTAGGTAAGCTCTATTCGGAAGGACATGAAGCGGTGGAGCGTTCGCCGAGTCGTGGGCTGGGTGCACTGGGGGCGAACAGCCTGCAGAAACACCGTTTCGGCATCTTCACCCAGTCGTTTCCGCAGTTTCTGGCGCTCAGCCTTTACCAAATCGAGTCGAATACTCGCTCAGCAGCGGTGCTCGGCTTTGTTGGCGCAGGCGGTGTCGGCCTGGTTTATGCTGAGAATATGCGTTTGTGGAACTGGGATGTGGTGATGTTCCTGACGTTGATTCTGGTGGTCGTGGTGATGATCATGGATGCCATCTCAAGCCGCCTGCGTAAGCGTTATATCATTGGGAAACCGGTGCCGTTGTGGCAGCCTGGCGGGCACGATTAAGCCTTGCACTCCGCTGCCAGGCGCGCTGCAGCGCCTCCACCAACTGTGCCGCCTGCCAGGGTTTCGCCAGCCGCTCACACAGCGGCAGCGTAACGGGCTGGTGGCGCAGGTCCTGGCCGCTGATCAGCAAGGTTGCCAGCTGTGGCCACTTTTGCTGCGCCTGACGAATCACCTCTGCGCCGTTTATCTCACCGGGCAACATCAAATCGCTGATTAACAGATCGATATCGGGTGTCTGGTGCAACAGCGCCAGCGCCTCTTCGCCGGTCGCGCACTCCAGCGTCAGATAGCCGAGTTGATGCAGGTGCTCGCACAGGGTTTGCCGCACCGCCGGTTCATCATCCAGTACCAGAATCAGACGATCGTCTGCAGCCGCGGGGTGAGACGGGGCAGGGACGGGGGGCCGGGCGGCTGCGGCATCGGGCGCGCGCGGCAGCAACAGCCGCACCGTTGTGCCCTGACCGGGGGCCGTTTCCAGCTCCACCTGTCCACCCGACTGGCGGACAAAGCCGTACACCATCGATAGTCCCAGCCCGCTCCCGGTTCCGGTGGTCTTAGTGGTGAAGAAGGGTTCGAACACCTGAGCACGCACCTCGTCGGACATGCCGCAGCCGTGATCGATCACTTCGATAGTCACCCGGTCACGTTTTTCCCCTTGCTCGCTTCGCCGCTGATTCCAGATGCGCAGGCGGATTTCGCCGCTTTGGCCACCCATTGCATCCCTGGCATTGACCACCAGATTCATCACCGCATTCTCCAACTGGCTGGCATCTATCCAGGCCGGCCAGCCGGGGCGCTGGGCATCGATGATCAGATGCTGACCGGGCAGCAGCGAATGCTGAAGCAGCCCCTGCAGATTCTCGATCAATGTCACCACGGAAACCGCGTGGGGATTCAGGGTTTGTTTGCGTGAAAAGGCCAGCAGCCGTTGGGTCAGAAGCGCCGCTCTGTCTGCCGCCTGGCGGGCTCGTTCAATCCGGCTGGCGACGGGGCCGGGTGCCAGTTGCCCCTCGGTTAACGCCAGGCTGCCGATGATAACGGCCAGCAGGTTATTAAAATCATGGGCGATGCCGCCGGTCAACTGGCCCACCGCTTTCATTTTCTGACTGTGCACCAGCGCCTCTTCCAGCACCTTACGCGAAGTGCGCTCCAGCACCGTATTGACCATTCCGCGCCGTGGTACCGGGCTGAAACGCAGTTCCAGCGTGCGGCCGTCTGCCAGCCTCACTTCCTGGGGTTCCGCTAAATCGTGCAACTGCACATTAAGCGGCGCCAGCAAGTGCTGATAGTGCAAACCGCGATGCAGATCGCGGGGAGCGATGCCCAGCAGCGCCGGATACTGCGCATTCCATACCACGAGTTCTCCGCTGTTATCAAACAGGGCAAAACCGTCACGCATGGCCAGGAAGGTTGACTCCAGTTGGGTGCTTTTTTCTTTTAGCAGGCGAGAAGTCTGGGCCAAAGAGGCGGTATTTCGCGCAAAAACGTTAAACGCGCGCGCCAGTTCACCCAGTTCGTCCCGACGCTGTAATCCCGGCACGCTGACGTTCTGCTCTCCCTGTGCCAGCCGGGTCATCGCACCGGCAATGGCGGTAAGACTGGAGCCCAGATTGCGGTAAATGTAGTACCCGGTATAGAGGGTGATGGCCAGCGCCAGCAGGGCAGACAGCATGATAAAGCTGCTAACCGAGTCGAGTTGATGATGGGTGGCGATGTTACGCCTTTCCGTTTGCTGCGCGACCTGCTGGACGTAAGCGGTAATGTCATCATTCAGCGCCGCCACCAGCGCCTTGATACGGTAAGTCGCATAGGCAATCGCCAGGTCACTCTCCTCCAGCTCTGCGGCCAACGGGACCAGGCCGCGCTGTGTTTCCAGCAACTGCTGTACATTGTCGCCCAGTGCACCTGGCGCGACCACGCTGCGCCATTGCATCATCACCTGTTGCAGGTGCTCGATGACCGCCGTCGATGACGGCGTGCGAATCGCGATATCCAGTAGCCTGCCGGTTTGCTGGCGCAGCGTTAAATCGGGTGCGTTGATGCCGTCGCGCTGTGTCAGATCATTAATGCGTTCAAGCAGCAGTTGTGACTGCCACAAGCCGCTTAGCACCCTGTTGCGCTGTAAATGGCGTTCATGGCCTTGACGCAACAGCATACTCACCGACTGCTCAAGCATCAGGCTACGCGCACGCAGGCGCGCCACGCGTTCAGGCTCACGCGCGGCAAGCGGCGTGCTCGCCAGTAAAGAGAGTGAGTGCTGTAGGGCCTGTTGGTTCTGCTGTAAACGTCGTGATTCGCTCTGATACTCAAGCGCACCGACCACCTGGGACAACCGCACTGCCGTGATGGCCACATTGGAGGTATCGCGCGCCAGGGCAAGGCTGCCGTTCATATCAGCCAGCGTCTGCGCCTGAGCCTGGGCCTGAATGGTGCCCGCATGGCGAAAACTGGTCACCGCCACCACGCTCACCATTAAGGTGACGCACACCACCAATAAATGAGACAGCAACAGGCGACCGCGCGCCCCGACCTGCCACGGTGAACTGCGTTGCATAAAGACTCTCCGCTCGTGCGACGATGAGCCGAGTATAGGAGTGAGGACGAGGCGAAATATGACAAATATGAATGGCCTCTGACATTTTCCATTTATCTGACACTGCTTAACTCGCTGCTATCCATAACCAGCAGGAGCGGGTAGATGACAGCAAAGCCGATACTCGAAATGCGCGAGATCACCCGACGCTTTGGTAATTTTTACGCCTTGAAAGGGGTGGATCTCACGGTGTATCCCGGTGAGGTCCATGCCCTGATGGGCGAAAATGGCGCGGGTAAAAGCACCCTGATGAAGATCCTGGCGGGGGCCTATGCGGCCAGCAGCGGCGAGGTGCTAATTGATGGCAAACCCTGGCAGCTGAAAGGCCCTAAAGAGGCGTTAGCCGCCGGAATCACGCTGATCTATCAGGAAATCAATCTGGCGCCCAATCTTACCGTGGCGGAAAACATCTTTCTGGGCAGTGAAATTACCCGTGCAGGCATGGTGAAACGTCATCAGATGGCGGATGAGGCGCAGCAGGTGATCAACCGGTTGGGCGCGCAGTTCAGCGCCACCGACAAAGTCAGCAGGCTGAGTATTGCTGAGCAGCAGCAGGTGGAAATTGCGCGCGCCTTACACCGTAACAGCCGGATTCTGGTGATGGATGAGCCGACTGCCGCACTCTCGAACCGTGAAACCGAACAACTGTTTGCCCTGATCAAGCGCCTGCGTAGCGAAGGCATGGCCATTATTTACATCAGTCATCGTATGGCGGAAGTGTATGAGCTGTCAGATCGCGTCAGCGTGCTGCGTGACGGACAGTATGTCGGCAGCCTGACGCGCGACAATCTGAATGCCAGCGAGCTGGTGCGCATGATGGTGGGGCGGCCGCTCAGCGACTTGTTCAATAAAGATCGCACGATCGCGCGCGGGGCCGTCCGGCTGGCTGTCAATCATCTGTCCGACGGCGACAAAGTGCATCCCAGCAGCCTTGAGGTTCGGGCGGGCGAAATCGTCGGCCTGGCCGGCCTGGTGGGCGCGGGACGGAGCGAGCTGGCGCAGCTGATCTTTGGCGTGCACCGGCTTAAACAGGGCGACGTCTGGATCGATGGTCAGAAGGTGGATATTCACTCGCCACGTGAGGCGATTGCGCACGGCATTGGTTTTCTTACCGAGAACCGTAAAGAGCAGGGGCTGTTTCTGGAGATGGCCGCGCAGGAAAACATCGTCATGGCCACGCTGGAGCGTGATGCCCGCTACGGCATGCTTAATCGCGGTAAATCGCGGAAAATTGCCAGCGAAGCGATCTCCTCGCTCAATATTCGCGTGCCCCACGCGCTGGTGCGTGCGGGGGGCCTGTCGGGCGGCAACCAGCAAAAGCTGCTGATTTCCCGCTGGATCGCCATCGGTCCCCGTATTTTGATTCTGGATGAGCCAACGCGCGGCGTTGACGTCGGCGCGAAAAGCGAAATTTATCGCATGATGCAGGAAATGGCGCGTCAGGGCGTAGCCATTCTCATGATCTCCAGCGAATTACCGGAGGTTGTTGGCATGAGCGATCGGGTTTATGTGATGCATGAGGGTGCCATCGCCGGTGAGCTGGCGGGCGATACGATCACTCAGGAAAACATCATGACGCTGGCAACCGGTGCGCACAGCGCATCACCGCTTGAAGTATGAGGATAAAACAATGACACAAACGGCACGTGTTAATCCACCGACGGTCAAACGCGCTCTGATGGGCGACATTATGCAGACCGTGGGCATTTTACCGATTTTGATTTTAATCGTGGCGGTCTTTGGTTTTGTCACGCCTAACTTCTTTACCGAAGCCAATTTGCTCAACATTACGCGTCAGGCCTCCATCAATATCGTGCTGGCCGCAGGCATGACCTTTGTCATCCTGACGGGCGGTATCGATTTGTCCGTGGGCTCGATGCTGGGCACCACGGCGGTGGTGGCGCTGCTGACGTCGCTGGACCCGATGCTGGCGTCGCTAACTATTCCGATGGCGCTGGGCGCCGGGTTGGTGATGGGATTGTTTAACGGCATTCTCGTGGCCTGGGCCGGACTGCCTCCGTTTATCGTCACGCTCGGCACCTATACCGCACTGCGCGGGGCGGCCTATCTGCTGGCCAATGGCACCACGGTGATCAATTCCGATATTAACTTTGAGTGGATAGGCAATGGCTACCTGGGGCCGGTGCCCTGGCTGATCGTCATCGCGTTCGCCGTTATCGCGATTTGCTGGTTCATTCTGCGTCGCACCACGCTGGGCGTTCATATTTATGCGGTGGGCGGCAATATTCAGGCCGCGCGACTGACCGGCATCAAAGTGGGCCTGGTGCTGATATTTGTGTACGGCATGAGCGGATTGCTGTCGGGGTTGGGCGGCCTGATGAGTGCTTCGCGCCTCTACAGCGCCAACGGCAATCTGGGCGTGGGTTATGAGCTGGATGCCATTGCCGCGGTGATTCTGGGCGGCACCAGTTTCGTCGGCGGCATCGGCACCATCACCGGCACGCTGATTGGGGCGTTGATTATCGCCACGCTGAATAACGGCATGACATTAATGGGCGTCTCCTACTTCTGGCAGTTGGTTATTAAAGGTGCGGTCATCATCATCGCCGTCCTGATCGATAAATATCGTACTCGTCATCATGTGGGCTGACAGCCCCCATGCGCAGAGCAAACAAAGCGCCATTCAGCAGTTGGCAGATAAATCACAGCAGGAGAAGATCTATGCGTTTTAATCCGATTGTAACCGGGCTGCTGGCGGCAACGCTGCTCAGTGCCGGTGTGGCTCAGGCAAAAGAACTGAAATCGATTGGCGTAACGGTAGGCGACCTCGCTAACCCATTCTTTGTGCAGATCACCAAAGGTGCAGAGATGAAGGCGCGTCAGCTGGCCGGGGATAACGTAAAAGTCACGCTGGTGTCGAGTGGCTACGATCTCGGGCAGCAGGTGGGACAGATTGATAACTTCATTGCGGCAAAAGTGGACATGATTATCCTGAATGCCGCCGACTCAAAAGGGATTGCCCCTGCGGTCAAGCGCGCGCGTGATGCGGGTATCGTTGTGGTTGCGGTCGACGTCGCCGCAGATGGCGCTAACGCCACCATCACCTCTGATAACACCCAGGCGGGTGAAATGGCCTGTAAATACATCGCCGATCGCCTGAAAGACAAAGGCAATGTGGTGATCATCAACGGCCCGCCGGTCTCTGCCGTACAAAACCGCGTGGAAGGCTGCATGACCGAACTGAAACGCCATCCGGACATTAAGCTGCTTTCCTCTAATCAGAACGCCAAAGGCAGCCGTGAAGGCGGGCTGGAAGTGATGACCGGCCTGCTGTCAGCCAATCCAAAAATCGACGCGGTATTTGCGATTAACGATCCGACCGCGATCGGTGCCGATTTGGCGGCAAAACAGGCCCAGCGTAACGAGTTCTTTATCGTCGGTGTGGATGGTTCGCCGGATGGTGAGGAAGCGCTGAAACGTAAGAACTCGCTGTTCGCCGCTACGCCAGCCCAGGATCCGCAGGTGATGGCAGCCAAAGCCGTCGAGATCGGTTACGACATCCTTCAGGGCAAACCGGCACCGGATAAACCCGTGCTGATCCCGGTTAAATTAATCGATCGCAATAACGTCAGCAGCTACAAGGGCTGGACAGTGAAATAAAACCGGCGCGCGGCATCGTCGGGTGCCGCTTTAACGGGAGAGCTGACGATGCAACGCTCCGAAGTGAATGTGTTTTTGCAAAACACGCAGGACTTTTTTACACGCCAGGATATCCATCTGCCACCCTGGGCTGATTACGACCTCAGTCAGTGGCGTCAGCAGCAGGGCGACATTGAGGAAATTATCGCGTTACGGCTGGGCTGGGACCTCACCAGCTTTGGCGCCGATGATTTTCTGCAAACCGGCCTGACGCTCTTTACGCTGCGCAACGGCTCGCCGGGCGGCAAGCCGTGGCACAAACCTTATGCTGAAAAAGTCATGCACGTGCGTGAAGGGCAGGTCACGCCGATGCATTATCATCCCCGCAAAATGGAAGACATCATCAACCGCGGGGGCGGCAATCTGATCGTCGAACTGTATAACCGTGAAGGCAATGAGAAGGCGAACTCGCCGGTGACGGTATCGCTGGATGGCATCACACAAACCCATGCGGCCGGTTCGCAACTCAGGCTGTCTCCGGGCGAAAGCGTGACGTTAATCGCCGGCGTCTGGCACAGCTTCTGGGGCGAAAACGGCTTTGGCGATGTGCTGGTTGGCGAAGTCTCGATGCCTAACGATGATGACAACGATAACGTATTTTTTACGCCGCTGGCGCGCTTTAACGCCCTTGATGAGGATCAGGAACCGCACCGGCTTCTCTGTAACGACTATTCCCACTGGCTCAATCTGAGGAGTGAATAATGGCTTTGATCTCTCTGGCACAGGGGCTGGCCCATGCGCAGAAGCAGGGGTACGCGCTGGGCGCCTTTAACGTTCTGGACACGCATTTTCTGCGCGCGCTGTTTGCGGCCGCAGAGCAGCAACGCTCGCCTTTTATCATCAATATTGCGGAAGTGCATTTTAAATACGTCACGCTCGACCAGCTGGTTGAGGCGATAAAGTTTGAAGCGGCGAAGCACGCGATTCCGGTGGTGCTCAACCTGGATCACGGTTTGCACTTTGAGGCGGTGATGCAGGCGATTCGTCTGGGATTCACCTCGGTAATGTTCGATGGCTCAACGCTGAGTTATGAAGAGAATATTCGCCAGACGCGTGAAGTGGTCAAAGCGGCACATGCCGTCGGCGTGTCGGTTGAGGCAGAACTGGGCGCGGTGGGCGGAGACGAAGGGGGCGCGTTATTTGGCGAAGCCGACAGCGAAAAATTTACCGATCCACGGCTGGCTGCTGAGTTTGTGCGTGAAACCGGCATTGATACGCTGGCGGTGGCTATCGGTAACGCCCACGGGAAATACAAAGGGGAGCCTAAACTCGATTTTGACCGGCTGGCGGCTATCCGCGAGCAAACCGGCGTACCGCTGGTGCTGCACGGTGGCTCAGGCATCAGCGACGCGGATTTCCGGCGGGCGATCTCACTCGGCATCCATAAAATCAACTTCTATACCGGCATGTCGCAGGCGGCACTCGACGCGGTGGAACGCAGTCTGGCCTCACGCAACACCCGCTATGACGAGTTTGCCGAACTGCTGATGGCGGTGGAGAACGCAATTTGTGAAACCGTGATGCAGCAGATGAAGATTTTCGGCAGCGTAGGGCAGGCGTAAATGGGCGCGCGGCGCGGCATTCTGGCCGCTGGCGTGATGCTGGTGGATTACGTTCATCGTATTAGCCACTGGCCGGAACAGGGCTGGCTGGCTGAGGTACAGCATAGCGAAAAGGCGGCAGGCGGCGCACCGCTGAATGTTTTACTTACCCTTTCGCGCATGCAGTGTCAGCTTCCGCTGGTGGCGATTGGCCTGCTGGGCAATGACGCCGACGGTGATTACCTGCTGGCTATCATGCAGGCGTCGCAGATCGATCATCGCTGGGTTCAACGTACCTGCGATAAACCCACCGCGATGACGCAGGTGATGACCGCACCGGACGGGCAACGAACGTTTTTCTTTTCCCCTGGCGCAAATGCCCTGCTGGACAGAACGCATTTCGCTGCTGTAGACGATGCGCAGCGCATCTTTCATCTGGGCTATTTACTGTTGCTTGAAACGCTGGACGGCGCGGACAGCGAATTCGGCACGCGCAGCGCCCGTTTGCTGGCCCAGATGCAGCAGCGTGGCTATTTTACCTCGCTCGATCTGGCGTCCCGTGCCGGGGATTACCGACCACAGGTATTGCCTGCGTTGCGCTGGTTAGATTACCTGGTTATTAACGAACTGGAAGCCCAGGCGTTGTCTGGCGTCGTTTTGCGGGATGATAACGGTATTCAACCACCCGCAGCCTTTTCCCTGGCTGCGCAGTGGCTGGCCGGGCAGGGGGTGCGTCAGCGCGTGGTGATACACGCGCCCGAAGGGGCATGGGGGCAGGAAGTCGGCGGCGAGGGCATCTGGCAGCCTGCGTGGCAGCTGGCACCCGACGAGATTGTGGGCAGCGTTGGCGCAGGTGATGCATTCTGTGCGGGCGTACTCTATGCCAGCCATGAAGGGGATGACATGCTGGCAACGCTGCAACTTGCGCATACCTGCGCCCGGTTTAATTTGCGCGCGGCCAATGCAATCGACGGTATTCGCCCGTTGACCGACATGCGGCAGTGGATGGTTCAGGCCGTTTGCGTGGAGAGCCGCAAACCTTCAGGTTTGACCACGTCCGCCGAGAAAACATAACCCAGCCCACGAATCGTGCGGATCAGGCCGGGCTGATGGGGATTTGCTTCGATTTTGCGCCGCAACCGCATAATCAGCACATCGATGGTGCGGTCAAACACGTCCATCGTTTCGCTGTGGGTGAGTTCCAGCAACTGGTCGCGCGTCAGGACCTTACGCGCGTGCCGCACCATCGCGCGCAGCAAGGTATATTCACCCTGCGTTAACGGCACGGTTTCTCGCTGCGGATTAAGCAACTGGCAGCGCGTTTCATCAAGCAGCCAGCCATTAAAGCGCCATCCCTCAAGGTCAGTTTCCGGCAACACCACGCGCCCGCTGCGCCGGAGAGCCGCCCGCGCCCGCGCAACCACAACGCGTGGATTAAAGGGCTTGGCGATATAATCATCCGCGCCCATCTCCAGGCCTACCACCATTTCCGCTTCCGAACCCATACCGGTCAACATAATCACGAGAATATCAGGCCGCAGTCGCTGCAGCTGCTGCAAAACCAGTAAACCGTTGGTGTCGGGCAACATCATATCGAGCATAACCAGGGAAATATCCGGATGTTCGCACACCATCGTCAGGGCATCTTTCCCCTGATGGCAGCGATAAACCAACAACGCATGTTCACTGAGTGCGTCCTGCAACAAATCGCAGACGGCATGGTCGTCATCCACCACCAAAATTGCTGGCTTCATCGTGTGACCTCAATGTTACTGAAGGGTTAAATGCGAGTTTACACATTCCAGCATGGCCTGCTGATTGATGCAGCTGAAACGTGACCAGCGTCGCCTGACAAATTGCTGAAGCGTGCGGAAACGCATAATTTTGCCGGGCAGGGAGGTAAAAGGAAAACGATTGCGCATTTAGGGGGCAATGCACCATAATCTCGCCCTGATCTGGTTCAGAATTATCTTAAGGCTCGCTGACGCGTATCCAGGTAATCGATTGCGTATCGGGCTGGCACAGCAATTGCTTTAGCCTTTGCAATTGCTCATGTGACAAAGGAAAGCGAAAACCGTATTTCGGGTGGTCGGGCTGGCATGCGACAGCACTGGCGGCCCCTCAGTATCACAACAAACAGCATGACCATAACCTTGGCAAGAGAACGCGCACCTGAGTGACGTCTCTATCATCGAGAGATAATGATGTTAGAAAAACTATTTAAATTAAAAGCGCACAACACAACTGTACGCACTGAAGTCATCGCCGGTATCACCACCTTCCTGGCGATGGCCTACATTCTGTTTGTTAACCCCAGTATTTTGGGTGCAACCGGCATGGATAAAGGGGCTGTTTTTGTCGCGACCTGTCTGGCAGCCGCAATTGGTTCGGTGTTAATGGGACTGATTGCCAACTACCCGATTGCGCTGGCACCGGGCATGGGGCTGAATGCTTTTTTCACCTATACCGTTGTCTTGCACATGGGCTACAGCTGGCAGATTGCGCTGGGCGCGGTATTCCTGTCCGCAGTGATTTTTTTCGCCTTATCGATATTTAAGATTCGCGAGTGGATTATCAAGAGCATTCCGCTGCCGCTGCGCGCCGGTATTGCCGCAGGGATCGGTCTCTTCCTGGCGATTATCGCGTTGGAAGGCGCGGGTATCGTTGTGGATAATCCGGCTACCCTGGTGGGGATTGGCGATCTGACGAAGCCGGGCCCCTTACTGGCGATGTTAGGGTTTATCATCATCGTGGTACTGGAAGCGCGTCGCGTCACGGGCGCGGTCTTAATAGGCATTCTGATCATCACCTTTATCTCGATGGGAATTGGTCTGACGAAATTTGGCGGTGTATTTTCTGCACCGCCTTCAATCGCACCAACGTTCATGCAGTTGGATATTGCGGGTGCATTTAACGTCGGCTTAATTAGCGTGATTTTCGCGTTCTTGTTCGTGGATGTGTTTGATAACACCGGCACGCTATTGGGTGTAACCAAACGCGCCGGGCTGGCTGACGAGCAGGGCAATGTGCCCAAAATGGGACGCGCGCTGGTTGCGGACAGTGCGGCTGCGCTGTTTGGTTCGCTGCTGGGCACCTCTACGACCACCAGTTATGTCGAGTCTGCCGCCGGAGTGAGCGCAGGCGGCCGTACCGGCCTGACGGCGATTGTGGTTGCGGTGCTTTTCCTGCTTGCGCTGTTCTTTTCTCCTCTGGCGTCAAGCGTGCCGGTTTATGCCACCGCGCCAGCATTGCTGTTTGTTGCGGTTTTGATGACGTCCGGGCTGGCCGAAATTGACTGGAAAGACATCACCACTGCTGCCCCGGTAACCGTGACCGCGCTGACGATGCCGCTGACCTACTCCATTGCTAACGGTATTGCCTTTGGCTTTATTACCTGGACCCTGGTGAAGTTGCTCAGCGGACGCACCAAAGAGATTAATGCGGCACTGATTGTTCTGTCTGTATTATTTGTGATTAAGCTCGGCTGGCTGAGCGCCTGATTAACCCAACCGTTACAGCATATTGAATATGCTGTAACGGTTTTAACATTAGAACTCAAAAAGCGTTTGCGGTTGTTTTCTCTGTTATTTTCCATCATTGTGCGCACCCTTCCAGAATATCGATCTACGCCCTTTTCTTCGCGCGGCCGTGCTTTTATTCTTTGACTCAACATTGTGAATAAAGGAAAAGAACAATTCCCATTTTATTTTTCCTTTTTATTTTTCCTTTTTATTCAATCAGGTAATGTTTATTGCGCAAGACTTTGCTTCAATAATGCTGAAGCAGGTTGCGACTTACGTTAATGGATTAAGTTAATCCGCCTGTCAGGAAAAGCTCATGGGCAATCTGTATGGAAAACGGAATCGCGGTAATCCGCATTTGACCCTCAGTCATCGCTGGACAGGAGGCAAAAAAATGGAAAATTTTGAGATGCGCTTTGAGCGGCTTGAAGAAGACAACCATCAAATAAAAATCGACCTGGCGCTTTTTAGCGGGCAGGCTATGGCGTTTGCGACCAAAGCCGATCTTGAGCTTCTGCGTGCGGAACAGGCGGTGTTTCATGTTGAAAGGGTTCAGCGATTTACGCTGCTTGAAGAGAAAGTCCAACAGTTTAGCATCCGGTTTGACGATGTTGATGGCAGGCTGGTCAGCATCGAAGGCAAACTTTCAGCAATCGATGGCATCTTATTCAATTTTGCTAATAAATTTAATGCCATCGAGGTAAGTTTTAACATTATCAATGCCAAGTTTGATGA
This sequence comes from Pantoea sp. AG702, assembly GCF_003182295.1. Taxonomy (NCBI): domain Bacteria; kingdom Pseudomonadati; phylum Pseudomonadota; class Gammaproteobacteria; order Enterobacterales; family Erwiniaceae; genus Pantoea; species Pantoea sp. AG702. Next base: position 108,619 of record NZ_QGTU01000004.1, on the reverse strand, counting down.
TGTTTACAAAGAATTCGCTGCTAATGAGGTGAGATTTAACGGCATTGACGCTCGGCTCGACGCAATGGATATACGGTTTGATGGCATCGATAAGAGATTCGACGGCATCGACAAGAGACTGGACGGCATTGATATGAGACTGAATGGTATTGATATCAGGCTTGATGGTATCGATCGGCGACTGGATGCGATGGACCGGAGAATGGATGCCATGGACCAGCGATTCGACAGGATTGATGAACGATTCGATAAACTGGATTTACGCTTTGAAAGCCTTAATAACCGCCTTATCTGGACGCTCATGGTACCGGCTATTCTTGCGGTGTTTGCCTGGTTCATCAATACCGCCGTTCTGAACGCGGCCTGATTCGTAATATCGTCTTAATTAACGAGACGGTATTAACGGGAAGGGTTTTCGCATTAATACCGTCTTTTTCATTCATTATTGTTTAACGGAAAGGCGGTTCGTTAAACGTACGTAACTTACGTGAATGCAACTTATCACCTTCGGCGCGCAATAATTCAACCGCGCGAATACCAATCTGTAAATGCTCTGAAATCGCGCCGTCGTAAAAGCGGTTTGCCTGGCCCGGCAGTTTGATTTCACCGTGCAGCGGCTTGTCCGAAACACACAGCAATGTGCCATAAGGCACCCTGAAACGGTATCCCTGAGCAGCAATCGTTGCACTTTCCATATCGACAGCCACGGCCCGGCTCAGATTAAAACGCAGGGCAGAGGCTGAATAGCGCAGCTCCCAGTTACGATCGTCTGTTGTCACAACGGTTCCGGTGCGTAGCCGTTCTTTTACCTCCTCGCCTGGCATACCGCTCACGGACTTGGTTGCGTCATACAAAGCCCGCTGAACTTCGGCAATGCTTGGAATCGGAATGTCGGGCGGCAGAACGCTGTCCAGCACGTGGTCGTCGCGCAGGTATGCATGAGCCAGCACGTAGTCACCAATGCGCTGACTCTCGCGCAGGCCGCCACAGTGCCCTATCATCAGCCAGGCGTGAGGACGAATGACCGCCAGATGATCGCAGATTGTTTTAGCATTGGACGGGCCCACGCCGATATTGATCAACGTAATGCCCCGGCGATTGGGTGAGGTCAGGTGCCAGGCTGGCATCTGATGCTTTTTCCAGGCCAGGTCAGACAGCATGGCTTCATTGTCTTCTGTACTCGCCGTCAGAACGACATCGCCCGCGCACACAAGGCTGTCGAAAGGGGTTGAAGGATCGCGAACCTGTTCAATGGCCCAGCGTACGAATTCGTCTACGTAGCGCGTGTAGTTGGTAAACAGGACAAAAGGCTGAAAATGCTCAACCGCCGTGCCGGTATAGTGGCGCAGGCGGGCAAGCGAAAAATCTGTGCGCAATGCGTCAAAGTGAGACAGAGGAAAGGTCGCATCGGCATGAAATAAACCATCTGCCGTTTCATCACCAATCTGCGACAGTTCAGTCGTTGGAAAGTGACGCGCAATCCCCGCACTCATGGTGCGATCCAGCGACAGATCGGACCCGTCTATGACATAAGGATAGGGAATTTCCTGACGCGAAGGACCGACGTCGATCGTCACCTCGTACTCTTTTTCCAGCATGGCCAGCTGTTCAGAGATGTAATGGCGCAGCAGAGCAGGGCGCGTCACCGTGGTGCTGTAACTGCCAGTATGGGTAAAGCGGCCCCAGGCTCGGGTGCGATTCTGCTGAGGCCCGTCGCCCTGCCACGTAATGCGTAGTTCAGGATAAACAAACAGACCTTGCGCGCGGGCAACGGGATCGGGTAGCGAGCCTTCTTCCGTATAGGCCTTAATTGATGCGCGCAGAGCGTTGACGGCTTCATCATACATCTGCTCAAGCGTATCAAGAGCCTGCTGGCGTGTCAGATTTTTCCGTTGGGCTGGCATAACCTCTCCTTTAACGTTCTTACGACAATTTCCCCAAGCTTAGCGGGTTTAACGCAGGATTTGGTGAAGAATCTATGATCAAGCGCATTTTGCTGCCGCCAGTTATAGGCGAGGCTTAGCGCTGGTGCGTGGGTTTGCATCAAAATGCAGATAAACCTGACGCCTGCCTCCGCTTTTTGGTAAAGAAGAGGGCCGTTTCCGGGCATGATCGTGCGATGACATCGGCAACGCGATGATTCAACGAGGTGAGGAAAAAGGTAAAAAAAGTGTGTAACGATGATTTAACAGGAATGCAAAACGTTTTGCATATTTGCCCGCAGGCTACCATCATTAGAGTTCTTTCCCCGACTTCTTCATATTTGGTACTCCTTTGCAAAATCCCGGCGTAGCAGTGGTGCAGGCGATTAAGCGCACGGCGTGGTATCCCAAACGTCGTTCTTACCGCACGCTGTACTGGCGTGAAATTTCGCCTCTTGCAGTCCCGATCTTTTTTGAAAATGCCTGCGTGCTGTTAATGGGCGTGCTCAGTACCTTCCTGGTCAGCTGGCTAGGTAAAGAGGCGATGGCAGGCGTTGGCCTGGCTGACAGTTTTAATATGGTCATCATCTCCTTTTTTGCCGCCATCGATCTGGGCACCACGGTGGTGGTCGCTTTCAGTCTGGCAAGGCGTAATGGTAAACGGGCGCGTGCCGCTACGCGGCAGTCGCTGGCGATGATGACCATTTTGGCGCTAATTCTGGTCATTGCGATTGAGTTCTGGGGCCATCTGATTATTGACGCCATTGCCGGCGCTGCCGAACCGAAAGTAAAAGCGCTGGCGCTGAGCTATCTCCAGGTTTCGGCATGGAGCTATCCGGCAGCGGCCATCACGCTAATCGGCAGTGGCGCGTTGCGTGGGGCAGGGAATACCAAGATCCCGATGCTGATTAATGGCGGGATGAACATCCTCAATATCATGATCAGCAGCGTACTTATTTACGGCTGCTTTTCATGGGATGGACTGGGGTTTGTCGGCGCTGGATTAGGGTTAACCATCACCCGCTACATCGGCGCTTTCGCCATTATTTATGTGTTAATGATTGGATTTAATGCTTCGCTTAAAATCACGCTTTCCAGCTATTTTCGTCGCTGGAACAGCAGCATACTTTATGAAGTACTGAGCATTGGCGTGCCTGCCAGTATCGAATCTGTGCTGTTTAACGGCGGTAAATTGCTGACCCAGGTATTTGTGGCTGGCATGGGCACCAATGAGATCGCGGGTAACTTTATTGCGTTTTCTGTTGCCTCGCTGATTAACCTGCCGGGTAACGCGCTTGGATCGGCTTCAACCATCATCACCGGAAAGCGGCTAGGTAAATACCAGGTATTTCAGGCTGAACGACAGGCGAAGCATGTTTTTTGGCTGGCAACCATTTGCCTGTCGTGCGTTGCGGCCCTGACCGTTCCGCTGGCGGGCTTGTTGGCACGTTTCTATACCAGCGATCCTGAAGTGATAAATGTCACGAAACACCTCATCTGGCTCAATGCCTTGTTTATGCCGATTTGGGCAGCGTCGTGGGTTTTACCGGCTGGGCTGAAAGGCGCGCGTGACGCACGTTACACGATGTACGTCTCTATGTTTAGTATGTGGTGTGCAAGGGTCGTGGCTGGCTATTTGCTGGGCATTGAACTGGGAATGGGCGTCATCGGCGTCTGGCTTGGCATGTTCCTCGACTGGACAGTGAGAGGGCTGTTTTTCTGGGGAAGGTTCACCAGCGGTAAATGGCTGAATAATTACCGTAAAATGATCGCGAAAGCCGGGCCATCCTAATTCCTTTTCCTGATTTGTTATCTCTGTCGCCGCTTTAACCCAGGTGGCGACGATAAATACTGTGCCATTCAATGCCTGAGTGATTTCAGCCCATACCGCTGTTCACATCGGGCCATTGGCACGTCCTGCGCTTGTGCAATCCACCGCGGCTTAGTCTCTGGCTGTATTAAAATCACTCACATTGCCTTTTATTGATCCAGCTTGCGGCTAAAACCAACACTGCTCCCCGATATATTACTTAAGATAATTCTTAATTTAGCAATACTTAAAATATTTAACTTTTTGTATTTATTGGTTTTTTAATAAATGACACGCTTCGTGTTTTCTAAAAATTTGACTTAATTACGATCTCAGACTTAAGAAAATCAGCTTCAGGGCGCTTCGCTGGCCGTTTTATCCCTTTTTACCATGATTAAATATTCATACTACTAATGTTTAATTATCTAAACGAAGCGGCTGACAGGGCTAAATCGCGGTTTTTTATCGCCTCGATAGCATTTGGTTAACAAGTGCCTGAAGTTTGAGATAATACTATACATTAATATTTTTACTATTTAAGCTCGCTCGGGGCTGTGTTGAATTTTTTAAGGCATTATGTAAAGCTGTGTAAGATGTTAAGAAATGGAAAAGAACTTTACACAGGCGAGCAGGATGTTGAGGCTCGTGCGGTAGCTATGGTGCTGCAGTTTAATTTGTAAGCCATTGATTTATTGCTATTTGTGTGAGATCGACTGGAATTTAAGCAGGATGTTGCCATTCTCCCCACACTTATAACGATTAATCAGCCTTATTAAACTTAACGATTCAGCTTTATGAATCGGTTTTGCGCAACGCTTAACCAGGCTGCCTTAATGACGTTTGCGTTTAGGAATTTGTCAGTTTGCTGAATGTTTAACCGCGAATTCAGCCGTCTTGTTCCGGTCATCAGGTTTCATGGGCAGTTTCACACCTGCTCACTCTCATCGAATAGAAAATTTTAAACTCACTACCTCATCTCATTCAGGCAAATTGTGTTGTTAATCAGTGTATTGGCTCCAGATGGCAGCCAGCATCGCTCGTTCTGCAACAGGGTTTGCTTGACACCGGCCAATGGCCACTTGTTTGGGTATTAATGGAACTAAATATGAAGAAAATGGTGAACTTTCGAATTGCATTAAGCCTGATGTTTGTCTTTGCTGTTGCAGGCTGTAAAACACCGCCAAAAATGACTGATGACACAATGGTGAGCAGCACCGTTGATGGCACAACCCTGATCCATCGTCATGCCGTTGCTGCGCCGGCGCAGTTCTCCGCATTAAATGAATCCTATCGCGCTTTATATCCTGCATCGGTGATGACGCGTCCGGACTTCGGCGGCAAAGTCGTCGAAACCCTGAAAACAGGTGAAACCTACACCGTTGTGGGTCAGGTTGAAAATAACTGGCTGGCATTAGGTGAAGAAGCGCAGGCTGAAGCGCCACCAGCAGCCAGCGATGCCAAAGCCACTGACAGCAAAGCGGCACCGGCTCAGGCCACAACCAGCGCGATAAAAGTTGTTGGTTATGTGCCTTTCCGCGCCGTGGTGAAAAGCGATTTGTACGATCAGACCGTTAAAGCCGATCAGCCGAAACGTCGTGCGCGTGCCGCCGCCAAGAAAAAAACCTGTGTTTCTGTAGATGGAAACAGCCAGGCGTGCCAGAACAAGAATAACGGTACCTGGATCATTAACTAAGTCAGGGGCAGGGAGGGACAGAAATGGCACAAACTTACTTTCGCGTTGGCCTGGCAAAATGGATCTGGCCCTTCCTGCTGCTTCTGCTAACGGCATGCAGTAGCAGTAAGCCTGATATTGCGCGATACAACCTGCACTTCCAGGCACATCCTTCCATCAATTCGGGCGCACCTCTCAAAGTCCGGGTGATGTTGCTGACGTCTGATGCAGAATTTATGTCCGCCGACTTCTTCACTCTGCAGAATCAACCCGCTACCGCACTGGGAAATACGCTGCTCAACAATCAGCAGTTTTTCCTGATGTCCGGTCAGCTCAGTAAAACGCTGAGTGCCAAAAGCCTCCCCGACGCGCGCTTTATCGGCATCATGGCGGAATATCAAAAGCTGGATGGCAAGGTGTGGCGACTTGCGCTGCCTTTCCCAGACAGTGACAGCAGCTCGTTCTGGCAGTTCTGGAAAAGCAATGATGGTGAGTTAAACGCCAACATTATCGTTGACGATGCCGGCATGCGTCCCGTTAAGCAATAAAACCGTCTTCAAAGGATGATTATGAACAGAGCCGAAAAGGTTGTTTGGGCGGAAGGGATGTTTTTACGTCCTCACCATTTCCAGCAGGCAGAAAACTTTCTGCAAAGCTCGCTGCGTGAATGGGGCCAGTCGCAACGCCCTTATGTTTGGGGATTTTTCGATCTCGAATTTGATGAAGCGCTGTTGCGGCAGGGTAAACTGGCACTGAGCGCCGCCAGTGGATGCCTGCCGGATGGAACGTTTTTTGCCTTCAGTCAGCCACAACACGGCCCTGCGCCGCTGGACGTTCCCAGCAATACCGACCGCGCCAAAGTGGTTTTGGCCATTCCCGCTCGCCGCAATGGTCGCGAGGCGGTGACGTTTCAGGACGCGCCTGATTCGCTGGCTCGCTATCTGGCCTGGGAAGCGGAAGTTGAAGATGACAATGCGCAGGCTGTCGGAACGGCCACCGTTCAGTTTGGCAAGCTGCGCCTCCGCTTGATGCTGGAGCAGGATCTCACGGCGGAATGGACGGCGATGGGCGTTGCTCAGATCGTTGAAAAGCGCAGCGACAACCATATCCGTTTAGACAATGATTATATCCCTCCCACGTTAACCCTTGCTGGCAGTCGTCCGCTTCAGAGCATGATGACCGACCTGCACGGCATGATTCAACAACGTAGCCAGCAGCTGAGCCAGCGCGCACCCGGAACGGGCCGCTTTAACAGCGCGGATATGGTTGATTTTATGCTGCTGGCGCTGCTTAACCGCCAGTTGGGCCTTCATGCGCATCTGCAGCATCTGCCGCTATTACATCCTGAAACCCTCTACAGCCACTGGCTGCAGCTGGCTGCTGAGCTGGCAACGTGGACAGAGGCGCGTACGCCGGATGCTTTCCCTCTCTATGACCACGACGACCTGCAGGGCTGCTTCTCGCGCCTGACGCTATTACTCCGTCAGGGCCTGTCGCAGGTGATGGAAGAGAGCGCCATTCAGTTGCCGCTGACGCAACGCTCACACGGCCTGAATGTGGCGACCGTGCCGGATAACAGCATGGTGCGTGAATTCGGTTTTGTGCTGGCCGTAAAAGCAAACGTCCCGGCCGACGCGCTGAAAACGCATTTCCCGGCGCAGATGAAAGTCGCCCCCGTCACCAAAATTCGCGATCTCGTCCAACTGCAGCTACCAGGCCTTGCCCTGAAAGCCATGCCGGGGGCGCCACCGCAGATCCCATGGCACGCAGGATACAGCTATTTTGAGCTGGATAAGAACAGCGAGCTATGGCAGGAGATGGAGCGATCGGGTGCCTTCGCGCTGCACCTTGCCGGTGAGTTTCCGGGCCTGAACATGGAGTTCTGGGCCATTCGCAGTCAGTCAGAATAATTCAAACTGAGCAGGCATGATGCAGGAACAAAATAAACCGAACAGTGATGCTTTTCAGCAGGATCTTAGCCACCAGAATAGTTTGGTGGCTGCAGCGAATCCGCTGATTAACGCGATTCCACAGATTCGTCACTCCGTCTCCCATGACGATCCCGCACGTTTACGTCAACAGCTTATTGACCAGATCCGCCGTTTCGAGCTGGCCTGCCAGCAGTCCGGACTGAGCTATGAGGTGATCGTTGGCGCGCGCTATTGTCTGTGTACGGCGCTTGATGAAGCCGCAGCACTGACGCCTTGGGGAAGCCGTGGCGTGTGGACCAGTAATGGCTTACTGGTCACCTTCCACAACGAAACCTGGGGCGGGGAGAAATTCTTCCAGCTGCTGGCGAAACTGTCGCAAAACCCGCGTCAGCACATCCTGTTACTGGAGCTGATCTATTTCTGCTTACTGCTTGGTTTTGAAGGGCGCTATCGGGTTCTGGATAACGGACGCTCGCAACTGGATACGATTAAACAGCGTCTGTTGCAGATGATCAGGAGCGTCAGGGGCAGCTTTGCCGCCGCCTTGTCGCCGCATCCGACCGATCAGCCGGTTCTGCGTAAACTCTGGCGCCCCATGATTCCGCTGTGGGCCTGTGCGGCTCTGGCGGGCCTGGCTGCCTGCCTGTTCTATATCGTGCTGAACTGGCGTCTGGGGGATTACACCTCGCCCGTGCTGGCCAAAATCTACCAAACGACGCTGCCAGAAGTGCAGATTCGTAATCCGGCACCGCCGCCGCCGCCGTCACTGAACCTGAAGTCATTCCTGAAACCTGAAATCGACGAAGGCCTGGTGGCCGTGCGCGATGAGGCAGATCAAAGTGTGGTGACGTTGAAAGGCGATGGCTTGTTCGCATCCGGTTCGACAGAGGTTCGCGGACGTTATGATGCCGTTATCCAGCGTGTAGCTGAAGCCATGAATAACGTCAGCGGGAAAATCCTGGTGGTGGGCTACAGCGATAACGTACCGATTCGCAGTGCCCGATTTGCCTCCAACTATGAGCTGTCTCTGGCCCGTGCCCAGTCTGTTCAGACGCTGTTACAAAAACAGCTGGCAAAACCATCACGCGTTAAAGCGGAAGGGCGGGGTGAAACGCATCCGTTGGTGCCGAATACCAGTGCAGAAAATCGCGCGCGTAATCGTCGTGTTGAAATTACGCTGCAGGTTGCACCTGATACGACGCAAGCTGAAGTTAACGGCCTGGCGAGAGGGAACTAATCCATGCTGAATGTACTATTTGCGGTACTGACCAGCCGTCTGGCCTGGGGCTTTGTCGGTATCACCGCACTTTCGTTTATTATCTGGGTCATTGGCCCGGTGTTCTCGATTGTGGACTCCCGTCCGTTGGAGTCAGAACAGAACCGCGTAATCAGTATTGCGCTGCTCTATGTTGTCTGGGGCCTGAGCCAGGCGATTCCGCGTGTCTATAACTACTGGCTCAACCGTAAGCTGATGTCCAGCCTGGAAACCAGCAAATCGGATACGCCGGAAGAAGACCGCAAGCGACTGACCAGTGAAGATCAGGTGCTGGCCAGCCGCTTCTCTGAAGCGACTGAGATGCTGAAAAAAGCACACTTCCAGCGGCAGAGCAGCAAAGGTGCGCCTTTCTGGGCGCAGCGCTTCAGTCATCAATATCTCTATCAACTGCCCTGGTACATGATCATCGGCGCGCCAGGTGCCGGTAAAACCACCGCTCTGGTGAATTCTGGCTTGCAGTTCCCACTGGCGGACAAGTTCGGTAAGGCTGCGCTACGTGGGATCGGCGGGACGCGTAACTGTGACTGGTGGTTTACTAACGAAGCCGTGCTGCTGGATACGGCGGGGCGCTATACCACGCAGGAGAGCCAGCAGGAGCGCGATGCCGGCGAATGGCATCAGTTTCTCGACCTTCTGCGTAAATACCGTGGCCGTCAGCCGGTTAACGGCGTCATCGTCACCTTGAGCGTGGCAGACCTGTTATCACAGTCGCCCGAGGCCATGCGCAATCAGGCCGTGGCGCTGCGCCAGCGTCTGATGGAGCTGCACGATCGGCTTGGTATTCGCTTTCCGGTGTATGTCCTGGTCACCAAAACCGACCTGTTGAAGGGGTTCCGCAGCTACTTTGCCAGCCTGGATAAGGCACAGCGCGAGCAGATTTGGGGCTTTACCTTTCCGTGGGCCAAAGCATCAACGGCTGAATTTGAACTCAGCAGCCAGTTTCAGCAGGAATATTCGCTGCTGCAACAGCGCCTGGATGCCGGACTGGCCGATGTGCTGCTGGCGGAAAGTGATGCCCAGGCACGTGCCGAAAGCTACCTGTTTCCACAGGAGTTTGCGGCATTGCGCCCTCAGTTGGCTGAGGCGCTGGATATTCTGTTTGCGCGTTCCGATTTCGAAACGCAGTTCGCCCCGCGCGGCATCTACTTTGCCAGCGGTACGCAGGAAGGCTTACCCTTTGACCGCGTAATGGGTGAACTGACGCGCGCCCTGCATCTGCCAGGCCAGCAGCAGAGTGAGTCGGGCAGTTGGGACAAAGTGGATAAAGACGCGCCGATCCCTCAAAACAAAGGCCAGAGCTTTTTCCTTAAGGGCGTGCTGGAAAATGTCATCTTCCAGGAGTCCGGTCTGGCCGGCAGTAACCGCTGGTGGGAGCTACGTAACCGCGTGGGCCTGTGGTCGGGTTATCTGGCGTTACTGGTTGTCGTACTCATTGCCGGTGCACTGTGGCTGGTGAGCTATAACAAAAACAAAACCTACCTGCAGGAGATGGCGGCGAAAAGCCCCCAGGTTGAGCAGCTCGGTGACAAGTTACAAAAAGAGGTGAACGGCAACCTCTTTGCACTGGTGCCTTACCTCAATACGCTGCTGCACCTGCCTGAGAGCGCCTCCTTTTCTCTGGAGCATCCGCCGCTCACGCGCCGGATGGGGCTATATCGCGGAACGGAAGTCAGTGATGCGACCCAGGCCTTGTACGAAAGGGCGCTGAAACAGCTGCTGATGCCGCAGGTTGCGCAGAATATCACCCGCTGGTTACGCAATGATACGGGAAGTGACGCTGACTACAGCTATGAGGCGCTCAAGGCTTATCAGATGCTGTACCAGCCAAAACACTATGACGGTAAGTTTCTTCAGGCGTGGATGATGTTAAACATCTCGCGTGAATTGCCGCAGGACGTGACTCAGGCTGAGGTGAAACAGCTGGCGTGGCATCTGCAACAGCTACTGGAAACGCAGATTCAGTCCTCGCCCTATGCGAAGGATGATGCGCTGGTAAAGCGCGAGCAGGCGCTGATTAGTCAGATGCCGCTGTCACAGCGCGTTTACGGACGCCTGAAACGCCTGCTGGAACGCGATGGCTCAATGTCACCGGTTACCTTGTCCGCGCTGGGTGGACCGCAAAGTGAACTGGTTTTTTCCCGTAAAAGCGGTAAGTCTGTCAATGAAGGTGTTTCCGGGCTCTTTACGCCAGACGGCTACTGGAACCATGTGGATAAACAGATCGCGCCGGTCACGGATGCGCTCTACAAAGACGATATCTGGGTGCTGGGTGCAGAGACGGCCCATGAAGACAGCAAACAAACCGACCTTGCGGTGCGCCAGCTCTATATTCAGGATTACATCCGCCAGTGGGAGCAGTTTCTCAGCGATATTCAACTCAACAGCAGCGCCGATTTGACCCAACGTATTAATACGGCGCGCCTGCTGTCAGGGAATCATTCGCCGCTGCGGCAGTTAGTGATTAACCTGAGCAAACAGCTCACGCTCACCCGGGCGCAGCCTGAAGACAAGAATGCCAAAGATACGGCCGCGTCATCGGATAACAGCGCCACACGAACGCTGCAGGCACTGTTTACCTCGCCGCGCGCAAACGGCGAGCAGGCGGTGGTGCAGCAAACGCCTGAGCAGGCGGTGACCGCGCACTTTGCACCTGTCATCGAGCTGGCACAGCCGTTACAGCAGGGCAGTAAGGTCCTGGCCGTTGATGATTTTCTTAAGCAGATCGACGATCTCTATCGCTATCTCACTGCCGTGCAGGATGCCGCGAATAGCGGTATGCCACCGCCGGCGAGTGATGCCATTAGCCGTTTGCAGGCCAGCGCCGGACGTTTGCCCGGTTCACTGCAAAATATGGTGTCAGGCATGGCAGTGGGCGCCAGCAGCGATGCACAGCGTCGCGACATGGATAACGTTCGCAAGCGCATCACCATGGAAGTCGGCAGCTTCTGCCGTCAGGCGATAGCAGGCCGTTACCCGCTGGTTCGCAATGCACGCAGCGAAGTCACGCCTGATGACCTGGCGCGCATGTTTGCGCCGGGCACCGGACTGATGGACAGCTTCTTCCGCGATAATCTGGCCAGCAAAGTGGATACCACCCGTGCGGCATGGCGCTTCACGCCCGGCATTGATGGCAAAACCTTGCCAGGCGGAGAAGCCTTGCTGCGTCCTTTCCAGCAGGCGCAGTCGATTCGCGACGCCTTCTTTGCCAATGGAGCCACTACGCCATCCTTTCGCGTCACGTTAAGGACGGTGAAGATGGATAACGATATCCTGAATATGACGCTGGATGTCGATGGACAGATTTTGCGCTACAGTCATGGACCACAGGCAGTGCAGTTAGTGAGTTGGCCCGGACCAGGTGGAACCAGTCAGGTGCGCATGCAACTGGGGCTAACGAACGGCACGACCTCAACCCTGACCACCAGCGGCCCATGGGCGCTTAATCGCTTCTTTGATCGCGCCCGGGTGACGTCGGTAGGTGGACTGACTCGCGAAGCCAGCTTTAGTGTGGACGGCCATAATGTGACGCTGTCATTCACGCCAGGCAGCATTCGTAATCCTTTCCAGCTACCCGCATTTAGCTGTCCCTGAAACAGGACCTGACTATGACCCATTACGCAGCACCTGGCTGGTACGGCAAACTGCCTAGTTCGGGTGATTTTGTTAAACGACGCTTTCCCGATACCTTGCAGCGCCAGTGGTCTAACTGGTTTCAGGTGGGATTGCACCACTGGAAGACCAGTGCTGAAGGCGAAAATGCGCCTTCTCGGGCTTTTCTTAAAGCCCCGGTGTGGAATTTTGTGGTACCACCGATGTTGGGTACGCAGCTGATTCAAATGGGCTGTCTGACGGCCGCACGCGATAGCGTGGGTCGCCATTATCCCCTCTGTGCCCTCCGCTATTTTACCCCAGCGGAGTGGATGCCTTTGTTGCTGACGCGTTCAGGCGACTGGTATCACCAGATGGGAAATACCTTATTGCGGGCGGTTCAGGATGGCGGTACGCCCGAACAGTTTGATCAGGCGTTGTTGAGCATTCCACTGCCGCAGCCTCAGCAGGATGAGGCGTCATCAGATATTCTGGCGGTGATCGGCAACGGTGAACAGGATTCAACACTGAGCTGGCATCTGCCGTCTCAAAGCTTTGATCCGCAGTTCCAGACCAGTTTCTGGTGGACGAATCAGAGCGACGGTTTTCCGCTTTATACCCATGTCCACAGTGGAAACTTAACCGCGCAGTTATTTTCCCTGTTGTTTGATCCGGCAGGCGGTGCAAAGCCGGGACGAAACGGACTTTATCCCCCGATGTTTGAATCCTGAGGCGAAGCGGATGAGTATTGATATTGACACGTTGCTGATACCGGTAAGCCATGATAATCCGTGCGGTGAAAACCTGGAGTACGACGCGGACTTTCAGGCGATGGAGCAGGCCAGCGTGGGAAAAGCCGAACAGCAGTTCGGTAACACCATTATTCCGGCTGAGCCAGCGGACTGGAACAAAGTTGAAAAGCTTGCACTGGAACTGATGAGCCGCAGCAAAGACCTGCGTGTCATGCTGACCCTGACACATGCCTGGACGCGCCTGAAAGGGTTACCGGGCTATGCACAGGGCCTGCAACTGATTGAACAGGCGATGTTGCAGTTCTGGGAACCGCTCTGGCCTCGCCTTGAAGAAGATGGCGAGCACGATCCGTTTTACCGCATCAACGCGCTGGCTGTGCTGGGCGATCAGTCGGCACTTACGGCCGCCGTTCGTCAGTCATGGCTCATGCGCTATGCGTCCGATGGTATTACGCTGCGTGATGCTTCGGCGCTGTGTGACGGCAGTAAAACAGAGGTGCCAGATTATCCGGGTGGGCTGCCGCGTCTGAATGACGAACTTGCACGAGGGGAACAACCGGGCATCGCAGCGATTCAAAACATTGCTGAGCGTTTGCAAAATATTCGCCGCATCGTGATTGAAAAGCTGGATGAAACGGCCTTGCCGGATATGAGCCAGCTGCAACGCAGCATGGCAATGCTGAATGAGCGCTGTCAGGCCACGGATATGGAATCGTTACACTCCCTGGCGGCGGCGATGCAATCCGCACCCGCACCGGAGCAACAGCCCAGCGTCGCTGCACCACGTGCGGCTACCGACTGGCGCAGTGCCCAACTGAATTCGCGGGCAGAAGCCCAACTTATGCTGGAAAAAGTCAAACAGTACTTTAGTCAGCATGAGCCGAGCCACCCGGCACCGCTGATGATTGACAGGGTACAGCGCCTTATCGAACTCGATTTTATGGACATCATTCGCGATCTCGCGCCCGATGGTGTACATCAGTTAGAAAACATTTTTGGACGCCGCGACTAAGCTAACAGTCAAGCCTTTACGCAGCGAGACCTGCGCGCCTCCTGCGAGCCTATACCCGCGCATTATTTATGGAGAGAACCATGCCAACAATGAAGTCCAGTGGGCAGAAATTTATCGCCCGCAATCGCGCGCCACGCGTTCAGATTGAATATGACGTGGAAGTCTATGGCGCAGAACGTAAAATTCAGCTGCCATTCATCATGGGTGTTCTGGCCGATTTAGCCGGTAAACCGCTGGAGCCGCAGGCCAGCGTTGATGACCGTAAATTCATGGAAATCGACATCGACAATTTCGATGAGCGTATGAAAGCCATGAAGCCACGTGCGGCATTCCAGGTAGACAATACGTTGAACGGTGACGGCAAACTGAACATCGATCTGACCTTCGAAAGCATGGACGATTTTTCTCCTGATGCCATTGCCCGCAAAGTCGATCCACTAAACAGCCTGCTTGAAGCACGTACCCAGCTCTCCAACCTGCTGACCTATATGGACGGCAAAAACGGCGCCGAAGAGCTGATCGGCAAGATTTTACAGGATCCGACACTGCTGCAGGCGCTGTCACACGTGCCTAAGCAAACGGATGCCCCTGAAGGTAAGGAGGAGCAGTAATGAACCAGACTTCTCAACAACCACAATCGCAGGGCGGCGCCAGCTTTAGTCAGGATGAATTCAGCGCGTTACTGAACAAAGAATTTCGTCCTAAAAGCGACCAGGCACGCGAAGCTGTAGAAAGCGCGGTAAAAACCCTGGCGCAGCAGGCGCTGGAAAACACCGTGACCATGTCCAGCGATGCCTACCGCACCATTCAGGCGCTGATCGCTGAGATTGACGAAAAGCTGTCTCAGCAGGTTAACCAGATTATTCATCACGAAGAGTTTCAGAAGCTGGAAAGCGCCTGGCGTGGTCTGAGCTATCTGGTGAATAACACCGAAACTGATGAGATGCTCAAGATTCGCTTTATGAGCATCTCCAAGCAGGAGCTGAGCCGCACCCTGAAACGCTATAAAGGTGTGGGCTGGGATCAGAGCCCGCTGTTCAAGAAAATCTACGAACAGGAATATGGCCAGTTTGGTGGTGAACCTTTTGGCTGCCTGGTGGGCGACTACTATTTCGATCACAGCCCGCAGGACGTCGAGCTGCTGGGCGAAATGGCGCGTATCGGTGCTGCCGCACACTGTCCGTTTATCACCGGGACAGCCCCAAGCGTAATGCAGATGGAATCCTGGCAGGAACTGGCGAATCCACGCGATCTGACCAAAATCTTCCAGAATACCGAATATGCTGCCTGGCGCAGCCTGCGCGAGTCTGAGGACGCCCGCTATCTGGGCCTGGTGATGCCGCGCTTCCTTTCTCGCTTGCCTTACGGTATTCGCACCAACCCCGTGGACAGCTTTGATTTTGAAGAGCAGACCGACGGTTCCGACCACAGCAACTACAGCTGGACCAACGCGGCTTATGCCATGGCGACTAACATCAACCGTTCCTTCAAGGAGTACGGCTGGTGTACATCTATTCGCGGCGTGGAGTCGGGTGGGGCCGTTGAAGATCTGCCTTGCCACACGTTCCCAAGCGATGACGGCGGCGTAGACATGAAATGCCCAACGGAAATCGCCATCAGCGATCGCCGCGAAGCCGAGCTCGCGAAGAATGGCTTCATGCCGTTAGTTCACCGCAAAAACTCTGACTTTGCCGCCTTTATCGGCGCCCAGTCGCTGCAAAAACCTGCGGAGTACCACGATGCTGACGCCACCGCCAATGCGCGTCTGGCAGCGCGACTGCCTTATCTGTTCGCCTGCTGCCGTTTCGCTCACTATCTGAAGTGTATTGTGCGCGACAAGATCGGTTCGTTCCGCGAGCGCGACGAAATGGAACGCTGGTTGAACGACTGGGTGATGAACTATGTCGATGGTGACCCGGCTAACTCTTCTCAGGAAACCAAATCACGCAAGCCACTGGCTGCTGCAGAGGTGAATGTGGAAGAGCAGGAAGACAACCCAGGTTATTACGCCGCGAAATTCTTCCTGCGTCCGCATTACCAGCTGGAAGGGTTAACCGTTTCGCTGCGTCTGGTATCGAAACTGCCTTCGCTGAAGTCGAACGAAAACTAATCGTTGAAACGCTAAGCACGCTCTTCGGAGCGTGCTTCTTGCGAGCAACTGCACTAAAGCATGAAAACATGCCGTATGTAAAAAAATGGCTGATGTATGTCATCCCTCATACTTTGATTATGCTGATGAAGCGGAATAAACCTTTTCCTAAAGTGATGTCTTTGGCGAATGGCTGGAAGCTTTCATCATACATTTATCAGTATAATGATCGACCTGTGTTTAAAATATAAAAATGTCGGCTTTGGCGAGCTGAAAATTATTTGGGCTTCTTTAATCGTTTTTTTTGACTTTGTTCCAGCAGAGTAATTTTCTTGAAACAAAGTGCGCAACATAATCGGGTTGCCCCATAATTGTCATGGCTTTTTGCACAATGACATTAATTTGAAATACGAATACAGCAAAAAAATCTCCTGCTATAGCGGTTAATTGTGGTGGGATACTTCGGAGAGCCTGTAGCAACCTCCCGAGTCGAGGCAAAAGTAAAATATGGACTGTTTTATTCAGCCCCATGCTTTTCTCTTTGCCATATAGATGCTTTTTCGAAAGCGACAACTTTTTCCATAACGAAGAGTAAATATTATGGCTATTGATATGTATTTGAAGGTAGACGGTATTACTGGTGAATCTAAAGATTCAAACCATACCGGCTGGATTGATATTACCTCTTTCTCCTGGGGCGCTAATCAGCCGGGTAATATGAGCGTGGGCGGCGGCGGCGGTGCTGGTAAAGTAAACTTCAACGACCTGCACATTAATGCCAAAATCGACAAGGCTGTCACTGCGCTGTTGAAAAACTGTGCCAGTGGTAAGCACGTCACTAAGGTTGAAGTTTCAGTTTGCAAGGCTGGCGGTACGCAAATCGAGTATACCCGCATCACCCTGGAAGACGTGCTGGTCACCAACGTACAGTTCGTGGGCTCTGAGCACGACGATACCCTGGGCGTGACCTATGCATTCCAGGCTGCGAAAGTGAAACAGCAGTACTGGGAGCAGAGTTCTTCCGGTGGCAAAGGCGCAGAAAGCAGCGCTGGCTGGAATATCAAAGAGAATAAAGAAGCGTAATGGAATGCGCCTCCATCTGGAGGCGCACTTTCATATGATCTGTTAAGGCTGGATCAAGAGGGATTTTACGTGACTACAATACAGATAAGCCAAGGTGTTGGCATAAGACAACCGAATAAACCACAAGATGTTAAAACCGTTCAATCATTACTAAACGCCAATAAGGCTATTACCTCTCCTGGTAATGAATTAAAAGTTGATGGTTTCATGGGCGAAAAAACCATTGCTAAAATAAAAGTTTTTCAGGAGAAGGTTGTTGGACTCCGTAACCCTGACGGTATTATTTCTCCCCAGGGTCCTACGATGCGTAGACTGCACGGAAATATCACTCCAGCCAGCAATATTAAGTTAAATCTTGACACCACGGCATCTGCAGTGACTGATGAAATGTATATCAGTATGGCGAAAGCATTAAATTGTGAGCCAGCAGCAATAAAAGCCGTGGTGATGTCGGAGACGAAGCAAAGTCCATTCGATTCATCTGGTCGGCCGACCATTTTATATGAAAGACATTATTTCAGCAGATTGACCAATAACAAATATGATGCAACTCACCCTGATATATCGGGGAAAAGATATGATCACTACGGTAAATTTAGCGAGCAATACGATAAGTTAAATAAAGCCATAGCACTTGATCGTGCAGCTGCACTTCAGTCAGCCTCTTGGGGAGCATTCCAAATTATGGGAAGTAACTATGTTACTTCAGGTTATGCGAATATTGAAGAGTTTGTTAAGGGAATGAATACTATTCCGGGGCAAGTATACGCTTTTGTAAATCATGTTTCTCATACACCTACGCTCTTGAATGCAATCCGTACTAAAAACTGGGCAAGTTTTGCAAGATATTATAATGGTAGTGATTATAAAAAGAATAACTATGATGTTCACTTATCACAAAATTATGACCGGGCTCTACATAATTAATTAAGGGTTTTATAAAAAATGAAAATTATCAATTTAGTTCTGTCATTACTTGTTATCAGTCCTTTAGCAAATGCTTCAGTAACCCTTTCTAAACCTCATTCCAGTGATTACGAAAAAAGTATTGTTCAAGAAGCTCAGCATGCAGGCCTTGAGCGAGTTGAATTAGATAAAGCTCAAACCTTCGATTTAGTAAAAGATGGCAAAGTATTAGGCACTCTTGTGCAAGGCAAAGGATGGATAAGACAAGTTCAACCTGTGTGTTTTATTGCCTGGACTAAGGATAGCAAAAAATCTGATCAATTTATTCAGACAATCGGTCAGGGGGATTGGGAAACTGTGGGTTGCCATAAAGTTGATTCAGTTGGTCTGATTTCAAAAAAAGACGATCCTGCTACAAAAATCGCGGTTATTTATACAACCGAAGCTCCTGATCACTATGGTAATGATTACTACATCTTGGGATTAAAAGATGATAGTGACAGCGTATACTACGACCAAGGTGCTACTGAGAAGTTTCAAAATTCATATATTAAAAATCTCTCTCAACTTCGTAAGGCTTATCAGAAGTAGATTTTTTAATGAAGCCTCTTTAGCAAACAGAAGGAGGCTTTATACTTATTTAAATGAAGAAGTAAAAAGAATCAACAAGCTAAAAAAGTTTCTTACAGCCAATTATGAATTTAAAAATAAATGTCTTTTCTGTATCTCACTCTCAGGCGTCCATCATGCAGAGAACCGGCTTTTTTTTACTTTTTATCGCTTCGCTGGTTATGCCGTTACTGTGTTCTGCTGAACAGGGACGTGTTTTAAAACTTGATGGTAATTGGAAAGTTGAACATGTTTATGTTAACGAAGATTCCACTTCTACAAACCTGATGGCACTAATTTCTGATGACCCGACGCTGAGAGAACGTATTTTTGAATTCACTCCGGATATAATAAAAACGTCAATACCAACAGCTAGTCACTGCGACTTGCCAGATTATGATTCCATGGACGTGACATCAATAAACTCTTTGATGAGCAGGACGACAGAAGGGCAGCTCTCCGATCCGTCTAAAAGCTATGCTCTTCCCATCAAAGGAACGTTAGAAATTCGTCCTTATCGCATTCATTGTCAGAATGGAAAAATCACCCTGTCGGGTGAAAATAGCGAACGCTGGCTTGTAAAACTTGATGAAGAGTCAATATTCCTGAACTGGGATAACCAGTCTTATCTTTTACTAAAAAAACTCGCTAACAATGCCAAATTACAACCTTCGTTCGCCTGCGCAAGAGCTACAAACGACAGTGAAAAAACCATCTGTCATGATTCGGATCTGTCCTCCTGGGATGTAAGCGTGGCCGAGGCATACAATGTGGCGTTAAAGCAAATTGTGAATACAGGGGTTGATGTCAAATCACGTTCAGTCGAGCTCCGTCAAACACAGAAACGCTGGCTTGACGAAAGAAATGCGTGTTCTGTTAATCCAGCATGTCTTAAGAAAAAAATGCAAGATCGTGTTGATGAACTCGTTGAGTTGGCAAAGCAATGAAATGATCAGTGCCTGTTTAAGTGAGTCTTTTAAGATAAGCGAGCGCGCTTTCTTTACCTTAATACGCTTGTTGATGAGATGAGATCTGTAACTTTCGGAGTTGAGTGAGTAATGAAAATTTACGCAGCGTTTTTCGTGGCTTCAATCGCTGTTTTTTCAGCTTCCTGCTTCGCAGAAACACCGTGTTCTAAAACAAGTAATGATGTCGAGCTATATCAATGTTCTGTTAAATACAAAAGCCAGGTTGAAAAAGAGTTAAATCACGAATAGGCTCTTGCAAGAGAGCGCATTGTAAAAATGTACGGCTCTCAAAAAAACTGGGTGAGCAGTATGCCGGGATTATGGTTGATACGCAGCGTAATTGGCTTAAATGCAGGAATGGTCAATGTCATCTTGAAGCTTTTGCTGCAGAAGAAGGCAGTAATCCATATGCTGTCACAACGAATCTCTGCATTTATAGAATGGATACTGAGCTTACGGCCGTACTTAAACTGCTGCCATACTGATTTTTTAACAGGCTGATATGACGTTATAGTGGTGCAATGATATTTGCATCATTTAAGTGGTCATTACGTCAATGGATACATAAAATATTATGCGCTATGTACTAATGTTTATATCGCTATTAACCCCTTTTCACGTATTGGCTGCGCTTTCCCTTGCTCCTATAGCAGATACGCCCTATCAGAAAAGTATTTATAAATTATCGTCTGATAAAGGCATTCAGGGCGGTTCTCCAGTTCCACACCAAAGTTTTCATCTGGTTAATGAAGGCAAAGTTCTGGGCAGTTTTATTGCCGGGCAGGGTTTCGACTCACAAGATAAGGACGTGTGTTTTGTCGCCTGGTCAAACAACGCTCATCAGGCAGAGCGTGTTTTACCAACAATTGGATTCGGTGACTGGGAAGCGGAAACATGTCATGCGACTCGCTCTGTCGGTATGCTCGATGAAAAAGATAATAAAGTCATCATCGCGGTGATATATGACGTTGCGTCTCCCAATACGACAGCACAGGAAGCCATTATCGTTTCTGTCGACCTGACCAATCACTCGATCATTATCAATGAGCCGCTGACGAGGAAAATTGGAGCTTCAGGAGCAAAATCGATCAAGGAACTGCGAACCCTTTACAGGACAATGCCCTGAGTTGCGCCTTGCCCTAATAGGCGAGTTCCTCACCGTAGTCTGACATCAGTTAAACAATGCGCTTTTACATCTTTAAAACAGGTCAATATAAAAAATGAAGATATCTTTTTTGGGATGTGCGACTTTTATCATGTTTGGTTTTTCTTCCGCCGTTTACGCCCTTGATGACTGCGCTAAAAAGACCAGTGATGCCGATGTGTTTAGCTGTGCCGAGAATAACCGGGCACATGCAGAAGACGATTTAAATCAGGCCTACGGGGCGACGAAAAAACGTATCGAACATGTTTTTCAAAGTGAACCTCAAGCTAAAAAGAACTACCAGAACCTGTTTATTCAATCCCAGCGTCACTGGTTAGCCTACCGTGACGAGCCGTGCCAGTTATATGCGCATCCCGCAGATAAAGGCAGCAATGCGCACACCGTATTTAATAACGAGTGCGTCGCCAGGCTTGATGAGTTACGCACGAAAGAATTATCAGAAATGCCCTACGATTAACTTTCACGGATGGCTATCTGCAACATTAGGGTTGCGTTTATCTTCCGTACCATTGACTACGCTTCTATATCCCGCCTTTCTCCCCGAGAGACGCGCGATATAGATGTCGAACAGCTAACCGCAGGAATCCGTGATGCGCTTTACGATAATAACCGCTAAACCCGGCCATGAACCGCCGCAAATCAGTTTCGATTTTCTTCCTCCAGGCGGCACTATTGGTCGAGGCGTGGATAATAATCTGATATTGCCCGACGACGATCGCACTATTTCTCGCCTGCAGGCTATCGTGCATATTACTGCAGAGGGTGAATGTCGCCTGACCAACCGCGGTAACGTTACGCGCGTGCTGCTGAATGACATCCCGCTTGAACGTGGACGTCAGGTGGAGTTGCAGGACGGAGATATTCTCGGCATCGACGACTATCGCCTGCTGGTTAACGATCTTAATGGCGAGCAGCAATCGCAGCAGCCTCCGTTGACCGCTGCAGCCGCACCTAAGCCGCAGCCCGTACCCAATGCGGTCCCTGTACAGGCGCCGGCTGCCAGCACGGCTGCCATTCCCAGCGAGATCTGGGACAGCCTTGCCAAAGAGTTTTCAATTTCTGATGATTTATCGAAACGTAAAAGTGCTGCGCCAGAAATGCCGGAGGCAAATCCGTTAACCTCTACAGCGGCAAACCGTAATCCCGAAGATCCGCTGGCTCAGTTAATGAGCGATAAACCGCTAGATATCGGTCAACAACCTAAGACAAGCAGCCTGTTTGATGAAGAGGATGCACTGTTTGCTCAGGAAAGCATTTTTGATGACCGCACGCCCAGCACCTTGTCGGCAAAACAAAATGCGCAAGGGCAGCCCAAAATAGAGGAAACCTCCACAGACGTGGACCCGTTAAATCTGTTTGGCAGCCAGACCACGCCGGACCCGCGTCATCATGACGATCCGCTGGGGTTAATGATGAGCGGTGCCGTGCCGCTGGCTCAGCCAGATATGCCGGTTTCGCAACCTGTGGCTGCGCCATCGCAGCCGAAAGAAAACCATCAGTCTGCACCCTTGCAGCAGAAAGAACTCCATCAAGCGGCGCCATTACAGCCGCAAGAAAATCACCAGCCGATGCCAGATATCCTGGATACTGCACCGGTTGAGTTGGCTGATTTAAGCAGTTCACCGCTGTTTGATCACACTGAAACGCAGGTCACTCACGATCCCGGTTTCGATCCTCAACCGCAGCCTGCCCAGCCTGAAGGAGCGCAAAGCCCGATTGATTACGGCGGCATTACCTTGCCAACACCGCAGGCGGTGCAACGCACGCCTTCGCCCACGCCAAAAGGGCGGCTGCGCATCGATCCGGTTGCCTCGCACAATAACAGCGGCGGGACCGAGCAGAGTGGCAACGCCAGTAGCGGCGATGCCTTAAAGGGCGAGTTGCTGGATGCACTGCTGGAAGGTATGGGCCTGCAGGATCTGCAACCGACACCGCAGTTCGATCGCGAGCAGATGCGGCAGTTCGGCCAGATGCTCAGCATGTTCTCGCAGGGAACGGTGGCACTGCTGTCTTCCCGATCGATTTTAAAACGCGGTGTAAAAGCCGACATGACCGTGATCCTGGATGATGCTAACAACCCGTTTAAGCTGCTGCCGTCGGGTAAAACCGTATTGATGCAGATGTTTGGCAGCCGTATGCCAGGTTTTATGCCGCCACGCCAGGCCGTGCGTGACGCTCTGATTGACCTCCAGGCGCACCAGTTAGGGATGATTGCCGGGATTCGCGCCATTATTGCTTCCATGCTGCAGTCCTTTAACCCCGATCAGCTCGAAGAAGAAGCGCGTCAAAACGGTTCCGTATCGCGCATTGGACTACCCGGCAGCCGTAAAGCCGCGCTGTGGGAGCATTTTATCCAGCGCTATGGCGAAACTGCCGGTGAAATTGAAGATGACTTCCATACCTTGTTTGGCGAAGCCTTCTTGCACGCGTACGACATGGAAGTAAATCAGTATAAAGACTCACAAACCCACACGGATGACGCATGAATATCTCTACTGCTTCCACGTCGAATCAGGGCGACCGCGCCAGCAATCAGGATCAAACCGGTGAGAGCATCGGCGAGCGTTCGGCTTGCTTTGTGGTGTGTGATGGTGTGGCAGGGTTTCCCGGCGGTGACGTGGCAGCAAAAATTGCACGCAGTAGCCTGATGGAAGCCTTTGATGGCAATGCGCATCTCGATGCGCAAACCATTCGCGATTACGTGAATTATGCCAATGGCGCCATTCGGCAACAGCAAAAGGCAAACAGTCAGCACAGCCGGATGGGCACCACGCTGGTGAGTTTGTTTATCGACAGAGACTATGAACTGGCCTACTGGGCGCATGCAGGCGACAGTCGGCTTTACCTGTTTCGTCGGGGCTATCTCTACCACGTGACCACAGACCACAGCCTGATTCAGCAAATGAAAGATGCCGGGCACCAGACAGAAGGCATTAACAGTAACCTGCTCTATTTTGCATTAGGCATGGGCGATGAACAGCGGGATGCCAGTTACAGCGATGTGGTGCCTATTGAGGATGGGGATGCCTTTTTGCTGTGTACGGATGGTTTCTGGCATGGCGTGACTCTGGAACAAATGCAGCAATCATTGCATATGGTGAATACGCCAGAAGAGTGGCTGACCCTGATGCAACAAATTATCAAAAACAGCCAACCGCAGGGGGGTCAACAAGACAACTTCAGCGCCATGGCTGTGTGGGTAGGTTCACCAGAAGACACCACCTTATTGCACTCGCTGTCTGATGCGGCGCAGTTTTTCCCTCTTCGAGATTGAGAACGCCAACATGAAATATGGATTAGTGGGCCTGACTGCATTGCTGTTGAGTACACATGCCTTTGCAGAGAACTATCGCATTGTGCAGTCGCCAACTCAGAAACTGGATGTCTGGATTGATGATGTAAAAGATAACCAGCTGTCGAGCTGGTGTAAGAGCACCGTAAACCTGCGCATTGTGACGCATGGCGATAAAGATGCGTCGGTGCTGAGTGATTTCCTGCCGCGCGTTGCGGGCTTGATGGCCTCACAATGTAAGCCGTTACAGCAGCTGCACTGGCAATTAACCGATACCGAGGGCGGCGCACTGGCCAATGGTACGGCCGCGAAAGCGCAGCAGTGGAAATCGGTGGTGACTCCGCCTGCCGCTGCACAGCCCGTTCAACCGGTTCAGCCCGCCCAACAGGCGCCGGTGCAGCAGGCGCCCGTCAGCCCGCCCGCCGCGCCTGTCGTGCTGAATTCGCCAGCGGCGGATACCACACCGTGGCTCCAGTTTAGCTTGCTGGACGGTTGCCATTTCCGCACCTGGTGGCATCAGCCCTCGCAGGCCAGCGCCCTGTTTGTGCCGGCTAAGCAGGGCGTCACCTGCGGGAAAGATGGTTGGTTAAGCGGGCACAGCACACTGACCCAGACGGGCAAAGACGCGACCAAATCCGTTTCCGTGAGTTTTCTGCAGGGGTTCCCGGTTGCGGGCCTGAACGATAAACAGCAGGTTGATGAACTGACCATTACCACGGTTAACAGCGAACGCATGGTGCTGAGTGATGAAAAGTCACCCGACAGCTGGCTGGTGTTGCCATTTAGCCAGCAGTTTAACGGCTGGCAGGCGATAAACCAGGTGGTGGTTGAGATGCCCGCCAGTGAAGCGGCAGACGAAAATGCGCTGCGTGCGCGCCTGCAGGAAGTGCGTAAGATCTGGTCACCCTGGTTAAGCAGCCCTGCATCCATTAAGGTGCAGTTGGTGGAAAAACTGCATCCGGAACTCAAAGATCCGGCCGCAGCCGTGTATCGCACCATCAACTAAGGCATAAGGAGTTTGAATGGACTCATTACAACAGCGACTGGCCAATGCCACCCTGGCGGAAAACCTGTCCAGCATCACTGCACAAATCCAGGCGAATCCGGCTGATGCGGATTTACGGGCGGCGTTTGTGCAACTCCTGTGCCTTGACGGTAACTGGAGCAGGGCGCAGACACAGCTGAAATCCTGGCTGGCCATGCTGCCTCAGGCGCAGCCCACCGTGACCTTGCTGCAACAGGCCATTGAGGGCGAACAGAAACGTGCAGCGGTTTTGCGCGGTGAAGCCGAGCCGCAACTGCCAGGAAGCGCCTGGCCGTGGTGCCAGGTCTTACTGGCCGCGCTGAAAGCGGACATAGCTGGCGACAAGGCCGTCGGTGCGGCACTGCGTGCTCAGGCGTTGGAAAGCGCAGAGGCGAGCGCCGGTACGGCCACAACCCAGGAGGGGGAAAGCCAGTTCGCCTGGATAATGGACGGTGACAGTCGCTTCGGACCGGTCTGTGAGGCCATCGCCAATGGACATTATTACTGGATCCCGTTTGCTGCCATCAGTGAAATAGAGTTTCAGGCTCCGGCAAGCGTCACGGATCTGGTCTGGCGCCATACTCGCCTGCAGTTGGTGGACGGAAGTGAGCAAATTTGTCAGATTCCGGTGCGCTACCCGCTTCAGGACAAGGCTGATGAACGCTTCCTGCGGGCAAGCGTAACGGAGTGGCAGGAATCAGGCAGCGATGACGGTCAGTTTATCGGTCACGGGCAAAAGATGTGGCTCAGCGATGAAGCAGATTATCCCTTACTGACGCTGCAGCAGCTTATTTTCAACGAAACTGAGTTACCTCATGAGTCGTAATGACAATTCGTCCGGTGACGGCTATTCGCAGCTGCATGGCGGCTATCGTGCGCGCAAAAATCGCGACACGCTGACGGCGCGTGACAAACTGCAGTCGTCCCTGCTGGACAGGCTGACAGACGACGCGCCAGATAAAACCACCGAGTCAGGCAACAGTTCGATTATTACCCACAGTACGCTGCGACGTAATGTTCTGCGCGATCTCCAGTGGTTATTCAACACCATCAATAACGAGGCGCAGCACGATCTGAGCGACCTGACGGAGGTCCAGCGTTCCGTGCTGAATTTTGGCGTGGCCCCCCTGGCCGGACAGAATATCTCGGACATCGAATGGCAGGATATGCAACGGAAAATGACCGATGCCATTCTGCACTTTGAGCCACGCATTTTACCCCAGGGCTTACAGGTTCGCTGCGTAAGCGACCTGACCTCTCTGAGTCTGCACAACGTACTATCGATTGAGATTAAAGGCCGGTTATGGTGCGTGCCGTACCCGCTGGAGTTTCTGTTCCGCACTCAGGTTGATTTAGAGAGCGGCCATTTTGAACTACAGGATGCAGGTTAATCATGGACAGCAAGCTGCTTGATTACTACAACCGTGAACTGGCCTATCTGCGCGAGATGGGCGCGGAGTTTGCTGCCCAGTATCCCAAGGTCGCCGGGCGGCTTGGTATGCGCGGCATTGACGTCGCCGATCCTTATGTCGAAAGACTTATGGAGGGTTTCGCGTTTCTGACGTCACGCGTGCAGTTAAAGATGGATGCCGAGTTTCCACGCTTTTCTCAGCGGATGCTGGAAATGGTGGCACCGGGCTACCTTTCACCTACGCCGTCGATGGCCATCGCCCAGCTCACGCCGGACAGCCGCAAAGGCGATATCAGCAACGGTTTCTTAGTGCCGCGCGGCACAATGATGGAAAGCCAGAACCTGAAAAAAACGGGCGTCACCTGCAGCTATACCACCGCGCACGATGTGATGTTACAGCCCCTGCGTATCAGCGATGTGTCGTTAGGTGGCGTGCCAGCGGATATCCCGTTAGGCGAGTTGAAAGCGGGCGGCTCGACGGCGGCGTCCAGCGCCCTCCGTATCCGCATCACCTGCGAAGGCATTTCATCGTTAAGCCAGCTCAGTCTCGATGACGTGATGTTTTTCCTGAGCGGACCCGATATCCAGGCCCTGAAACTGATGGAGCTGCTGATGCAGCATCGTGTCGGAATCATCCTGCAGTCCGTGGAAGCAAAACCGCAACGTCAGGTTCTGCCGGATGACGCGCTTCAACAGGAAGGCTTTTCGACCGAGCAGGCCCTGTTGCCCGACGATCTGCGTAATTTTGACGGCTACCGCCTGCTGCAGGAGTATTTTGCATTCCCGGCACGCTTCCAGTTTATCAGCCTGCGTCAGCTGGCGCCTTTCCTGCAGCGCTGCGATAACGCCCTGTCGTTTGACATCGTCATCCTGCTGGATAAGGCCGATGCGGCGCTGGAAAGCGTTGTCGACAGCGCCCATCTGGCCCTGCACTGCACGCCGGTCATTAACCTGTTCCCGAAAACCGCCGAGCGGCTTAAGGTCAGCGACAGTCAGCACGAGTATCACCTGGTGGTCGATAACATCCGTCCGCTGGACTATGAGATCCATTCGGTGAAGCGCTTGTTTGCCTCTGTCGAAGGGCAGCGCGAAGAGCAGATCTTCCGGCCGTTCTGGAGCACCTTCAGCCATGACGGCGGGGATTATGGCGCTTACTTCTCCCTGCGTCGTGAACAGCGCACGCTCTCTGAGCACGCGTTGCGCTATGGCACCCGAACAGGCTATATCGGTTCTGAAGTGTTTCTCTCCCTGGTGGATCAAAATCATACACCGTGGAACAGCGATATCCGCTATTTGTCTGCGGAAGTGATGTGTACCAGCCGTGACCTGCCTTTGATGCTGCTACAGCAAGAGCAGGCCAACTTTGTAATGCCGGATTCCATTCCTGTCGGGCAACTTAAATTGTGCAAAGGCCCGACGCCACCGCGTCCGGCGCTGGCTGAAGGGCTTTCAGCATGGCGACTCATCAGTCATCTGCAGATGAACTATCTAAGCCTGATGGACAGCAGCGATGGCGAAGGGGCTGCGGCACTGCGCCAGATGCTGAGCCTGTATGCCAGCCTGGCCGAAACGCCGCTAACGCGTCAGATTGACGGAATTCGGCACTGCAACCTCAAAGCCGTTCACCGCCGGGTGCCCGAGCCGGGCCCCGTGGTGTTTGCGCGCGGGGTCAGCATTGCGCTTGAGGTGGATGAGCAGGCGTTTTCAGGTGCCAGCCCCTGGCTGTTCGGCAGCGTGCTGGAGCGGGTCTTTTCTCGCCTCGTGGCGCTTAACAGCTTTACCGAATTCACCCTGAGCAGCCAGCAGCGCGGCGAAGTGGGCTACTGGCCGCCGCGCATGGGCAAAAAGGCGCTGCTATGAGTGAGACGGCGCACGTTATTCCCCTACAGCGGGCGGTGCGTCTGCCTGACGGTTTCTGGCAGGCCGTGATGGCCGCGCCCTGGCGCTATGATCTGTTTCAGTTGTTACGCAAGCTGGACGCCCAGAGTGGGCAGCGTTATGCCTTAGGTAAAGCGCCACTGCCCAAATTTGAAGCCGTGCGTATTGGGCAAAAGCCATCCCTGGCCTTTGCACCATCGACCGTGTCACAGGTTAAAGCGCGTGAGCAGGACGAACGCTACGACGTCTCCATTTACAGCTTTGGGCTGTTTGGTCCCAACGGTCCTCTCCCTACGCACCTGACGGAATATGTACGCGGACGTATCGATCACCATCAGGATCACAGCCTGAGCGCTTTCGCCGATCTGTTTCATCATCGTGCCACGCTGCTGTTCTACCGTGCCTGGGCTAATTCACAGCCAACCAGCTCCCTGGATCGCCGCGACGATCGGCGGTTTCAGGATTATCTGGCCTGCGTGGCCGGTATTGGGTTACCGGCCCAGCAGAAAGCCAGTTCGCTGAGTCTGCATGCGCGCCTCATGCTGTCAGGGCATCTCAGCCGCCACGGTCACGATGCCGAAGGGCTGGTACGCATTTTGCGTCACTACTTTGCCGTTCCGGTTAAGCTGCAACAGAACGTGCCGCAGTGGTTATCCCTGGACAGCCGCGATCAGGCCCGTCTGTCGGCCGGTCGCCATATGCCGCGCCTGGGTGAATCGGCCTTTCTCGGTGTGGCCGTTCGTGATGTACAGCATCGTTTTCGTCTGCGCATCGGTCCACTGAGCGCCGAGCAGTACGAACGTTTTTTACCCAACGCGCAGGGCGCTTGCGAAGTGCGTGACTGGGTGCGCCACTATCTGGGTATTGAGATGCAGTGGGATCTCAGCCTGATTCTGGCAGCCGATGCCGTTAAGGGCTTAACCCTTGGCGGTCAGGCGCGGCTGGGCTACACCAGTTGGCTTGGACAGCAACCGCAGCCTGTCGATCGTGAAGATTTTGCCTTTGAGGTTGAAGCTACGCCGTCATAGCCCAACCGCTTTCCCCGATAGTTAGCCCGCTTCTTTCAATAAAGAGAACCGATATGTCAGAGATCAGCCGTGCCGTGCTATTCGGCAAACTGGATACGCTGTTATTTACCTCGCTTGAGAGTGCGACCGCCTTTTGTAAACTGCGTGGCAACCCCTATGTTGAACTGGTGCACTGGTTGCATCAGCTCATGCAGCAGCAGGATGGCGATCTTCAGCAGGTGATTAAGCATTTTTCACTGGATGAAAACGCGCTGACGCGGGATATCGTCGCTGCACTGGACCGCCTGCCGCGCGGTGCGGGTGCGGTGTCCGATCTCGCAGAACACATCGACAGCGCCGTTGAGCGCGCCTGGGTTTATGCATCACTCAAATACGGTGCTACCCGTATTCGCGGTGGTCACCTGCTGATAGGTATGCTGAAGACCTTTACGCTCGCCAGCGTCCTGAAAGGCATTTCACCCCAGTTTTCACGCGTGAACGCCGATGCTTTACTGGAGCAGTTCGATACCTTGCTGGCGAACAGTAAAGAAGTTCAGCAGGCGCTGGTTCAGCCCGCAGGCGATGCTGCCGCCCCTCCGGCGGCGGGCGACAGCACGTTAGCGCAGTATGCGCAGGATCTGACCGCGCGAGCGCGCGACGGAAAAATCGACCCGGTTGCGGGCCGTGATGAAGAGATCCGCCAGATGGTGGATATCCTGATGCGCCGTCGCCAGAACAACCCGTTACTCACCGGTGAAGCTGGCGTGGGTAAAACGGCGGTGGTAGAAGGGCTGGCGCTGCGCATTGCCGCCGGTGATGTACCGGCACCGCTTCGTGACGTGCAACTGTGGCTGCTGGATATTGGCATGTTGCAGGCAGGCGCCGGCATGAAAGGCGAATTCGAAGCGCGTTTACAGGCCCTGATTAACGAAGTGCAATCCAGCCCTACGCCGATTGTGTTATTCATTGATGAAATTCATACCCTGGTCGGTGCAGGCGGTCAGCAGGGCACAGGCGATGCCGCCAACCTGTTAAAGCCGGCCCTGGCGCGCGGACAGTTGCGCACGATTGGCGCAACGACCTGGGCGGAATACAAGAAATACATCGAAAAAGATCCTGCATTGACCCGCCGCTTCCAGACCGTTCAGGTGCAGGAGCCGGATGAAGCAAAAGCGATTCTGATGCTGCGCAGCACCGTGAGCGCGCTGGAAAAACACCATCAGGTGCTGTTACTGGATGAAGCCGTCAGCGCCGCCGTTAAGCTCTCTCACCGTTACATTCCTGCCCGCCAGCTGCCGGATAAAGCCGTAGCCTTACTGGATACCGCCTGTGCACGCGTTGCCGTCAGCCAGGGCGCACAGCCTGCCGCGCTGGAAGACTGCCTGCACCGTCTGGCCGCGCTGGAAATCGAAGCGGAGATCGCCGAACGTGAAGTCAAAGTGGGGCTGGGTGATGAAACCCGCCAGGCCACGATTGCCGCCCAGCGCGCTGCCCTGGAAGCAGAGCGCGATGCGCTGGACGCCCGCTGGCAGCAGGAGCGTGAGCTGGTCGAACAGCTGATTGCCCTGCGCGCGCGTTGCGTGACCGAAGGCGAAACTTCCCTGCGCGAGCAGCTCGATGAAACCCGACAGAAGTTGCATGCGGTTCAGGGTGAAGCCCCGTTACTGTTTGCTGCCGTTGACGCCAGCGTCGTTGCCGCAGTGGTATCCGACTGGACCGGCATTCCGCTGGGCCGGATGGTGAAAAACGAAATTGACGCCGTGCTTAACCTCGCGGACACGTTGAATCAGCGCGTAATTGGGCAGCGTCATGGGCTGGATCTGATTGCCAAACGCGTTCGCACCTCACGCGCCCGACTGGACAATCCCAATAAACCGGTCGGTGTGTTTATGCTCTGTGGCCCGTCAGGCGTCGGGAAAACCGAAACCGCGCTGGCGCTGGCCGAATCGCTTTATGGTGGAGAGCAAAACATCATCACCATCAACATGAGCGAGTTCCAGGAAGCGCACACCGTTTCAACGCTGAAAGGTGCCCCTCCAGGCTATGTAGGTTACGGTGAAGGCGGTGTGCTGACGGAGGCCGTGCGTCGTCGTCCTTACAGCGTCGTGCTGCTGGATGAGATTGAAAAAGCGCATCCTGATGTGCATGAGCTGTTTTTCCAGGTATTCGACAAAGGCTGGATGGAAGATGGAGAAGGGCGCCACATTGATTTCCGCAATACCATTATCATCCTCACCTCTAACGTCGGTACGCAACTGATCAGTGCGCTCTGTGCCGATCCGGAACTCATGCCGGATCCCGACGCGCTCAGCACCGCTTTACGTAAACCCTTACTGGAGGTGTTCCCGCCTGCACTGCTGGGCCGTCTGCTGGTGGTGCCTTACTATCCCCTCAGTGACGAGATGCTGGCAGAGATTGTTAAGCTGCAACTGGGGCGCATTGTACGCCGCCTGGAAGAGAACCACGGTATTGAAGCCATTATTGACGATTCGGTCGTCAGCCAGATCGTGCAGCGTTGTACGGAAGTGGAGTCTGGAGGTCGCATGGTCGATGCCATCCTGACAAATACCCTGTTGCCGCAGATGAGCCAGATACTGCTCAGCGGCCATGCTCGTGATGAACGTTATCGTCGCGTGCAGGTCAGCTGTGATCAGGGCGAGTTTGTTTGCCAGTTTGCTGTCTAAAGCCGTTTGTTATCAGAGAGCTTTCGAATATGTCGGAAAATGATAATCACCAGAATGTACCCAATGCCCTCCCGATTGGTTACCGGTTTAATGAGTTTGAAATCAAAGATGTCATCGGCGGTGGCGGTTTCGGCATTGTCTATCGTGCCTGGGATCACCAACTGGAGCGCGATATCGCGATTAAAGAGTTTATGCCCGCGTCGCTGGCCGTGCGCAGCGACGACCTGAACCTGGTATTGCGGAGTGAGCGATTCAGTAAAACTTTCCATGCGGGCCTGAACAGCTTTATTCAGGAAGCCCGTCTGCTGGCACGTTTTAATCATCCGAACCTGCTTCACGTTCTGCGCTTTTGGGTGCAAAACGATACGGCCTATATGGGCACGGTGTTTTACAGCGGCACCACGCTGTCTAACATGCGTGAACGCCATCCCCATCTGATTGATGAGAACTGGATACGTCGCCTGCTGCCACCGCTGCTGGGTGCCATCAAGACCATTCATGATGCGGGCTATCTGCACCGCGACATCTCGCTGGATAATATTCAAATCCAGAGCAATGGCGATCCGGTATTACTGGATTTCGGCTCCGCGCGCAAAACCATCGGTAACCTTTCTGATGAAAGTGAAACCATGCTGCGTCCGGGCTATGCGCCGATTGAACAGTACAGCGATAACGATGAAAGCGAACAGGGCGCGTGGACGGACATTTACGCGCTGGGGGCCGTGCTGCACACGTTAATCACCGGCGCACCGCCGCCGGTCAGCGTGGTGCGCAGTATTGAAGATAATTATCAACCGCTCGTGCAACGCGCACCTGCGGGTTACAGCGCAACGCTGCTGGCAGCGGTCGATAGCGCCTTGTCCCTTAAGCCGGAAGATCGCCCGCAGAGCATTGATGCCTTCGCGGCCTCAATGGTACTGCCAGAAAAAGCGCCTGAACCACTGCCTGAAATGAAGCAGAGCGGGCCGGGGACCATGTTGGTACCGGTTCAGGAAGAGGATGAGGCGGCTGCCACTCCGGCAACACCGCTGAAAAAGCT
The DNA here is from genome assembly GCF_003182295.1 of Pantoea sp. AG702. Lineage (NCBI taxonomy): Bacteria > Pseudomonadati > Pseudomonadota > Gammaproteobacteria > Enterobacterales > Erwiniaceae > Pantoea > Pantoea sp. AG702. The sequence continues at coordinate 75,501 of NZ_QGTU01000004.1, read as the reverse complement.
GATGCGTCACCGCTTTGCTCTGCCGGGCCTGGTGGCTGCAGGTGTGTTGGTGGGGGTTTGCGTCGGTGTCCTGATGGCGGGCGGCGACAAAGAAGGTGATCCACCTGCCAATGTCGCACAGACCGAAACGGCCCCAGCCACTCAGGCACCGGCTGAACAACCTGCTGCAACGCCTGTGCAAACCCAGACCGCCCAGGCCGAGCCGGAAAAACCTCAGGAGCCGGTGGCACCACCGCCTGAACCTGTGGCGCAGGTTTATATTAAGCTCCAGCCCGGCGAGCGTGTTCAGGTGAATGGCAAGCCTCAGGCAGTGGTTCCGGCAGCCAATGGTTTTGCGGCACTGCAGCTGGCACCCGGCAACTACACGTTTTCTGTAACAGGTCAGGGTGGCGAACGTGAACAAACGTTGACCATTAATCAGCAAGGCGTCTGGTTACTTGATCCCCATAGTTAACAGGTATGTCTATGTTCTCACGTATTACTGTACAACTTCCCGCACAAGGACTGCTGTTCCGACGTCTGAGCGGCAGCGAAGCGCTGTCCCAGTCGTTCGTGCTGCAAGCGGAGCTGCTCTCCACCGACGCGCGCATTGATCGTAAGTCGTTGCTGGGCAAGCCGGTCACGTTCACGCTGCCGACGGACGGCCTGCTGAGCGCGGCGAGCCCGCGCTACATCAACGGCAAAATTACGCAGATAGGCGTGCGCAGCGAGGAGCTGGGCGGCGTGCGTTACGCGGTGTACGGGCTGACGGTGGAGTCGGATCTGTGGCCGATGAAGCGCGACCGCAACCTGCGCATCTTCCAGAGCCAGACGGTGCCGCAGATTGTGCAGACGCTGCTGAAGGAGTACGGAGTGAACGTGGAAACGCGCCTGGCGGGCAGTTACCGGGTGTGGGAATACTGCGTGCAGTATCAGGAGAGCAGCTTCGACTTTATCAGCCGGCTGATGGAGCTGGAGGGGATGTACTACTTCTTCCGTCACGAGGCGGACAAGCACACGCTGGTGCTGTGTGACGCGCCGGACCAGCACCAGGCGTTCCCGGGCTACGAAACCATAGCCTACCACGTGACGCCGTCGGGCGGCAGCGTGACGGAAGAGGGCGTGAGCCAGTGGGCGCTGTCGGAAAGCGTGACGCCGGGGATGTACAGCACGGACGACTACGACTTCCGCAAGCCGAACGCGTGGATGCTGCAGGCGCGGCAGAACCCGGTGTCGCCGACCCCGGGCTCGGTGGACGTGTACGACTGGCCGGGTCGCTTCGTGGAGCACGGTCACGGCGAGTACTACGCGCGTATCCGCCAGGAGGTGTGGCAGGTGGAGCACCACATGGTGAGCGGCAGCGGCACGGCGACGGGCATCGCGCCGGGCTACACTTTCGCGCTGCTGAACGCACCGCACTTCAGCGACAACGGCAAATACCTGGTGACGTCGGCGCACTACGACTTTGAAGAGAACAGCTACGCGAGCGGCGACGCGGGCGCCACGCGGCACAACATTGACTTCACGGTGCTGCCGGCGGCGGTGACGTACCGTGCGAAGCCGGAGACGCCGTGGCCGAAGACGCACGGCCCGCAGACGGCGAAGGTGGTGGGGCCGAAAGGCGAGAGCATCTGGACGGACAAATACGGCCGGGTGAAGGTGAAGTTCCACTGGGACCGTCTGGCGAAGGGCGACGACACCAGTTCGTGCTGGGTGCGCGTATCGAGTGCCTGGGCGGGTCAGGGCTTCGGCGGGGTGCAGATCCCGCGCGTGGGCGATGAAGTCGTCGTCGATTTTATCAACGGCGATCCAGACCGGCCAATTATTACTGGCCGTGTCTACAACGAAGCCAGCATGCCACCCTGGGATCTCCCCGGCGATGCTACACGAATGGGCTTTATGACACGGAGTAAAGACGGACATCAGGCCAATGCCAGCTATCTGTTCTTTGAAGATAAGCCGGGCGGTGAACTGCTGAATATGCATGCTGAGAAAGACATGAATATTTCGGTGGAGAATGATAAGACCGTTGCCATTGATGGATCCCGGACCACCACTATTGGCAAAGAGCAGAATGACGAAGTAACAGGTGATGCGACTTTTCATTACAAACAAAAGCGGACGATAACAGTTGACCAGCTCGAGTCAAAAAATTTTAATAACGGTGAAAGTGTTAAAGTAAAAAATGGTCGCAAAACCATCATTTCTAGTGGTGGGAGCCACAGTGAAGTAACAGGTGATAAGTTTTTAAAACTCGACGGCCATTTTTCCAGAAAAATAAGTGGCAACGATGAAGAACACATTAAAGGTAGCAGAGCGGCCACTATAGATAACGGTGATACACTAACCATTACAAATGGAGGACTTAATGTTAACGTAAATGGCTTATGGCATCAGAGTGCAACCGCAGGTGTGAAAATTGAATCGCCGCAAGATATTACTATAAAAAGTAGTACTAAAGTTTTTATTGATTCACCTGTTTTTGAAAGAAACGATGTCCAAAAAAATAGCTTTGCACAAGATGCAATGGATTTTATTAGTAAGTATGTTTCATTTTCGGTAGGAAGTGTGGCTTTCAAAGGTGTCAACTATGGCATGACAGGTGTGAATATATCACATCAAGGGTTTGCTTTCGGTCGGACCATCATTAATGCTCAAAGAGTTGAAGCCGCTCGTGTTGACAGTGGAAGCCTGAGGACAGCATTGTTTGCTCTCCACATGATTATGTAAAGAGGATTTATGTCGATATCAGGTATTGTGAATGTTGTTTTAACTATTCTGGTTATTTTTGCATGTTATTATTTTGCGAATAAGATAGTGCGAGGCTCACAGCAGCGCGAACAAACTATTATTGAGAATGGCAGTGACGTGCAGATAACTATACTGTCGATGAAGCAGAACGGTCTTTTTCTTAATAATAATCCAGTAGTGGAAATGAGCTTGAGAGTAACGGACTTACATGGGAAAAGTTGGTTAGTCGAAAAACACGAAGAAACAGTATTGCTAATTGCGCTTGATAAATATCAGGTTGGCGATGTGTATGACGGTAAGTTCGATATAAAAACCAGTAGCATTTTATTTGTTAAAGATGAGAGCGGGAAACCAATAAGGGCTAAATAATAATATTAGGCTCTGGTTTTATTGATGCCTTTGTATCTTTACCTGGTCATGTATAAAAGCAGATTATGACTGATTTTATATGATTTTGCGCTGATATCTTTAATTTTTAAATGTTGTAATCATATTGATTTTTGTTTTTAGTGAATTATACCTTTTGATTAACGTAACGTTCATAATGGCTGAACTAATCAGGTTATATATATGACTTTTTTAACTGAGGCCCCTTTTTTGATTGGCGTTATCATTACGCTTTGTGCGATTGCGATATCATTCTCTGTGTTGAAGCCTGATAAATCACAATTGAAAGGGATTAAAGAGTGGGTTACTCGTGACGATTGGTCAGGTGACGTGATCATCGTATCTGCGTTAAATTGGTGTCAAAATGATACCAAGTACGGCGATGATTATTTTTATACTTTTTATTTTAATGCTACCATTTATGGTGTTAAGAAAAGATATTCTGCTATGTGTGCCGTTAAATCCAGTCAAATACATAAAATAAAAAAAGGAATTAAGCTTTCTGTGAAGTACAGTTGTGGTGATCCACCTAAAATGGCTGTGGTTAATCTCGAATAAGATTCATTGCCCTATAATTTTGACAGCCTTCAAGAATAACCTTCATGCGGTGAATGACTATGTTTGGGTATGAAAATATGCTTCAGAGGTTGTTATGAGTGCATCAGAGAAGGGATGGGCAATTTTTGCTGCAGCCGTTTCAGTCGTTGTTCTGTTTCGTATGGTAAACGTTTCCACCAGAATTTTTTTGCCGCTTATTAAAAATGGTTTCGTGCAAGCTAATATTATCAAAACAGGTATTGCCGCTAATGCTGATATTATCTCCACACAACAGACTACGGTTTGGAGTGGTGGTCAACCTGTTTATACAATTTGTGTTAAATTTAGAACCTTAGAAAATAAACAGATTGAGGCCAGTATAATGCGGAGCTTAACGTTTGAAGAGATTGAACGGTTTAAACCAGGAAATGGTACGACCATAAAATATGATGCTAAAAATCCCAAGAGAATTGCGCTCTATGATAAACCTCTCATATTGTAAAGGTAACTTTCATCAGGCTTTAAGAATTTTTTGTAATTAAAAATTCGCGTTTGTTTCCTAATTTTATAGCATGCTATGGGGTTGGCGTAAATTATGCAAAGACGCATAATGTTAGTGCGAGTTTGCCTTAGGTATAGGAAGTTGTGTTATTTGAGCGGAAAACTAACCGCTATAAAAAGTCGGTAATGAATTTAGCCACATTGTAATGAAAAACAGCCAGGCATCATCAAACTGAATACCGTCGGTTTAACAGAGTAACAAAAATATCTTGGTTGGTTTTTGACTGACATCTCGTCCTGTTCTTTGACTGAAATCTTGGCCGGGATAGCCGGGTCTTAGTTCTACACGCTTTATATAAAGGAAACCCAGGCATGAAAATTATTAAACCTCTCCGCCTGAGCGTACTTAATCGTCCTTTTCGCTGGCAGGGTAAAAACCATCTTGGCGTCACCGTGCTGGCATTAGCCGATATGAGTGACAATCCTAAACTCCGCCCGGAAATGGAACTGTGGCAACTCGCCGCCAGCGAATTACAAACCAGCGGCGGCGTCCTCGATTTAGCCATGCCAAAAGTGTGCGCCGAATTTCTGGCGACCGGCCATGCCTACACGCATCATCAAAGCGATAAAACCGCCTGCGCAGTAAAGATCGAAGTCGATACGCTAAGCAAGTCGCTGGCGGTATTTGGCGATCGCTACTGGGTTGGAAATAACATCACAGCGCCGCAGCCCTTTGAACAGATGCGACTTGACTGGAGCCGGGCTTTTGGCGGCGAAGGGCACGATGACAATCCCTATGGCATTGGCATTCATCCCGAAATACATCAGGGCCATGAGTTCGTCCGCCTACCTAACATCGAAGCGATGAGCGGACGTCTTACGCAGCCTAAACAAAAGCCTGAACCTGCTGGATTTGGTCCGCTGGATATTAGCTGGCCACGACGTTTTAGTCGTATGGGAAAAAAATACGATTCCAGTTGGTTACAAAATGATTTTCCCGGTTTTGCGCGCGATATCGACTGGAAAGTCTTTAATGCTGCCAGTCCTGATCAATGGTGGGTAGATCGCGATACCTTACCTGAACAAGCCGCCTGGCGAATCTGGAATATGCATCCGCAAAAGCCGGTGCAGGAGGGCAAACTCCCTCCCTGGCAGGCACGCTGCTTTATTAATCGTCAGCGCGAAGATGAAACACTGTTTGAGGAAATTTCACTGCGGGCAACCACGGTGTGGTTCTTTCCTCATCTGGAGCAAATGGTTCTGTTATGGCAAGGGAACACGCGCATCAATGAAGATGACGCGGCTGATGTCTTGCAGTTGATGCCCGCGCTGGAAAAACGGGGTTCGCCGCGCTCGGTCAACCATTACCGCAAGGTGCTCACGCAACGCCTGGACAAGGAAAGCGGGGCGCTCTTTTCATTCCGCGAAAAGGATCTTATTCCAGATGACACGATCGGCCCCTGGATTGATAACCAGGTTGAGCAAACGCCCAGTCCGATGCGGGATAATATGCAAACGCGGGCAAAACTTCTTCGTGAGCAGCACCGTGCGCGTATTGAGGCATCCGGTGGAGATATAGGTGACTTACTCAACGAACCCGATGAGCCCGAACTGCCGAAGCTGGAAGACCTGCCGGAGTTTATCGAAAAAATGGAGCGCCAGGCCGAGGAGATGAAGGCACAGGCAGAGCAACGTAAACGCGATATTGAGGCTCGTTATCCGCAAAATGAAGGTGACGAACATCAGCCGCGTGGTCCGGAAACGCTTTTTCGTATGCAGGAAATGCTCCAGCGCAACAAAGCGAGCTTAAGTGAGAAAAAGCTGGCACAGATGCGTGATGCTCTTCATCAAATGTACCTCATGTCCGTCAACAGTCAGCCACCCGCCCTGCGCCTGAAGGGCGACCTGGCACAGATCATTCGTCAACGTGCGGAAAGGACGCTTGCTCAGGGTGGAAACTTTAGCGGCATGGATCTGACCGGCGCGGACTTTTCGGGTATGGATCTTCGCGGTGCCGACTTTAGTAAGACGCTGCTGGAATGTGCCGATTTAAGTCACTGCCAACTGGACGGGGCCAATTTCAACAGCGCAATGTTGGCGCGAACCGAATTGCACCATAGTTCGCTACGCAACTGTAATTTTGAACGTGCCAGCTTTGCTTTAGCCCAGTGTTGCCAAAGTGATTTCTCGGGATCGTACTTTAAAGATACACAGTTGCAAGAAACGCTTTTCGATAACTGTACCTTTAATGAAGCGACCTTCTGTGAATTGTTGTTCCGGGAAACCTGGTTTACCCAATGCCGTTTTCAACGCGCCATCCTTCAGGCTTGCGTGTTTATGGAACTCGATTTGCCGGGTCTTGATTTTACAGAGGCGAAACTCAGTAAAACGACATTTATAAAATCCACACTGGAACAGGCTGTTTTTAACCGTGCTGAATTAGAGAGCTGCTCATGGGTGGAAACGCAGGCTGACCATGCAACTTTCAGCGGCTCAATATGGTTGACCTGTGCGGTGGCTTCCGGCAGTTCCCTTAATGATGCAGATTTCACGCACGCCACGCTGCGGCAAAGTAATCTGCGCCAGACACCCCTTAACGCTGCGGTGTTTATCCAGGCAAAACTGGAGAACAGTGATTTGAGTGAGGCAAGCTGTAAAGGGGCTAATTTTCAGCAAGCGAACCTAGCAGGCAGCCTGTTTGTGCGCACGGATTTTCGCGATGCAGACTTCACTGATGCCAATCTGATGGGCGCGATATTGCAAAAAAGCCAGTTAGGTGGGGCATGTTTTCGGGGCACGACGCTTTTTCGCGCCGATCTGTCTCAGGCTTTTACCAGCGAAACCACGGAACTTGATGGCGCCTTTACAAAGCGTATCAAAACGTTGCCGAAGCGTGATGGAGAAATTGTATGACAGCGCTCACTCCAGCGGAGCTGCATCGGCGAATCAAACAAGGTGAGGTCGTCAGCGAATTAAACCTGAATGGCCTCAATCTGCAGGGATATGATCTTTCTGGTGGGATCTTTCAGGACGTGTCCTTAACAGGGGCGAATCTGCAGGGTGCCAATTTAAAAGAAACGGTTTTTACTGAATGTGAGCTTGACCAGGCTGATTTGCGCCAGGCAATAATTGAGCAGAGTGTCTTTAACCAGTGCGAAATGTCGGGGTTAATGGCAGATGAGACAAGCCTGAGCGAAACCGTATTTAACCAGTGTGCGCTTACCAATAGCAGTTTTGCGCGTAGCACCTTGTTGAGCACGCAGTTTATGCAATGCCCGCTCGCGCAAGCTCAGTTTAAACAGGCTCAGTTTGATCGCTGCGTCTTTTTTGATTCAGTGCTGGATGGAACAGACTTTGAGGGCTGCAAAAGTCTGCTGACGACCTTTTACAGCATTGACCTACGCCAGACAGTCCTGAGTGCGGGTGAGTTTGAACGCACGGTATTTTTTAAATGCGACCAACGCGAAAAGAATTATGCACAGCAACGGTTTATTGGTTGCCAGTTCATGGACTGCGCGCTGGATAAAGCGCTGTTTAATGGTGCTCAACTTTCGCAATGCAATTTTAAAGGCGCTTCGCTTAAAGCCGCTCAGCTTAATCAGGTAAACGCCAGCCAGGCGCTGTTCATGGAAGCCGATCTCACTGGAGCACAATGCAAAGGAAGCCTGTTTGATCAGGCCATTTTCGTTGGTGCCATGCTTGAGCGCACTGATTTTACAGGCAGTCGTTTTTTCCAGAGCATCCTGCACCAGGTAAAGGCCTCTCAGGCGCTCTTCATTCGCTGCGACCTGACATACAGCGACTTTACCGCAGCCGATATCAGCATGGCAGACCTACGCGGTGCAACCTTTTCCCGAACGCGCATGCATCGGGCGCGCCAGGAGAACGCGCAGTTCTCTGGTCGTCAGGGCATTCTTGAATTTGATGAAGAATTACTGGCAGCTGAAGCCTGGAGCGCGCAGCGCCAGAGCCGCAGTTGAGGAGATCAAACAATGAATAATGTCAATCATACGCTGGCAAAAGCCATTTTACCGCCGGTGCAGGCCGCGGGTGTTGTCACGCACTGCTTCGTCGATGGCAGCCTGACAGTTGAATGTGAAGGGCGAGGCTGGCATTGTCGCCGGGCAGCAAGTTGCGTCATTGTGCCGCAAACGGGTGACACAGTATTAGTTACCAGCGTCGAAAACCAGATTTGGCTACTGGCCGTGCTGGAGCGTAGCGATCCGCAAAAGGCCGAACTCAGCGTACCGGGCGATTTACATATCAATAGCGCCGGCGAGCTGAGCTTAAGCAGTGCCGCGCTGCGCGTCAGCGCTGAGCAAGGGGATTGCCATATCAACGAGATGAATTACAGTGGTGACAAACTGTCTGCCTGGGTCAGTCTTTCTCGTATCGTGGGCAAACGTGCAGAATCCGTATGGCAAACCATCACCCAGATTAGCCATAACCTGCTGCGTACCACGCATAACACAGAGCAGGTCCGTGCCGGGCAACTTGATATGAAAGCGGAAGATTACGCACGTTTGCATGCTCACAATACGGTAATCACCTCGAAAGCGATAACTAAAGTGGATTCTGAACAGATCCATATGGGTTAAGGAGAAACGATGTTTGCAAACTGTCAGCTTTTTGGTGTGGATCTGGCTTTCCCGGATGTGTGCCTGACGCCGACGCCCGCACCGGTGCCGATTCCTTATCCCGATATTGCGCTGGGGCCGACGGCAATCCCAAATGCGCTCAATATCCTTTTCATGGGAATGCCTGCGCATAATATGGCAACCGTAACGCCACTCACCAACGGCGATAACCCAGGCGTCGCAACCGGTGTGGCATCGGGAACGGTCATGGGACCTTCGCGTCACCTTACCGGTTCATTCACGGTGTTATTGAAAGGCACGCCGGCAACGCGGCTTACGAGCATGAGTCTGCAAAATTCAACGAATGCGATCGGCATGCGTATTGTTCCCAGCCAGTTCAAAGTATTGATGCTTGCGCCTTAACGCGTTAACCCTTTTTACCAACCCCTTTTCTGACAGGGATGAATTTTATGTTTTCACGTATTACAGTCCAGTTACCCGCACAAGGACTGCTGTTCCGACGTCTGAGCGGCAGCGAAGCGCTGTCCCAGTCGTTCGTGCTGCAAGCGGAGCTGCTCTCCACCGACGCGCGCATTGATCGTAAGTCGTTGCTGGGCAAGCCGGTCACTTTCACGCTGCCGACGGATGGTCTGCTGAGCGCGGTGAATCCGCGCTACATCAACGGCAAAATTACTCAGATAGGCGTGCGCAGCGAGGAGCTGGGCGGCGTGCGCTACGCCGTTTACGGGCTGACGGTGGAGTCGGATCTGTGGCCGATGAAGCGCGACCGCAACCTGCGCATCTTCCAGAGCCAGACGGTGCCGCAGATTGTGCAGACGCTGCTGAAGGAGTACGGAGTGAACGTGGAAACGCGCCTGGCGGGAAGCTACCGGGTGTGGGAATACTGCGTGCAGTATCAGGAGAGCAGCTTCGACTTTATCAGCCGGCTGATGGAGCTGGAGGGGATTTACTACTTCTTCCGTCACGAGGCGGACAAGCACACGCTGGTGCTGTGTGACGCGCCGGACCAGCACCAGGCGTTCCCGGGCTACGAAACCATAGCCTACCACGTGACGCCGTCGGGCGGCAGCGTGACGGAAGAGGGCGTGAGCCAGTGGGCGCTGTCGGAAAGCGTGACGCCGGGGATGTACAGCACGGACGACTACGACTTCCGCAAGCCGAACGCGTGGATGCTGCAGGCGCGGCAGAACCCGGTGTCGCCGACCCCGGGCTCGGTGGACGTGTACGACTGGCCGGGTCGCTTCGTGGAGCACGGTCACGGCGAATACTACGCGCGTATCCGCCAGGAGGTGTGGCAGGTGGAGCACCACATGGTGAGTGGGAGCGGCACGGCGACGGGCATCGCGCCGGGCTACACTTTTTCGCTGCTGAACGCGCCGCACTTCAGCGACAACGGCAAATACCTGGTGACGTCGGCGCACTACGACTTTGAAGAGAACAGCTACGCGAGCGGCGACGTGGGCGCCACGCGGCACAACATCGACTTCACGGTGCTGCCGGCGGCGGTGACGTACCGTGCGAAGCCGGAGACGCCGTGGCCGAAGACGCACGGCCCGCAGACGGCGAAGGTGGTGGGGCCGAAAGGCGAGAGCATCTGGACGGACAAATACGGCCGGGTGAAGGTGAAGTTCCACTGGGACCGTCTGGCGAAGGGT
>NZ_QGTU01000004.1:0-64997 GCF_003182295.1 Pantoea sp. AG702 | reverse complement strand
CAGACGGCGAAGGTGGTGGGGCCGAAAGGCGAGAGCATCTGGACGGACAAATACGGCCGGGTGAAGGTGAAGTTCCACTGGGACCGTCTGGCGAAGGGTGACGACACGAGTTCGTGCTGGGTGCGCGTATCGAGTGCCTGGGCGGGTCAGGGCTTCGGCGGGGTGCAGATCCCGCGCGTCAACGATGAGGTTGTCGTGGACTTCATCAATGGCGATCCAGATCGTCCGTTGATCATTGGCCGCGTTTATAACGAAGCCAGTATGCCGCCATGGGCACTACCGGCTGCCGCCACACAAATGGGCTTTCTGAGTCGCTCGAAAGACGGCACTGCGGATACCGCGAACGCATTACGCTTTGAGGATAAGGCGGGCGAGGAGCATTTGTGGATCCAGGCGCAGAAGAACATGGATACACATGTTAAAAATGATTCCAGCCATTCCGTTGCCAACAACCACAGCCACTATGCAGGCGGTAACGAACTCTATCGCGTTGAAACCAACCGTGTACATGGCGTGAAAGGTGGAGAAGAGCGTTTAACGGGACAAGGGAAAATCGACAATGTTGTTGATACCTATGTACTGGGCTCAGGTACTAAGTTACGGCTTGAATGTGGCGAAAGCGCTATCGAACTTAATGCTAATGGTCATATCAATATTGTCGGTAAGGGCTTCAATCTGTTTGTGAACGGTGATGGACACATCACTACATCAGGCGGAAAACTCAATTTAAATACATCCGGTGCGCAGCCGGGTACGGGTGCACCTGGTGCTGGCCACAAAGGCAACATCAATCAGGCCGTTGTGAATCTTTTCCCCCCAAAGCAAAAGGGGCAGGCGGCCCCGGCAGCACCTAAAGCGAAGGTTGAGCATGCGAAATCCCCTTCCACACCAGTAAACAATAAAACTGAAAAGAAAGTGCGGCCGTTACCTCCCGAAAAACAAGCCTTTTTTGATAAGGTGTACGCCGCAGCTCAAGCTGATGAGAAAAAGACAGGCGTCCCTGCACAGGTAACAACTGCTCAAGCCATATTGGAATCTGACTGGGGAAAGAGAGTGCCGACTGACGTTAATACCAATAAGGTCAGTAATAATCTTTTTGGGGTAAAAGCACACGGCTCGCCAAATTATGTGGAATCATGGACTCATGAAAACATAAATGGCAAACGAGTACCTGTTTTAGACAAATTCGCGAGTTATGACTCAGTAGATGAAAGTATTGAACAGCATTCTCAATTTTTGATTAAAAATCAGAGGTATAGTAGTTTGTTTCAGTCATCGGATCCTGTTGAGTGGGCCAAAGGATTACAGGATAAAGGCTATGCAACGGATCCCAACTATGCTAAAAGCTTGATTTCAGTAATGAAAGGTAGAGGCCTCCTATGACCAGGACTTTAATTGCTTTACTTGTTGCTTTGCCCTTTTTTTCTTCAGCTAATGATATTTGTCAAGACCTTGATAGCACGGCAACAAAGAAAGGCATAAGTTTTGATAATACTGATAATGTTTTCAAAGTAGGTGGGGAAGGCCGGTTACAGTTTTACTCTGCTCCAGATAAGAAATGTTTGGAAAAAGGAGTTTTCGTCATTCCGGGTAATAGCCTATATGCCTACGTTGAATATCATGGTTATTACAGTGTCATGTATCTTTCTGATGACGGTGACCAAGTTACTGGCTGGGTTGAAAAAGACAGATTAATTGATATGCATAAAGGTATTGCTCCAGACTACAATCAGGATGCTCAGCAAAAAAAGAGTAATTAGCTGTAATTTAATAAACAAGGGTGCTTAAAGTTTAGTACCCTTGTTTTCTTGTTTGGTTTGCTGTGATGATGCTTTTTGATTAATATGAATTTTTATATTTATAAGGATTTAAGTTTTTTATTGATTAATGAAGGCGTTAGGTTTTATGTGACTGGCGCGAACGTGTAGTAATTTGTTTAAAATTTAATCATGATTGATTTTTTTGCTGCCTCAAGTCCTGATAATTCTCAACTTATACGGTGCGTCTTGATAATGCCTCGTTTTTCTTTAATTTTAATTTTTTCTTTATCTGTTTTTCTAATAAGTAGCACCAGCAAGGCTAATGAAAAAAATCACGTCACACTTAATGATGAAGGGCGCATTTTCTTGGTCTGCTTAAGTAAAAGTAGCGCAACGAATGAGAAATTAAGTAATTGCTACCGCAACGAAATCAAGCGTCAGGATGCACGGCTGAACCAAAACTACCAACATTTTTTGGCAACGCGCCGTGAAGATGCCAGGCAGCGTTATGTGGAGGCGCAGCGTCAATGGGTTAAATATCGTGATACTAACTGCAACGCGCAAATTGCTAACGCAGCAAACGAGGATGCTGAATTAATTGCAGGCGATCGCTGTTATTTAAAAATGACAATTAATCGTGCAGATGAGTTAGCTCCTTCAGCACCTTTAACGGGCAGTTGGTATGGAGAGAGCGAAAAGAACGGTACGCTTAATGTGACGCTGGTACAGCATGGCGATGATATTACCGGCACCTACTGTTATATGAATGGTACTGAGCAGATAGATTGTCCTGATGATGATAATCCCCATATATTGCACGGACGCGTGAGCGGTAACACTGCTATGCTTTCATTCCCTTCCTCGTCAGGTGAACCCGACCGCAGGAAAGCCAGAGTCACCTTAAAAGGGGCAAATCTTTCGTGGCAACTTGTTGAAGATCGTGATGGTAACCTAATGCCGACACCGGTTTCATTTGATACTCTCGTGCCTTTACCATGATAAAAGCACAATGTTCATAAATCGTCTTTTCAGCAGCTTATTGTTTGTGGCTGTCCTTATGTTGGTATCGTGCCTTGCCAGGGCTGAATCCACTGCAGAAACCGTAACTCCCGCTTTAAATGAGGGAGATTTTTCCGTTCTGCTCAACGACTACGCTTTCACCCCCGGCGACGCATGGAACAACCAAAGCTTCATACGCGCAGGCAAAGCCCTGAGTTCCGTTGTGGCCGGAGAAGTCGTCATCAATGAGCAGCGGTACAACTATTACCAACATACCTATGAAGGCTTTCAGTTATTCAGCGCGACGGCGGTAGGAAACGCCAGCCATGCAATTCTGGCAGAGATCCTATTGGACGGTGCCAGCGTGCCGACGGCTCGTAACATAATCGTCGGCGATAGCGTGGAACAGGTTCAGAAAGCCTACGGACCCGGAAAAGAAGATAACAGTGATAATCAGCACTGGCTTATCTATAAGATGGGTGAGAAGCAGTTGATGTTCGAAATTGACCAGCAAAAAGTCAGCCACATCATGTTGAATACCACCATGAGTGCAGAGCAACATGAAGTCAGCGCTGATCAGGCTATCGCCTTAGCGACGAACGCGATTCATACTTATCACCTCACCGCGCTTGATGATCAATGTCTGAGATACGACCTGGATGACACCAGCGAGAAGGCGTTCTACATCATCACGGTTCGTGAAGACAACCATGACGTCAGTTGCGGCGGGGACCCGGATATTTCTCCCCGGCTTTTTGATATCAAAGTTGCTCGTGATAACACACAGATACTCACAAATGCCGATAACGCGGATGGCGATTATCGTAGCCTGGTTCCACCCGCCACAAACAATCAATAAAACGGACATCCTATGAATTATCAGTTTAATGAAGGCGCTTTTGCGCTGTTTCCTGCCGCCTGGCAGGACACGACCATGAATATTTTGCGGGATGACGCCAGCGGACTGGCATTAGTGGTGAGCCGTGGTGTGATTCCTGAAGACAGCGATGCGGAAAAAGAGTTTCAGCGCCAGTGGGACACGTTGCGCAGCCAGATGGGCCATATTCAGCAGACGGAATTTGTTCGGGTTACGGCTGGCGCGGATAACGCTTTGCGTGCGCTAGAAGTTGAAACCGCCTTCGATCGTAACGGACAAGCCGTGTGGCAGCGACAGTTGGCGACCCGGGTTCCGGATAGCAACATCTTAATGATTTTTACCCTCTCCGCGATGCGCGCTTTCAATGAAGAAGACGGACAGCGTTGGAGTGCCTTCAAACAAAGCCTGAGTCTGAACAACCCACGGAAAGCATAAGCTATGGATAACCGTGCGGCCCGCGTGGGCGATGAGATCATTCATTCCAGCATTTTCGCTGATATCACCAGTATTGTCGCTGAGGGCGCAGCCTACGCGGTGATCGGTGCGGCGGTCGGTGCGGCGGCAACAGCAGCAGCACCATTGCTGGGGGCAGGAATGGCTGCGGCAGGCGTCGCAGCCATTGGTTCCAGCTGTCTGCTCAGCGGCATTATTGGCGGTGTATTAGCGAATGCTGCGGGCATTTCGGATGACATCACTAAAGCGGCCGATGGGCTGGGAGACATGATATTCCCGCCTTCTCCAGCCGGTGTGATCGCCAGCGGATCAGAGAATGTTCACGTGAATGGTCTTTTAGCTGCACGCGCGGCCGGGATGCTTACGCCCGGAGATACGCCGCCACCGGAACCGCAATCGCCCAAGAGTTTCGCAGACTATGGCGGCATGCTGCTCTCTGCGGTGGGTCAGTTTGGCAGTGCAATGTGGCAACCCACGGTAGCCTCCGCCGACGCTGGCACCTCTCCGCTGGAACAGGACAAAGTGGCCTGTGAAAAGCACAGCGCACCGCAATATCTGGCGCAGGGATCGAAAAGCGTCTTTATCAATGGCCAGCCTGCGGTGCGCGCAAAGGATAAAACCACCTGTGATGCCACCGTGAGTGACGATGTTTCCCCCAATGTCATCATTGGTGGTGAAACCGTCACTGTAAGAGAGATTAAAAGTGGCAAGGTGCCAGGTCTGGCCGTGATGATGATCGGCCTTTCCCTGATTCGTGGTCGCCCCAGCCAGATTCTGAAAAACATGCCCTGCGCACTTGCTGGCGCGGTCGGTGGGATGATGGCGGATATGGCGATCAACGCCGCCTTCTCATCGCTGTTTCCGGTTCATGCCTCCACGGGCGTCAAAGTGCTTAATGATGATGCCGAGCGCGATTTCTCCCTTCCTGGTCGCTTCCCGCTCAGTTTCCAGCGTAGCTATAACAGCCTGACCCAGCGCAGCGGATTATTTGGTCTGGGCTGGGCGACGGTGTTTGACAGCTATATAACGCTGGATGGCAATCAGGCGACCTGGTTTGATGACAACGGGCGCGAGCTGAGCTTTGCGGTTCCCGGTGAAAAAGAGGTGCTCTACAGCATCAGCGAAGGGCTGATGGTAAGGCGCAACGAACTGGGTGATGTCGCCATTGCCGACGACGACGGTGCGGTATGGCGTCTGTACAGACGTACGGCCGCTGATCCGCAAGTGCTGCGGCTGGCTTCTCTGAGCGACGAGTACGGCAATGCGCTGGAGATGGGCTGGGACGAGCAGGCTCGTCTGGTGCGCATTCATGACGCGCCGCTGGCTATTGATGTCACCCTGCATTACGACGACAAACAGCATGCACAGCGCCCGACCTCGGCCAGCCATTTTGATGGTGAGCAGCAGTGGCCATTAACGCACTGGACTTATAATGAACAGGGCCAGCTTGCCAGCGTCACCGATGCCGCAGGCGTTGTCTCGCGTCGTTTCCGTTACAACGATGACGGGTTAATGGTCTGGCATCAACTGCCGGGCGGGCTGGAAAGTGAATATCGCTGGCAGAAGCTGGATCACTGGCGCGTCGTTGAAAACCGCACCAATACCGGTGACGGCTGTCACATGCATTATGATCTTGATGCTGGCATCACGCGCGTATCGACCTATGACGGTCAGCAGCGCGAACATCACTGGAATGCTGCAGGGCTTATCACCTGCTTTATTGATGAGCGGGGCGAGACCTGGCGCTATGAGTGGGATGAAAACGAACTTCTGACGCGCCGTATCGATCCGCTGGGTAATGCGGTGAGCTTCACCTATGACGATCTCGGCAACCGTGTAGAAGAGAAAGATGCGGACGGCGGTGTACAGGCGGTGCAATGGCTGTCACACCGTTCTCTGCCCACGGTCGTTGCCGGGGCTGACGGTGCCACCACGAAATACTATTACGATCCCCATCATGGCCTTGAGCGCGTGGCTGATGCGCTCGGGCAGAGTACCTTTTATAAGCGGGATGAGTTTGGGCTGGTTGTCGAAGAGATTGACGCGGCAGGCAACAGCTATCGTCGTGAATTCAATGATGCCGGCCAGGTTATCCGCGAAACAGACTGTTCAGGGCTGACGACGCGCTACCGCTATCATCCCCTTGGCTGGCTCAGTTGTGTGACCGCCCCGGATGGTGAAGAAACCCGGTATCACTATGATGCTGCGGGGCGTCCTGTTCTGCTGGAGCGGGCAGAGGGCTGGGAAGAGCGATTGCGCTGGAGCGACAACGGCCTGCCACTGGCCCACGAGTCAGCGGATGGTAAACGTAGTGAATTCCGCTACGACAACGTCGGGCGCTTAATCGCCAACCGTAATGCCCAGGGCGAGACGGTTCAGCGCAGCTGGGACAGCCGTGGTCGGTTGACTGCGCTGCAAAACGAGAACGGCGAGCAGTATCAGTTCGAGTGGGGCGCAGATTCCCTGTTGCTGGCCCAGGTTGGGCTGGATGGCGTTGCCACGCGATACGAGTATGACGCGGCAGGACGCACGTTATCTCGCACCTTTGCCGCCGGGCATCCTCAGGCGATTACCCATCGCTATCACTGGAGCCGGGCGGGACAACTGCTGGCACGGACCACGCCGGAAGGCCAGACGCGCTATCACTACAGCGGTGGTGGGCAGTTAAGTAAAGTGTCGCAGCATCTGCCGCTGTCTGACACCGAGTGGAGCCAGCAGGCCGAGCAGGAGATTGCGTTTACCTATGATGCGCTGGGCCGTATCGTAGGTGAGCAGGGTGAACAGGGCGCGCTGGCCTGGGATTACGACGCGCTGGGTAACTGCACGGCCTTAACCCTGCCGGATGGTCGCAACCTGAAGCAGCTTTACTACGGCAGCGGCCATTTACTGAGCATCGCGCTGGACAACCTGCCGGTCACTGAGTTTACCCGTGACACATTGCATCGGGAACTCAGCCGCACGCAGGGCGGCCTGACCACGCGCAGTGAGTACGATCGCTTAGGCAGGCTGCGCCGCCGTGACGTTTTCAAAGGTGAAGCACAGCGTCCTGCGCCGCGCGTCTGGTCCCGTCGGCGGGACTTCGATTACGGCAACAACCTAATCCGTGAAGAGCGCGACGATAACCCGTTCAGCCAGACATTATGGCACTACGATAACGCCGGTCGGCTGCTGTCTCAGGAAGGCGCGCAGCCGGGTAATGAGCAGTGGCGCTGGGATGGCGCAGGCAACCCGCTGGATCGCCATGCCGCTTCCCATATCATGCATAACCGCGTCACTGAACTGAACGGTATCCGCTGGCAGTACGACATTCATGGCCGCACCACCGAAAAGGATGACGGCCAGACCCGCTGGCGCTACCGTTACGATGGTGAACACCGCCTGACGGACGTCATCAGCGAACCGCGGGACCGCAATAAGCCACGTACTAAGGTGAGCTTTCGCTACGATCCGCTGGGGCGACGCATCAGTAAAACCCGCCAGCAACTGTTACAGGGCAGGCCGTCTGGCAAGGCCGTCACAACGCGCTTTGTCTGGGAAGGCTACCGCCTGCTGCAGGAAATCCACGACGATACTCCGCTTACCTATGTCTACAGCGACAGCCAGAGTTATGAACCGCTGGCCCGTATAGATGGCGTGGAAAGCCCGGAGATATTCTGGTTCCACTGCGCCGCTAACGGCACGCCGGAACTGCTGACCGACGTTGAAGGGCAGAAAACCTGGGAAGGTGTGAACAGCCCATGGGGCAAACTGCTGCGCGAGTCTAACCAGCGAATTCCGGTGGTGGAGCAGAATCTGCGTATGCAGGGCCAGTACCTGGATCGTGAAACCGGGCTGCACTATAATTTGTTCCGTTATTATGATCCGGACAGCGGCCGGTTTACGCAGCATGACCCGATAGGTCTGGCGGGCGGGATAAACCTTTACCAGTATGCCCCGAATGCGCTGGGCTGGGTGGATCCGTTGGGGTTGAGTTGTAAGAACAAATGGAATGATTTTCAACGGAAGACGAAAGGTGCATTCTCTACAAGGAAACAGGCTGGTCGAGCATACAATGCTACAAAAGGGATTGTTAAACCAGAAAAATTCCCTGATCCAGTCACTTACTTAGATCCTAATAAAATTAAAGCTCATCTAAGTCAGTTTGAAGGTGGAGTGTCAAAAATTGCGTGGGGTGTTAATCCAGAATATTCCGAAATTGGGCCGCCAGGTGGACATTTTGTTATGCCTAAGTCAGTCGCTGATGATGTGATCGCTAGATCAGGCGGTGATGTTCGCACAATTGAGAAATTGTTAGGATTGTCGAAAGGAGAGCTAGGTGACGCACCTGTAAGAATTGACATACCCAATCCAACTGGATTGCGGATGCCATCTGGTAATGAGGCTGGAGCAAATAAATTTTGGCTTCCCGGAGGGTATACATCGGGAGGGATTCCGGAAGCAGCTATAGATCCGACTCCCTTAAATCAAGCTATTATCAATAAAATTTAAAGTAAGGAGAATATAATGGGAAAGGCTATATTTAGTGGCTATGGCATGTTCATTACTCAAGAAGATGGCAAATACTATATCAATTATGACGCTGGTGGGATTACTAATAGAGATGTTAAATCTGAGATAAGCGAAGAAGAGTTTAATAAAGCAAAGTTAAGCGAACAAGATGCATATGAGGTAATAATAAGCACTCAAGTTAGAGATAAAATAAATTGTTGATATTGGGTTTATTAATCTGCACTTGCATTTCGTAGTCTTACACTCTGCCAAAGTATCTACTTTGGCGTTTTATCAAAATGACAATTTTAGTGCTAGTTTGGTATATTATTTTACTATGATGATAGCTCGGGGAGTTTTGCTTAAATCAGAGTGATTACCTTGAAAATAAAGTAGTAAGGTTTTTTATTTATAGAGTTGTGACTCTTGAGGGCGCTAATTTAAAAGCTGGTTCCAGTCAAATTAAATGCCAAGAAGGTTTGGAGTCAAGGGCTGTTTGAAATTTAGGATTGGTAAATATTAGATATATCTAAACTTAAGTATTCACAAGATAGTCTTTTTTTATGATTATTGTTTCCAACTCTGGTTTATGCTTTATGGATATTTAAGGGGTATGCTTTCATCCTGTTTTCCCAATATTGCCGTACACAATGCTTCGCTAACATCGCCCGGCAGCGTCGCATGAAATAAACCATGCAGCTCTTCATTACTGTTTTCGCAGAACACCCATTCCGCGACTCTCGTCATACCATCCACTTTTCTCTCAAACCTTCCGCCCGCTGCAGAAAATACATGACGATACTCCGCTTACCTATGTGTACAGCGACAGCCAGAGCTATGAGCCTTTGGTCCGTATTGATGGCGTGGAAAGCCCGGAAATATTCTGGTTCCACTGCGCGGCTAACGGCACGCCAGAACTACTGACCGACGCTGAAGGTCAAAAGACCTGGGAAGGCGTGAACAGCCCGTGGGGCAAACTGCTGCGGGAGTCTAACCAGCGAATTCCGGTGGTGGAGCAGAACCTGCGTATGCAGGGCAAGTATCTGGACCGGGTTTAATTTGCTTAAGCAAATTTGAATATCGCTTCAGTGATGGCCCCAAGGAATGAGGCACCGCAGGTGCCGATTTCAAGGAGTTTACATTTTATTTTTTGATATTAATGTACAAATCATAGAGTTATTTCAGATTTAGGGGGGATACGTTGCAATTTTTTGGAAACTGCGTGCCACAAGTGCGTCATCCTCGAATGTTTGGTGATAGAGAGGGAGCCACCTCTTGACCATTCATCTAAGCGTCCTCAGAATATGGTGCTGGAGAAATCAAAAAATGCATGCTAATTCAAGTGTAATAGAGTTTGATAAAGTTGATATTTTATAGGGGAGAGAATGATAGATTTATTTTCCTATAATGAAGTTTTAGATTTTCTTGAGGTCTTTTTCCAAAAAATGATTAAAGATGAAGAATATCGCGATAAGATGAAATTTATCATTGATGGGAGCCGTAAGAATAAAACAGTTTCAATTCGGGCCATTGACGTTTGTTTCATGAATTATCGAAAGGTTACTGGCGATTATAGTCTTGCTACAGATGAAGAGATGGAAATCTGGAAACAGTTATTTAATATTTGGCAGTGAAACTTGAATTAATTAAATTTAATTTGAATTATGCATTGATTTTACGGTGGATATTATGACGAACTTAATAAAGGCAAAAAGTATGGGAAGGTGTTAAGAGCCCGTGGGGCAAACAGCTGCGCGAGTCTAACCAGCGAATTCCGGTGGTAGAGCAGAACCTGGGCATGTAAGGCCAGTACCTAATTTGCTCAAGCAAATTTGAACATCGCTTTAGCGATAGCCAAAGGGGTGAGGCGCCACAGGTGCCGAATTAACCGGGCTCCACTATAATTTGTTCCGCTATTATGACCCGGACAGCGCTCGGTTTACCCAGCAGGACCCGATAGGGCTCACATGCGGGATAAACTGTTCAAAGAAATTCGAAATTAATAATATCAGCGAACTCACATTTCTGGTTTATATGAGCATTAAGGTCTGTGGTTATTTTGCGGTTTATTATCAATAACAATGGAATGTTAAATTCTAAATGGCGATTAAGAAATTCACTAGAGAGTAGCGAATAAACTTCACAGGTGATGAGTATCAAAGAGGCACCAAAAACGCCATGAGTATAGATAAAACTAGTTTGAAAATATACGAAGCATTGATGTTTGCTTCTTACGTAGATGAAGCGAATGAAATAAAAAGTCTAATGGGTAAGGTATTGACATTAAGTAAAAGCGACTCTGAGAGGTTGAGCGCTATCGAAAGTTTACTTTTACGTTGTCATCCAAAATGGTTGGGTGATTGCTATGTTAAAAATAATTCATATAACGAATGGATGGAATTGATAGCAAAGTTTAAAAAGGAGTTATCTAAGCTTAAGTAAATATTGGTGAAAATAAGCTGGTTGAGATTATTTAAGGAGTGAAATGTTAAAGGCTATTGTTGTGACTATATTGGAAGATAAAATAGTTGTAATTAAATCAGTAGGTTGCGGTCATGACATTTCTATTTTATCGATGCGTAGTTATCTTGAGGCGGGGTGTTCTTACTGTGTTAATTTTAAAGATGGAAATGATAAGATTACTGTATTGAAAAAACTTATTGAGATGGGCGCGTTGTTTTCATACGGACAGGGTTGGGCTCCATCTCAGGTTATGGATTACCTTAAGGAAAGAGGTGAAATTAATATGCCTTATAAGGAGATAGCCTGGAATGGCCCGGGAGATTTCGTAGTGAGGGAAAGGTAAGAATACAGTTGCCAACTTTTTATAGCGCTACTTTAATTGAATTTTTTGAAGGGGTTTTTGAAATATCGTTTTTCCTAGAGGTTATTAGCGCACTTTCAAGTGGTGTGCGAAGAGGTTAATTGCAGGTGCTGTGGTTTTAATAGCTAAATAATTATGGATTTTCCGGTTGTATCAGGAAGTTAGAGTGTATGCTCTCTAATGATAATTTCAAGAAAGAATCTATAAAGTTGGTATTTAAGACTTCTTTATCTATATAGGGTTTCAATCAATCTTGATTGTAAGTACTACTTCAATTTTGTATTACCTTTCAGGGGGGCTACATAAGATTATTTAACATATAACAAAATACCATTCCCTCTTGCCATAATCACTCAGCTGAATTCTTTTATTCCCTCCAATCCCCTTTTCAAACATCCCTATTCTTTACCACCTTACAACACCTCTAAAACCTCTACTTGTTCCTCCACGTGATCAATATCTCAAAGAAAGTTATTATTTAGACCTGCCTCCCATTTCTGGCCCGCTCTGCCGCAGACATCTTCCGCACCATACCGGAAACCGCTTGTGTTTACATACCTTAGGTTTCCGTTAGGATTTTCATCAAGGTACGGAATAATCCGGCAAGAGGGAAAACATGCTTATTGATCGCGAAAGCATATTCTTAAATAAAGCATTTACCAGCAAAGACGAGGTCTTTGATTTTATTGCTTCGCACGCGGTTGCACAGGGATGGGCGCTGAGTGCAGATGACATTAAAACGGATCTCTGGCAGCGCGAGCATGAATATTCCACGGGTTTTGAAAGTCAAATCGCCATGCCTCATGCCAAAACGGACAACGTAATAAAAGCCGGCGTGATTTTTATTCGGCTGAATGACGCAATT
Source organism: Pantoea sp. AG702 (assembly GCF_003182295.1). Lineage (NCBI taxonomy): Bacteria > Pseudomonadati > Pseudomonadota > Gammaproteobacteria > Enterobacterales > Erwiniaceae > Pantoea > Pantoea sp. AG702. The sequence continues at coordinate 52,731 of NZ_QGTU01000004.1, read as the reverse complement.
GAATGGCAAAGTCTGGATGGGGAACCCATTAAAATAATCTTCGCGCTGTTGGTACCAAAATCTGGCGCCAGTCTTCTGCATTTAAAAATCATCAACGCGCTGGCAAGCCAGATTGTTGATGATGATTTCAGGCGAGCCTTATTTACGCTCGAAAACAGGGATGCCCTGTTCCAGTTTATGGTGCAACGAATCCAGTTTAAGGAGGAAGCATGAATATCGTAGGCGTCACGTCCTGTATTGCGGGCTTAGCCCATACGCCAATGGCAGCCAAATCGCTTGAGAAAGAGGGAAGAAAGCTGGGCCATCAGGTGCATATCGAACAGCAAGGGGCGATGGGGATGATCGATAAATTAACCCCGCAACATATTGCTGAAGCGGACTTTGTGCTGATTGCCGCCGATCGCTCGATTGAAGAAGAAGAGCGCTTTGCCGGCAAGACAGTCATTAGGGTGAAAATCAGTCAGTGCGTCGGACATGCAGCCGAGGTCATTGCAAAATGCGTGGCGGCTGTCGAGGCGCGCCGTAACCCGTGATATTGGTGACACTATGAAAAAAACTATGGTCAATATCAAAAACCATTTAATGACAGGGATCTCTTTTGCGCTGCCCGTCATTATTGCCGGCTCGTTAGTCGTCGCCGTGGCCAAGATTATCGGCATCATCCTGGGTGAACCCAATCTGGACAGCTTTGCCCACAGTAGCGGGCTGGAAAAATGGCTGTATCTTGCCCAGGATATCGGCTTCAAAATCATTGGATTAATGAATTACGTATTAGGTGCTTACGTTGCCTATTCAATAGCCGGGAAAAAAGGGCTGGCGCCAGGTTTTGCGGCGGGTTTGATTGCCTCTGTTACTGGATCCGGTTTTCTGGGAGCGGTGCTGGGCGGCTTACTGGCGGGTTATTCTGCGGAATGGGTATCACGAAAAATCCGCATCACCGGTTCTGCCGCTTCGTCCGTGCCCCTAATTATCCTGCCGTTTATTACCGTTGGGCTGCAGGTTGTCGTGATGCTGTTGCTGCTGGGCGATGTCCTGCACTGGCTAAACAGTTCGCTGATGGCCTGGGTGCAGCGCATGACCGAAGACGGCACCAATACCGTTGTGCTGGCTGCGGTACTGGGTGGGATGATCTGTTTTGACCTTGGCGGGCCGGTTAATAAAGCGGCATGGGGCACGGGAAATGTGTTGTTTATGAGTGGCGTTTATTTACCGGCTATTTTGGTCAATGTCGCGATTATTATTCCGCCATTAGGCTATGCCGCTGCCCGCTTTATCCGGCCACGTAACTTCAGTGAAACCCTAAAAGAAGCCGGTAATGGCTCGGTGATTATGGGCATTCTGGGAATATCCGAAGGGGCAATACCGTTTACGTTAAAAAATCCCGCGCGATTAATTCCGTTAAACATACTGGCGGGCGCCATGGGCTCAATGACGGTGGCGCTGTTTAAAGCGTATCCCATTATGCCGCCGTTGGGGGGCTTGTACGGTGGTTTTACCGTCGGGAATCCGTGGGCCTATTTTCTTGGCGCGCTGGTGGGCACCTTGGTGATCGCAATAGGCGCTAACGTTTTAGTGAATTTTAATGAGACGGATGCGAACAGCGAGAGCATCAATACTTCCCCGGACGATATTGAAATTAAATTCGACTAAAGCGGTTTTTAGTAAGGTTAATAATATGAAAAAGCGGACAGTTCATCTCTATACGCACACGCACTGGGATCAGGAGTGGTATTTTACGTCTTCACGCTCGCGGATTTACCTGTATAACCATATTAAAAATCTTATTCAGGTACTGGAAACCCATCCTGAGTTTCCCTGCTATTTATTAGACGCACAAAGCTCACTTATCGAAAGCTATCTTCAGTGGGCTCCTGAGGATCGAGCCAGACTCACGAAACTGATCGCCGATGAACGTTTGCTGACGGGGCCGTGGTTTACCCAAACGGATCAGTTGGTGATTCATCAGGAGTCTGTTGTCAGGAATTTGTTTTACGGTATGGAAGTGGCTCAACGCCATGGCAACGTAATGAAGCTAGGCTATGTTCCGGACTGTTTTGGCCAGGGCGGCAATATGCCGCAACTCTATCGCCAGTTCGGTATCCATCATGCCTTATTCTGGCGCGGCATCGCCGATAATACGCTGCACGAAACAGAATTTTTCTGGCAGGGTGATAACGGTGACCGGGTTTTTGCCCTGCAGATGCCGTGGGGTTATCACTACGGCGGCTTGCTGGATGAAACGCCTGAAACCATGAAAGCCTTTCTTGATGAGAAGATGGCTGCAATAGAAGCGCGCAGTCATCGCCAGCACCTGCTGTTTCCTCATGGCTTCGACCAGGCTCCCGTGCGCCGCAACTTGCCAGAATTAGTCGAGCAGTTTAATGCCCGTGATGATAGCCGCGAGTACCTCATCAGCAATCCGCTGACTGTCGTTAAGATGCTGGAACAGGAAGCCGGTGCAGAGGCTCGAACGCTAAAGGGTGAACTGACCGAAGCTAAGCATTCGCGCGTGCACAAAACGATCTTCTCCTGTCGTGCCGACCTGAAACTGTTAAACAATGAAGTTGAATCGCTGCTGGTGAATACGCTTGAGCCTGTGCTGGCGATAAGTCAGAGCCTGGGCAATGCCTATCCCAAACATATTGTCGCAACGATATGGAAACTGATGTTTTACAACGCCGCCCATGACAGCATCGGCGGATGCAACAGCGATGATACCAATCAGGATGTCTTCTTCCGCTATAAAGAAGCCAAAGGGCTGGCGCAGAATTTACTGGAGTTACATACCCGACTGATCACACAGCGCATTCCGCGCCAGCATGATTTTACCTTCACCGCTTTTAATCCACTGCCGTGGAGTGTTGCTCCAGACATAACCTTTGAGGCCTGGCTGCCGGGGCTGCCGTTTACCTTGCGTGACGGCAACGGCAAAGCAATCCCCTGTGTTATCGAGTCGGAAGAAGACCTGACGCAATACGTACTTAATCAGACGATTCGCCTCGATCCGGGTAAAGCCTGGCATAAACCTGAAAAAGTCTGCCGTACGCGTCTGACCGTTAACAGCCCGGTATTACCGGCACTGGGCTATGACCGCTGGTACATTGATTTCAGTGAGGATAACGCCGCGAGGCCAGCGCTGAGCCAGGAGACAACGGCTGAAAATGACGTTTACCATATTCAGGCGGAAGCCGATGGCCTGTTAACCATTACCGATAAACGGAGCGGTAAACGCTATCCGCGGCAAATGCTGTTTGTGGAAAACGGTGATGATGGGGATTCATACAATTATTCGCCGCCTCGGGCCGACTGGATGATTACGTCTGAGGGCACCATGACGACCGTTCAGAAACAAAAGAGTACCGTCAGCCAGGGCCTGATACTTCGCTACGCGCTCAAGGTCCCGGCTGATTTAGCCGAAAGGGCGGCAGGCACTGCCACGACAACCCTGAACCTCAAGGTAAAAGTCGTTCTGCAGAATGACGATCTTATTCGCTTTAATGTGGAAGTGGATAACAACGTTCTGAGTCATCGTCTTTGTGTGCACTTTGCCACTGATATTGCGGCCCGGGTTTCCTGTGCCGATCAGCTGTTTGGCGCGGTCACCCGACCGGTGCAACTTGGCAAGGCGCTGCAGTGCTGGGAAGAAGAGCGCTGGCAGGAAAAACCGATCTCGATTGAACCGATGCAAAGCTACGTCAATCTCCACGATGAGCAGCACGGCTTTACGCTGCACACCAATGGTGTGCGTGAATACGAAATCGTCGGGGATGATTTCAATACGCTCTCGCTGACGCTGTTCCGCACATTTGGCTTTATGGGTAAAGAAAATCTGCTTTATCGGCCGGGCCGCGCGTCCGGTGAAAGTATCGTAGAAACGCCCGATGCCCAGCTGTTGAAAACTATGACCTTCTCATTTGGCTGGCGAACTTACCTCGGCACATTCGATGAGGCCCAACATGCGCGCGTGTCGAAAACCTGGCTGACCGAGTTTCCCGTTTATCAGGACAGCGACTTCCTGAACGGACGACTGCGTTTTTGTCTGAATGACGAGGTGCGGGATTATCCCGAAACTTATAGCGCGCTAAGCCTGCCAGCAACACACCGCGATGCCCTGGTCAGTGCGGTGAAATGTGCGGAAGACCACAGCGGAATCATCATCAGATTTTATAATCCCCATCTGGAAACCGATGTCGTGATTCCGCCTCTGCAGGACGCGCGCTGCGTAATGCTCGATGAGATGACGCCCATGCAGGCACGGCAGACGCTCAAGCCTAACGACGTGCAGACGGTGCTGATTAAACGGATATAACCATGAGACTGTTCACCAGCAAACGGGTCAGGGACATCTTCATGACACTCGCGCAGGGCGATATCACGCAGGCCGCCCTGGCAAAAGAGATGAAGGTGTCAACAAGAACCATCCGTACTGACCTCAAAGAAGTGGGTGACATCGTCAGCCAGTCTGGTAACCGTCTTATCTATTCGCGAAAAAACGGCTTCTCATTACAGATTAGCGAGCCTGAGGCTCTGCAGGTTTTACTGGATCAGTGCCAACGGCCATGGAATGAAACACGTTCGGGGGCACAACGTCGCGCTGCCATGCTGGAGGCACTGCTGTTTGATGAGCAGGGCGTGAGGCTTGCTGAGCGGGAAGCCGAGTGGTTTATCAGTATCTACAGCTTAAGAAATGATATTACGTTGCTGAAGCGTCACGTCTCTCTCTATCAATTGCGTATTGTGTCGGAGGGTGAGGACATCTTTACGCTTAAAGGTAGCGAAATTGCCTTTCGGCGTTGCATCTACGACCACCGACTGCGCCTGACTCAGGCCACTGACGAGGACAGTTATGTCGGCCCGGTTACGGCATACCCGGACTGTAAAAACGCATTGAGCCACTGCCTTGCAGAGAAAAGGATCGCGATAAGTGACGCGAATCTTCGCTTTTTAAGCCTGATCACAGGGATTGCGCAAGAGAGGATGGCGCGAGGCAAATGGCTACGGGATTTTGAATTTTGCGATGCGGAACCTGGCTGGAAAACGCTGGCTGAAGCTGTACTCCAGTCTTTATGCGTTAACCCGGCGATGCCGTTTTCGCAAAGTGAAATTGACTTCATGGCCATGAATCTTGTCGCCTTTTGTACCACAACCTCCAGCCACAATCTGGTCTCTGAACAATACGCTGTTGAACGCACGATAATGAATCACTTCCTGAGCTACGTGAGTACATCGTGGTTTATTCATGTGAATTATGACGCGCTGTCCCAGGCGACGCTGCTAAGCCATATCAGAGCCATGCGCATTCGCGTCAACAACGCGATTACCATTGTTAATCCCTTACTGGAACAAATAAAACGCCACTATCCGTTAATGTATGAATTAACGCTTAGTGCGTTCAGTGAACTGGATCAGTTCTTCAAGGCGACCGTTAGTGCCGATGAAATCGGTTATCTGGTCATGCATATTGGCGCCATTCTGGAAGACAGTATCAGCCATCAGAGTGGTCAGGGGATGCGGGCGCTGGTGGTTAGCGATCAGGGGATGGCCTCGACGCGAGTCGTCTGTCAAAAAATCCTTAGCATGTACCCGGGGTTAGATATCGTCAGGCAGATCTCCGTTGAGCAATATAGTCTGCTGCCTGAGGTTGACGAAGATATTGTCATCAGCCTGGTCAATATCGTTGAGAAGAATAAACGTATTATTCTATTGCCCCCGTTTCCAGAGAGAGGGCAGCTCGAAAATATAAAATATTATTTGGTGTCTGAAACACAGCCTGTCAACGCGATGCTAACGTATTTTTCTGCTGATAATTTTTTTGTATTAAATGCGGGAGATTATACCCGTTCATCATTAATTACGTTTCTTTGCGACAGGTTAACCGCGCAAGGGCGGGTTACCGATCATTTCTTATCGTCGGTATTAGATCGTGAAGCGCGGGCGTCAACGCTGCTGGATGATAAAATCGCCATCCCGCATCCGTTAGGGCCTGTTGCGGTACGCACCGCAGTCTCTGTCGCCATCTTTCCCGAGGGCATTAAGTGGGATAGCGGTAAACAGGTAAAACTTGTTTTTATGTTGGCCATCAGTGAGGACCAGTTCATTGACAGTATGCTGATATATGACTTCCTCACCAATATTCTGGATGACGATATTATAGAAAAAATAAGTCAGTGTAAAAATTATAACGAATTTATTACAGCCTCAAAAAAGTACTTACTTTAAGAAATTTATTCACTCAGGGTTATTTAGCATAAGGAGTTGGTTATGAAATACCGGCATTATGTCTGGGGACTGGTTTTTATCTCTTCCGCTTCATTTTCCTCGATAACGTTTGATACAGAACAAGGCGCGCTGAAACTCTATGGTGATGTTGAGTTCAATCTCGATGGTGCAAGCAGAACGGGCCAAATTACCTCATTAAAAACCCGTGCTGATAAAAACTGGAAGGCAGGAGAAGCGGAACGCTGGGACGTCAATGGCCGAATTTTAATCGGGCTGGACGGTTACCGAAGCATGGCGGATCAATCCTTTGCAGGCTTTACCGTGCAACCGCTTGCCGATCTCTCTGGCGGGCTTGAGTTAGACGACGCGGCTTTCTTCTTTGGTCAGGAAAAAGACTGGAAAGTGCAAGTAGGCCGCTATGAAGCCTTCGATATGTTTCCGCTCAATCAGGACACGCTTATCGAATATTCCGGCAACACGGCCAACGATCTCTACGAAGATGGCTATGGCTATATCTACATGATGAAAGAGGCGCGCGGACGGGGATCGGCGGGGGCTATTCAGCTAAGTAAAACATGGCAACGTTTTTATTTTGAATTAAATGCCATGGCGAATGACGGAACGAGGTTGTTCCAGAATGGGGAATACCATGGGAATACACTGGAGCATAAAAAGAATGTTATTTATTTGCGCCCGGTTATCGCCTGGCGCCATAGCGACGTCACGGCGGCTGTCGGCATGGAAAGCAACGTGGTGAACAATGCCTATGGTTATACCGATAACCGGGGGCAGTTTAAGGATCAGTCTAAGCGCAATGGATATGGCGCCACGCTGAGCTGGGACGGGCAACGTGCGAATCCAGATTCAGGGGCGGTCATCAATCTCAGCACGGCCTATATGGATGCGACGGAAGAACAAAACTTCAGTGCTGGGCTGAATGGACTATGGCGCGACTTTCAGCTTGGCTATATCTACGCGCGTAACGATGTGAAAGCCTTTACGATGCAGTATATCAGCGGGGCCAGCCTGAGTGACTTCATCTTAGGCAAGTATGATATCCATACCATCCACTCCTCTTACCGTTTTCGCAATGTCATGAAGATGCAAAATTTCGATATTTACCTTGGCGCTTACTGGTCGCAGATTAATGCCGAACGGCACAGTGGCGATAACGAACGTTACGGGGCGCGCGTCCGGTTTAAATACCATTTCTGATAGGCAATAAGCCGCTCCCGGTTGAGATGACATGGCATCTTTACAGGGCGCGGCGCGTCACTCAACATCGTCAAAAAGGCACCAGGTTCTGGCCCGCCAGCTGCCAAAAAAATTTCGTTTTCATCCCTTGAAATCATCCAAAAAGATCCTATAAATTTTTGTGAGAAACGGGGAGGGTCCCCACTCAGATGAGCTTTTGAATGAACGATTAATTCAGGAGGTTATCACCATGGCATTACGTAATTTTCCACTGTTTCCTTCTGTTGCAGATTCTGCATTCTCAGACCGGTTCAACCGTATCGATCGGCTTTTCAGCCAGTTGACCGGTGATGCGCCCGTGTCGGTTTCACCCTCTTATGACCTCAGACAAACGGATAATGAGCACTATGAGCTCACCGTCAGTGTCCCCGGCTGGCAAGAACACGAGCTGGAGATCGAGGTGGCGGGCGGTCGCCTGACGGTTACCGGCCAGAAAGAGGAGGTTACGGATAAAGAGGCGGACAAAGAAGGCCAGAACAGCGGCTGGCTGCATCGGGGCATCAGTCGTTCAGACTTCCGTCTGAGCTACAGCGTGCCTGAACATATGAAAGTCACCACCGCACGGCTTCAGGATGGACTGCTGCGTGTCGGTTTGCATCATGAGGTGCCAGAAAGCGAGAAACCTCGCCGCATTCCGATTGAACACCGCACCTCAGAGGCGATTGAACATCAGGCTTAATGGCAGTTTGACCCGACAGCGGGGAGCGTGAACAGCGCTCTCCGCACTATGTTATCAAGCGGAGAATCAGGAGGCTGTTATGAGAGTCATCAGCGTGCCCGAAGATCGTAGCCTGTATCCTAAACTGGTCGGCGAGACCGTCATGGCTGCCAAACTGCAGCTGGGCAGGACCCGCTTGTCGGTGAATTACAATAAAGTGCCAGGCGGAATTCTGCCTGTGCTGGTGGTGGATTTTTACAACGAGAAGGGCAAGCTCTACACCCTGCGCTACAACCTGCCACCGGATACCCCAGAGCGTACCGATCGCCGGGTATCGTTGCTGATGCGCTTGATTGAGAAAGAGGCCAACGAGGAAAAGTTGGCTGAGGCAGTGTAACCGCTCAGGACAGCGGTAAACGTGAGGAAGTCGTTATGTTGAATACATTGATGCTGCATAGCGCTCTGGGGGCAGGCATGTTAGCGATGACGGCCAGCCTGTTGCATAACCGATTTAAATAGCCTGTTCCGTCATTCGTTATCCCTGTCGTTAAGTGCCGCGTCGTCGGCACTTTTTTTCATGTTACCTGGGCGCTTGTTATTTCACTCTGCCATTGTTATGTTATAACGTAACATAAATGAATAGGGTGATATGATGCAGCCAGAGACATTATATGCCAGTGAATCGATATTGCGGGTGAACATTGGGGCGCTGCACAAACCCGATGGCGGCTGCCTGCTCAATGACATCACATTCGGCATCGGGACAGGGGAGCGCCTGGCGATTATTGGGCCGAACGGCAGCGGCAAAACCTCATTGCTGCGGGCGATGAGCCGTGAGCTGGCGGTACAGAAGGATGAGATAACGCTAAACGGTCGCTGCATCAAAACTTACACACGGCAGGAGTTAGCCACATGTATCGCCGTCATGGCGCAAAACGACGTGCCTGACCTGAGGCTGGCGGTTGAGGATTACGTTGCACTGGGTCGTCTTCCTCATGTGCGCGCCTGTCCACATTCTGTCAATCAGCGCGTTGTCAGTGAGGCGCTAGAGGAAACAGGGCTGGCGGCGTTACGGCGACGTTCACTAGATGCGTTATCAGGCGGTGAACGGCAAAGAGCGGCCCTGGCGCGCGTTCTGGCCCAAAAGCCACAGCTGATTCTGCTGGATGAACCGACCAATCATCTTGATCCCCTTGGACGACATGCGCTGCTGACGTTAATCAAAAACAAAGGCATCACGGCCGTGGCGGTCTTGCACGATTTATCACTGATAGATACGTTTGCCGACCGCGTGCTGATTCTGTCACAGGGGGAGCAGGTAGTATGTGATGCGCCTGCTCGCGCCCTGTCATCCCGCTATCTCCGGCCGGTATTCGGTTTAAACAGTTTTACCGTAGCGCATCCCGCGAACGGGAGTCATTTACGCATTTTCGAGGTGCCAGACTGTGCCTGATTCGTTGTTAAGGCTCTGCTGCGCGGCATGGCTGGCGAGCATTCCTGTTGGACAAACCCTCGCGGCCGATTTCCCGGTCACCATTGAGAGCTGCGGTCAGCCGGTTACCTTTAATGCACCGCCTGAGCGGGCGGTCATTAACGACCTCAATATGTCAGAAATGGCCTTTGCGCTTCATTTGCAGGATCGCATCGTCGGGCTGACGGGCATCAGTGGCTGGTACAAGATGACACCGGAATTTAAGCAGGAGATGGGGGCCATTCCTGAGCTGGCGCCTAAGTATCCCTCTCTGGAAACGCTGGTGGCGGTGAATCCTGACTTCTTTTTTGCCGGCTGGAATTATGGCATGAAGGTGGGCGGCGACGTGACGCCAGCCTCGTTAAGTCAGTACGGCATTAAGACGCTGGTGCTGAGTGAAAGCTGCGTTTTTACCCAAAAAGAAAAGCATAAAGCCAGCATGGATCTGCTTTATCACGATGAGCTGACGTTAGGTAAAATCTTTGGCAAACAGGCTGAGGCGCAGGCTTTAGTTAATCACTGGAAGGAGCGCCTGAGAATGATTCCTCAACGGCCCAGCGCGGTCCGGCCGTTAAAGGTCTTTGTCTACGACTCCGGGGAAGATAAGCCGTTTACTAGCGGAAAATATGCCATGCCAACCGCCATCATTGAAGCCGCCGGCGGAACCAATGCGCTGGAGGGGCTGGATATCAGTTGGGGCACCACGTCATGGGAAAGTGTGGCGGCAACCGAACCTGATTTCATTATCTTGCTGGATTATCAAACCGGCGGCGGGGCGGATGCCCTTCGGCATTTCCTGGAAAGTCATCCGCTGATGAAACTCACGCCAGCCGTCAAACATCATCGTTATCTGAAGCTGCAGTATGCTGAGCTGACGCCAGGCCCGGCTAATATTGCCGCGGTGGAGAAACTGGCGCGCGCCCTGTATTCAGGAACCGCGCCGTGAATGCTACACCTTACCGTTTTTATTGCATCTTGTGCTTTTGCGTCCTTCTGCTGGCAGTGCTGATGTTAATCAGCGTTGCCAAAGGCACGGTCGCGTTATCCCTGACGCAGGTGTTGGGCGCACTGGAACTGATCGCCATGCCTCAGTCTGAAATGATCAGCCGGATTGTGATCGATCTCCGCCTGCCGCGCACGTTGCTTGCAGCCTTGACCGGTGCCGGGCTGGCGATGGTGGGAGCGCTGCTGCAAACCACCACCCGCAACGATCTGGCCGATCCTTTTCTTTTTGGTCTCTCTTCCGGTGCTTCGGCAGGTGCGGTGCTGGTCATCACCCGTTTTGGTAACGGGTTAGGTGAGCTGACCTTGCCGGTTGCCGCCTTTGCGGGCGGGCTCTGTTCTGCCGCTGCGGTCATGTTGCTTTTCTACTTCAAAAAACTGCGCAGCCCAGCACACCTGATCATCTGTGGGCTGGCTGTGTCTTTTCTGTTTGGCGCGCTCACCAGCTATTTTATTTTCTCGGGCGATCAGCGAGCGGCCAGTTCGGTGATGTTCTGGTCGCTGGGTGGCCTGGGGCTGGCCAGCTGGCAGAATCTGCCTGTTGCGCTTGCCGGTGTTGTTCTGCTGAGTGGCTTTGCTCTGATGCGTCATCGCTCGCTGGACGGTCTGCTGGCGGGCGAACAAACGGCGCTGTCGCTGGGGATTAACGTCAGTCGTTTGCGGATTGAAGTCTTTCTTTGTTGCGCGCTGACGACCTCAATGCTGGTCGCCCTAACCGGGGTGATTGGTTTTGTCGGCCTGATGGTACCGCACCTGTGTCGACCGGTCACAGGGGTAAAGCACCGTCTGCTGTTACCGCTGTGTGGCCTGGGCGGCGCGGTTTTGCTTTGTGGCGGGGATATCATCAGCCGCACGCTGCTGGCACCGCAGGAGCTGCCGATCGGGATTATTACGGCAGGCATCGGGGGGATTTTTGTGATTCTGCTGCTGACCCGTGCATCGAATACCTGAAGCAAAACGAGGCCAGTTCAGCCCGGAACATACGGATGCTCACCGCCTGTCACTAAGTAGCAAAATTTCACTCTTCTCTCAGGTGTGACAATTGGTCCCTTTACGGTATTAAATGAATTAAAGGCTGTGAACCTCTTCGAATCAAAGATAACGAATACTGATATGTCTTATTCGAAAGTATCAGGAAGTATTAATAATAGTATTCTGACAAATGTAGACTTTGAAAACGCGTGTTTAGATAGCGCTCTTTTATGCAAAGCAGAAATAAAAAGATGCAATTTTTCAAAAAGTAAACCAGTAATCAATGTGGATGATGCAGTGTGTGAAGCGAGTCATTTTGTCAAAGCAAAGTTTGTGGCTGGATCCTCCGGAATTGAGTACGGTGGTCGTCGCGTAAGATTTGTAGACTGTGACTTTACCGGCACTGTTTTTGATCGAGTTGAGTTTAGAGCAACGAAATATATTAATTGCACCTTTACTGATGCGAAATTAAAAAAATGTGACTTTCGTGGAGTTAAGTTTGAGGGTGGTATTTTACCAATAATAACCCAGTTTGATAATATGGATATACCTTCTCAGTTTATTTGATTTCGCAAATAAAGCCGAGAAAGAGAACTCAGCCTTACTCGGTTTTATTATTCAGTGTGGTTGGATCCTTTGAATATACCTGCACTTAATCTACTTAATCTACTTAATCATCTGCTTAGTAAAATTAAAATACTCGCGCACTTCGTTGTTATCTGTCACTACGCAGTGTATCTGCTAATATTTTAGCCGTACTTGCGGTTGGGCTATAGCGATAAAGCCTGCAGCATTCAATGTTGCAGCCAGGCTTTGCCAGTCAATAAGCGCATCTCTCAGTGCTGCAGCCTTCAACATCGCAATTACTCCACCGTTTCATTCTCAAGCTTCTGCCTTTTGCGCAGATTCGGAAACAGCGTCATCCAGAGCCCGACCACCACCAGCGTCCCGATGCCGCCAATCACCGCGGCAGGCACCGCGCCCATCCATGCCGCGAGCAGCCCAGATTCAAACTCACCCAACTGGTTTGAGGTATTGATAAAGATGGCGTTAACCGCATTGACGCGGCCGCGCATCGTATCCGGTGTATCCAGTTGAACCAGCGCGCCGCGAATTACCATGCTCACCATATCGAAACCGCCCAGCGCCGCCAGCGCCAGCAGTGAAAGCCACAGTTTGGTGGAAAGGGCAAACAGCAGCGTCGCCAGGCCAAAACCCGCAACGGAGCCAAACATAATCATGCCGACGTGCTTTTCCAGCTTGTTGCGGCTCAGCCAGACGCCGACCAACAGCGCCCCTACCGACGGCGCACCCCGCAACAGGCCAAGGCCCCATGGCCCGGTGTGCAGAATATCCTGGGCGAAGATAGGGAGCAGTGCGGTAGCACCGCCCAGTAGCACGGCAAACAGGTCGAGCGATATCACGCCGAGCACGTCTTTGCGTTCGCGAATAAAGCGCACGCCCATAAACATGTTCGACAGGGTCATCGGCATACGTTCCTGAGGAGGACGTTCGTAACGTAGGCGACTGACTAAGATTAGCGACAGCAAATAAAAGAGCGCTGAAACCCCGTAAACAACCTCGGGACCGGCCACGTAAAGCAGTCCGCCTAACGTCGGCCCGACAATCACCGCGGCCTGACCGCCGACGGAACTGGCCGCCATGGCGCGCGCCAGAATCGATGGCGGGACCAGCGCAGGTAGCATTGAGGTAATAGCAGGCCACTCAAGTGCTTTAGCCAGGGCAATCAGGAAGACCAAACCCCAAATTTCAATCTTATCTGCCCAGTGCATTAGCGTCAGCGCCACCAGGGCGAGCAGCGCGGCCCATTCAATGAGTTGCCCAATCACCACGATACGACGACGGTCGAATTGATCTGCCAGATGCCCTGCGGGCAAGGCTAACAGCACCGAAGGCAGAAACTGCATCAGGCCAATCATGCCCAGTGCCATGGCGCTGTGGGTAATCGCATAGATTTGCCAGCTGACGGCCACGGAAAACATCTGAAAGCCAAACGAAGAACAGGTACGGGCCAGCCAGAAGGCCACAAATGACCTGTGTTGCAGCAACGCATCTTCGCCTGTAGAAACCCCTTTATGCATAATGATTCCTGTCCAGGACCGCCTGTTGGCGAAAGTGGTTGCATCAGTCTGATTCATGACCGTATTCGGTCTTATTTTGTCCTGGCTGAAGCACAGTGAGTGTGCTGTATGATCCGACTCGCTCGCCAGACCTTTCTGAACTTAAGCGGAATCGGGCAGCACGAGCATAGACGTCTAAATATTAGCATGCTCAATATTCACTTTGATAAACCGAAATATCGACAAGATGTGATAGTTCCCCCTGAATAGTCAGGGGATTATCCGATCGTCTTGTCATCAGTTATGGCGATAAAAAGCACGAACCGGCCTGGAGGGCGACAGGACTTATCAGAGCTATTGGTCGTTTGCCAGCAGGGCGATGGTAAGATACGACCCACTGTTTTTGACTCCTCAGATAACGCAGAGTTAAAAACTAAAAGGGGCGGTGTTGCTGCGCGTGGTGGTATTCACTGCCTGAAAATGTATTGAAGCGCGGCGAGCCAGATTTACTTTTTTGCAAACTGTCAGGTGCGCTTGCGTGTTTTCATTGATGGTCTGTACCGACAGCCCGGGGCATATGGCCGTGTCGGAGACAGCAAAGGGCGTTGAACGTTGACTCAGCGGTCGGTGCCGATCCGAAGGGTGAGTTAACCCGGTTTTCGTTTCGCCTCCGCACACGCCAGCGGCAAGGGCGGAGGTGATGATGTCCTTGAGTGTGCTACAGTGTTCAGGCACTTTTTTTCCATGGGTTTTCAGAGGTCCCAGCTAATGACGAATAAACAGGGTGTTTTAATTGTTAACCTTGGAACACCAAAAGAACCCACAACTGCTGCGGTTAAAACGTTTTTATCTAAATTTTTGCACGACTACAGAGTGGTCGATTTACCCAGGATCCTGTGGTGCCCAATCCTGCATGGCGTGATTATTCCGCTGCGCGCCAAACGCGTGGCCAAACTGTACTCCTCTATCTGGATGGACGAAGGTTCACCGCTGATGGTTTACAGCGTTCGCCAGGCTCGCGCACTCGAAGCGCTGACGGGCATGCCTGTCGAGTTAGGAATGAGCTATGGCGAGCCCAGCATTGGCGGCGCCATTGACAAACTGCTGGCCAAAGGTGTCGATAAAATTATCGTCATCCCGTTGTATCCGCAGTTTTCCTCGTCCACCGTCTCTTCCGTCTGGGACAGCGTAAGCCGTCACCTGCAGACGATGAAAAACCGTTACACGCCGGCGATCAACTTCATAAACGATTATGCCGATCATCCTGCCTACATCGAGGCGTTAAAAGCCTCTGTGCTGGAATCATTCGAGGCCAATGGCGTGCCGGATACGCTACTGGTCTCCTACCATGGCATACCGGTCAGGTTTTCTAACGAAGGGGATAAGTACCAGGATCGCTGTGCGTTAACCACCAAATTGCTCACCGAAGCCCTTAACATGCCATCGTTGAAGATTGTGATGACCTTCCAGTCACGATTTGGCAGAGAGCCCTGGTTAACGCCGTACACCGATGAAACCATCAAAAATCTTCCTGCGGAAGGCGTAAAAAGCCTGCAGGTGATTAGCCCGGGTTTTGCGGCAGACTGCCTGGAAACGCTGGAAGAACTGGATGAGCAGAACAGAGAAATCTTCATGCATGCAGGGGGAACGTCCTTTACCTATATCCCTGCGCTTAACGATAAGCCTGTTCATATTGAGATGCTGCGACAGCTGGCAGAGGGCGCGAAATAGCCTCCGGCGCGTGCTGACATCAGCCCTCCGGCTGATAACGCCAGCCGTGACGGGGCCAGGATGTGTGCATTCTGGCCCCGTTTTTTAGACGCGCCATGCTGACCGGATGCAGGCCGCCGGTTCGCACCGGAAACGCAGTGCTGGACGGTTCATAACAAACCAGAACTTGAGTTTAGTGCGTAACGTTTCTACCGGTATTTTTTGTATAAGTGTTTTATAACGCGTGGCAAAACCTTCGATGGTTTTTTGTAACTGGTTGAAAGCCTGACCGTTGACACTCTCCCTGCGACCACTCCCCGTTTCGAGCCTGAATGTACGGAGCTTTGTCGTTACTGCCTTGCTATCACGCAAACTCTGTCGGGGCTGGGATTTGCCTATGAAACGGAGAAGCACCTTAGCTGCCTGCTGTATGAACTGATCAACTATTTCGCTGCGAAAATGAAAGCCCCGCGCTGGCTCCGCACAGCTGACGGCGTGAAGTTTATCGACGAGGTGACGGCATGACACAACAGGACTGGCATCCCGCCGACATTATTGCGGCCCTGCCTGACGGGAAACGTCGCTGGCGGCGGTTTCCCGTCAGGCAGGGCTAGCGTCCTCCACGCTGGCTAATGCGCTTACCCGCCGCTGGCCCAAAGGCGAAAGATTGATTGCTGAAACGTTAGACGTCGAGCCTGAAAAAATCTGGCCTTCGCGCTATCGCTGATGTTCCTGCGGCGCAGCCCGGATACGGAAGCTGCGCCGCATTTCGTTTATCTGATCCGTCATAATCCTTTGAACCGCAAAAACAGTTTTCTATTATCGGCCTTCTTATCACGAACTAAGTTCCTGACTGCACGAAGTGCTTCATGATCTGAAAGAAGCACCTGATGTATCAGGATGGTCGCCGTTTTACCGGCAATGCCGCCTTTGAAAACTGCCGGATCTGTCCTCTGATGGATTAAGGTTTTCTTCACGCTTTATTACGTTAAGGAAATCACAATGAATCTGATGAATAATTGTGCATCGCCTGCCGCAGATGTTATATTAAAATATAATATTCGGAGGTGCTCTATGTATACCACTCGTCTGAAAAAGGTTGGCGGATCTGTCATGCTGGCGGTCCCTCCCGCCGTGCTGAAAACGCTGGGGCTGTCGACGGACAGCGAAGTGGGCATGACCATTGATAGTGGCTGCCTCATAATTGAACCTCAAAAACGTCCCCGCTATTCACTCGAAGAACTACTGGCGCAGTGCGATCCGCACGCTGAAATTAGCGAAGAGGGTCGGGAATGGATTGATGCGCCTGCGGTGGGCAAGGAGCTCCTGTAGATGGACAGAGGGGAAATCTGGCTCGTTTCACTAGATCCGAATGCCGGGCATGAACAAAGCGGAAGGCGTCCAGTACTGATTGTTTCTCCGGCGTCTTTTAATCATTTTACGCGGCTACCTGTGGTTGTTCCCGTGACCAACGGCGGAAACTTTGCCCGCGCAGCGGGGTTTACTGTTTCACTGAATGGCGCAGGAACGAAAACAACGGGGGTAATTCGTTGTGACCAGCCCAGAACCCTTGATATGGAAGCCCGGAACGGCAAATATCTTGAACGGATACCTGAAGTTATTGTGAATGAAGTGGTGGCCAGACTGGAGGCCATTCTGAGCTGAGATTTTAGATGTAAAAGGTAAACGCAGAAAAGCAAAAAACCTGCTCAGTTTCCTGAGCAGGCTTCTTAAATCTGGCTCCTCTGACTGGACTCGAACCAGTGACATACGGATTAACAGTCCGCCGTTCTACCGACTGAACTACAGAGGAATCGTGTGAACGAGGCGAATAGTAACGAGGTCGCCTCAAGGTGTCAACTGTAAAAAAGCGTTTAGCATTCAACTGGCTAGCTTTAATGCAAAGCGTTCGCGAAGTAAACAAATCACCGATCAGTCATCTGGATTCTGCTTAACGGATCCTGCTGGTAAAATTGCTGGAGATGCCCATACATCGCGGGAAAGCGTTCAGCTAACAGAACCGGTGCGGTAAAAAAATACTCGGATAACACCGCGAAGCATTCCGCAGGATCGCTGGCGGCATAAGGATCGATACTGGCGGCCTGTTCCCCGACCAGCTCAACCTCATTTTCAACCTCAGCCATGGCCTCACGCAGGTCTTTTTCCCACTGGGCGACGCCACGCAGAGGAATCAGTGGAACGCCGCTGGTGTAGCCGCTACCGCGGGCATCCAGCTTGTGTGCCACTTCATGAATGACCAGGTTATACCCTGACAGATCGAAGGAATCCTGAATATCCAGCCAGTTAAGGATCACCGGGCCCTGCGTCCAGCTCTGGCCCGCATGAACGGCAGGCGCGTGATGCACAAGGCCGTTTTCATCCTGCCACTCATCCGCCACATTAAAGGGCTCAGGATAGATGAGCACTTCATGAAAGCCATCCAGCCAGTCGAGACCCAGTTTCAACACGGGTAAGCAGAACAGCAGGGCAATACGCACGCTACGCAGCGCATCAAGTTGGCAGCCTTCAAGCGGAACCAGCTTTTTTTGCTGCAGAAAGCGCTGGGCCAGTTCTGTCAGCGACTGCTGTTCATCCTGTGTGAGAAGGGTAAAGATGGGCTGTGCCAGACCGGCCTGCCAGGGCAATTCGGTGACGGCGGTATCGCTATGCGTTTTCCATGGCCATTTTAACATCGTAAGTTCCGCACTGAATGCTGCTGTCGCAGAATCCTGAGAGACCAGACAGGAAAATGCCAGCATCGAAACGTCATGCTGGCATTGTCGGGCTTCAGGGATGAAGACGGTATATTCAACCCGTTAGCGAGGAGATTGTCTGTGATTTAGCCCGCAAAGCGCAGGCTAAATTTACTCACGCCCGGCGCGCTCAAACTCAATGACCCACACCCACGGGTTTACCTGCCAGCTGGTTGCACCGTACTGTTTCTGCCATGCCTTGCGATAGGCTTCTTTTGGCATTTCTGAATTCACATTCATGGTGAAAAAGTTATTCAGAAAGTGCGAGTCGGTTTGGACCCCTTCAGCCATGATGTCATCTTCACTGATATCCTGAATCTGCTCCACACGCACATCGGTAATGAGCAGATTGATACGGCTGGCCCAGCGCGGCATATGAATGGCCGTCTGCCAGCCAAACTGCTCGTCATCCGGGCCGCTCAGCGTATGCTGACCCAGTTCATTGCTGTCAGCACGGTACTGGCAAAATTCCGGCGTGCGGAACGGTACGGGATCGCGCTCGTAATCCGCCAGGGCATCCTGCGGCACAATCGGCCCACGCCAGGTTTCGCGCACCCAAAGCACGTCGCCCGGCATACCGTACGGGCAGTGATAGCGAATGTCATTCATCGACATCATTTTATCGCCATGCAGGTGGTTAGCCTGAACGTCAAAAGCATGAACCCCCTCGTGGTGATCCTGCCCCGGGCCAAAAGCCTGCGTTTTCATTATGCGCCGGGTTTGCGTTTGTTGGCCAACTAACAGGGCACGAACCCGCTGTTCGGAAAAAAGAATCGGCCGCTCTTTCATGGATTACCTCTTTTTATTAGTAGAACCCGGTTACTGCTAAAACAACAAGGGCATCTAAATGGTGGCAATATCATAAAAACTATAAATCATTACCCTTAACAATTTGCCGTCTCATAGTCATCTGAGCATTGGTGATTTTTGTCCCGAAAAACGGGGGCGGATAAAAAATCAACAATGCTGTTGTCAATGCGCGTTCCGGGACATCTGATAGTGAGAATACAGTACGTTATATCGGCAAAAATAGGAACCTTTTCAGATTTATCTGTGTGTAACTTTTGCCGATTTTAATGATAAGTGCGAACAGGTTATGTCATGTTTTTTGTTACTCCCCGAGAAAATGCCTATCATTAATCATTACATTTATTAAACTAATTAACCTGCCCGCAATTAAATCAGTCAAGGCTGAAAAAGCAGCAAACTGACGTTTTAATTACGGCAAAATGCTATAAAAATGATCAGCGTCGCATTTTTTTTCGAAATTATCCTGGGGCAAGGGCGATATTCCTCTGCTGTGTAAAGAAAATGTCATTAGCCATTCGCTATGATGGTCGGCCCTGAGCGCGTAATTCATCGTCAGTCAGGACGGACGTCAACCCAACAGGAAAGAGAATATGTCACTTACGCTTTGGCAGGCTCGCTATGAGACCTGGTTTGAAAACAACTGGATTCATGATGATGGCGCGCACGATATCGCACATTTACGCCGCGTATGGATGAGCGCTCAACGCATTATGGCCGGCACCCAGGCCGATCCGCTGGTGGTCCTGACCGCGTGTTATTTTCACGATGTGGTGAATTTACCGAAAAACCACCCTGAGCGTCACAAGGCATCCACCTATGCCGCCAGTGAAACGCAGCGCATTTTACAACAGGATTTCATCGATTTTCCTGAGGAATTGATCGAGCAGGTCATGCATGCGGTTCAGTCGCACAGCTTCAGTGCCGCCATTACGCCAAAAACGCTGGAGGCAAAAATTGTGCAGGATGCCGACAGGCTGGAATCGCTCGGTGCTATAGGTCTGGCGCGGGTGTTTTATACGGCAGGTTCCATGAATCGCCCCTTGTTTAACAGCGAGGATCCGCTCGGTAAAGATCGGGAACTCAATGATGTTAAGTGGACGCTGGATCACTTTCAGACCAAGCTACTGCGGTTGCCAGAAACCATGCAAACCGAAGCAGGGCGCAGGCTGGCAGAACACAATGCGGACTTTCTGGTGCACTATATGGCCAAGCTGTGTGCGGAACTGCAAGGCAACTTAGTCAGTCTGGATGAGTCAGTACTCCACGACTTTAGCCCTATACACGCTGAATATTAAATTTTTATGACAGTATAGGAATCGATACAGTCATCCGGTAGCGTGGCAGTAATAACAATAAAGGAGTGATGAAATGACCGAAACTGTTAATTTAACGATTAAAATTGATCCTGCACTGAAAGAACACATCAAACAGTTGGCGCTGGAAAATCAGGTGTCAATGAGTCAGGAAATCGTGCAACGGCTTCAGTCCAGCCTCAATGCGCCTGCTCAGCCTGTCATTGACAGCCAGAATACAGAGGAAGACACATCGGATGCATTAAGCTCCAGCGAAATCAAGCAGCTGCGCACGCTGCTGAAGAAGCAGAGCAAGAAAAAGAAATCGTAAAATTCGGTGTTTGTCCCCGCAAAACGATCAAAAGCCGCCTTTAACACTGGCGGCTTTTTTACATCCCAAGCTTAACGGCTACAGGGTGATACGGAACTGCTGCACGCTTTCGGCCAGGCGCGCTGCCTGCTGCTGCAGCGTATCGACCGTGCGGCCCTGGCGGGCGGTGAGGCTTTCGTTCGTCTGAAGCTGTTTATCCAGCGCAACCACTTCTGCAGCAATGCCCGAAACGCGGCGGCTTTGTGCGGTGGCGTTTTCCTGCAGCTCTTGCAACTGTGTCACAACGGCGCTGACCGACTGGCTTATCTGGTTAAACAGCGCCTCAAGCGATTTCACCTTATTGAAGCCCTCTGAAATGTGCAGTTGCGTATGATTAACGAGACCGTTGATCTGCTGCGCCGATTCGCCACTCTTGTTTGACAGGTTGCCCATCTCTTTCGCGACCACGCCAAAACTTCGTCCATACACGCCCGCATGAGCGGATTCGATGGCGGCATTGAGCGCCAGCAAACGCGTTTGCAGTGACAGGCCGTCCAGCATCTCAACGATACCCGCGATTTCGCCGGAGGAGGCGACGATATGGCGCATCTGAACCTCCATCTCATCCACCTGAAGCGTACATTGCTGCATCAGATCGTCGGCGAAATGCGCCTGTTCAGAGGCCTGCTGAGAAAACAGGGTGCTGTTTTCGACTTCTTCAGACACGCGATGCAGGCGCTGGGAAATATGGCTAAAGCTGCTGTTTTGCGCTTGATACTGTTCGCTGACCTGCTCATTAGTATGCTGCATTTCACGCGTACCTTCGGCCACGCTTGCCGCAATCGTGTTAATTTCAGCCACGATGGTGCGCAGCCCCTGGCGCATCTCCGCCACTGCGTTGAAGAGTCTGGACGTTTCCAGCGATTGCAAACGCGGTGGAACCGGGCAGTTGATTAAATCACCGGTTGCGATGTCCTGTAACTGTCGACTGGCCAGACGTAAGGGGACGATCACACCACGCAGCAGCAATATGCCGCCGGTCAGCAGCAGGACAAACAGCAGTCCTGTCACCATTAGCGCCAGGTTGCGGCTTTCCATGAGTGTCTGAAGGGTCAGGCTGTTAACCGCAGTGAGCTGTTTATTGGTCTGCGTAATCTCGTTAAACCAGGCGCTATTGAACTGCTGCTGGTAAGCCTGCATCGGTACCATAAAGAAGGCGTCAATGTTATTCCCCTCCAGACCTTTTAGCTGCTCCTCCAGTCCCTGTTTCAGCAACGTAAAGCCCTGCTGCAGTTCGCCGCCGGGTGCGGCGTGATAGCGAGCAAAAAGCTGTTCAGCATGAAGCAAAGACGATTTGGCTGTTTCTGCCAGACTTTTCCAGCTGTCAACCGATCCACTTTTCTGATCTTCCATTAAATACAGCCCGGCGCGGTGGCTGTTATCACTGGCCGTAAGCAGCTCGACGCGTGCGCGGTCCAGCAAGGCCAGCCGGTCACGCATGGCGCTGGCCTGGGTGAGGTTGACTTTGTTCTGGCTCACCTGAGCGGTCAGCAGAACAATCCCGATGGACTGCAGCAAACAAAACAGCACCACGAACAAAATAAAGTTCCCGCGCAGGCTGGTTAGCCAGGTGGGGATCGCCGGAAACCTAAAGCGGGAACGTCTTTTCAGCACGTGCCGCGACAACAAAGTGAGAGGTGACATCATTCTACCCATCCATTGAAAAAGCAGCAGTATTCTGGGCTTGCATGACGGCGTTGTGACAATCCCGCCGGACGGCAGGAAAAGAGAGGAATTGTTGCGCCTAAGCGCAACTTTTAGCGGAAATTATGCGTTCAACTGGCGGATATAGGGCGAAAGCAACTGTGCCACGGCGGCAAACACCGGTACCACCACCGAATTGCCAAACTGTTTATAGGCCTGCGTATCGGATACCGGGATGCGGAAGGGATGGCTGTCTGCACTATCAAATCCCATCAGTCGCGCGCATTCTCGCGGCGTTAACCGACGGGGGCGCCGCGCCATATTGGCGGCATCAAGAAAATCGGCTTCCCCTTTTTCCCGATCCCAACCGCGATCGATTAAAATTTCTGAGCCATCTTTATAGTATCGGGCTGACAGGGTGCGCACGCAGCAATGCACATTGTGTGGATCATTCAGGCCAAAGCCGAACCCGTTACCCCGTGCTTTATGCTTCTTAGCGTACTGGTAGAGGTAACGCCACAATACGGGCGACAGGATGTATTTGTCATCGGGCTGCGG
The DNA here is from genome assembly GCF_003182295.1 of Pantoea sp. AG702. NCBI lineage: Bacteria > Pseudomonadati > Pseudomonadota > Gammaproteobacteria > Enterobacterales > Erwiniaceae > Pantoea > Pantoea sp. AG702. The sequence continues at coordinate 29,937 of NZ_QGTU01000004.1, read as the reverse complement.
CTCCAGCAGGCTCTGTAGGCTGGGCACCTGGGCGGGGAAAAATTGGCGAATGTCGCGCAGGCTAAACTGCGCTGAGCCAGCAATATCCCGCCGGATGCCGACCAGAACGATACGTTCACGATGCTGCGGCAAAAAAAAGCGTGCATCAATCACCTTCGGATCGGGCGCGCCAGCCTGGGCATCCGCCACGTCATAGCCCAGCTCGTCCAGGGTTTCCATAATCACCGCAAACGTGCGGCCTTTATCATGGCTTTTGAGATTCTTCACGTTTTCCAGGACGAAGAATGGCGGTTTCTTTGCCGCCAGAATGCGGGCGACGTCAAAAAACAGTGTGCCCTGCGCCTGACATTCAAAGCCATGAGCCCGGCCCAGCGCATTTTTTTTACTGACGCCCGCCAGAGAAAAGGGCTGGCAGGGAAAGCCCGCCAGCAGCACCTGATGGTCGGGAATGGCCGCATCAATCGACTGATAGATCGCCTGTTCGTCAGTAAGGCCGGCTGGCTGCGTGACCTGGCGAATATCCGTATTAAAGTGGTGCTCTGCCGGATCGCTGTAGTGATTCGCCCGATAGGTGCGAATCGCCTCTTTATTCCACTCACTGGTAAATACACATTTACCGCCGATGCGCTCGAAGCCACGTCGAATACCGCCGATGCCGGCAAACAGATCGATAAAGCGGAAATCGGGAGAATCATAATGGGCAGGACGTGCAGGCAACAAATCCTGCAACAGCGACAGTTCTGCGGCGGCCAGCGAGGGTAACGCGCGCTTGCCCTGACGAATAGCGTTCAGCAGTGGCGGCGTCCAGTGCGGAAAGCCTGCCTGATGCAAACGTGCGACAACGTCCTTAACGGAATAGATCGACAGCACCTGTTGTAACATGTTCAGTTCATCGGAATGCAGAGCAGCAGGGAGAAGAGGTTCAGCGGTTGCGACAGCGTGCATGCAAATATCCTTAACAGTGAAGCGCGTATGCTAACACTCCTTGCCCGAGGAGGAAATCTGCGGGCGCAGGTCAGAATAGTGTTTCAGTGTGCGCCAGCGTCAAAAAGGCACAATTGCCCGGGTCAGATCTAAACGGCGCGGTCTGGCGGTGAAAATATTTTCTCTGCTTTTATCTGGCCGACTTTCACTTTTCAGGGTGACGACTAAAGTTGAATAAGTCGCTATTAAGGAGGTGCTATGGCCGACGTTCACTCCAGCGAAACGCGCAGTAAAAATATGCGCGCAATTCGTCAACAGGACACTGCCATAGAGCAGCGAATCGCCTTGCTGCTCAAAGATCGTGGATTCAGCTATCGGGTACAGGACAAAAACCTGCCAGGCCGCCCTGACTTTGTCGTGACCTCGCATCAGGCGATTATCTTTGTGCATGGCTGCTTCTGGCACCGCCACCACTGTTATTTGTTTAAGATCCCCGCCACGCGCACCGAGTTCTGGACGGGCAAAATAAACAGTAATGTAGAACGGGATCGGCGTTATGTCCGGCAGCTGCGGGAGAATGGCTGGAAGGTGCTGATTATCTGGGAATGCGCGCTACGCGGTAAACTCAAACTGGACGATGAAGCCCTGCTTGAACGTCTCGAAGAGTGGCTGCTGGCGATGAATGACAGCGCTGAAATCGATCATCAGGGAATTCATCATTACCGAGAGGATGAATGATCCCACCTTGCTAATCAGTAACATAAAATGTTAGATAGACGCTTTTCCGTGACCGGGAGCCCGCAATGAGCAGCATAAAACTGACGGTTAAACGCCTGTATCAGATTCGTGATGAGCGCATGGTGAATACCAAAGCGACCGCCAGAATCTATGCTGGGGAAACGCTGGTGGCCACGGAAGAGATAACCGGCATGACGGAAAGCCCGGTCAGTAAATATCTGCACATGGATGGACTCGCAGGACAAGCGGTGCGCGTCGAATGGGATTGTGAGGGCATCGCTGATATGACCGTGACAGAAATTGAACGATGCCCATGTTGTCAACATAACGAACCGGAATAGGCACGACGGGCTGCACTGTCACGCGCTTCGTCGAGGATGACGCGTTGCGGCTGATGCAGACATAACCCGTTGCTGATGACCGAATAAGGGAAATACTTTGGCAGGAACCAGTTTATTAACGTTGCTCGATGATATCGCCACGCTGCTGGACGATATCTCGGTAATGGGAAAAGTCGCCGCGAAGAAGACGGCAGGCGTGCTGGGTGACGATTTGTCACTGAATGCGCAGCAGGTGAGTGGCGTGAAAGCCAATCGCGAACTGCCGGTCGTATGGGGCGTAGCCAAAGGCTCGTTCCTCAACAAACTGATACTCGTGCCGCTGGCATTGATTATCTCTACGTTTGCCCCCTGGCTGATTACGCCACTGTTAATGATTGGCGGTGCGTACCTCTGTTATGAAGGGGTGGAAAAGGTCCTGCACAGTCTGCAGCATGATAAACAGCAGAACTCGCCAGAGGCGCGTCAGCAACGCCTGGATAAGCTGTCAAAACAGGACCCGCGCGATTTCGAAAAGAAAAAGATCAAAGGCGCAGTGCGCACCGATTTTATTCTGTCGGCTGAAATCGTGGCCATTACCCTCGGTATCGTCTCCGAAGCGCCCTTGCTGAATCAGGTGCTGATCCTGTCAGGTATTGCGATTCTGGTCACGATTGGCGTATACGGCATTGTCGCCGGCATCGTTAAAATCGATGATTTAGGGTTCTGGCTACGTGATAAATCGTCACGCGTGGCCCAGGCGCTGGGCGCAGTATTACTGGCCGCAGCCCCCGTATTGATGAAAGTGTTGACCGTTGTCGGTACGCTGGCCATGTTCCTGGTCGGGGGCGGCATTATCGTCCACGGCCTGACGCCGTTGCATCATCTGATTGAAAATGCGATCGCACCCTTCAGCGGCCTGGTTGCTGGCCTGCTGAGCAACGGCGCAAACCTGGTGATTGGTTTTATCATTGGGTCGATCGTGTTGTTAGTGGTTAACCTTATTGCCAAACTGCGTGAGTAATCGGTATAAAAGCGCATTCTTTAACGCGTTCAGGGGAGAAAACGATGAGCGATGACATGTTTGAATTTGATATTGATGCTCAGTTAGAGCAGGCCGAAGCGAAGGCAGAAAAAAAGGCGGGCGAAGTGCCAGAAGACCTGATTGATGATGCCGATTGTGAAGGCTGCAAAATCTAATCCACTCAGCGCCCCAGGCGGATAATTCTTATCCGCCTGATTTGTTTTCGACATATCTCTCTACGTTATTCTGAATTCGCCATTTTTATGCGCGTCTTAACAGCAGCAACTCTTTTACCATGCTATAAAGAAATGGTTTCAATGACAGTCATTTCTCAAAGAGGGCGCAACATGGTTTTTGCAATCAGTGATGAAGTACAGCATAAGGAAGGCGGGCAAACGATGGTGGTGACCGGACATGCCAGCGGCATGGTTGAATGTCGATGGTACGATGGTTATGCGGTCAGGAATGAGGCTTTTCGCACCGATGAGCTCAGCCATTCCAGCGAATCGCAGCCCCAGTTTACTTCCTGATTTCTGTCAGTCAGGCCGTAAACGACGGCGGCCTGACTGGATTTATCACACTCTCCATCCTCACTGGCGCGATGCCTGCAGCGTTATACGTTGCCGTCGTTGTCCTCTTCTACCGCTTTATAAATACGCTGCAGGATATCCGGAAAAGCCGACTGAACCCGACTCCAGCTGGGAATAAACGGCTTGTCGTTCGGGCGCTCGATAAAGGACTGACCGGCATCCAGAATCGACTGGGTGAACATTTCGACGGCCGCTTCTTCAACATGCTGGTCGAATTTCAGGCCGTTCATTGCCGCCTCATGGTTATAGATTTCCATCATATCCAGCGCATTACGGTAATAGGTCGCTTTCAATACCCGGAATGAGTCACTGGTCAGCGGCACGCCCATGGTTGCCAGCTTACGCAGCAGCGACTGGACAATATCGTTGCTCATGCGCTTAAGGCCACCGGTGCCATCATCTTCTGCCAGCGGCTGATGCTTGTGATCATAGTGATCTGCAATCTCCACCTGACACGACTGGCGCGTGGTGTAGTTACGGTAAATTTCAGAGAGCACGCCAATTTCCAGTCCCCAGTCGCCGGGGATTTTAATGCCGTTGAGCACGTGCGTGCGCATCGCAAACTCGCCCGAGAGCGGGTAACGGAAGCTGGACAGGTAATCAAGGTATTCGGAGTGGCCATAGACTTTTTGTAATGAGCGCAGTAGCGGGCCTACCAGCAGGCGGCCCACGCGGCCATTGAGTTTACCGTCAGCGACGCGCGCGTAAAACCCTTTGCAGAATTCATACTGAAAAGCGGGGTTAGCCAGCGGATAAAGCAGGCGTGCCAGCATGCCGCGTTCGTAGGTGACAATATCGCAGTCGTGCAGCGCAACACAGCTGGTGCGATCTGAGGCCAGCGTATAACCGGTACAAAACCACACGTTGCGTCCTTTGCCCGGATGGGTGGGCGACAACCCCTCTTTATCCAGTTCCGCGTCAATGGCTTTGAGTCTGGGGCCGTCATTCCACAGGATGCGGTGCCGTTGCGGCAGTCGGGAAAAAAACTCGCGGGCATGCAGAAACTGGTCACGGTCAGCCCGATCTAACCCGATAACGATTTCATCCAGATAGGGGACCTTAGCCAGTTCATCAACAATTTTTGTCAACGCCGGACCTTCCAGCTCGGAAAAGAGGGAAGGCAGGATCAATCCCATTTTGCGCTTACGGGCAAAACGCACCATTTCTTTTTCCAGCGACTCAACGCTGCGGTGCGTAAGATTATGAAAGTTAGTAATTACGCCATTCTGAAAGAAATCACTCATTGCATCATCCTTATGGTTTTGCGAGAGGAACAACAGCCTTTCATGGCTGAGTCAAAAAATGGTCCAGCCCTTCACGCCAGCCTTCAGGGCCGTGATGTGTCGTGCGGAATACGTTGGCATCCTCCGCGCGCTGTAAGGTAACCGGTGTTTTACTGAAGCCTTTGATCACCACGGCATAGTCAACTGCATCCAGCATCGGGGCATCGTTCGGGCCATCGCCCAGGCCAAGGGTGGTAACGCCTTCCCGGTCGGTGTGAGACAGTAGCCAGCGCAAGGCTTCTCCTTTGCCGCTTCTGGCAGGCATGACATGCCAGAAGCGGCCGCCCTGTGTCAGGGAAAGATGATAGTCGGCCAGCGCCGTGCGAAAGCGGCCAAAGGCCTCATCGGTATCCCGCCAGACAATCACCTCTGAGGCATCACGCTGACGGGCGAGGGCGGCATCCGCTTCACTCAGGCCGGTCATGGCGGAAACATCGACATCGCTGAAGTCATGGAAGCCGGTAAAGCGAAACTGCTGTTGTAACGCTGCCAGCACCCGGCAGATTGCGGCATAGTTCATCTTGTCGTCCGGAATGCGCACGCTTTTACTCTCGTTGAGGTACAGCACGGCGCCGTTTTCAGCAATAAAGGCGGTGCCGGCAATACCGAGCTTACGCTGCAGTGGCAGAATCTCAGCGGCGGTTTTGCTGGAGCAAATAATTAAGGGAATGGCGTGCGCGTTGAGTGTATCAAGCCACTCTGCTGCGGCATCCCAGTTATAGTCGTGGTGGTCAAGCAGCGATCCATCGAGGTCGGTCACTATCATTAGCGATTCATTCAGATTCGGCATCCTGATCTCCTTCACTCCAGTTCGACATTAGTTTTAGTGTAGTTGAGTCTACAGCAGGCTTAGCATTGCGCACCGCAACCCCTATAACCAGGAGGATTCCTAAAACCCGAAGGATAAAATCGGCGATGCCGTCATTTCGTGCAGCGAATATCGCTGAAATAACAAGGCTCAGGGTGAAAGTGGCCAGTTTGAGATAGGGCGAAATGAGTGAAACGCGCACGGGAAAGGCTTGTTTTGGCGAACGGGAAGCGTACTCTGAACGAGCAATATGAATTCCCTGGTGTAACGAATTGACTGCTTACCTGGCTCGCGCCGGGTATTTTTTTGCGCCGAATTCAGTGCGGCTGCGCTGCCTATCGGTTTATCTCTGTATAACGACAATCATGAATATCCATTTCACACTGCTCCGCAGGTTCACGGCACAGCCCTGGCCGAGGGGCATCCGCCCCCGTCACTGACTGCGAGTGTGGGGAAAAGTAGTCCTGCAGTTCACCGGTGCTACCGGGTTCAATAGCCTGCAGCAGGGCGTCCATTTCTTTATCCCGCTCATGCTTTTCGGCTGGGTGGGGAAGCGACATCGCAAACCTCCATCGGCTGGATTGGGTAATAAATATACAATTTAGCGGAAAATGAGAGGGCGGGACAGAAAAAAAAAGCCCGCGCTGCGCGGGCAAATGATCCTTGTTACTTTGGGTGTGTTGTATTTCCTGGGGAGGAAAGCAACGAAAAAAAGTTTACCTGTTGTTCCTGTTAAACGTCTCGCAGTGAAGTGTCAGGAAACTGAAAATGCGTATTACTCAGATTTACCTGACTTTCTCAGTAATCTGCTAAAAAGGGACTATATTTGATAACAAAACGGTTTTTTATCAATACCTAAAGGAATGGTTATGGACTTACTTCGAATTCTAATCGCAATCTTACTCCCCCCGCTTGGTGTTTTTATGCAGGTAGGTTTTGGGGGAGCATTCTGGCTTAACATCCTGCTGACCCTGTGTGGATACATTCCAGGCATCATTCACGCCGTGTGGGTCATCGCGCGTCGCTAACGCCTGCATTACCCAGGCTCTTCGATTAAACTGTTAACAGGAATGTATCGGGAGAGTGGTAAATGAAGGTAGACGATCGCGTCAGTGTGAAAACGGATGGTGGGCCCCGTCGTACAGGCACCATCCTGGCTGTTGAGCCATTTAGTGAAGGCACCATGTTTCTGGTGGCCCTGGAAGATTACCCGCAGGGCATCTGGTTCTTTAACGAGAGCGGTCATCAGGACGGTGTGTTTGTCGAGCCTTATCCTGCCGACTGACCTTCATATTTAACTGCCAGACCATCACAAAATCGCCCTCTGGCCTGTTCGGCTCAGAGGGCGAGTGTTATTGACAGCGCCGTCAGGCAACGCGCTTCAGCGACGTCGCTGACTCACCGGTCTGCTTTGGCTAAAACGTTTCCCAGTTCTCATTGCCGCTTGTGGCGGCAGCGGGGCGCAAGACAGGCGCAGGCGCCTTAGGTGCGCTATCGGACTGATGAACAGGTTTTGCTGCTGGCGTATCCTGCAAACGGAAAGCCGCAACCGCCTTGGTCAACTTACCAGCCTGATCTTCCAGAGAGGCAGCCGCAGCCGAGGCTTCCTCAACCAGTGAGGCGTTTTGCTGCGTCACGTTATCCATCTCTGTAACGGCCTGGCTGACCTGCTGGATACCGCGGCTTTGTTCGTCGGACGCGGCGGCAATTTCCGACATGATATCGGTCACGCGACGCACGGCCTCAACAATTTCGCTCATGGTCGTCCCGGCTTCACCTACCTGATGTGAACCGCTGCTGACTAACTTCACTGATTCAGCAATTAGTGATTCAATTTCTTTTGCCGCCTGCGCACTGCGCTGAGCCAGGTTACGGACTTCGCTGGCGACCACGGCAAAACCGCGGCCCTGTTCGCCCGCGCGGGCAGCCTCGACGGCGGCATTTAGCGCCAGAATGTTCGTCTGGAAGGCAATACTGTTGATCACGTTAGTGATCTCAGCAATTTTCTTCGAACTACCGGAAATATCGTTCATGGTTTTCACCACGCCGCTTACCATATCGCCGCCGCTGCGCGCCTTGCCGGACGCATCTGCTGCCAGTTGGCTGGCGTGATGGGCGTTATCTGCGTTCTGTTTCACCGTCGCGGTGAGCTGTTCCATGCTGGCCGCAGTCTGCTCAAGCGCGGCTGCCTGTTGCTCGGTACGCGATGACAGGTCGGTGTTACCCGCAGAAATCTCACTTGAGCCCTGGTAAATGGCGATAGCCCCTTCGCGGACGGTACCTACCGTTTTGATTAGCGACTGCTGCATACGTTGCAGGTTGTCGAGCAACAGACCTATTTCGTTACGGCCGTGCGGGACAGTGGGTGCCGTTAAATCCCCTTGAGCAATACGTTCTATGTGCGCCACTGAATTGCGCAGTGGGTTAATGACGACACGACGTAAAAACACAAAGGTGAGCAGCACCAGCACAAGAGCGGCAACAAACGCGGAGCCCATTGCGATAAATCCAATCCGTGACTGCTCTGCCGCCTGATCGTTGATCTGAGCGGAGCGAACATCACGAAGCTTAATCGCCTCCATCAGAACGGCTTTATAGGCGTTGTCCAGTTTGCGTGTCGTATCGGTTTCCTGAGCAATAATGCTTTCGAAGCTGCCCTGTTTACCCGATTCGATCATCGGCATCAAACCCTTCGTCACATACTCTTTGAAACGCGCCTGTAACTGCTCATCCAGCTTGATGCCTTCTGGTGTTTTGCTTTTACGATTCAGATAGATTTTAAGGCCGGCTTCAGCCTGCTTGATACGATCGGCCGTAGCCGCAAGATTGGCGTTGAATTCATCCATCTCACCGATACGCGCGGCGGCGCCTGCCTGAATGATATTCAAACGGGCAGAGCGCATGTGCGATGAGCTGTCGATAAGCCCGTTTCTAACCTGGATCTCATCGGTAGCATCTTTAAGGGACTGATTACTGAGAATAAGAAAGTAGCTTGAGATAGCAATACAGAGTGCGAACAGAAACAATATCCCGCCGAATATTAAACTAAACAGAGGAACGAGGCGGATGTTTTGCCAAAGACTAAGTTTGGGATGCCCTTCATTAACCAGCGTTGTGTTCATTTCCTTGCTCTCTTAGGATGTTATTCTGTTGAACAAAACATCGGCAAAAGAAGAGAAAGGTTTACACCCGAAAGTGAGATCTGGATCGCTAATCCATAAAAAAACCGGCCTTTTGGGCCAGTTCTTAGAGGGGAGGAGGTTACCTTACGTTGACATAGATACCGGACGTCACGTTATCGGTTAAACGCACCACATGATAGATCACTTGCTTATTATGCGTTTTAATTTTTCGCTTTATATTGCCTTTATGCGACGAAACGGTTTTCGCTTTAATTTGCATTTTATCTGATATCTGAATGGTATCATGGCCTGACATCCACATTTTCAGCATATTTGACTCTGTCTGGCTTAGCGTAAGAGGGTGGACATCAAGACCCGAAGAAATACGCGGCGACATATTGAGTTTTTTCTGCAAATAAGTACTTAACAATGAATCCAGCGTCGAAGGCTTAATTGCTTTGGATGTAATAATCAAATTTTTCCGAACATACAAATATTCTTCAAAATGAATATTACTAATGGCCATAAAAATAAAAAACAGTGTTTCGGGATGCTGGTTAATAACGCTGCGAATGCGTTCACTGGAGTCGGTTTCATGAATGAAACAGTCTTCGTTAATAAAGACGACGCCAGGTTTTAACTGCTCACATCTTTGCTGTAATTGCTCAATGTCAGATACAGAAGTAATATTTTTCTTCTTAACTCCCTTAGAAGACATATAATCTGATAATCCCAGGCGTGTGTAGTTGCAGGAATCCATAATAATCGTTGGCATGTTAGCGACCCTCACCAATTTGTTATCCGTTTAAATCAACGATGAATTACGCGTTGCGGTACGAGAAGATTTCCAAAGCGCTTTTTTTTATTCTGCTGATGCAGCGTGGCAATGGGCAATAGCCCATAAAAGTCCTCTTCCCTGACCCGGTCTGCAAAAAATTTGTGTTGCTCTGACCTCACACCTGACCTGATATCAACACGATAAGTCGATACAAAGTCGGACTGAGCGAAATGCAGTTTTTTGGGAGCGCTGTCACTATCGCTGAAAACCCAGAGTTTTCTGATAGGACAAATCTTAAAAACATTTATTTCACGAAAGTGTGAAGTCGGTTAGCGAGTTGACAATGCCGGAAAAAACATTTTCTGACAAGAAAAATCACATAAAAATTTTTCTTTAGTAATTTCAAAGCATTGCCGATTTTGTCACCAAAACAATCTTGTTGATGACTCGGTTAACCGCCTGACTAAAATACGCGAAGCGCGGTTTAATAAGAATAATTTTAAGACTTTCCGCACGTTTATCAGAATATCCTTAGTTGATTTCTGGGAAATGTGGTTTGAAAAATGTGCGGATAGTTATGCGTTTCTTAAGTATCAAATCAGGATAATAGTTAGATACTTAATGTTCAGACAGGGGACAGTTCTGTCAGGAACTGGGCCAGAAGATCGAATATTTCGCCGAACAGGTGCTCGCAGAAGGGGGCAAGGAGAGGCATCAGCAGGCTGATGGTCAGAATGCCTACTGATAAGGTAATCGGGAAGCCGATCGCGAAGATTGATAACTGTGGTGAAAGACGGTTTAACAAACCCAGGACCATATTTATCGTGAGTAGCAAAACGATCAACGGCAGCGCTAACATCATGCCATTAAGGAAAATCATGCTGCCGGATTTCACCAAAGCCATAAAGGCATTTGCCTGAAGAGGCTCGCCGCCGATAGGCAACGTATGAAAACTGTCCGACAGCAGGGAAATAAGCCACAGGTGACCGTTGAAAGTCAAAAATAAAAGCATCGCCAGCATGTCGAGAAAGCGCGCAAGAACGGGCATATTCAGTCGACTGGCGGGATCGAAAAAGGTGGCGAAAGACAGACCCATCTGCAATCCAATCAGTTCACCGGCGGTACGAACCGCGGCAAAGGCGAACTGCATGGTAAAACCAATGGCAATCCCAATCAGCATCTGCTGAATCAGCAGCATAAAGCCGGCAGGTGAAAACAGCGTCACGTTCACCGGGGGTAAATTTGGGATCAGTATCCAGGTGATCATGGCGGCAAGACCAATCTTAACCCGTTTACTCACCGCTTTTTCACTCAGTACCGGCGCGGTAGCAAGCAGTGCCAGAATACGCACCAGTGGCCAGAAAAACTGACTGACCCAGTGTACGAGCTGGCTACTGTCGAGAGTGATCATCAGCCGATGATATAAGGCAGATTAGAAAAGACGGTGCGGATGTAATCCAACAGCACGTTCAGCATCCAGGGGCCGGCAATGATACCCGTGGTGGCCACTGCAATAATTTTTGGAATGAAAGACAGCGTTTGTTCGTTAATCTGGGTCGCTGCTTGCAGCAAACTCACCAGTAAACCGCTGACCAGCGCGGCCAGAAGCATAGGGGCAGCCAGCAGCAGGGCAACGCGCATGGCTTCCTGTCCCATTACCATTACCGATTCAGGTGTCATGAATTTCTCCTGTGCAATAGAGAGGTCAGGAATAGAAACTTTGTGCCAGCGAGCCAACCAGCAATTGCCAGCCGTCCACCAGAACAAACAACATTAATTTAAACGGCAGCGCAATTGTTGCCGGGGGAACCATCATCATCCCGAGTGCCATTAACACGCTGGCAACCACCAGGTCGATAATTAAAAAAGGAATAAATACGGTAAAGCCAATCTGGAATGCGGTTTTTAATTCACTGGTCACGTAAGCCGGCAACAGAATACGCATAGGTACGGCTTCCGGACCCGCAATCGGCGCTGTATTTGCCAGGCGGGCAAATAACGCTAAGTCAGCCTCACGGGTTTGCCGCAGCATAAATTCCCGCAGCGGCTGTGCGCCTTTATCGATCGCCACATCCATGCTGATTTTATCCTGGCTAAATGGCAGGTAGGCATCCTGATAAATTTTATCGAAGGTCGGTGCCATAATAAAAAACGTTAAAAATAAGGTCAGGCCAAGTAATACCTGGTTAGGCGGCGCGGAAGGCGTGCCCAGCGCATTACGTAGCAGGCCGAACACAATAATGATGCGGGTAAAGCTGGTCATCATTAACAGAATGGCTGGCAGGAATGTTAACGAGGTAATAAAGACCAGCGTTTGTACCGGCAGTGACCAGCTTTGGCCACCGTTAGCTAATGGCTGACTAACCAGGCCCGGCAACTGGGCATGGGCAACCGGTGCCAGCAACAGCAGCGGCAGAAGAGGGAGCAGTCGACGCATCATGGATTTTTTCCGGGACGTTTAACCAGATTTTGTAATAGCTGACGAAAATCCTGCGGCGCAGCTTTTACCGGTGCGGTTTCATCAGGTGCAGCTGGCGGCAACGTATGCAGGTGAGTAATTTGCTGAGCTGTCACGCCCAGTACCAAACGCGCATCCGGCGTATCAACAATCACAACGCGTTCGCGCTGGCCGACCTGCACACTGGCCGTGAGTGTCAGCTCACGGCTGCCCACTCTCTTAGGGGCAAAACCCATGCGGCGTGCCAGCCAGGCACATGCCAGAATCAACAGAATAATGACGACCAATACGCCACTGACCTGGGTCAATACTGAACCTGCCGAAATGGGCGGTGCCTGAGGTGTGGCAGGTTGCAGCGTATGATTCTGGTTATTCATCTTAACGGCTCAGACGACGCATACGCTCTGACGGCGTAATGATATCGGTGATGCGAACGCCATATTTATCGTTGACCACGACGACTTCACCCTGTGCGATCAAATAACCATTGATCAGGATGTCCAGCGGTTCACCCGCCAGCCCATCCAGGGAAACCACGGAGCCCTGCGTCAGACGCAGCAGTTCTTTAATGGTCATTTTGGTGCGGCCAAGCTCGACGGTGAGCTTCACCGGGATATCCATAATCAGGTCGATATCCTGCAACGAACCTGACGCATTACTCGTTTCAAAGCTTTTAAAAACGTCATCACTCTGTGAGGCAGTCGTAGCGGAGCCAACCTGCTCATTCATTGCTTCAGCCCACAGATCGTCCGCAGAGATAGTATCATCGGACGGTTTCTTGCTGTCAGTCATGGGGCTGTTCCTCGTTAAGCGAATTCAAAATCGGGTTAATCAAATGTTCAACACGCAGGGCATACTGGCCGTTTAGCGTGCCATACTGACTGGTTAAAACGGGCACACCGTCCACATGGGCAATAATGCGCTCTGGCTTTTCAATCGGCAGGACATCACCGGGTTTCAGCTGTAAAACGCGCGACAGGCGCAGCGACGTTTCGGCGAAATGGGCAATCAGTTCCAGCTCAGAGTGCTGAACCTGCTTCACCAGATTGTCGCGCCAGTGTGTATCTTCTGACCGCGAGTTTTCCAGCGGTGGATTCACCAGCATTTCACGCAGCGGTTCAATCATCGAAAACGGAATACAGATGTTGAACTCACCCACAAGGTTACCGATTTCAACCTGGAAAGGCGTATTCACAACAATATCGTTAGGTGATGTGGTGATGTTGGTGAATTTCACCTGCATTTCCGAACGCACATACTCCACATCCAACGGATAAATGGCTTTCCACGCATCGCTGTATCCGTCAAGCGCCAGCTTCAGCATGCGGCGAATGACACGTTGCTCGGTATGGGTAAACTCCCGTCCTTCAACTTTAGTCGGAAAGCGGCCATCACCGCCAAAAAGGTTATCGACCGCAATAAACACCAGGCTTGGCGAAAACACGACTAATGCCGTACCGCGCAGGGGCTTCAGATGGATCAGGTTCAGGTTGGTTGGCACCGGCAGATTGCGTGCAAACTCATGGTAAGGCTGAATCTTGATCGCGCCTACGCTGATATCCGGGCTACGACGCAGCAGGTTAAACAGCGCCATACGGAAACTACGGGCAAAACGCTCGTTAATAATTTCCAGCGCCTGCAGACGCTCGCGCACCACGCGACGCTGGGTATTCGGATCATAAGGGCGAATATCGCCCTCAGGTCCGTTTTGTTTCTTTTCTTCTTCCGCGCTGCCGCTGTCGCCGTTAAGTAGCGCGTCAATTTCAGCCTGGGAGAGAATGCTGTCGCCCATTGATTCACCTCAAAATGAAGGCAGTAAACAGTACGTCGTCTACGACCTGCGGAGGTTGACCTTTTACCAGTGGTGGTGCCAGCGCCTGTTTGATTTGATCAACAAGCGCTTGCTTTCCTTGCTCCGTCGCCAGTGCAGCTGCGTTCTGACGAGACAGCAGCAGTAACAGACGACTGCGAACCTCAGGCAGGTAGTCACTCATCCGACGACGCGTTTCTTCATCCGGCAGACGTAGCGTAAAGCCTACGTACAGTACGCGGTCTGGGTCGTTGTCGGGATTGACCAGGTTAACCGTAAATGTATCAAGTGCAAAAAAGACCGGGGCGGGAGGCGGTTCAACTTTCGCGACCTCCGGCTTATCACCCTCATGTTTATTCATCATTCGCCAGACTGCATAGCCTGCCACGCTGCAAGCGGCCAGCGCGACAATCAGTAACACTGGTATTAAAAGTTTTCGTTTGCGGCCTTTGGCTTTCGCGTTATCAGACATTTTTGCAGTAACTTCCTGTGAATTATGGGCAAGCCTCTCGGCTTGCCTGAACAGATTATCGCGTGTCTTAAGTCAAACAATGGCAAGAAAAGACACGGGTTTTACGCTTACCTTCAGCGTTTGTCGCTGTCAGGCAAATGTGTCGACTGCGCCTTTGCCGGTTAACCGGGCCTGAAGAGACTGCGGTACGGCAATGGGCGTAATGTCGTTATCACTGTCCAGGGTGAGGGAGAAGCTGCCGTGCTGTCCGTCGCGACGCGCCTCCTGTTGCTGCTGGAAGCTCTGTCCCTGCGAGAAACTCTCACTGCTTACCTGACTCTCACCCAGGTTAATCCCGCTTTCCGCCAGGGCATGACGCAACTGGGGAAGCGCAGCTTCCAGCGCGGCCCTGACATGGCTATGGCTGGAAACCATATTTAACTGTGCCTGATCGTTATTCAGTTTCAGGCTGATCTGAATCGCCCCCAGGTCTTCAGGATGCAATCGCAGTTCTGCATTCTGCTGGCCATTACGGCTGAACATCACAATTTGCTGCCCCAGTGCCTGCTGCCATTCGTTGCTGCCCAGGTGGGCATTCAGCGTCGGCGTTGACGGTGAGTTCATCGTCGCTGAGGCGCCAGATGACTGCAGCAAGCTACTGGTACTGCTCACCGGCGCGCTGAGAATGGCCTGGTTATCGCTGGCTGCCGCTAACGGACGATCGTCCTGCTTACTGACGCTGCTCAGTATCTGCTGAAAACTGCCGTCGGTGGTCAGAGCCGCAGGCGTCACCGCGGTGTTATGACTTGTCGCGGCGGTTGGGCCGGTCACGCTCTGGCTAACCAGACTGGCTTTATTGGCCAGGTTGCCGTCCTGCACCTTCGTGTTTTGGCTCTCTTTGCCATCACCGGTTAGTGCCGTAGTGACCGCCTGCGTCAGCGCTGACAGCGCTGAACGGGGCGCATCCCCTTGCAAATCCGCACCACGGTTCGCTGCGTTGTCTTTCACCGCCTGCTGCAGTCCCGTCGCGGGTAGCATGGCAAAGAGCGCCTGTATATTCTGCATGTCGCTATTGTTAAGGACGGTGGCTGTCAGCTCATCTTTATCATCGGCTGATTTTGTGCCGGCTTTAATCTTTTCCGGTGTAAACAACGCACTAAGCGCAGTCGGCGTTTCCAGCGAAGAGAGTAATGCATTCAACGAGGTGGCCGTTTTATGCTCCGTCTCTGTCGTGACATTTTTATCTGTAGCCGCAGGGTTTTTACCGTGCAGCTTCGCCAGGGAAAGCAGCTGATTTCCCAGGGCGGTGATAAAGTCCTGTGGCAGCGTCTCACCACTGCCTGGCAGGTCTGTGGTGCCTGATGTGTCAGCAGTGCCGATAGCTTTCGTCGTCAACGCGGTGTTTGGCAGCGTAATCATTCGCCTTTCCTCAGTGCGGCCCGTTGGGCAAATTCATCCATCCGTTTCTGGTCGAGACGGTTTTCTTGTCGTAATGCATTTTCCTCTGCCCGGGTGATCAGAGTTTGATAGGCGTTCAGGCGCTGCTGTTTCTCACGCCAGTTGACCAGCGCCTGTTCCAGCCGTTGGTTCCATTGCTGTAGCTGGCTGCGGTGTTGCTCAATCGCCTTCTCCAGCGTCTGGATAAACTGGTGATAGTTGGTCCAGCGATTGCTGGCAATTCCGCTGGACATGTCACTGTTCAGCTTATTGCGGTACTCGTCCTGGTAATCGAGCAACATGGAGAGCTGCTCGTTAGCCGCCTGCTGACCCCGGCGCATATCGCCCAACAACACGGCGGCGCGCTCCAGGTCCTGCTCCGCTAAATCGCGAAGCGTGTCAATAGCATTGGCTGTTTTCATTACGATGTCCTCGTATCAAACGCGCTGACTAGCCAAACAAGGCGTGCAAATGCAGGCAGGCGTCGTCGTACTCACTGCGTTCAAAAATGCCTTGTTGCAGGAAGGCTTCCATCTGCGGGTAAAGCTGAATAGCTTTGTCCAGCATGGGATCGCTGCCTGCGGCATAGGCGCCGACGCTGACCAGGTCACGGTTGCGCTGAAAACTTGAAAGCAACTGCTTGAACTGGCGTACGCGTGCATAGTGATTTTCATCAATCAGTGATGTCATGGCACGACTGATTGACGCTTCAATATCAATAGCCGGATAGTGACCGGCCTCCGCGAGGCGACGTGACAACACGATGTGTCCGTCTAGGATTGCGCGGGCAGAGTCTGCAATCGGATCCTGCTGGTCGTCGCCTTCGGTCAGAACGGTATAAAAAGCCGTAATGGAGCCGCCGCCATCGATACCGTTACCGGCGCGCTCAACCAGGGCTGGGAGCTTAGCGAAAACAGACGGTGGATAACCTTTAGTGGCCGGTGGCTCACCGATTGCCAGGGCAATCTCACGCTGGGCCATGGCGTAACGCGTCAGGGAGTCCATGATTAACAGGACGTGCTTACCGCGATCGCGGAAGTCTTCTGCAATACGTGTGGCATAGGCTGCGCCCTGAAGACGCAACAGCGGGGAGACATCGGCCGGCGCCGCAATCACCACGGAACGGGCACGGCCTTCCGCGCCTAAAATGTTTTCAATAAAGTCTTTAACTTCACGACCACGCTCACCGATTAACCCGACAACGATCACGTCGGCCTGGGTGTAACGCGCCATCATGCCGAGCAGCACGCTTTTACCCACGCCTGAACCAGCAAACAGGCCCATACGTTGACCACGGCCAACGGTGAGCAGGGCGTTGATAGCCCGAACGCCCGTATCCAGGACATCAGTGATGGGCGTGCGCTGTAAGGGGTTAAACGGCGGAGTATTTAGCGCCGCACGGTAGCCAGTTTCCGGTGACGGTAAGCCATCGAGCGGCCGTCCGCTGCCGTCAAGGACACGGCCCAGCAGTTGTGGTCCGAGTAAAAGCTGCTTTCCGGCCTGCGGGTTTTCACCGGTAGCCCGGGCATAAACGCGCGCCCCCGGCAGAATGCCGTCCACTTCTTCCAGCGGCATCATCAGCAGTTTCTGACCGTTGAAACCGACGACTTCACTTTCGATTTCGCTGATGCTCTTACCGTCGTTGCGCTCAATCACACAGGTTGAACCCAGGGGCAGCTGCAGGCCGGTCGCCTCCAGTACCAGGCCGGTGGCACGGGTCAAACGCCCATAACGACGAATCGGTTGTACCTGAGAAATACGACTCTCAAAGGCATCAAGCGAGCCCAGCCAGCGGTTCAGACGTGTGGTCATTAAAATTCTCCCGGCGCCGCCAGGCGACACAGTTCCTGCCAGCGAGTGGCGACGCTGGCGTCGAGATCGCCATCTTCGGCGCTGAGCTTGCAGCCGCCAGGGTGCAACGTGTTATCTGCCAGTAAACGCCAGCCGTGAAGATCAAGCGTCGGACCTAAGGTTTGTTCGATTCTCAGCAGATCGTCCGGATGAACGCGCAGTTGAGGTTTACCGCTAAACATCGGCTCCTGCTGAAGCAGGCCCTGGATCTGCCGAAGCAGGGCGCTGCCATCCACCGTTGTTGCCTGCCCAATGACTGAGCGTGCGGCTTCCAGCGCCAGCTGCATCAGACGGGCGGCGATCACGCTGTCCAGGGATTCCAGCGTGTTCTGGAATTCGGTAACCAGCTGCTGCATGCGTGCCTGTAAAGGCGCCTGCTGCTGCTGTGCATCGGCCAGACCTTGCTGAAAGCCCGCGTCGTAACCGGCCTTCTGGCCTTCAGCAAACCCCTGCAGATGACCTTCGCTATAGCCTTGCCCGTGCGCCTCTTTACGCAACTGCTGCTGCATATGTTCAAACTGCTGCTGTTGCTCATCTTCTTCAGATTCAAAGATGGTAACCTCGGCTGGCTCTGCTGACATGGCAACGGGCTCTTCTGGACGCCCCAGTTCAACCGGCTGCCACAGCTGCCATGGACGGGCAGAAAATGCATCAGACATAGGTTTCCTCGCCACCACCGATTACCATCTCGCCGGACTCTGCCAGGCGACGAACCACCAGCAGGATCGCTTTTTGTTCGTTCTCGACCGCAGACATACGCACCGGGCCACGGTTGGCAAGATCGTCGCGCAGAATATCTGCTGCACGTGCCGACATGTTTTTGAGGAACTTCTCGCGCAGAGGCTGCTCTGCACCTTTCAGGGCGATCAGCAACTGCTCGGACTCCACTTCCTGCAACAGACGCTGGATACTGCGATCGTCCACTTCCACCAGATTTTCGAACAGGAACATCTCGTCGATGATTTTCTGTGCCAGCTCGCCGTCGAAGTCGCGAACCGCTTCGATGACCGCTTCTTCCTGCTGCGTTTTCATCAGGTTGATGATTTCTGCCGCCGTTCTTACGCCGCCCATCTTCGCGCGCTTGAGGTTGGTGCCGTCGAGCAGGCTGTTCAGCACTTCGGTCAGTTCTGCCAGTGCGGCAGGCTGTACGCCACCAAAGGTCGCAATACGCAGCATGACGTCATGACGCAGGCGTTCATCAAACAGCGCCAGGATATCTGCAGCCTGACCGCGTTTGAGGTGTACCAGAATGGTCGCGATAATCTGGGGATGCTCGTCGCGAATAAGGTCGGCAGCCGCCTGCGGCTCCATGAAGTTGAGCGTTTCCATCCCGCTGGTGGTATCACGGGTTTCAAGGATATCCTCCAGCAGGCTTGAAGCACGTTCTTCACCCAGCGCACGGGTCAACACGGAGCGCAGGTAGTCGTTGGAGTTCAGGCTCAGCGCCGCGAACTGCTCGGCATCGGCTTCGAACTCACGCAGCACTTCAGTCAGCTGCTTATGGGATACCTGACGCATGCTGGCCATTGCCGAGCTCAGGTGCTGCACTTCGCGTTGGTTCAGATGCTTAAACACTTCCGCCGCGCGTTCTTCGCCAATGGTCATCATCAGAATGGCGCTTTTTTCAGTACCGGTCAGACTCATAGTTCGTTACCCATCCATTCACGAATAACCAGCGCCACGACGCGCGGATCGTTTTCAGACATGTCGCGGATACGCTGGCTCATGACTTCAGCGCTCATGCGGTTATTAGTTTTGCGTTCCTGCTCCATCTCATCTTTGCTGAGCTGGACGCTGTAAGCTTCCTGATCGTTTTGCTGTGCAGCACGGGCAGCCATCGCTTCTGCAGCCGCTTTCTCAGCTTCTTTCTTACGCAGTACGTGTGGACGAACCGTTTTGCGGTACAGGATGAAGGCAACCAGTGCCACCAGCAGCCACTTACCTGCACTTATCAGCTGGTCAAAGAAGGACTGCTGTTGCCAGAAGGGCAGTTCGCTGACAGTAGGTTCGGTGGTATTGAACTGCGAGTTCACCACGTTGACGCTGTCACCACGCTGTTGTGAATAGCCCATGGCTTCACGCGTCAGGTCTTCAATCTGCTTCAGCTGCTGCTCGTTAAGTGCAAGCGCTTTGCCTTTATCATCTTCGCGATAGTTCACCACCACGGCGACGGACAGACGCTGCACATCTCCCACATTCATTTTGGTATGGCGAATGGTGCGATCCAGCTCATAGTTCACCGTGTCATCGCGGCGAGAGTTGGTTGGCACGCTGCTGGCCGAGGCGGTACTGGTACGCTGTCCATTTGCGGCATTGTTCTGGCCATTCGCATTCTGCCCGTTGGCCGCGTTGGTGTTCGGTGCATTGACCGGCGCAGTATTCGCGGGCGCTGGCTGATTAGACAGCGCGCCAGGCACGCCGCCAGGATAAGGGCTGCCAGACTGCTCGCTGGTGCTTGTCTGCTGTGAGCGGATTGACGCATTTTTGGGGTCGCCATTTGGCTGATACTTCTCGTCTGTCTGCTCGCTGGTATCAAAGTTAATCTGCGCGGTAACCTGTGCATGCACGTTGCCCTGGCCCAGAATCGGATTCAGGATAGCTTCAATGCGTTGCTGATAACGGGCTTCCACTTCGGCAGCATATTTAAGTTGTGCGTCATTCAGGTCACGACCCACCGCATCAGAACGCGTTAACAGATGACCGCTCTGATCCACGACGGTGACGTTGCCCGGAGGTAAACCCGCCACGCTGCTGGAAACCATGTGGGTAATCGCCTGAATCTGACCCTCGTCCAGTGCGCGACCCGGTTGCAGCGTTAAGGTTACGGACGCAGAAGGGGCCTTTTGCTCACGCACAAACAGAGTAGGTTTAGGCATGGCCAGATGCACGCGCGCGGTTTTAACCGGCCCCAGTGATTCGATGGTACGTGCCAGCTCGCCTTCGAGTGCGCGCTGGTAGTTAACCTGCTCACTAAACTGGCTGATACCGAACTTCTCTTTATCCAGCAGCTCAAAGCCGACGTTGCCACCCTTAGGCAGGCCCTGTTCCGCCAGACGCAGACGCAGTTCATGCACTTTGTCTTCAGGGACCATCAATGCGCCACCGTTATCGGCAAAACGATAAGGTACATTCATCTGCGTCAACTGCGTGACAATGGCGCCGCCATCCTCGTTTGAGAGATTGCTGAACAGCACGCTGTAGTTAGGTGTCTTGGCCCAAAGGACCAATGCAAACACCACTGCAATAGCAGCGGCGGCGGCGACGATTAAAGGTATGCGTGGATTAGCACGCAGGCGAGCGAGAAGGTCACCGAAGCCTTTCTTGTCTTGATCTTGTGTGGCGGCTGCACTCGCATTCATGACCGATTCCTGCCTGACGTAATTGACCGGGTTAGTTGTGATGGCAAAACAGACTCCCTGACCTGCATAAATAAAATTTCCACTTCAATGCCTGGCATTATTTGATGAAACGCAAAATTCGATGGGTGAATAAGCCACGGTTTTTAGCGCCATTTAGGGGCTTTGTCTTATTGACAATGTG
This sequence comes from Pantoea sp. AG702, assembly GCF_003182295.1. Classification (NCBI taxonomy): domain Bacteria; kingdom Pseudomonadati; phylum Pseudomonadota; class Gammaproteobacteria; order Enterobacterales; family Erwiniaceae; genus Pantoea; species Pantoea sp. AG702. The sequence continues at coordinate 8,806 of NZ_QGTU01000004.1, read as the reverse complement.
TTAACTTCTCCGCACATCAAAAATCTTCATCTCTTTTCAGTGAGGTAACAGCCATGTCAGTGCAGGCAATCGAGGGTGTTTTACAGCAGTTACAGATGACGTCGCTCCAGGCCAACAACAAGAGTAACGACGTCACCAGCCATATCGACTTCGGTGCGACCATGAAGGCCGCGCTGGATAAAATCAGCGAAACGCAGACTTCTGCACGCACCCAGGCGCAGGATTTCGAAATGGGTAAGCCCGGGATCGCGCTGAATGATGTGATGGTCGATCTGCAAAAATCATCCATCTCAATGCAGATGGGAATTCAGGTCAGGAACAAGCTGGTTTCGGCTTATACCGACATCATGAATATGCAGGTGTAGTCACGTCACTGACGGGGGAATATCAGGTTCGTGCAAGGTGGACTTTGGGTTGTGGTAGAGCCAGGGCAGAGTGCGTGTTTGTGATAGGGCATCCAGCGCTGCTTTTTCTTATCCTTATTCCTTATCCACGCCGTCATACACCTGATAACCCCTCAGTGAAGGAGTTTGCCGCGGCTGACTGGCGAACAAGTTCAAAAGTGTAAATCGATAAAAACAGACTGACCGACCCCTATACTGGCCACTAAGCCGGTTAACTCACGTCTGACAACCCGCCAAACGTACGCCTTAAAATTTATTGCCTCCGTAAGAGATAACCTTTATTTACATCACCTGTGCTATCGCAAAAAAAAGAATTTTTATCCTGACTGGAATTAACACGCCTGAGTGAAAACAATTATCCTTCACAGGGTTTTGTTTAATTTTTATTTAACTTACAAGCTATTTTTCAAGAGTGTTGCCGCGGTATCTCGAACAGCAATATAAGGTTTTCTTCAGTTTCAATGCGATGACATCGCTGATAAAAGAAAGATATTTTTCGATAATAAATAAGAAGGGTCGCGGCGGTACGAATGAAAGATGGCTTTGTTTATCTAAACTCCTTTCGATAAAAACTCAGTGTTAATGTGGGTGGCGGTATAGAGGTAAGGCTGTGAACATGTTGCCTCATCCCGCGGTGAAGGCACCCCTGGCAGGGCGTGAGCAGCAAACCAGGCAAGGCCTGTCAGCATAAAGTGAGAATGAGCAGGTTTATAAGAAATAATATCTGATTAAAAGATTTAACTTTTTAAAAAAATTGCTCCGCGTTAATGTAATATCCTTGTTTACCCATCCTTTGGTTAAAATGAAATACTTAATTCAAACTCTGCTCGCTAACTCAAATAGCGGTGGGCAGATTAAATATGAGATTTATTCTGACGTTCAAGGCTCTGACTCTTTAAGCAAGATCCCTGAAGGCACATGCAGGGTGATTTCATATAAGCTGGTCAAGGGCTCTATTCAGTTACTGGATGACGATCTGGATTTGCAGGCGTTATTTGATGCTAACCGACCGGCGCAGGGCGTGTTTTATCCAGATGGGCCTCACAGGGTTAATCTTGAAATGCTGGTGGACTACCTTCATAAACAATCCTGAGTGACGGCGAGCCGTATTTACTTAAAAAGGCGTGATGGCATGCTAACGGGATGCAAACACATCGTTGCGCTGTTTTTTGGCTTTGTAATCTAAATTGCATGCCTCACTCTTCGTGCATTTCCTGGCGATAAGGATTACGTCAGGCGAAGTTAAAAATGATACAGGTCTGTTACTGCAGGGACGATACGGATGTAAATACAGGGTATTCGATGACGTGCTTTTTAATGATGAGGCATTGATTGAGCAGGTAAAAGCATGCCCCGGCGCGGAACATGCTCGCGATAAAACCACTCAGGACGCTTTAAAAGGGTCTTTTTTATCATCCTGACTGTCATCATTTTTTCTCGGGACTTCCCCGTGATCCTTAGGTGCATCCTTAGCGGGATGATCGTCTTCCTCATAGGCATTGCCTGCATGAGGTGCCGCTTCGGGTAAACCTTTGCTGACATCGCCCTCATGTTTACGCTGTTCGTTACTGTGATGTGTATGCATGCTTCGCTCCTTTTTGAGTCTGTTAAGTCTAGTCCAGCTAAACCAGACCGTCACAATTCCCCTCAATCAGTGGGGCTCGCTCAAAAATGGGCACCCTTACTTATAGCGACTAAGCTTACGCATTGACGCTTTGCTTTCATGGTGCTTACTCATCCTACCGTTTTCCGCTCATGTCACTCACGCTAGTGAGTTCCGATTATTCCTAATGCAAAGTCGCTATATTGTTCTACCTTTAAATCTCCAGGCGACATTTTCATTGGATAAACAACCATAAGGAAACACAGCATGACTGATTCAATCGAAACCAAAAGCAAAACAGATTATCTGCGTGACGTGGCATCTCAGCTGAAAGAAATGCGTCACTATGCACAGACGAACACTGAGACGCTTTCTGCACATTGGTTAGCCTTTGACGCCGGCGAGTATAAAGATGAAGGAAACGCAGCCCGCATTGACGCGCTGCTGAACAAACAGGGTACGTTACTGGAAGATCTGGAGACGGCCATTCAGGATATCGAAATCGAAATTAACCACAGCGAGCAGGAGAGTTAAGCCATCCCCCGCTGACTGAGGCGGTGGCGGTTAACGGATTAATCAGCCACCAGCCAGAATTCTGCTTCATCAAACATCTCTTCCACGAGTCGCGCTATTGTCGCCTTCTCGTTCTTACTGAGATCGGTCTCTATCGCATTCCGCTCCATAGGCTTGACCTTAACCTCAATGTCAGGGAACACGCGATGCACCCGTTTCTCTAGTTCTGCTAAAATCATCTCACGCGCTCCTGGCAGGCCCGCGACATTACGTTTATCGTAAATTAACTCTACAAACATGTTAACAATCCCTTAAGGGCAAAATCGCCTCGCCATTTTACTGTAAATAAAAACAGTATCAAGCTGATGTTTATCTTAATTCGTTTTTTCCGCGTCGCGTAGAAAAGCACCGTCATCTGGTTTACTCTGAGTGCGTTCACAACACTAAGTGCGCTCACTCACCAGGAGAAGTGCAATGCGACAATTGGTTATAGATATTCTGCTCAAACTAGCAAAAATGGATGTCGACGCTAAGGAACTGACTGCGCAGATAGAAGCACAGTCATTGTTGGTGGCAGCTTTATTGGTCCAGGCGAAACAAGATAACGCATTAACCATCTCCGAAACGGTTCAGGATGCGATAGTGACGGCTTCACGTTCATCATCTGAATTTATGCAGTCGGATATTGATTTACTGCTTACTCACATTAACCGGCTGCTGGCCGTCGCTAAGTATGTTGAAGTGAGAGGCAAAATGGCGCAGGAAGAGTAATGGCAAACGCTGGCGATAAGTGTGTTGTCTGTCGCCAGCGACGCCGGAAAAAGGAGAGGCTCAGCGAACCCATCCTGATGGTTAACAGGGCGATGACATCAGCGGTATTTTCATTGTCCCGCCAGGACCTGCTTACTACAGTTCATTTTTAATACAGAATTCTTCCCAGCTCATTCCCAGTGATTCCGCATGCGATCTGAGATAACGTTCTATGGCCTCGGCAGCGACGGCTTTATCCGGTTCAGCCAGCTGGATCGAGAAAATCATACCATCAAGGTTCTTCTGGCGTAAAAAAGCCGCGTAGATGCGTTCAGCATGCCATTCACGTAGTTCACGCAGTGACATATTGGCGGCGCGGGCATCGCTTTCTGTGAGTTCGTCTAATGCTGCCTGGAAATCCGCGTGGGCGGTAAAAAACAGGGCGCGAGCCTCGGCGTAATAAGCTTCTGGAGTTTTCATTGCAGGTTTCCTGATAGGTAGTGCAGGGCGACAGTGTAGCCTGTTGCGTCTGGCTTGTCAGGCTAAGCGGTGCAGGATGAAAAACGGTCAGTTCGCGGTGCTGATATTGATAAATGTTGCCCGTGCGCGATGAAAGCGTCAGAAAATGCAGTTTTACGCTGAGGGCAGCATTCAGATAGCTTGCGCACCTTACCGTAAAAATTATAACGTAGCCGCCATTGACCGGATTTTAGGGATTAAAAAATGAAAAACTGGATGCTGATTGCCACTCTGGCGCTAAGTGGCTGCGCACAAATCAATAGTTATGAGAGTGCGGTGCAAACGCCTGCTCCGGCAAATTTGCAGGGTAACTGGCAGACAGTAGGGCCACAAAGCGATCTGATTAGCGATAAGGCGATTGCCAGTCTGATCGTCAATGCCGATGGCAGCACTCTGGATTGCCGCCAGTGGCAGCGTGTCATTGCAAAACCAGGCAAGCTGACCCAACTCAATGGCGATTATGTCAATGTGACGCGTCAGGTGCGGGTGATGACGCTGGACGTCGATAACGGTGAGCTGGAATACGATGGTCTTACCCTGCGCAAGGTCGAAAAGCCGACCGTTGAATGCCAGAAAGCAGAGCAGGAAGTGGCAAAACAGCCTAATGCCGACGTTATTCAAAATATCGAGCCTGAAATTATGCGGCCGGCATTAGCAAAATAATTGGCTGAATGCGGTCCAGAGACCGCTCTCAGCATAGTCACACGGGTGAATCAGTCAATCTGGTGGCGTTGGCAACCTCTGTTTATGCTTCAACAACCCAGACGCTCACGCTGCCACCATTACAGCTAAACAGCGCGCTGCCATTATCATCGGTGGTAATGGTCTCTGATTTATGCCCAAGATAGTCACGCCACACTTTTCCGGCATAGCCTTCGCCCATCGCAATGTGTTTTTCTCCCGCCTCACCGTTTGACATGATCACCACGCAACCGGGCTTTTCCGCCGTGCCGCTTCGGCTAAAGGCTACACAGTTTGGATGATCGAAATAATCGGTTTGTGCGCCCCAGCCAAATAGCTGGCGGGCTCGGATCAGACCTTCGAGTTCGGGAATAACGGGCATATCGACCTGGTGAACGTCGCCATCACCGCCCTCATCCTGATAGCTGGCACCGAAAAGATCGGGATAGAACACTGTCGGTACACCTTGCTCACGTAACAGAATAAGCGCGTAAGCGAGCGGTTTAAACCAGGCTTCAACAGGGGCTTCCAGCGACTGTAACGGTTGCGTATCGTGGTTTGCGACGATGGTTACGGCATGCCAGGGATCGGCCAGAACCAGTGAGTTATCAAAGATTTTGCTCAAGTCGTAGGCGCTGCCCGCTTTAGAGGCCTGATGAAAGTTCATATGCAGGGGTGCATCAAAGAGCATCGTTTTGCCGTCAACCTGGTGGATATATTCCTGCAGTTTGTCGGTTTCAAAAGACCAGTATTCCGCCACGATAAATAAAGGTTCGTTGGCGACTTCCTGAACGTGGTCGATCCACGCTTTATAAAACCACGCCGGGATATGTTTTACGGCATCCAGTCGGAATCCGGTGCAGGGCACCTGTTCCATCACCCAGCGCGCCCAGTATTTAAGCTCTTCGCTCACAGCATTATTACGGAAGTCAATATTGGCACCCATCAGGTAATCGAAATTACCGAGCTCGCTGTCTACCTGGTCGTTCCAGCCCTCTGCGGTGTAATCGTTGATGATCTTAAAAACGCCATTTTCATCGGGGTTTTCAATATGATCGACACCGCTGAAACATTTATAGTCCCAGATGAATTTAGAATACTGTCCTGCCCGGGCAGGGAAGTTAAATCGTGTCCAGGCTTCACACTCTATAACATCAGGGTATATTTCATCGCGATTATCGGGATTAACCCGATTGACCCGAATCTGCTCTTTTTCGTCAGCGCCCATTTTATGGTTCACCACAACATCCAGCAGTACGCCGATATCGTGACTGCGTAACGCATTTACCGCATCCAGTAATTGCTGTTTATCACCGTATTTTGTGGCTTTACTGCCTTTTTGTTCGAACTCGCCTAAATCGAACAAATCATAGCTGTCATAACCCACCGAATAGCCACCGGATTCACCCTTATAACAGGGGGGGAGCCATACCATGTTGATGCCTATATCATTGAGCAGTGAGGCTTTTTCCGTAACTTCCGGCCACAGTTTGCTGCCATCGGGATAATACCAGTGGAAAAACTGCAATAGGGTTGGGTTGTGCATGACGCGTTTCCAGTCAGAGGAGAGGGAACTGGAAGTATGGGATAAGAGTGGAGAAATTACGCGGGTGAATTAAAAATATAGTTTCCACCCGCTAAAGCCGGGCTTTACTGCTCTTTAGGATAAAGAATATTGCCTGCCATATTACCGTAAGAGGTCATGATGTTCTGTTGCTGCGTTGACGTCGTGACCAGAGAGCGCAGCTCTTGCATGCGCTCACCTAATAAGGTTTTCAGCGTAGTTTCGTTATTGAGAATTTGCTCAAGTACGGGGCGAATCTGTGCCCGTTGTAACGCCGAAAGCACACCGGCATCGTTATCACGAGCCACACGCTCGACGCTGCTAACATAGGTGGATTCACAACTCAGTAATGCCTCCCATTGCCCTTGTCTGGCATTTTCCAGCATAGCATTACTGAGCGTGAGTAATTCCTGATACTCTTTTAGCAGCGCGAGTGGGTGACTCATTAAAACGTATCCTGCTGTGGCTGATAGTTAGGACCAATCTGTTTCCAGGCATCGGCGATGTTATTCAGCAAGCCTTCGACTTCCGCAATGGCTTCAACGTCATTATTGAGGTTGGCCTGTAACAAACGGCGGGTCATATATTCATACAGGTTATCAAGGTTGGCAGAAATCTCACCGCCTACTTCATGATTCAGGCCTGCACGTAAGCCATTAGTGATGATATTAATGGCTTTAGATAAGGCGTTTCCTTTACCCGGGATATCGCCTTGCTCAATTAAGATAGCTGCTTTTTTCATGGCGCTCAGCGCGCCATCAAACAGCATCACAACCAGCTGGTGCGGGCTGGCGCTTAACACCGCGCTCTCCACGCCGACCTGGGCATAGGCCTGGGTACCGGACTTAGCGTACATGCTTACCACTCCTGTTATAGTTTAGCGAACTGCTGGGTCAGATAGTTGCCGGTCTGCGTCATAGAGCTGACGAGCGTTGACAGGCTGGTGAACTGCGTTTTGTAACGCGCCATCGTTGCAGCGATTTGGCTGTTCACATTGTCATATTGATCCGACAGCTTTTTCAGTGACGTATTAATGCCGTTGGTGGCATTTTGTACCTGTCCGTCGCTGGCCAGAATTTGTGTCAGCTTGTTATTGGTTTGGGTTGCAAAACCGGTGGTTTTACCGTCACCCGTCAAAAAGTTCAGAACATCTGTTGGCTGATTGGTCAGGGCGTTGTTCAGCTTAGTGCTGTCTACGGTCAGCTTGCCGTTGACATCCTGCGTGATGCCCAGCTGTGACAGGGTGGTCAGGCTGCCGCCAGACTGTGCGCTGGATAACTGACTGCGCAGGCTGGTCTGAATATTACGCAGCGTGTTATCCCCTAACAAATCCCCATTGCCCGTACTCTGCGTCTCACCCGCTTTAACGGCAGTGTATTTCGTTTGGTTACCGATCGTGGTCTGCAGCGAATTGTATGCATCAACGTAGGCCTGAATCGCCGCGGTCATGGGCTGATTATCCGTGGCCACCGTTAAGGTTTCTGGCGTATTCGCTGCGGTGGTTTTCGTCAGGTTGAGCGTGACGCCTTCGGGGGCATCAGTAATGGTATTGCTGCTGCGTGTGATGGACACGCCGTTAATCTTTAACTGTGCATCTTTTGCGGCAACCTGTTCGGTCATCGCGTTACTGCTGCCGCCCTGACTGTAATTAATATACTGCGACAGACTGCCATCATTTGAGCTTACCGTCATGGCATTCGCCGTGCCGCTGTCACGCGCAGTCAGGGACAGATAATAGGTATTATCATCGGCTTTAATGATGCTCGCATTGACGCTGCCTTGCTGCTTATTAATCGCATCGCGAATATCGGCCAGGCTGGTTTGATCTTTCGTCAGTGTCACGGTTAGCGGTGATTTTTGACCGGACTGCGAGATGGTAATGGTGCGTGAAGCCAGGCTCTGATCGCCCAGATCGGTATCTTTACTGGTAGCAGCTTTAGACAGCAGGGACTGAGAAGAGGCCAACTGGCTCACTTCTACAGAATAGTTACCTGCGGAGGCTTTACTCGCCAGCGTGGCAGTAAACGCGGTGTTTGTGCTGGTCACTTTAGTGGCGGCAATAGTCGATGCATTTTGCAATGCCGCAGCAGCGGTCTGGAATTTTGACAGGCCTGTTTTCACCACGCCCCAGGCGGTAAGCTGGGCATTGTAAGAGGACTGTTGCTTAGTAATTGGCGTCAGCTTAGTCTGTTCAGCTGTTTCCAGACTATTGTACAGAGTATTGAGATCGAGGTTAGTACCAGCACCGAGTGAACTTATACTTGCCATGGGTTAATCCTTTACGGGTTATACGCTAAGTAGATTGGGTATCGGCAGCGAGTGGCAAAAGATTAGCCTGTTTTTGATAAATTTAATGCGCCAATAAAGAACGCTTCTTTAATTGTCTTCGCGGGTTTGCCTGCCAGAAAATTCCTGAAATTTTTCCCTAAAGGTTGCTCAGAGGCTGACGATAATCAGGTTGTCGGTGAGCAAACCGAATTCAGACGCCTTAATCTGGCTCAATTTTTAAAGGAAAAACATCATGGCAGTGATTAACACTAACACCCTGTCTCTGGTTACTCAGAACAACCTGAGCAAATCTCAGTCTTCACTGGGTACTGCGATTGAGCGCCTGTCTTCCGGCCTGCGCATCAACAGCGCGAAAGACGATGCAGCCGGTGAAGCGATCGCTAACCGTTTCAGCTCTAACATCAACGGCCTGACCGTTGCTGCCCGCAACGCCAACGACGGTATCTCTCTGTCGCAGACCGCTGAAGGCGCGCTGACCGAAGT